>CASDTH010000001.1 GCA_949283655.1 uncultured bacterium
ATATGTATTTCTATCCTCGCTCCCCGCGAGGGGAGCGACCACTGATTACACTCTGCCCCGGAGGGGGCAAACAATTTCTATCCTCGCTCCCCGCGAGGGGAGCGACAAAGCTTTCGCATCATCAATGCCGCACCAGACATAATTTCTATCCTCGCTCCCCGCGAGGGGAGCGACCTTTACCGATCAGCGGATTCCCTTCACGCAGAAATTTCTATCCTCGCTCCCCGCGAGGGGAGCGACTATCCCACGCGATATAGAGCTTGCAAGGAAAAAATTTCTATCCTCGCTCCCCGCGAGGGGAGCGACTATGATATAATACTTACGTAAGGTCGGGGGAGATTTCTATCCTCGCTCCCCGCGAGGGGAGCGACAGCAAAAAAGCATAAAAATCTGATTTCTTATGGGCTATGACACAACAATACAAACAAGCATTTTGCTAATATCAACAATAATAAAACGTAAAAATAAAATACTGCATATCATTCTTTGATTTTTTGGTGCGAACCTACTAGGGAAAGTCTGATCGCTTCTACTTCGCACGCTGGTTTAAATCATCAATGTCTCCTCTGGGCGGTAGTCATCTGCCCTGCCGAAACAGTCGATTTTGTTTTCGTACCGGTTCCCGAGATAATAAAAACGCAGGCTGTCCTTTTCTGGATCGATAATGGAGCAGAGCTTTGCTTGCAGGCTGCGGCATTGGGCGGCATCCAACATGCACTCAAACACAGAGCACTGCACGCGGTGCCCGAAATTGACACATTGCTTTGCAATCTGGCGGAGCCGTTTTCTGCCGGCGGCTGTTTCCGTATTGACATCGTAGGTGATGAGCACAAGCATGATGTTTCACTTCCATAAAAATGGCGGATATTCATCTAAATCTCCGCGCAGATATCGTGCGAGCAGCAGCGATTGAACATAAGGGATCAGCCCCCATGGGAGTTTTTCGTTCAAATATGGGTGCGTCAGTTGTTCCTTCTTTTTTTCCTGCCAATGCTTCAGGAAAGTTTTTCGCCCGTCGCCGGTCAGCAGCACAGCGCCGCTCTCCCGTTGCTCAAAGTAGCTCGCATTGACCATCCGGTTGTTGATCATGGTCAAAACAATTCGATCGGCCATGCAGGGGCGAAGCTCCTCCATCAAGTCTAGCGCTAGAGAGGTGCGGCCCGGCCGGTCGCGGTGGAAAAAGCCCACATAGGAATCCAGCCCAACGCTTTCCAGTGCAGAGGCACAATCGGACGCCAATAGGCTGTATGCAAAGGATAGCATCGCGTTGACGGGATCAAGCGGCGGCCGGCGGTTGCGGCCGTGGAAGAAAAAATGTTCCTTCCCGTTCAGAATCATGTCATCCAAAACGCTAAAATAGGCGGCGGCGCCAACGCCCTCTAAACCGCGAAGCTGCTCTGGAGAGGTTTCGGCCAACACAGCAGGAAGCAGCTCTTTGACCTTGCTACTGGCGGCGCGCAAACGGTCGCCATCTACGCGGAGGCCGTGGTCGCGAAGTGTTCGATCCATGCTCCACCGAGTGTTATACAGCTTTCCAAAAATCATGGAGCGAGCGATATGGCAGCTTTCCTCCGGGCTGTCGGCAATGCGGTATTGTGTGCGCCGCAGCAGGACGTTCCCGTTGCTTTCCCCACACGCCCGGGCTAGGAAACGCCCTCTTGGCGAGCAAAAGGAAAGAGAGATCGATCGCTCAACACACGCGCCCATCAGCGCGGGAGAAGCGCCGGCATAGGAAAAGGAGAGAATGCCGGATAGGGTGTGAAGCGGGTAGCGGGCGACAGCCTCCTTGCCCCGGTTGGCAACGACATTTTCACCATCCAGCGAGAGGTAGATATCCTCTGAGGTGACAAAGAGCGTGTTCAGCAGCTGTTTCATGTGATCTCCTCCAGCGCTTTGGCAAGGTATCCGGATGCTTTGCCTGCCCGCTCTAGCCCGGGCAGGCAAAGCTCCTTGAGCGAACAGGCGTTGCAGGATTTGGTTCGCCTGACCTTGGGCGTATAGCCTCTTTGATAGAGCTGATGCATCTCTTCCAAACAGGAACGTACCTGATTGCGCAGCTCCTGCGTAAACGGGACGGCGGACCGGCGGCGTGTTTCGCCGTAAAAGAGCGCCCCCTCCGGGATGGAGCAGCAGAGCATCTCCTCCAGGCACATCGCCTGCCCGCAGAGCTGGAGGGCGTCGGCATTGTGCGCTTTAGGGGAACCACGTTTGTATTCCACGGGGAACGGCAGCCATGTGCCCTTTTCTCCGTGCAGAGGAATGCCGTGGCGATCCTGGTAAAATTCAACAATATCGCACTGGCCGGAAACCCCCAGCGTGTGGGAGGCGATTGGTAGCCCGCGCAGGATCAGCACATCGCCCCGGCGCTCCCGCTGTGCGGCATCGTGTGCACGGCTGTGGAACAAATCGCCCTCCACGGTGCGCAGGTTTTCCTGCCACTGATTCTCAATTTGAATCAGTGCCCATTGCCGCCGGCAAAACGCAAAATGCTGTAGGCCGGAAAGCTGGAGAAGCTCCTCGTCATGGTAGGGGGTCATTAGGAGCGCCTCTCGCACGTGACCCCGGCGGGAAGGGATTCATCCACCGTAATCGTATAATCATGGAAGGAACGTGGGCTGACAACCTCAGGCTTCCGCTCTACCCGGACGGCGTCAAACAGCTTGTATGCCGGTGCGTTGCCGAGCTCAGAGTCATGCCGGAAGATGATGAGCTCCCGCACGGCCATATTGCCACGTGCGGCGCTGCGATCGTTTTCAAACATATTGAGAATAGCCTGCCACAGCAGCTCCAGATCCTCCTCAGAGAAGCCGGTTACCTTCCGGGCCAGATTGGCGGAGATATACCCTTCCGCGCGATACAGACCGTAAGGGACAATGTGCTTATTGGCCATTTCAGTTTTCTTTTTTTCAGCGTCTGATTCTGTAGTAATGGCTACACGGGTGATGGTGACCTCCTGCGGGACAATTGGATCGACAGACCGTGCAAAGCCGAGCTGCACTGGGCCGCGCACCTGGCCACAGTTCAGATTCCCCTTGACAAAGGTGGTCATCACCGCGCCAAAGGTGCGGATATCAAAGAAATTCCGGCACATAAAATTGCGGATTTTCAGGTCGATATCCGGGTCTTTTTTCTTGGCGGCCTTGAGGTCTTCCTCCACGTTGAGGTAGGCGAGGGCTTCTGCGTCGCTGCGGTTGAGGGGAACCTGTTCCTTGATATAGATCCGGTAGCCTTCCACATCCTCTCTGGCCATCTCTACATAGTTGCGGATTTTGCGCTTGAGGCACACGTCCGTTACCAGGCCGTGCCCGGTTTCCGGGTCAACGCGTGGCATGTTCCCAGCATCCGGGTCGCCGTTGGGGTTTCCGTTTTCCACATCGAACAGGATGACAAAATCATAGCGGTTTTTGATAGGTTCAGACATTTTATTGCTCCTCCTTTTTGGTGTACCGTTGTTGTGTTTGATGGTAATAACCGAGCTGAAACGCACCCTGATCCTCCAGCGAGAGCCGCGCAGGGTAAAGCTCGTCTATTTTTTGAAGCAGTTCTGTTAGTTGTTTGTCATAATAAATTTTTTGCGCGATGGATAGCTTATGCAGATGCTTTTGCGCCAGGTTGATCAGGGTGGGAAACACCACTGCCGGGGTGGCGGATGCGGCGTTAAAATACCGGTCCTTGATTGTGGTGGTGATTTCGGGGTTTGCGCTCTCCTGCAGGGCCTCCAGCACAGAGAACAGCCGCCCCAGCACATAGGGGAGATAGGTGGAATCGCTGTTGAGCTTCACTGCTAAAACCTCCTTTGGTAATCTTGTGTTTCGCTCACGCAGGTAATAAGCTTTGAGGATTGCGGCCCGTCCACGCGTGACCGTGCTCTCGGCACGAATGCGCAGCATAACGCCATGCAGCAGGGTTGCGGGATACTGGCTGCCGTTGAGCACGGCGAGCAAAACCTCCCCGGCCATCTGCTTGGAGGGGGAAGGATCTCTCGCTTTTTGGTTGACGGTTTCGCGTAACAGCAGCCAAAGCGGCAGGATCTCCCGGTGATCATAGGCGGGGCGGATGATTTCCAGCGCCCGGTAATGCTCCGCCACATTGCGTGCCAGCGTGCCAAAGCTGTTTTGCCAGAAAAAACGGACGGATAAACGCGCAGCATTCGGCGCGAGCCCCAGCACATAAAAGCGGGTGGAGGGGTTGAGCTGTGTTTCCTCCCACTGCACCGGCTTTCCCTCTGCCAGCTGATCTAGTGCGGACCAGAGATCCATATCGGTGATGGCATCACCGTACAACGCAGACAATCCGGCATCCTGGTAAGCGCTTTGGCCGCCTTCTGCCCAGCAGACAACAGTGGTATCGCCAATGCGGCGGACATGCTCACGATCTGCCAGCAGGTGATTGAGCGCTGTGGTGTAGGCAAAGGTGGCATATCGCCCAACTGGCGCATATTCATGCCCATAGGACCAGAAGGCGGGTGCATTGAAGGAGACCAGAGCGGCCCCTGAGGTTTGTGCACCCTGTACGCCCTTGATGGCGGGGTGAACCGCTTCCGGGGAGGCGAGTTCGCCGGTGACCAAGCAGCGGACTGGCTCCTGATCATCCGCCTGACTGTAGTGCACCTGCCATAGCTCGCGAACCTCTGCATCCTCCCAAACAGGGGCGTCTTGATACCAGAAGATCAGGTTTGCGCCCTTCATCAGCTCCTCCCATCGCTCAACGAGCGCCGGATGGGAGGAGGCTCCGCTGGGCTCCCAGGTTTCGAAAAAGGCGGCGACGGCCTGCGCGGCTGGGGAATGCGCTGCCTGGAGCAGGCTCAGGTGTAATGTTTTGCTTTTTTCAAAGCATTCCTGGGTGAGCTTTGGCTTGCCCTTTGCATCTGCCCCGAGCAGATAGCTGCTGTTGTCATACAAAAAGTTGGCGACCGGACTGCTGGTGCGCTTGACAGGCATGGGCGCAATCATTTCCCTTGGTGAGACGATGCTTTTTTTGCCCTTCTCTTCCACCTGCTGGAGCGAGAGTAGGCCAAGCAGCTCGCCAGTTGCGGAAAGCTCCAGCGCATAGCTGACCCGGACGCTGCCCCACCCTGGGTGGGAGATTTTACCCAGCCCCAGCAAATCCTCATAATGGCGTGTTAATGCTTGCAGAATCATCGTAGCACCTCGCAATCCGCTGTGTTGATGACGCCGTTTTCCATCCTGGCGCGGAAAAACATTGGCTGGAGATTTGCAGGGTCATGATAATCCAGATCATATAGCATGAGCCCCAAATCCCGCGTCTCTGCGATGGAAGGAATTTTGCCGCCTGGCCACCGGCGGAAATAGGCGGGGAATTCCCGGCAGCCCAGATAAGGCGTATGGTAGCACTGGCCGCGCTCCATGCGCCGCGTGACAATATCCTGAAATTTACCGGGGTTGTCGCCGGGAGCTGCGCGATCCGTCATGTCAAAGTGCGCCTCAAAGATGTAATGCACATCTTGTAGCACCGTAGATGCGCGCTGCGCGATATCCTGGAAGGCGGCGATATACAGCTCATGGCTGCTACCGTTCATAACGCTGCGCACATTGCTAGCAGGAATTTTGCTCTTGAGCTCATTGCGGCGGATGTTTGTAAATTGGATCTCATTGAGCACATAGATCTTATCGACCGACCATTTCAGGCCGGGATGATAATAGATGGCTTCAATGATGCCGCGCGCGGCGGAAGGTGTTGGAACATCGTAGGAGAGTCGCTCCACCTTCAGCTCGGGGCGTGAAAAGCAAGCGTATTTTCCCCATACTTCTAATTGAATCATCCTTTCTTCACTCCTTTCAAAACTTCAATTAAATATAATTTAAAATACAGAGGATCTGATATAGAGCATACACTGTATTTGAACGCTTGTCAAGCCCCAAAAGAAAAAAGAGTATAAATTGATTTTTGCAGCATAAAACGGTATAATAACAACAGTCGGCAATGCATGCAAACCAAAGGGATACGGTTTCTCACTTGGTGGCCGCTGCAAAGCTGTGGGTAGAAATAATTAGATATAGTTTAATGCGCGCGGCGGCAAGGGGCCCTTCCTTGCCGCTTTGTGCATTTTCAGCTATTGGAAGAGGGGGTTCCCAGAGTCTACAGTTAAGGCAAGCCCGGTGCGTTGGTTATAGGCACTGAGATCGCGCAGCACCAGAATCTCCTCATCCAGCTGCTCCAGCAGACCGGCAAGATCCAGCGCTTTTAAATGATCCGGATACACATTCACGCCATACAGCCCAAGCTGATGGAAGAGGCTGCGGCTGCGCTCCCCTTCATGTAAGCGTTGGATGAGCGCTGCGCCATCGCCGATGGGGATATAGACGGTGCGGGTGATTTGATCGATCAAATGAAATGTTTCGCCAATAGAGGCAAATGGAAATTCGCCGGAGCGCAGGCGGGGGAGGATATGCTGCCTGTCGAGCTGGCCTTCGCCGGCAAGCCGCCGGTAAAAGGTAAAGTAGCGCTCGATCGCCTCAGGGGAGGCAGGGTCCTCGCAATCGCGCAGCACCCGGTTGGTTGCATCAATATTCATTTCAATCATTTTTGGCGGCTGTTGCCCCCCGAGGCGGAAGATGTAGACAGGGCTCTCCTCAGCGCTGGATTTCCCCTCCCGGTTGCAACGCCCAGCCGTTTGCAGGATCGAGTCCAACCCGGCCAGCTCCCGGTACGCTATGGGGAAATCAATGTCCACACCGGCTTCAATCAACGAGGTGGAAACCACCCGGCAGGGCAGCCCGTCCGCTAAGCGGGCGCGGATTTCCTCCAGTAATTGCTTGCGGTTTGCGGGGCACAGGAGGGTGGTCAGGCAGTAGGAGCCCTCCTCCGGCAGGGAACCGTAGAGCTCCTGTGCGGTTTTACGGCGGTTGACAACGCAGAGCACCCGCTTCGCATCGGCAAGGCGTTCGCCAAGCAGCTCTTGCGAGAGTTCGTCCAGAAAGCGGAGCTCTGTCCGCCGGAAAAACGAATACTGACCGGCAGGGTCAGGGCAGATTTCCTGCATCGAAAGCCCTGGCGCGATCTGGGCGAAAAGAGGGCCGAGCGCGGGCTGCGTAGCAGTGCAGAGCACAGCGGTAACGCCATAGGATTGCACCAGCTGAGCAATGGCCGAAACGCACGGCATCAGCACCGTGGTGGGGATAGACTGTGCCTCATCAAAGATGACAACGCTGTTTGCAATGTTGTGCAGCTTGCGGCAGCGGGAGGTACGATTGGCATAGAGGGATTCAAAAAATTGCACCGCCGTCGTTACTACTACCGGAGCATCCCAATTCTCCACAGCCAACGCCTTGCGCTGCGCTTCAGGGGTTGCATGCTCCTCATCAATCTCATAATACACGCCGGAGTGGTGCTCAAGCACATTCTCCGGCCCCAGAATCTTTGTGAAGGTATCGGCAGTTTGGTCGATAATGGAGGTATAGGGGATCACATAGATGATGCGCTGCATCTGCTTGGCGCACGCCATGGAGAGGGCGAATGCCAGGGAGGAGACCGTCTTCCCGCCCCCGGTTGGAACGGTGAGCGTGTATAAGCCCTTTTTGGCTGCTGCACCGCAGCGCAGGCAGGCCTGCAAAATATCGTTTCTCCGTTGGTTTAGCACTGATTCGGGGCTTTGCCAGCGCGCGATATATTGCTCCAACCGGCGGTATAATTCTGGCATGGTCGCATAAGGGTTTGTTCGGACAGCACCGTTCATAAAGGCTTCAGTATCCAGATAGTCGGCATCCACTAGGCAGGAAAAGAGCATTCGGATATAAAAGGCGGTGGAAACGGAGTCGCTCGGTATCGCCAGTGGACGCTGTTGTTCCTTTGGGAGTGAAATATCTTCCTGCCAATGATCATATGGTTCCACCGTGCGTTTGACTCGGCCGCTCAGGGTAGCGTTTTGCGGAGCATCCATTTTGCCGCCCATATCCGGCAGGCCGCCGTGGTGGCCTGCTACAGCAAACGCCACTTCTGGCTGGCGTATCCGGTAGGCCTCTTGTGCTCCGGCAGTAGAATGATCTGGGCGGTCGCGCCCTCCTCGGATCCGGCGCTGAAAAGCGCCGCTGTATTTTCCGATATCATGTAGCAGGCCGGCTAGCCGCGCCTGCTCTTCGCCGGAAAAAGGGGCAGCGAATGCTGCCGCCAAGGCGGCGGTGTTTTCTAAATGTGCGCGGACGGTTTGTGTACGCGAGCCATCCTTGCTAATATGTGCATAATAAGGGGCTGCCATAAATGCTCCTTTCAGCTGCATCAGAGATTTTTCTGAATGTGATATAGGATTTTTGAATGGAGGAAAACTGTGGTAGCGCCCGCCACTACGGGGCGGCTCCTCAAGTGGACAGGTGGGAATTTTGAGTGCGGCGGCTCGCCAAATGCTCTGCTTTCAAGGTTAACGAAAGTAGCAGGATACTGCACAAGGAACCTCCTTTTTTGGGGGAAATAGATAATGTTATATTAACATATCTACCTAAAAAATTCAAATAAAAAACGGAAAAATTAAGTTTTATGGCACATAAAACCGAATTACATCAGAAATGGATTCCATTATTTTGAGATCAAGTGTTGGGCGCGCAGGCCAATGGCATAGGCAGAGGAAAAGGCTGAAGCCCGCAGTAGCTTCTAGAGCGGCCTAGCTGCTGGCGATGGCTGGCAGGCATTTTGATAAGGTACAATAAGTTTCGCAAAAATAAAAGAGACACGGTTTGCAGAACTCTGGTAGAATGAAGTTGCAACATACCATTCTGAAAGGAGACAGCAAACCATGTCTGAGAAGATTGTACAACTAAACGAGGCCGTAATCA
>CASDTH010000002.1 GCA_949283655.1 uncultured bacterium
CGGTTTGCCCGCGACCTGCGCGACATTGACGACTGCAAAATCCGCCTGCAAAAGATTGAAGAGCTGACGATCAAAATGGGCGAACTGGTGGAAGCCAATCAAAAGGCTGTGGAGGATCATGACAGCCGCCTCTACGCATTGGAGCACCGCCCGTCCATGTGGTGGGATAAGCTGCTCTCAGCGGGCGTCTCCGCAGGCGTGGCGGCGTTAGTCAGCTTGATCGCATCCGTGATTGTGAGGTGATAGGATGCTGGTATCAATCCCGATCATGATTATCACAGCGGTCACCTGGCTGCTGTCCAAGCTGGTCTAAAACGTAAAAGCCCTCCGTCTTGCGGCGGAGGGCAAATAAAAATCAGGAGGTAAAAACAATATGAACATCAACTGGAAAGTGCGGCTGAAAAGCGGCCCGTTTTGGCTGGGCGTTGCGTCGGCTGTAATTATGGCCGTGTTTTACATCCTCGACCTGTGCGGGGCCGCGCCGGAGCTCACCGGCAGTCAGATCATAGAGGCCGTGCGGCTGCTGCTGACCATCCCCGCTACCATCGGCATTATCTCCGACCCCACCACCAAGGGCGTGCAGGATAGCAAGCTAGCGATGACGTATACCACGCCGAAAAAGGATGCGGTAGAATAGGCAAACTGCTCACGCAGGCAAAGCATCAAACACTTCTCCCAATATGATGTCTCCCTCTCGAAATCCTTCTATCACGGCTCTTTCCAAACAATTTCAATCATTTTTATGGTCATCTCTTTGTTTTGAACAATTATTTATGCCAAGCCATTAAAATCCAATCATATAATAAAAGTATGTATCATATATCAAAGCTAATGAAAGAAGGATTTTAAGGATGGCAAAGTTAACACTACCGGGTAGTAAACGTAACCTCATCGGCAGCGTTGTGGCCTCTTTGCGCAAAGCAGCAGGCATTTCACAAAATGAACTGGCAAGCCGGCTGCAACTGCAGGGATGGGATGTGCACAAAAACGCAATTTCCAAAATTGAGCAAGGAACGCGATCCGTGAAGGATGCCGAGCTCTGTCTGCTGGCACAAGCGCTCGGCATCCCAGCGCCTGATTTATTGTGCCGCGCGTTAGAGGCAGAGTTTGAATTGGCGGAATGAACCACCCTGCGCACTGATCACAAGCATGGGTATAGCTAAGCAAAGCTTGCCGCCGGATCAGGCAACAGAGTGCTGCCCGCGCATATCTGCCGATAGCACCGCTTTTACTGCGCATAGAAATAAAACCATAAAAAATGAACCCCGCAGCCACACGATCAACGTAGCTGCGGGGATTCTGTGGTGGACGTTAACGGACTCGAACCGCTGACCCTTCGCACGTCAAGCGAATGCTCTACCAGCTGAGCTAAACGTCCTTATCTTTTGGATGCGCCTGTAAGACTTTTCTCAAGTGCGAGATATATTATATCGAATTGCTGTAAGAAATGCAAGCTTTTTTCCAAATTTTTTTCATTTACTAAATTGCAATAAATTGCAATATCAAATTGGACAGAGTGAAAAAGCCCGTGAGAACAAGCATAAGCAAAGATTTTGCGAGAAAAAAAGTTGATCCAGGTTTCCACTTTTTAGATAAGCTCTTCAGGGACATCGTCCAGGGAGCGGCCTTTTGGGAAAAAGCGTCGGAGCATGCCATTCTGCTTCTCGTTGGTTCCCCGCTCATAATTTGATACACCCTCTGCCCCGCGTCGCCAAAGTAGCGTTTGTATCGCCGGAGCTCACTGTCCATCTGCTCTACCGTGCCGCGCGCAAGCTCATGGTGCAGGGTAGAACGAGCGATTTCCAAAATGCGCGTATTTGCACTTTAGGAGTCTCTACCGTCAGAAGCACCTCTATCTGCGCGCGTTTTTCCTGCGTCAGGTGTTGGAAATGCCTTCTCGTTGTGGTATCCTGTCTTTGAGTCATGGCGATTCTCCTATGGTTTTTGTCGATTGCACTTCAATCATACCACTTGTTCGCCATTGACTCTTTTTCTTTTCCCTCTGCCCTATTTCATTTTACAATCAGCCCATTAAAAAGTAAAAAAACACTTGATTTTTTGCAGGAACTGTGTTATGATTGATCGCGTTGATCCAGTGGTCAAAAAATGGGGCATTAGCTCAGCTGGGAGAGCGCTACACTGGCAGTGTAGAGGTCAGCGGTTCGATCCCGCTATGCTCCACCACCAAAGCCGAACTCGGAAGTGAGTTCGGCTTTTTTCGTTCCCCTGATTCACACGAATTGACAAGCCTCCCTCCGGAAGAAACTGGCTCTATTCGGGGCGATGGCTCTGGGAAGCCCAGTACAGGTGGGCTTCTTTTTTGTTTTGCCAAAGTTTTACATGGCCCGCCAGCAAGGCACACAGAGGCTACCGGTAACAGTGCTTCTCACCAGCCAATGCTGCTCATCCTCAAAAGTGCCCGGTGTTGTCCCCAACCAGAAGCTCGCTGCATAGAATGAAATGGTCTCACGATCAAAATACTTTAAAAGTCATAGGGGGAACACCTAATTATGGGCGTTACCAATTCTAATAAAGAAATCAGCACAGATCATATCAACTGCGATGGATCGCTGAAAGTGACCCTCGCCCTGGCCGCCGCGCCGGATATTACAACCAATCCGACTGATATTGTATTGCTGTTGGATCGTTCCGGCAGTATGGCCGGCAGCCCGCTGGAGCATATGAAGGCGGCCGCCAAAAAGTTTATCGATATCATTGACGAATCCACCGATGGGATACAGGATGGCCAGATTGGTTCCGGAAGCCGTATTGGCATTGTCAGCTTCGCAGATACCGCAACAGATAACACACAACTCATCACCTCCGTAGCAGAGCTAAAAACTGCTGTTGACAGCCTGCAAGCGGGCGGCTCTACGAATCATGCGGATGCCTTTTCCAAAGCTGGGCAGTTGTTTGACCCGAGCTCCGCTAACCACCAAGTGATCGTCCTGTTCACAGACGGTAAAACAACGGCAGGGCCCCCGCCTGCGCCCGTCGCGGCATCGCTGCGGGCATCCGGCATTGTTATCTACTGCATCGGCCTACCGGGAGCAGACGGCATTGATGTGAATACCCTAAACGACTGGGCTACGGATCCTGACGCTTCCCACGTTGCCATTACGCCGGATGACGCGGAGCTGGAGGATCTCTTCGCCGATCTCGCTGCGAATATTTCCAAGCCTGGCGCAACCAATATTGTGATTGATGAAATAGTAAACCCAGAATTCATTATCACCAGTGTTCTGCCGCCCAATAAAGGGTCGGCCAGCCTAGTCAATTCCAACACGTTGAAATGGAGCATCGCCTCTTTGGGAACCACCGCAAACGAAGGCGCTTCCCTGGAATTTTTTATCCGCCATGTCTCCTCCTCTTCCGGCGTCAAAACAGTGAACCAATCCATCACCTATACCGACACGGAAAACAATACCGTCACCTTCCCTGACCCTAGCGTAACCGTAGATTGCGGTATTGTGGTGCAGCCTGAAAAATGCCCGGAGCCGGTGGATATTACGATTGGCGGATGCCAGGATTCTCTGGTAGTAGACCTCGGCAATACCTGCCTGGAATCCCTTGGCCGTATTCTCCAGGTGAGCACTACCGTCAAAAATGTCTGCCCTGGCAGGCGGGTAGCGCTGGCCATATCGCTTAGCGAAGTGGATCCCTGCGGGGAGGAACACCCACGCGGATTTAAGGCACTTACTATTCCGGCGCACAACGCCCCTTCCTGTAGGGATGTGCTGGTGCGATGCATCAAGTTTGTGCTGCCGGAGGAACTGAATGTATCCTCATGCGGCTGCGCCGGTGGAATGTGCGGCCCGCGGAACCTTCGTATCCGCCTTATCAGCAATTATATTGACGGCGGCTTCCACTGCTGTGGCTCTGTTTAAACACTCAAATAAATTGCTGGGTGAAAGGCTGTTCAAGAGCCTTTTGCCCAGTTTTATTTTTTCTTCCATCACATAGCCGCTGAGAGTGCCCAGGGATACTTGTTTGCGGCAGCCAACACGCGTTTTAAAAAAATCACGCTCTCGTAAGAAAATTGTAATTTTCCCGTTTCCGTTTTGTTAAATTACGCGCGTATCCTAGTGCATAACGAAACCGGTACAGATAGCCGGTGGAAGGGAAGCTATTTGTATGGAGACGATCAAGACGCTCTTGGCCAAAGGCTGGCAAAGCATCCGCTCCAACAGCCTGTTCCGCCCGGAAAACCGCAAGAAAAAAATTGCAGTGCTCGCTGCGGCAGCTACCTTTGCGGCCCTTTGCGGGCTGCTTGCCTGGTTTTACGGCAGGCCTCTGTTGGATTTTGTGCTGGATACAGAGCATTTCCGCGCTTGGATGGAAGAGCAGGGCGCATGGGGCCCTCTTGCCTTTATCGCTATCCGCACCATGCAGACAGTTGTTAAAATCATCCCCGCTGAGCCGCTGGAAATCGGCGCCGGCTATGCCTTTGGCAGTTGGTGGGGCATGGCGCTGTGCATGATTGGCACCGCGATCGGCTCCCTGATTATCATCGCCCTGACCAAGCTGTTTGGCATGCGTATGGTGGAGGTTTTTGTCCCGCAGGAAAAGTTGCAATCCTTCCGCTTTTTGCAAAACACAAAAAAGCTAAATCTGCTACTGTTCATCATCTTTTTAATTCCCGGCACGCCTAAGGATTTCATCACTTATTTCGTAGGCATCACGCCGGTCAACCCATTTTTCTTCTTGCTTTTGACCGGTATTGCGCGCATCCCGTCCATCCTCTCCTCTACTCTGTGCGGCAATGCGTTGGGCGATCGCGATTTCTGGTTTGCCGCGATGATATATCTCCTCACCGCACTACTGACACTGGGCGGCATCCTGCTCTATCGCCACATCAGTAAGCAGGAAAGCCACGAAACGGAACAGCCTGTAAAAAAACGGCATAACGGAAAAGAGAGATGGCGTCTTGCTCTATTTCCCCACGGCAAAAGCCCGGGCAAAGGGCCGCGATTGATCTTACCCTCCCGCATCCAGCCAGAAAAAGAAGAAAGCCCTCCCGAGCCGTCTGCTCATGCGGCACTTCGGGAAGGTTGTTTTTTATCCAGGCGGCGAATTCACCGCTCCAACGCATCTATTCCGAGCATTTCCGGCGGCATACCTGCCGAATTCCTCCCAATGGAAGCCTCAATTCATCGCATATGCGCCTGATCACGCTGTTTTACAACGATCTGATAAAGATCCTTCCCCGTCTCTGAGCGAGAACGGCACACGTCATAAAACAATTTTTCATATCTAATTTCGTCATACCCTGTAACAATCCGAAGGTTGTATTGCGGCGGGAGCTCATAAAACGTGACATACACAAAATCCCGCGCCTCCAGCAGGCAAAATGTGAGCAGCAGCACAGCAGCAGCGGCCAGTATGCCCCTTTTCCATCTGCCGCGAAAATGCAAAAGCGTTGCAGCCGCCAGCAAAAGCCCGCCCAAAATGGATGCGTAAAAAGCGACAAAGGACGTATCAAAGCCCAAAAAGAGCAAAGACCCCGCCAGCAAAACAGCGCCTGCCGCATAGAACAGGTTGCTTTGGAACCGGCGCACCCGTTCGCGGGATTCCTCCATCGTGTGCAAAACAAGCGCATCTGAACGCTCCGTCAGTTGCTCAGATGCAATGCGCCCGCCGGATAAAAGCTCATTCACCGAAACTCCCAGCGCCTCTCCCAACGGAGCGAGCAAAGAGATATCCGGCAAGCCCTTCCCCGTTTCCCAGCGGGAAACCGCTTTATCTGTAACACCCAATCGCTCTGCCAGCTCACTCTGCGTCCAGCCTTTCTCCCTGCGGAGGGCCGCGATAAACAGCCCGGTTTTTTGCGGATTCATTTCAGAATCGCCTCCTTTGCTCCCAGCGTACCGCATTTGGAGGCAAAAGTCACCCTATGCTCCATAGAGTACAGTCAAATATAGCATCCGTATACCGCCTCAATCCATGCGGACGGGCACACCCCGCCCGGCAAGGTAACGCTTCAGCTCCATGATGGGAATTTCATTAAAATGGAACAGTGAAGCGGCCAGCACGGCATCCGCCTTACCCTGTGTAAACGCATCATAAAAATGCTCCTTCGCGCCCGCGCCGCCGGAGGCGATCACCGGGATGCCAACCCGCTCGGAAACGGCACGCGTCAGCTCCAGATCATATCCCTGCTTCTGACCGTCACAATCCATGCTTGTCAGAAGGATTTCGCCCGCGCCACGCCGCTCCGCCTCCTGCGCCCATGCAACGGCATCCAGCCCTGCGGGAATACGGCCTCCGTTGAGATAAACCTCCCAGCCGCCCTGTGCGCGGCGCTTTGCGTCAATCGCACACACAACGCACTGGCTGCCAAATTTATAGGCTGCGTCGCTGATGAGCTGTGGATTGCGCACCGCTGCGGAATTCACGCTGATTTTATCCGCCCCTGCGCGCAGTAGCTGGGTAAAATCCTCCACGCTCGAAATACCGCCGCCCACAGTAAACGGGATAAAAATGGAGTTTGCCACGCGCGTGACGATATCCACCATCGTGCCGCGCCCCTCATGGGTGGCCGTAATATCGAGCAGCACAAGCTCATCCGCCCCTTTGGCGTCATAGGCCACGGCGCACTCGACCGGGTCGCCCGCATCCCGCAGGTTGACAAAACTCACGCCTTTGACCACGCGCCCGTTTTTCACATCCAGGCAGGGAATAATCCGCTTGGCATACATCAGGCATCCTCCTCACACATAGCGGCAAAATTGCGCAGGATTTGCAGGCCGACCCGCCCGCTTTTCTCAGGATGGAACTGCGTGGCGCAAAGGCGCCCCCGCTGCACAGCTGCATCGATACGGACGCCGTACTGCGTGCGCGCAGCCACCTCCTCCTGCCTCTCCGCCTTCAGGTAATAGGAGTGGACAAAATAGACATACGCCTCCTGCGGGATGCCCTGGAAAATACCGTCCGGCTGTAGAATTGCAAGGGAATTCCAGCCGATATGCGGCACCTTCAGGCCGTCCTGCTGCGGAATACGACGTATCTCCCCCTTCAAAACGCCCAAGCCCACAACACCCGGCGATTCTTCGGAGGCCTCAAAGAGCAACTGCAGCCCCAGGCAGATGCCCAAAAAGGGCCGCCCGCTGTGCGCCGCCTCAAGTACGGTATCCGTCAAGCCGCTCGCGTGCATGGAAGCCATCGCATCCGCAAACGAACCGACGCCCGGCAGGATGACGGCGCCGGCATCGCGAATTTGCCCAGCGTCCTTTGTAATTACGCTGGAAACACCAATAAAATCCAGCGCCTTTTTCACGCTTTGCAAGTTTCCCGCGCCATAATCGACAATGGCAATCGTCTGTTCCAATCCATCCACCCCTTTGCTGATCTGCGTCATATTTTAACATGATATCAGAGAAAAGTGAAGAAAAACTTTGCCGTTCCCCGCCGGGCAGTGCGCCATTTTCTACAGAGGAGCGCCACCCATCAGGACCACCGCTCAAGAAACGAGAAACGGCGCGGCATCAGGCGGTTTCTCCCCCTCTGCCGCGCCGTTTTTTCCTTTTGCCCTCTTGCCTCAGCCAATCAGCACGTCTGTATAAATCATGCAATGATCAGATGGAATCCGCCCATTGACCAGATCGGTCACCACGCGGTAAACCATCGGCTTCACCGTATCCTCTGTGACAAACAGGAAGTCGATCGGGAGCTTATCCTCCAGCCCTTCCATGTCAAAGCCGTTGAAGGTACCCATGCTCATGGTATCCGGCGCGAGATATTTGCTGTCGCCCAGCACAGCGGTCATTTCGTTGTAAACGGCTGTGCCTTCGGCCGCGTTAAAATCTCCTGTGCAAACCGTGGGCAGGCCCAGCTCTGCAACCTTATCCAGAAGGAGCCGAACGCTGTTCTGCCTCGCCTGCTCGCCAACATGATCTAAGTGTGTGTTGACATGCGCATAGCACTCGCCAGTTTCCTTATTGCGCAGCACTGCCCAAGTACAAATCCGGTTAAGCGCCGCATCCCACCCGATAGAGGGGCGCTCCGGCGTTTCGGACAGCCAGAATGTGCCGGAATCGACCACATCATACTTATCGCTGCGGTAAAAAATGGCGGAAAACTCATCAAAGATATAGCCATCCCGGCTGATGCCCACGTAATCATAAGCCGGTAGGGCCGCCTTAATTGCCAGCAGCCACCCGGCGTGCGCCTCCTGCACGCCAAAGGAATCCGGTGCATATTTCTCGATAGTTTGCGTGACTGCCCCGATCCGGAAGAGCATAAAATTGCTGCCCTCGCCCGCTGTCTGCACATTGAAGCTCGCCACGCGCACTGCGCCGGGATAGACTGCAACCTCCGCCTGCGGCGGCTGCGCCACATCCGGCAGGATGCCCTCCGGCAACTTTACAAATCCTCCTGTTGCAACGGAAAGCAGCGCGCTGAAGGAAAGAATCAGCGCAATCACCTTGTTCACACACCAGCGTCTTAATACCTGCAATGCCTGCATTTTCTTCACCCTTTCCTATATTTTCATCTTATTTAGCGCCTGCATGCAGGCGCCGAATTTCAGATAAAATAGCCTCCTGCCCTGAAAACATTCATTTTGTATCCGCCCTCTGGAGCATATCCGCATAAACCGCATAGTGATCCGACGCCAGACGGCCGTGCACGCGGTGATTCACCACACGGTAAACCTGCGGAGCAAAACCCTCCTTTGTGACAAAGATAAAATCAATCGGGCTTTTCCCAGTCATCCGCAGCGGGTGATAGCCGTGATAGGTACCGCTGGACATTCGCTCCGCCGCGAGATATTTCGCATCCCCAATCGGCCCATCATTCAGCAAGCGATAGACTGCGCTGCCCTCCTTCACATTGAAATCCCCTGTGCATACCGCCGGCATGGAGAGAGCGAGCAGCCTCTCCCGCACCAGCTTGGCTCCTTCCACCTGTGCCTGTGCGCCAATATGATCCAGATGGGTATTTACATGTGCATAGCACGCGCCCGTTTCCCGATTGCGCAGCACCACCCAGGTGCACACGCGGGGAAAGGCACCATCCCACCCCTTGGAGGGGCGCTCCGGCGTTTCAGACAGCCAAAAGTTTCCAGAATCCGCTAGCTCATACCGGTCACGGCGGTAAAATACCGGGGTGAATTCCCCGCCATGCGCGCCGTCCTCCCGGCCTACGCCGACCCAACCGTATTCCGGCAGGCCCGCAGTAAGATACTCCATCCACTCCCAACGCGCCTCCTGCAAGCCGAAGGAATCTGGCTGCGCGGTACGCAGCGTTTCAATCACCAGCGGGGCACGGCTTTTCGCCGAATGCAGCCCCTTGCCACCATAACGGACGTTAAAGGATAAAATACGTATTGATGTTCTCTCCACAAAAGCTCCCCCTTTTCCCTGCGGATTGGGAAGCGCCACGCGCTCCCTCACACGCTTTTCACATCTTTCCTGCACGCGTATTCCGCACTCTCTGCGCAGGTAACCTTATTATTTTCTGCGGTTAGCGCGCGCCAGCTCTCGTTCCGCCTTTTTCTGCGCATGGCGGGCTGCTTCCTCCGCCTCCCGCTTCGCTTCCTCTGCATCCGCGCGGGCCTTCGCCTCATCATACATGGCGGCAATTTCATCATAGTGCTTATAATTCTCTTCTTGAATCAACAAGCGCTTTGCCTCCAGATATGGCTTCGCCGCCCGGTGATACAGGGAGTTCTCATTGGTTGCCTCTTTGATTTTCGTGCGGATCTTCGCGCGCTCCAGCTTAATGCGCTGCACTTCGTGCTTCGCCTGCTGAATGGCCTCCCGATCCTTGCTATCCTTGGCCTCAAACTGCTTATGAAACGCATCCTCCAGCTCGGCCTCCAGGCGGTCCTCCTCCGCAAACAGGCGGTCAAACACAGTGGCGTCAAACTCCACAATGCCATTGGGATAGTGCTTAAGGATCATCCGCTTGGAATACAGCCGCTTGCGCGCCTGCTCAATAGCAGCCTTACGGTAAAGCTTCTCCTCCTCCGTGCCCTTGGGCAGCGCCCGCGCCTGCGAGAGGATAGCCGGATCTACATTGACCAAGTTGGAAAGGCCGGCCGCGTAAATTTCACGCGCTACACGCACCTGCTCCTGAACCTCGAGCGTATTAAACTTATTCATCTCGTCAATAACAAAACGGGAAATCTCAATCATTCGGTTATGTTCAATCGCGGCTTTGCGCTCCTTCTTCGCTTTACGGGCCGCTGTGCGGCCGCCCGTTTTCTTCGCCTGGCGGATGGCGTCCTTCGTCTCCGGCAGAGGCTCTTCCGCGACATACCTGCGTGCCTCATTCACCAGATCAATCGTCTCCACAAGCCCACTGTCCGACAGGGCGTTGTTACCGTAATCCTCAAACAAAGCGCGCACCTTCAGCACGTTGACCATGCCGCGCTGCTTGGTCTCCGTCAGGTCATAGAAGAAATACGGCACCACATTCATCACCGCGCCAAAGACGCCGAGCCCAACAAGCACTGCAAAGGCGCTGACAAAGATATCGCGGTTATACAGCACGTCATACGCATTGGTGTAGCCCATAGCCACCGCATTTTCTGTGGTGATACCCAGCGCTTCATACACGGCGGGCAGCACACCGCTGGTCACCATCGTGATCGCGCTGCCGATCAGGCCGACGGCAGCAAACATGCCATCGATCCGCTCGCCGGAAACATATTGCTGGTAATCGCGGATATCACCCTGGATGCTGGGGTTGAGCACGTTGGCAAACGAATTGGCAAGGCCGTTCATCCACATGCAAATCAGGATCAGCCAGATGCCCAGGCTCGGGTCGATATTCACAACGACCGGATAGATCATGGCAATGAAAAAGATGTTTAAGATATTGGTAAAAACCAAGACGCGCTTTTTGCCGAATTTACGGATGGCCCAAGGCGCCATCAGCATGCCCCAGAGAGCGGAATTGCCCTGAAGCGTGGTGATCAAAGCGTATTGCCCCTCTGTGCAGGCGTGCTGATACTGGTAAATCCACTGCAAAATCGTGCCGTAGGAATTCTCCAAAAAGCCCAGCCATCCGGCCAGAGAGATAATCCAGAAATATTTATTCTTCGCCACGGCGCGCAGCGCATCCATAAATTTAATCTGGACAACGTGCGTTTTCGCCTGAATGATTTTTTCCTGCGTGTTGGCATAAACCAAAATCACCAGCAGAATACCGATAATCAGCATAGGCGGATAGGCAAAGCGGTAGAGCTTCATATCCGTCATATCGCCGTTCGTCAAGAACTTGGCCGCCAGCGGCATGACGATGCCGGTGATGGAAGGCGCGATGGAATAAATAACTGCTTTCACAGCGGAAACATCCGTTCGCTCCTGCGTGTTGGGTGAAAGCACATAGATCAGATTTTCATAGGAATCATAGAAAAAGCTGAAGAAAAACTGGAAGCCGATGTTAAACAGCAACACGGTCAGCATCCGCATATTCATGGACATCTGCTCATAGGGCATCCACACAAAGCCGATTGCGAGCAGCACAGTCGGCACGCCCATCACCAGCAGCCAGGGGCGGTATTTACCCTTTCGACTGCGGGTATTATCGATGATATTGGCGCGCACCGCCGTCAATGGGAAACTGGATGCGACGGAAATCAGATAGAGCATATAGATCTTGGTCGGTTCAATACCGATCGCGTTGCCGATGATAAAGTTGCCAACCGAAAGCTGCAGCGCCCAGATGATGACGATCACAAAATAGGCGCCGATCCCGCCTACGCTGTAGGCGGCAATTTCCTTGAAGGGCATATACTTCCCCGCAGGCGGTTTCTTCCAGTACACTTTTAAATCCGATAAAAGGCTTCCGACAGTTTGTTTCAGCTGCAATTTTTTCACCCCCAAACGATACAGCTTATTATTGAAATTAGCTAAATTATAACGCTTGTTTCCTAATTATTCAAGCATTTAACCGACATTTGTCTAGAAAATAGCGTTTCATTTTCAGCCTGCTAGCCCTTCAGCATTACTTACACGGAGATATGCTTCCCCTCCCCCGCTCCGGCGGGGAGTCTGCTTTCGCTCAAAGCAGCGCAAAAAGGCCGCGTTGCAAAACGCAGCCTTCCGAATGTTTGTTATAACCACTATAATCTTGCTTGAGGTGCGGCCATGGGGTTTTGTTTGAATTTTTAATGAGTACCTGATTGCGTTGTACACGCGTTCATTCTCCTGCTTCTGCAAGAGAACCAGCATCGGCGTACAGGGGGAAGCAGCGCCGCCCGGCAGGCTCAGGCGGGCGCTCGCTGCGTTCTCGGGCACGGCAGGGCGGGCGGCCCGGCCGCGCCCTGCGGCCTTGCGATCCTCTCGCCTGAGCTGCCGGAGCGGTCCTGTGGAGTTTTCAGCCCATGGCCGTGATTCTGGCAAGGCAGACGACGCAGCTTTCCTTGATGGAACGCAAGGAGGATAACGCAGCCAGGGGCGCGGCCATGGCGCTGAAAACCGCTGTTGCCCCCTGTGCACCGATGCGAGAAGAGAAGCAGCCGGGGGCTTCGCCCCTCGACCCCGCGCACGGCCAACGGCGGCACTGGTATGCTTTTAAATCCCTTTGATGTGTTCGGCGAGGCGCACAAAAACTCGACCGCTCACGCGGTCTCAAATAGTTTGTGCGCTCGCTTGCCTGCAAGCAGGCAAGTCCCCTCACGAGCCCGCCGGGAGTTTGCGGAGCCTGCCGCCGCTGGCCTACTGGTAGAGAGTTCCTCAGAGCAAGACTGAAGGTCCCGGGAGGTTTCTCCCGGAGCCCGCAAGTTGTTTGGAGCCTCAAACGTAACGATAGACCCAGAAGGCAAGCTGGATATTAGACGATAGATATTGGATTGTAGATGAGATTACCGCCAAGCCCAGCCTCAGAGGAAGAATGTGAAAAACTCTATCCTCTCAAGCGCTTCCTGTTGCCGCTGCTGAGGCAATTATTTCCGGCTTCCATGTCTGGCGTCTAACGTCTGAAATCTGATGTCTGAATTTATTTGGAACGGAAAAGAGGAGAAATCAATGCGAATTGGAATCATCGGCACCAGTGCCATCGCCGGGCATTTTATCACCGGCGCGCGCCTGGCGGGCGGGATTGAGATCGCCGCTGTCTATTCCCGGAGGGCGGAAACAGGGGAGGCATTTGCACACGCTTGGGAGATTCCGCTTGTTTACACCCGGCTCGGCGATCTGGCCCAAAGCGCGGCGGTGGATGCGGTTTATATTGCGAGCCCAAATGTGTTCCATTATCCGCAGAGCAAGCAAATGCTGGAGAGTGGCAAGCATGTGCTGTGTGAAAAGCCCATTGTCACCGCACCAGAGCAGTTTGAGCAGCTGCATGCGTTGGCAGAGGAGCGAGGCCTCATCTATATGGAGGCGATTATGATGCGCTATTTGCCCGCGCGGGAATCGCTGCACCGTGCTGTTGCAGAGCTTGGGCGCGTGACCACCGCTCGCTTTGATTTTTCGCAGCTCTCCTCGCGCTATCCGGCTCTGCTGCGCGGGGAACTGCCCAATATTTTTAACCCGGCTATGGCGGCGGGGGGCCTGATGGATCTGGGTGTTTACTGTGTGTATCCGGCAGTGGATTTGTTCGGTGAACCGGAGGGCGTGCGCGCTTCGGCAGGCTTCCTCTCCACCGGGGCGGACGGGTTTGGCAGCGCCTGCCTCTCCTATTCGGAGCGGGAGGTGCTGCTCTCCTGGTCAAAGATCGGGCAGGGCTATACCGGGTCGGAGATTTTAGGCGACCGGGGCAGTATAACCATCCGCTCCATCTCTATGCTCACGGGCATGGAGCTTCACCTGGCGGATGGGACGCATCGTATGCTCTGCGGTGCGCTTGACAAGGCCGCGGCCATGTGTGGGGAGGCAAAGGCATTTCGACGCTTTGTGCAGGCACAGGAGCAGCACCGTGCGTCCTATGAGCAGGTGTCGGCTCTGACTAGCCGGGTGTGCCGCGTGATGGAGCGCATCCGCCGCGAGGTAGGGATTTCATTTGAAATGCAGGAAAGGCTGTGAAACGCCCGCCGTGTTTTTTGAGGGAAATGTGAATCTCCCTGTGTGGAACTTTGAGGCTTCCACACAGGGAGATTTTGCTATCTCAGTGGGATACGATCGCCGGTGTGAATCACGTGAAATCGCTCCCCCAGCGCCTGTTGCAAAATTTGGCAAGGTGTCTCGCCGGTGCAGTGGCAGGTTACAAAGCGGGTTGGGTAGGCGGCAAGGCGCTGTGCCAGCTCTTCCAGCGCTTCCGGCGGCATACAGTTCCCTGTGCGGGGGCTTGTCAGGTGCATGCCGCCAATCACCATATCGGGCGCCTTGCCGAGCAACGCTTTGTATTCTGCAAGAATGTTGAGGATCCCGCAATGCCCGCAGCCGGAAAAAAGCAGGCTGAGGCCGCCGGCGTCAACCGCCAAATATTGCTCGTGACAAAAGTCATCCGGGAGGTACGTATCCCCCTCCCGCTTGAGCAGGTTCCCATTGGTTGCCGGCCAAAACTGGCGTTGCGCTACGCCGGAAAACAGAAATAGCTCTTCATCGATGCGCAGGTTACGGGCAACGAAACGGATTTGTGGGTGTGTGCGCAGGGCGCGATCCAGCCCGATTTCATGGATCGTGCCTCCGGAGCTGGAATAATGGCTCTCGAATGCCCGCTGCTGTACATAGACATTCGCCTGCCGGTTGCAGGCCAGAAAACGGCGTAAGCCTCCACCGTGGTCATTGTGACCATGAGAGATGATCACGGTGTCTACCCGTTTTAAATCAATGCCCAACGTTGCTGCATTCTGTTCAAAAAGCGCGCTTGCGCCCACATCAAATAACAACCCGTGGCGCCCGGTTTCCAGGTAAAAGCTCAGGCCGTGTTCCCACCCCAGCCCGGCAGAGGAACCGGGCGTATCCTCCACGAGGTTTCTCAAAAGCATTAGCTGGATGCGCCCCTTTCTTGTGTGATTGTATGCCTGCGGCTCTGTTGTTTATCGCTCAGAGAAATGCGACTTGCGCAGAGAGGGCGTGACAGTATCCGCCGGATTAGGCTGCACACAGTTCCGGCTTTTATTATATCTAAAAAAATGCTGCGCCGCAATCCACCGGCGCAAACAATGCCAGAGGGAAGCAGTCCGCTTCAGCGCGCGATGGGAGCGGGTGGTCCTACCGCACAGAATATTTTCACGCGCTGCCTGGTATGCAAACGCGATTGCATTTTTAGCCCCGCCATGCTACACTGAAAAAGCAATGCCGTTTCCTCCAACAGGAGGTGAGAGGTGCGAGTGGCACGTTAAGCGGTGCTTATCAGAAGGGGGTATCGTCATGAGGGTTTTAACGGCCGCGCAGATGCGCGCGGTTGAGGAGCGGGCAGTGGATACGGGCCTTGATTATTTGCGCCTGATGGAAAACGCAGGCTCCGCCTGCGCGCGTTTCATCGCGGAGCAGGCGCAGATCAATGCGGAATCCGGAACGGCGGTAACGGTGGTCTGCGGCAAGGGGAAAAACGGCGGCGACGGCTTTGTCATCGCCCGGAAGCTTTTTGACAAGGGTGCGCAGGTGAGCGTGGTGCTCGCCATGGGCCAGCCGGCAGCGGCGGATGCACAGGAGATGTATACGCGCATGGCCGCTCTGCCAGTGGATGTAGTACGCTATGATACCCAGCGCGAGCTGGCGCTGGAAAAACTTCGCACAGCGCAGGTGCTGGTGGACGCTGTGTTTGGCATCGGCTTTTATGGTGAGCCAAATGCGCAGATCGCGCAGCTGCTGGAGGCGATGTCTGCCTCACCGGCGCTGAAGATCGCCGTCGATATGCCCAGCGGCGTCAACTGTGATGTCAGCCTTGCCCCTCGTTATGCTTTTCATGCGGATTATACCGCTGCAATTTCCACTCTGAAGCCGGCGCATGTGCTCTACCCGGCCGCCGCTCTGAGCGGACGGGTGAGCGTGGTGCGTATCGGTATTCCCGACAGCTGCTACACAGATGAGGAGGGGATGCTGTTTTCGATTGAGCGGGAGTCCGTTCGTGCCTGCTTTACCCCACGCGCCCCGGTGTCAAACAAAGGGGATTACGGCCGTTTGCTCAGCGTCTGCGGCAGCCGCAATATGCCGGGCGCTGCTGTGCTGGCGGCGACGGGGGCAGTAGCTATGGGCGTCGGCCTTGTCACGGCTGCGTTCCCGGAAGGGGCATACGCCGCGATTGCCTCTAAGCTGACGGAGCCGCTGCTTCTGCCACTCTATGCAAACCGGGAGGGCACATTCGCTCAGGCGGCTTTGCCGCAGCTTTGCTCTGCATTGGAGAAGGCGAGCGCGGTGCTGATCGGCTGCGGGCTGGGGGCGAATGAGGATACGGCTTATCTGGTGCGGGAGCTTCTGACAACAGCCTCCTGCCCTGTGATACTGGATGCGGATGGTATAAATATTGCTGCGATGCATATAGATATGTTGAAGCAAGCGAAAGCGCCGCTGATCTTGACGCCCCACCCCGGCGAGATGGCACGGCTTTGTGGCTGCACGGTGGCAGAAATTCAGGCGGATCGGGCAGGCGCGGCGCGCCGCTTTGCACGGGAGTACGGTGTGACGCTGGTGCTCAAAGGAGCGAATACCGTGATCGCAGACGGGCGCAGCGCGTCACTGCTGGTCAACCGCACCGGTAACCCTGGCATGGCAAAGGGTGGCAGCGGTGATCTTTTGGCCGGTATGCTTGCATCCCTCACCGCACAGGGCATGGAGCCGCTTCAGGCTGCGGCCGCTGCGGTTTATTTGCACGGCCTGGCAGGGGATGCGGCGGCGCAGCGCTATTCCATGTGCGGTATGACGCCTACGCTCATGGCGCAGGAGCTGCCGCTGCTGCTCAAGGATTTTGCCGGGTAGGGCATCTGCCGATTCGGAAGGGGAGATCCGCTCGATGAAGAAGGGGAAATGGCTGTGCCTGCTTCTGGCGCTTTTGCTGATGTTGCCCGCATGCGGCGGCAGCGGGCAGGGGAAAGCAGATCAGCCGCCAGCCTTGCCAGAGCAGTTTGAGGCGGATATGACAGCCGTGATCTCCGAGCGAACCGTCAAGGCGCATATCGTGCGGCACGCGCTGCTTTCCTGCGAGATTCAGATTACGGAGCCACAGATGTTTCGCGGCGTTACGATTCTCTGGAATGGAGACTCCTACCGCGTGGAGTATAACGCGCTCGGTTTTGATATTGACCTGTCGCAATTTCCTCAGTCCGCCCTGGGGGCGGCTGTAGTCAATTCCATTGAAGCGCTTGCACGACTGGAATCACTCGATATTTCCGAGCGGGATGGCCGCTGGTATTATCGCGGCGAAACAAAATCCGGCGCGTTTGAGCTGGTGCAGGATGGTGAGACGGGCGCGCTGCTGTCGGTTTCCGTCCCGTCGTGTAAGCTGGAGGCCACGTTTACCGGATTTACGCCGGTCGAGGTGGATTGATACCGGCCCGGCGCAGTGGATTGGTAAGGTGGAGCCCTGTGGGTGGGAATATTGCCCTCCTGCAGGGCTGCTTTTATGGGCGGCTCGCGGTCCGGCAGGCCTGCAAGGGAAAGTGGCACATTCTGAGCAAAGGCGTAAAAAGGGCAGCCGCTTTACGGCCCTTTTCGTTTTATTTGCACGTTTTTTACGGGCTTGACGTATTGTATGAATAAACTACTTGTAAAATCAGGATAAAAAGATTATAATAAAGCGTAAAACTGCCTGAGGGGCGCTTTTGCCGCCGTTGCGGCCTGCCGCTCAGGAAAGGAATGATCGTGGCAATGCGTGTTTCGGTTGCGATGGCCGCTTATCATGGCGAAGCTTATATAGAGGCGCAGCTGGCGTCTATCCTACCGCAACTGGGCCCACAGGATGAAGTGATCGTATCCGACGATTGCCCTGGTGGCGAGACGGAGCGGTTGGTGCGCCATATGGCGGAGCAGGATAAGCGCATTCGCTATGTGGAGGGGCCAGGGCGTGGCGTTTTGGCGAATTTTGAACATGCCATCTCTCTGTGCGGTGGAGATGTTATTTTTCTCAGTGATCAGGATGATATCTGGCAGCCGGGAAAGGCCAACAAGGTAAAAGAAGCAATTGCAAACGGCGCTTTGCTCGTGCTGCATGACGCCTGCGTGACGGACGCGGGCTTGCACCCGGTAGAGCCGTCTTTTTTTGATACCCATGGCTCCAGGCCGGGCTTTTGGCACAACCTGCTTCGGAATTCCTTCATGGGCTGTTGCATGGCATTCCGCAGGGAGCTGTGCGGAGCGATTTTGCCCTTCCCGGCGGATATTCCGATGCATGATCAATGGATCGGTCTGATTGCCACACGCGTGGGGCGTGTTACTTTCCTGAAGGAGCCGCTGCTGCTTTACCGCAGGCACGGTGGGAATGTAACGGGCGGCGGAGCCTCTTTTGCCGTCCGGCTGCGCTGGCGGTGGAGATTGGCGATTCATCTGAGGGAGCGCTTTGCACGCCTCGATCAGGCGGAGGAAAGCTGAAAAAGAGGATGTTACCGGCGCGCGTGCGCTTTGCCGGGGATCCGCTTGTTGAAAGGAACGAACATAATTTATGGGAGAGTATACGGTTTCGGGCTGTATTGTCACGCATAACAACCGCAAATGCATCCTCAAAGCGGTGGAAACTTTTTTTCAATGCACAAAGGGAGTGCCCTGCCGCCTTTATATTGTGGATAATGGCTCTACGGATGATACGCTCGCCCTGGTGCGCAAGCACTTTCCGGCAGACCGTTTCCCAAATTTGGAGATTTTAGCGGAGCGGAAGAATCATGGCTTTGGAGGGGGGCACAATCTGGTGCTGCCCCGGCTTTCCTCCAAATATCACGCCATCATCAACCCGGATATCTTCCTTAAGGATGATGTGTTGACAACGATGGCGCATTATATGGACGAGCATGAGGAGGTTGGGCTTCTCTCCCCACGCATCTGCTTTCCGGATGGGCGCGAGCAGATTTTGGGGCGGCGAAACCCATCTCTGCGCTATCTGATCGCCAGCCGGTTCCGGCGGGATGATGTGGAAAATCCCACGCTGCGTGAATACGCCATGCTGGATGAGGGCGTGGAGCACCCCTTTGAGATTGAGAACGCCTCCGGTTGCTTTATGCTGCTGCGCACCTCAATCTTTCAAAAGGTTGGCGGATTTGACCCGCGTTATTTTATGTATTTTGAGGATGCCGATCTGACGCGCACCATCCGGCAATACGCAAAGGCTGTCTGCTACCCGCTGGTCACTGTTTACCATGCGTGGGAGCGCGGTAGCGCGCATAACACCAGGCTTTTTTTGATCCATGTGCATTCCATGCTGTCTTATTTCACGAAATGGTTCGGCCGCCGGCCGGCTTAAATTGAGAAGAAACGAGGCGTTTTTATGACGGCAGTCACACCGGCATCCCCCTCGGCGGGTCGGCCAGCGCGCCCCCCCAAGAAGAAATATCTGAAAAACTTTATGAAATACCGCTTCCTCCTAAAGGAGCTGGTAAATAAGAATATCAAGCTGCAATACCGCAACTCTGTGCTGGGCTTATTTTGGACCTTTTTGCAGCCGCTGCTCACGATGATCGTGTTGAGCCTGGTGTTTGGGCAGATTTTCGGCCATGATGAAACGCTGATTCTCAACTATCCGACTTATTTGCTGTGCGGCCGCTTGCTCTATGAATTTTACACACAGGCCACGAAAAAGTCGATGCGCTCCATCCTTGGCAATGCTTCGATTATTAAGAAGGTCTATGTGCCAAAATATATCTATCCGCTTTCCAATATTATCTCAACGTTTGTTACCTTCCTGATCTCTCTGACAGTGCTGGCCGTGGTCATGGGCTATTTCATGATTTTTACCGATACAAAAATGCATCTGACGCCCTATGTTTTTCTGGCGGTTGTTCCCGTTTTGATTCTTTTGATCCTGTGCATGGGTGTCGGGATGATTTTGGCGACGATGCATGTGTTCTTCCGGGATGTGGAATATCTCTACGATGTATTCTGCATGCTGCTGTTTTATCTGACGCCGATTTTTTATCAGGTTGACCAGCTCCAGCTGGAGGTATGGATGAAATACGCCCTGATGGCGAATCCGCTGTATTCGCTTGTATCCATGTTCCGCTCCTGTGTGCTGTTTGGCGAAATGTGGAATTGGAACTGGTTTTATTATTCCCTCGGCTTCAGCCTTGTGACGCTCCTGATCGGTTTTTACGTGTTTTATAAGAATCAGGATAAATTTATTTTACATATTTAGGAGGCGAAGCAGGTGGGAACTCCGGTGATTGAGGTTGATAACGTCAGCATGATGTTTAACCTCAACAAAGAAAAAATTGATAATTTGAAGGAATATGTCATTAAATTTTTAACCCGTAAGCTGCATTTTACGGAATTTTGGGCGCTACGAGACATCTCCTTTTCCCTGCAAAAGGGGGAGAGGCTTGGTGTGCTGGGCTTTAACGGGGCAGGTAAGAGCACGCTGCTCAAGGTGCTCTCCGGTGTGATGAAGCCCACAAAGGGCACTGTGACGGTGCACGGCACAATCGCCCCGCTGCTGGAGCTTGGTGCCGGTTTTGATATGAACTATACGGGCAAGGAAAACATCTTTTTATACGGCGCCACTATGGGCTTTTCCCGTAAGTTTATGGAGACGAAGTATGACGAGATCTTGGAGTTTTCTGAATTACAGGAGTTCATTGATGTGCCCATGAAGAATTATTCCTCTGGTATGCGCGCGCGTCTTGGATTTGCGGTGGCCACGATTGTTGAGCCGGAGATTTTGATCCTTGACGAGGTGCTCTCCGTTGGGGATGCCAAATTCCGCCAGAAGAGTGAGGCAAAAATTCAGCGTATGTTTGATAAGGGCACGACGGTTGTGTTCGTTTCCCATAACACTGACCAGGTGCGCCGGATCTGCAACCGGGCGATCCTCCTGCAAAAAGGGCAGATCATCGCCCGGGGGACGACCGATGAGGTCTGTGCCATTTATGACGAGATGATTCGCAAGAAATAAGGGCTCAGGCCGCCTGTGTTCGAGATACAGGCGGCCTGAGAGGGCTATAGATGTTTTTACAACAGGGAAAGGATTGTGATTTTACATGGTTTTTGCAGTGGTGCTAGCCGGTGGTATCGGCAGCCGGATGGGAAATACACAGACTCCCAAGCAGTATTTACAGCTTGGCAGCAAGCCGATCATTGTGCACACAGTTGAGAAATTTTATGTCAACTCCGCCTTTGAGAAGGTGATCGTCCTGTGCCCGAAGGCATGGATTGCACATACGCGCAACATGCTGGTGAAAAGCCTGGGGCAGACGGATCGTGTGGAGGTTATCGAAGGCGGCGCCTCCCGCAACGATACCGTTTACCGTGCTCTTTGTTACATTGAGGCGCAGTACGGCCTAGAGGAGGATACGGTTATCGTCACGCACGACGCGGTTCGCCCCTTTGTAACGCATCGAATTATCACGGAAAATATTGCTGCGGCGCGTGCGTTTGGCGCGTGCGATACGGTGATCCCTGCCACGGATACCATTGTAGAGAGCACGGGTGGTAAGTCGATCTCTCATATTCCGCCTCGCTCTCAAATGTACCAGGGGCAAACGCCGCAATCCTTCCTTGGGAAAAAGCTCAAAGAGGTTTACGAAAGCCTTTCCCAGGAGGAAAAGGACAGTCTTACGGATGCTTGCAAAATTTTTGTGATGAAGGGGCTTCCGGTCCATCTGGTGGAAGGGGAGGTCTTTAACATTAAAATTACCTATCCCTATGATCTAAAGGTGGCGCAGACACTGCTGGGGGGAGATGCATTAAATGATTAATGCCGTTTATCAACTGATCGCTCCCCGTATGATCGACGTCACCTATCAGGAGCTGCGTCTCACGGAGGATCACATTCTCATCCGCCCGCTTTATCTCTCGATTTGTCATGCAGATCAGAGGTATTATCAGGGCATGCGCTCGGAAGCCGCTCTGAAGGCGAAGCTACCGATGGCGCTCATCCATGAGTGCGTGGCGGAGGTGGTGTTCGATCCAACAGGGACGTTTCGGGTTGGCGACCATGTGATCCCGATCCCCAACACACCGACGCAGACGGATGATTTTGTGGCGGAGAATTATCTGCGTTCCAGCCACTTCCGTTCCAGCGGATACGACGGCTTTTTGCAGGATTATGTGCTGATGCGGCCGGATCGTTTGATCCCGGCCTCTAAAAATGTGCCGCTGCAGGTCTCTTCCTTCACAGAATTGATCAGCGTCAGCCGCCACACGATTTCCCGGTTTGACGCCATCGCCCACGGGCGGCGCAGCCGGGTCGGCGTTTGGGGGGATGGAAACCTGGGCTTTTTCACTGCCCTGCTGCTGCATTACCTCTATCCGGAGACACAGCTCTATATTTTTGGCACAGTGGAGGAAAAGCTCGCTTACTTCACCTTTGCGCAGGAGACCTTTCTGGTGGATCATCTGGATGAGGATGTGTGCGTAGATCATGCCTTTGAGTGCGTGGGCGGCGCAGGCTCGCGCAGCGCGATCAATCAGATCATTGACCACATCAATCCCGAGGGCACGATCGCCATCATGGGCGTCTCTGAAAACTTTGTGGAGATCAATACCCGCATGATGCTGGAAAAGGGCCTGCGCATGTTTGGCAGCAGCCGCAGCGGGCGAAAGGATTTTTTACAGACCGTGGAGCTGCTCGACCGCTATGAGGAGCTTGGCCATTATTTTGAAAACCTTGTGGGCGCGCAGGTGGATGTACGGGAAATCACGGATATCCATCGAGCGTTCGACCTCGATTTTAACCGCAATTTCGGAAAGACCGTTTTGAAATGGGAAAAATAACGGGCGGGGCGGGCCGCAGGCAGCTTTTGTACCTGACGGCGCGCCCTGTTCGTACCTACATTCGGGAGGAAAGGGGAGAGCTGCTTGCCGCCAAAAGTATCTGTTGTGATACCGGCCTATAACGCACAGCAGTATCTGCGGGAAACGCTGGACTGCCTTGTCGCACAAACGCTGCAAGAGCTTGAAGTGATTGTGGTTGATGACGGCTCTGTGGATAAAACGCCGGAGATTTTACAGGAGTACTGCGAAAGGTATCCGATCTTTCGCGCGATCCGTCAGGAGAATGCCGGCGTTTCCGCCGCGCGTAACTGCGGCATTCAGGAGGCGGCCGGGGAATATCTTTATTTTCTGGATTCTGACGATCTGATTGAGCCGGACGTGCTGAAAAAGCTCTATGACACAGCGCGCCGCCATGATGCACAGCTGGTGATCTGTAAAATTCAGAATTTCAGCCAGGCGGGCACGAGCTGGCAGGAGCGCGCCGGCCTCTTGTCGGAGCGGGAAACGATCGATCCCTATGATAACGACCTTTTGTGGAACTATCTGGTTGGTAATAAGCTCTATCAGACGCAGCATTTAAAGGAGAGCGGCGTTTTGTTCCCTCCTCTGCGCTATTCGGAGGATGGCGCCTTCAATATGCGCTATGCTTATTGCTGTACGCGCATCTGTGGCTGTGCAGAGGCGTGGCTGCGTTACCGCAGGCGGGTTGCCTCCGAGGGCTTCTCCGTTAGCCAGACGGTCAGCCTGCCGCTGCTGCAGGATTATATGGCCGCAAATGAGATGATTTACGAAGCCGCTGCCGAAGCCTTGCGGCAGCCGCATGCTGGGGTGGATCGGGAGGCTTATCTGCAGGAGATCCTGTATAAAACGGCCTATGTCCTGATCGCCCAGTTTTACCGGCTGTTTTGGAAGGCGGAGGAGGATTGCATTGCGTATATCGCGCAGTCGCTGCGCATGCTGCGGGAGCGCATGGGAGAAGAGCGCTTTCAGGCGCTTTGCGCATTTAACAGCGATATCGAGATGCAGCGCCTGATTGTAGAGAAAAAAGAGATGGCGGAAAAACCGCGCGTCTCCTTTTTCCTCACTGCACGGGGCAATCAGGCGGAGATGGAGGCGCTGTTTGACTCCATCTATTTGCAGTCCATGCCGTGCTTTGAGGTGTTTGTGCCGCAGTCAACAGCGGATGCCGGCCTGATCCCGGAGCGGTGGGCGCAGTGTGAAAACCTGCACATCCTACCGAATCGCGGCTTTTTGGCTGCGGCACGGAAACAGGCGCGCGCTCGCCTGCATGCCCGCCTGCGCACGTGCGCTGTGCTGGATACGCGGCTGCTGCGCTTTCTCTACCGTTTCCCCATGCCTGAGGGGATCAAGCGGGCGGCGTTTGGCACTTTGGTGTGGGCATTGATTCTCTATTTCAGGCGGCAGGCTGCGGGTGCATGAGTTCAAAAAATATCATTCACACCGCAAAACGGGGGATGGGGCCTTGGCTTGTGTGCTGCGTGGCCGTAAAAGCACGGGCCAGCTGAGAGGCCTGATGTGGACGAAGGGGGCATTTTTTACGGCAGGGCTGCGAATAGCTGTTCGTGCAGAGGCCATTGCACGCTATGCTGGAGCAGCGCAGCGGTTTTGCTGCCCATGCTGGAAATGGAGCGAAATTCATGAAGCGTTTTTTCTTCGCCTTGTATGCGGTTATGTTTCATCTGTGCCGGGTATTTCCCGTGCAAAAAAAGCGTGTTGCGCTGATCTCCATGCACAATGCGGATTTTCACGACGGCCTCGGGGAGATGGAGCGCGCCTTTCGGGAGCAGAACGCCGGCTTTTTTTTCACAAGGATCACGCGCCGGGATTTGGCTCTGCAAACGAATGGAGGCGTTCGTGCGCTGCTGCGCTCCCTGCTGCGCGCTGTTGGCTTTTTTACTGGCAAGGCGTACGGGCTGGCGCGGGCCAAATATATTTTTCTCAACGATAATTTTATGCCTCTGGCCGGCCTGCATCTCAGTAAACAAACAGTGGTGGTGCAGCTCTGGCATGCCGAGGGCGCTTTTAAGCGCTTTGGGCAGGATATTGCGCAGCCGCCGGAAATCCGCGCGCGGGAGGCCGCTGGCAATGCAAAGCTCAGCTTTGTCGTTTGCTCCTCAGAGAGCGTTGCGCCCCACTATGCCAGCGCTTTTCACGTGAGGCCGGAGCAGGTGTTGCCCCTTGGTTCACCACGGACGGATTTTTTCTTTCGCCCGCATGATCTGGAGGGGCTGCGCACCCGCTTTGACGCGCAGTATCCGCAATGCAAAGGGAAAAAGCTGGTGCTCTATGCCCCTACCTTTCGGGATGATCCGGAGCAGGATAAGCAGCTGCTTTCCCGTTTGGATACCGGCCTGTTCAACCGGCATCTGGGCGATGAGTATGCGCTGTTGGTGCGGCTGCATCCGCAGGTGCATGCGGATACGCGCGCGCTGGAGGGGGCGGTGAATCTGACGGCTTACCCGGATGTCAGCGAGCTGGTGCTGTTGTGCGATGTGCTGGTGACGGATTATTCCTCGATTGTGATGGATTTTGCGCTGCTGCGCAAGCGGTGCATATTCTATGCCTTTGATCTGGAAGCGTATCAGCAGAGCCGGCCCTTCTATTTTAATTACGAGCAATTTGTGCCGGGCAAAATTGTGCGCACGATGCTGGAGCTTGTGGATGAAATTGAGCACGGCGTGTTGGATTTGGCCCGTTTGGAGCGGTTCCGCACCTTCCATTTTGGCCGGCCGGATGGCGGTGCGGCCCGGCGTGTAGCGGATTATGTAGAGAATCTACCGGATATGTGAGCCTTTCACAGGCTCACATTTTTCATTTTTCATGTGCCCGTCTGGGCGGAGATCATTTCATCGAAAGGGGTTTGTTTTTGTGCTTATGCGTGAAATTATTCGGAAAAAACGGGCCGGGGAGCCGTTGACGGATGCGGAAATCGCCTTTTTTATTCATGGCTATACGGCTGGTCAAATCCCGGATTACGAGGCGGCCGCTTTGCTGATGGCCATTTGCTTTCAAGGGATGGATGAGAGGGAAACGCTTACACTGACGCTGGAGATGGCGCACTCCGGGGAGGAGCTGGATCTCTCCTCTCTGCCTGGCGTAACGGCCGATAAGCACAGCACCGGCGGCGTTGGGGATAAGACAACGCTGATCGTAGCGCCCCTCGTGGCCGCCCTAGGCGGAAGAATGGCCAAGATGTCCGGCCGCGGCCTCGGGCACACTGGGGGAACGATTGACAAGCTGGAATCCATTCCAGGGTTTCAGACGGCGCTTTCTCGCGAACGCTTCCTGCGCCAGGTGGCGGAAATCGGCCTGTGCGTTGCCAGCCAGACGGGCGATCTCGCCCCTGCGGATAAAAAGCTATATTCCCTGCGCGATGCGACTGCCACGGTGGAAAGCATCCCCTTGATAGCGTCGAGCATCATGAGCAAGAAGCTGGCTTCGGGCGCACAGTGTATTGTGCTGGATGTCAAGTGCGGCAGCGGCGCCTTTATGAAAACACGGGAGGATGCGCTGCACCTTGCACGGGCGATGGTGCGCATCGGCCAGGGCGCAGGGCGGCGGATGGCGGCTCTGATTACCAACATGGATATTCCGCTGGGCCATGCCGTGGGTAACGCACTGGAAGTGGCAGAGGCGGCGGAGATTCTGCGCGGAGCAGGGGATGAAGCCTTGCGGAAGCTCTGTGTGGAGCTCAGCGCGCAGCTGCTTGCCCTGAGCATAGGGGAGAGCGTGCCAGTGTGCCGCGAGCGGGCAGCAGCTGCGCTATGCGATGGCTCCGCTTTTGAGAAGCTTTGTGAGATGGTGCAGGCGCAGGGCGGGGATCCTGCCGTGCTGGAGCACCCGGAGCGCTTCCCGCAGGCAAAGCACAAGGTGGAAGTTCTTTCCCCCCGTTCCGGCTATATCGGCCATATGGATGCGGAGGGGATTGGGCGCGCGGCAATGCTGCTCGGCGCAGGCCGTAAGGAGAAGGATGGGCCCATCGATCCGTCGGCCGGTATTCTGCTTCATAAAAAAACGGGAGATGCCGTCGCTTGTGGCGATCCAGTCGCGCGGCTGTTTACCTGTGATGAGGCCTTTTGCGCCCCGGCGCAGGAGCTGTTGCTGGCCTCCATGCAGTTTACTGAAACGCCGCCTGCCTCTGCCAGCTTGATTTATGATGTCATTCAATAGGCCGGGGCGGGAAAATCCCCGGCGCGGGCTCCTGCTGCGTTTGCAAAGCCTACATTCCACGAGGATAAGATTTGACTGGGCATTGCCCGTGCAAACGCTCCCAGGGTTACGAAAAAAATGAAACGTATTTACCTTTGCATGCCAAATATGATATACTTAAAATCAGCGTTAAGGGGTGAAAAAACGGAGAGGAGCAGAGACCGCATGAGTCGAGAGAGGGAAAGCGCGCATATATTGACGCTATGGTATGAAAAGCCCGCCCGGCGGGATTATAAGGGATGGGAGCAACAGGCGCTGCCTATTGGCAACGGATATATGGGCGCAAAAATTTTTGGCGGCATTCGGCGGGAGCAAATTCAATTCAATGAAAAAACGCTCTGGACGGGCGGGCCGGGCACGCCTGGCTATGCACTGGGCAACACCAGGGATGACAATGGCCGGGCAATGCGGGAGATTCAGGGCCTGCTTGCCGCAGGGGAGTATGATGCGGCGCAGAAAGCCATGCAGCGCTTGCAGGGCTCTGAAGCCGGCTTTGGCGCGTATCAGGATTTTGGGACGATGTATTTTGATTTTCCTGCTCTGCGCGGGCGATTCTGTAAGCGGTACCGCCGTGCGCTTGATTTGCGCACAGCGGTGTCCACCGTCAGCTTCCAGCGCAGGGGGTTGCGGCACACGCGCACCTGCTTCATGAGCTATCCGGATCGCGTATTTGTTGCGAAGTTTGACGCTGAGGGCAGTGAGAAAATCAGCTTCCGTTTCCATGTGGAATCGGCGCAGAAGGGCACGTGCCGTCTGGAGGGTGAAAATACACTTGTGCTGACCGGCTCGCCCTGCGGTTGCGTAAACGGCAAGAGTAGCCCGGATGCAAACGACCTACGCTATGCGGCCGCCTTTTTACTGGTGGCCAGCGGCGGCACAGTGAAACCCTGTGGACGGGATGCTCTGGCGGTGACCGATGCGGATAGCGCCGTGCTCTACCTGTGCGCGATGACGGATTATGCGCTCCGCTTTCCCACCTACCGCAATGGGATTGATCCGCTGCCGCAGGCGCTCCAAACAGTGCAGGCGGCTGCGGAAAAGGGCTATGACGCTCTGCTCAGGGCACATTTGGCGGATTATCAAGCGCTGTTTGACCGTGTGGAACTCAATATCGGGCAGGCGGAAAGCGCCGATTTACCCACGGATAAGCTGTTAAAGAAATATCAACAGGGGAAAACGGGCCCTGATTTGGAAGCCCTGTATTTTCAATATGGCAGGTATCTGCTGATCGCTTCCTCGCGGGTGGGGAGCCTGCCTGCCAATTTGCAGGGCGTGTGGAATGCAAAAAACCGCCCGGCCTGGCAGAGTGATTATCATCTCAATGTGAATTTGCAGATGAATTATTGGCCCGCACACACCACCAATTTGAGCGAAACGGCACTGCCCTTGCTGCGCTACGTGCAGGCGCTGCGTAAGCCGGGGCGTATCACCGCCGCAAAATATGCGGGCATAGGGGAGCGCTTGCCCAATGGCGAGCCGAACCCCGAGCGGCCGACTGGTTGGATGGTTCATACGCAGACGAGCCCGATGGGTATGACCGGCCCGGGCAGCGATTGGCGGTGGGGCTGGGCGCCTGCCAATGGCGCATGGATGATGCAAAATGCATATGAATGCTACACATTTAGCGGTGATATAACGCTGCTCGCGAAAGAGATCTATCCTATGATGGAGGAATGCGCGCGGCTTTGGGCACAACTGCTCCTCTTTGACGCAGCGAGCGGGCGCATGGTGGTTTCACCAGGCTTTTCGCCAGAGCACGGCCCGGTGGCCGTGGGCAACACCTACGATCAGGAGCTCGTCTGGCAGCTGTATACGGATGTGCTGGAGGCCGCTCAAGCGCTGCTGGAAAACGGGTGGGAGGATTTGCCTGACCGGCCGCTGCTAGAAACCATCCGCAAGCAGCTGCCCTTGCTTGAGCCGCTTCAATTGGGTAAATGGGGCCAGGTGAAGGAGTGGTTTGAAGAGGACCGTTGGCCGGATCGCGGCTTTCGCTCAAAAGGCGTGCAAAAAAATCACCGGCACATTTCTCACCTGCTGGGCCTCTTCCCTGGCAGCCATATCACTGCGCAGACGCCGGGATACCAGCATGCTGCGCGCATCTCGTTGGAGGATCGGGGCGATGGCGGCACCGGTTGGTCCAAGGCAATGAAAATTTGTGCCTGGGCACGCCTGATGGATGGGAACCGCAGCCACCGTCTGTTGGAGGAGTTGCTCCGGCACAGTACGCTGGAGAACCTGTGGGATACGCACCCTCCCTTCCAGATCGATGGAAATTTCGGCGCGGCGGCTGGGATTGTAGAAATGCTGCTGCAAAGCCATGCGGGCAGTATCCGGTTGCTGCCTGCACTGCCGGATGCTTGGGCGGATGGCAGTGTGAAGGGCCTTGTGGCGCGCGGCAATTTTGTGATTGATCTCATCTGGCGGCAAAAAAAGCTGGTGGAGGGGGCGTTGCATGCTCGCGCCGGCGGCACGTGCCGGATCACCTACCCCGGCATCCACACAGTGCATATCACGGATGCGGGCGGCAGCCCGGTTGCCTTTGCCGTGGTGGATGCGGATACCATTGTGCTGGATACCAAAAAAGGCGCCTCTTATTTTCTAAAGCGCTGAAGAGCCTGCGGGTGTTGTGCCGGCTTTACCACTTGTTCGGGGTTGACAGTTGGAATGGAAAAGCTGCTTGATTTGCAGATGGCGGAGCTCCTCCCGACCATGGCAGGTTTTTTCTTTGTTTGCCGTGAGTTTTTGGATGAGGAGCATGTCCGCCTATCGTTTCATGAATATTTGATGAAAACACGCGAGATCGTTCCCGTGCGGCGTAAGGCCTATCTCCGCCGCAAGTTTGGCCCTGGCTCCGAGCGAATTGTGGAGCGGCTGGGCGATTATGTATCCTGCGACACAGCCCGCCTGCCGGACGGTGAGACAGTGGTGCTCTACCCGGGCGGGGAGCTTGGCTTTTTCTCGAAGGAGGGCCGTCCCTGTTGGCGGGGGGAGTTGACCTATCACGGCTGTGGCGTATCCGGCCTGGCGGCGGATGGCGCATTTTTCTGGTCCGCCGTGCCGGAGCAGAATGCGGTGGTGCGTTTTTCCGCTGCCACCAAAAAGGTGGTGCTGCGTGTGGGCGGCGGCGCTTCGCAGGTTTTTGATGGGCCCTGCACGCTTGCACGGTATGGGCGGGCGCTTTATGTTTGCAATGAGCGCTCTCGTTCCATCTCTACAGTCAGCCTCGACCGTTTTGTGGTGCGGGATTATCAGCATTTTCACGAGCCGGTGTATCAGTTCTTTCGCTGGCAGGAGGAGGAGCTGGCAGTACTCTCCTCCGGGGTATATCTGCTGTGAGCCGTTTTCTGCCCGGATAAATCATGGGAAAGCGAATATACTATTCCCGAATCGTTTGAACGGGCGGGATGAAGTATGGAAATTAGCGAAGTAAAAATCCGGCGGATTTATCATCAGGATGAGCGGCTGTGTGCTATAGTATCCCTTGTGATTGACAATGCGCTTGCCGTGCACGAGGTGAAGGTTATCAATGGGCCGAACCGCAAATTTATTGCAATGCCTAGCCGAAAAGAAAAGGATGGCTCCTATCGCGACCTTGTGCATCCGCTTAACCGTGCAGCGCGTGAGGAAATAGAGCGGGCGGTGTTCGCGGCCTATGAGAACGCCTTGCAAGAGGAAGAGCAGGCGGAGCAGTTGACGGCCGGGCGGCCGGCACCGCAGGAGGAGACACAGGCGGAGCGCGCAGGGCCGTGAGGCAAAAACGGACACGGTGCTTGAATATGCAGGAAAGGGGAGGGTGAGAGGTGCTGCTTTCTCTGCCTCCCTATGTTTGTGCCTGCATGGATACTCTGGAGCAGGCGGGCTTTGAAGCCTGGGCGGTTGGAGGCTGTGTGAGGGATCTGTTGCGGGGTGTCATGCCGCACGATTATGATGTGACCACAAGCGCGCCGCCGGGGGAGGTTCTGCGCCTGTTCCCTCACGCCGCCCCCACGGGCATTTCCTATGGCACGGTTTCCGTTGTGATGCAGGAGGGCATCATTGAAGTGACCACCTTTCGGACGGAGGCAGACTATCAGGGCTTTCGCAGGCCAGAGTGTGTCTGCTTTGCCAACCATTTGCAGGAGGATCTCGCGCGACGGGATTTCACGGTCAATGCGATGGCCTATGCGCCTGCGCGGGGATTATATGATCTGTTCAGCGGGCAGGAGGATTTAAAGCGCGGCGTTATCCGCGCAGTGGGGGAGCCGGGGCGGCGATTTGAGGAGGATGCGCTGCGTGTGTTGCGTGCGTTCCGCTTTGCCTCTCAGCTGGATTTTTCCATTGAGCGGGTTACACTCGATGCCGCGCTCTCCTGGGCGGGGAATTTGGCCTACATCAGCGCGGAACGCGTGGCTGCGGAGCTGCTGAGGGCTTTATATGGGCTGCGCCCCTCCCGCCTGCTTCCCTTGCTGCGAAGCGGCGCGCTTTCGTTTTGTGGCGTCAATGCGCCTGCATCTTTTCCAGCAGAGCCCTTTGACCACCTTCCGCAGAGCCTGCCTCTGCGGTTGGCGTCGCTGTGTTTTTTGTGTGGGGCGCAGGCTACGCGCGTCTGCGCGGCGCTGAAGCTTGGGAATGCGCTGCGCCGGGAGGCGGAGGCCTATGAGCGGCAGCTGCGTGACCCCCTCCCTCAGACGGGGCGTGAGCTGAAGGAACGGTTTTCCATACTCCCACCGGAGTGCTGGTGGGATCTGCTGCGCGCGCGGTCGCTGCTGTTTAAAGAGCAGACGCAGCCGTTGCGTGCGCTGTGTGAGGAGATTCAAAGGCGGCAGGAGCCATGGCGGCTTTCGCAGCTCGCAGTGGATGGAAGCGACCTGCAAGCGCTTGGCATTCCGCCGGGGCGCGAGCTGGGGGCCCTTTTACAGGCGCTTTTGCACATTGTTTTGGAGCACCCGGAATGGAATACGAGGAAAACGCTGTTGCAGATCGCTCAGGGAGCTGAGCATTGAAGCTCATATACAGATGGATGCCTGGCGGTTCTTTCACCGCCTCTGATCAGAAGGAACATAGTGGGAAGAATCCCCATAGAATGTAACGAAGCATTCTATGGGGGTCTTATTTTTATGAAAGAAATTCGTAGTTGCCTGGTAATCGGTGGGGATATGCGTCAGGTTTATATGGCGGAATCGCTGCGGCAAGCCGGTTTTGCAGTGAGCCTGTATGGGTTTGAACGCTTTGAGCAGGGTGGTACGCCCGGCAGCAGCTTTTCGGATTGCCGAGAGGCTCTGAAGGGGAAGGATGCCGTGATCTTCCCGCTGCCGCTCAGCCGCGACAATTGCACGCTCAATGCGCCGTTGGCAGAGGAGAAAATCCCGTTGGAGGAGGTCATGCAATCAGTCGGAAGCGGGCAGGTTGTGTTTGGAGGGATGCTGGGCGAGCGGGAGCGCAAGGCTTTGGCGCAGAAGGGCATACCGGTCTACGATTATTTTGCACGCGAGGAGCTGACGGTACGCAACGCTGTGGCCACGGCGGAGGGCGTGCTGCAGACTGTCATGGAAGCGCTTCCAATTACAGTACATGGATCGCATGCCCTGGTGACGGGGTATGGGCGGACGGGCAAAGCGATTTGCACGCTGCTGCGTGCGCTCGGCGCCCATGTTACGGTTGCTGCACGCCGGCAGGCGGATCTCGCTTGGGCATGGGCTGCGGGAATGCAGGGCATTTTTTATGAACAGGCGCCCGCCTTCGCAGGCGTATTTGATTATATCGTCAATACCGTGCCCGCTCTCGTGTTGGGTAGCCCCATTCTGAAGCAATGCAAGCCGGATTGCCTGCTTGTGGAGATTGCCTCTGCCCCGGGGGGGATTGATGAGAAGGCTGCCCAAGCGTGTGGGTTAAAGGTTGTCAAAGCCAGCTCCCTGCCGGGCAAAGTGGCGCCGGAAACAGCAGGGCAGATCATCAGCGATACCATACAAAATATCATCAGGGAGGGCGGCTGAGCAAACGGCCTGGTAGGCGGCCGTTTGCACCATGTAGAAGCACCCGACTCACAGTGCGCCCGCACCTGAAAAGCCTTCATGAAAAGGAGCGTTATACATGAATGAAATTACCGCCGGCTTTGCGATGTGCGGTTCCTTTTGCACCTTCTCCAAGGTGCTTCCCCAGATGCGGGCACTGTTGGAGAAGGGCTTGCATCTTGTGCCCATCATGTCGCAGGCGGCTTACAGCATAGATACCCGTTTTGGGAAAGCGGCCGATTTCCGCACGGAAATTGAAGAGATGTGCGGTGAAAGCATCATTCACACGTTGTTTGATGCGGAACCAATCGGCCCGAAAAAGCTTTTGGATATTCTGATCATCGCCCCGTGCACGGGCAACACGATTGGAAAGCTTGCCAACGGCATCACAGATACGCCGGTTACGTTGGCGGCGAAGGCGCACCTGCGCAATAACCGCCCGGTGCTCATTGGCGTTTCTACCAACGATGCCCTGGGCGCAGCGGCAAAAAATATCGGCCAGCTGATGAATTATAAAAATATTTATCTGATTCCCATGCGGCAGGACGATTGCTTTAAAAAGCCGAATTCCATTGTCGCGGATTTTACCAAAACCTATGACGCTGCGATGGCAGCCCTCAAGGGCGAGCAGCTTCAGCCAGTGCTGGTTTAGGCGCTGCCTGAGCCGCCGCCACTGCCCGCCAGTAAGAGCAAAAGGCCGGGAGGCCTGTGGCGCAGCCCTATGCGCCAGCCTCCCGGCTTGCGGTGCCTCTTTTTCGAAATGGAAATCTACGCTCCACCCATGCTGCCCAAACGCATGAGAAATGCAGCCTTTGCACGGGAAACAGGCTTTTTTGAATTCGTAAACTGGTCAAAATGCAGGATTTTTATTTTAATGTTGCAAATTTCAGGAAAATCGGGTACTATATCACTAGATTTCGGCTGACTGGTGCAGCCGGTTTAGGAGGAGTTTTCATGCCGGTTTTTCAGGAGATGAGCAGGGAGGCGCTGGAAGCGCAGAAGGCGGCGCTTTTGAAGGAGTATGAGGCGTTTCAGGCAAAGGGGCTGAAGCTGGATATGTCCCGCGGCAAGCCGGGCGCGGATCAGCTTGACCTCTCCATGAAGATGCTTGACGTGCTGGGTCCCAACGATGATATGAAAGCGGAAAACGGGATGGACTGCCGCAACTATGGCGTGCTGGACGGCATCCCTGAGTGCAAGCGGCTGTTTGCTGAGTTGATGGGCGTTGATCCGAAAAATATCATCGTCGGCGGCAATTCGAGCCTGAATATGATGTTCGACTATGTTTCCCAGTGCATGACGCACGGCGCCGGCAGCACCCCCTGGGGCCGGCTGGAAAAGGTGAAATTCGCCTGCCCGGTGCCGGGATATGACCGCCATTTTGGCGTATGCGAATATTTTGGGATCGAGATGATCAACATCCCGATGCTGGAGGACGGCCCGGATATGGAGCTGCTGGAGGAGGTCGTGAAGGATCCGGCGGTCAAGGGCATGTTCTGCGTGCCGAAGTATTCCAACCCCGAGGGCAAAACCTACTCCGACGAGGTCGTGCGCCGCATGGCCGCAATGGAGACGGGGGCAGAGGATTTCCGCATCATCTGGGATAACGCCTATTGCGTCCATGATTTGACGGATACGCCCGATGAGGTGCTCAACATGCTTGATGAGTGCACGAAGGCAGGCCACCCGGACCGCGTCATCATGGTGGCCTCCACCTCCAAGATCAGCTTCCCCGGCGCGGGCGTCGCTGTGATGGCGGCCTCCGATGCAAATATCGCTAGGATCAAGCAGCGTATGGCATCCCAGACGATTGGCTATGATAAGCTTAACCAGCTGCGTCACGTCCGTTTCTTTCAGGATGCGGAGGGTATTCGCGCGCAGATGAGGCGCCATGCGGCTATCCTGCGGCCGAAGTTCCAGGCCGTGCTCGATGCGTTTGAGAAAGAGCTTGGCGGCAAGGGCATCGCCTCCTGGAACCGGCCGAATGGCGGCTATTTCATCAGCCTCGATGTGCTGGAGGGCTGCGCAAAACGTGTGGGCGTGCTCTGCAAGGAGGCTGGCGTTACGCTCACCACCCCCGGCGCAACTTACCCCTATGGAAAGGACCCAGCGGACCGCAACATCCGCATCGCCCCCACGCTCCCGCCCGTGGCGGAGCTGGAGCAGGCGGTGGCGCTGCTGTGCGTGTGCGTGCAGATTGCAGCATGTGAAAAGCTGATGGAGAGTAAATAAGAGGATGTTTCGCATCGATTCCTGTGATATCATTCCCTCGGGGAAGGCAGTCTTGCTTTCCCCGAGGGAATCTTTATAAGCCCTCCAGGCAGTACAGCGACTCTTACAAATTTATTACGATTATGGAATCATATTGATATTCCTCTCAAAACATTGTAATATACAAGCAGAAAATGCCGTGCTTCCCTGTGAGTTGTGATCAGAATTGCGTTGATCCAGGCCGGCGTGGTGCAGATAGAGGCAGCCGTGACGAATGCAGGCGGCGGGCCGGTTGCATACTGCTGCCGGAATCACCGGGGCTGCATTTTGGAGATTGCAGCTGCACGGCTCCACAGCTTTGTCGAAGAAGTCCGTTCCGGTAATCACGCCAGAGCGGACTTTTCATGAGATAATAAAAGAACGCAACGGAAAGCAGCGAAAGAACTAATGCATGTTTTCCTCTCGCCGATATGAAGCTTACGAATGGTATTTCGTCAAATCTACACTTTGAAAAACATTGCCGAATATTCGTTATTTTGAACGAATATTCTATTTATATGTTGAAAAAAGATAGAGAAAAATACTTGATTTTTTCAAAAAAGGTGATACAATAAAAACAAATAGAGGGCCGGTGCGTGAAGCTCTTTTGATCAGGATAAAGGAGGTGCCAAGACATGGCGGCTTGGTTGGTAAAGGCGTTTCTGCATATTGTGAAGCTGATTGCAAAGCTTTTCATCTGATTGCGGTAGCGGATCACAAAAAAGAGTGTTGCAGATGGGTGTTCCAGTCTGCAACACTCTTTTTTATGCCGAAAAGTGCATGGACAGAGCGAGGCAGTGATCGGTATACTATAGATAGAAGCTCTAAAAATGAAGGGAAAGACAAATAATTTATGGAACAAATCATCACAGCTGGCCGCAGATTTCTGGATTCGTTCCGTCGGGAACGAATTTTCAACGGCGTGAATCTGGTGTATAAAAACGATGATGATCCCAAAGCCGGCCGCAAGCCGGTGCGCAGCTATATTCCCACCTGGCAGCCATATGAAATTCAAGCGCTGGCGCAGCGGGGAATCAATATGGTTCGGCTGGGGCTGATCTGGGCTGCTGTGGAGCCGCAGCCCGGCGTTTATGATGACAGCTATCTTCAAAAGATTCGGGAGTATGCGCAGTTGTGCGCGCAGAATGGCATGTATGTGTTTCTGGACATGCATCAGGATCTTTACAGCGACCTTTACGGGGATGGCGCGCCGGAGTGGGCGACGATTTCAGATGGCGCGGAGTATGAAAAGCCGCTGTTCGTCTGGGCGGAAGGCTATTTCACAGGGGAAGCGGTGCACACAGCCTACGATCATTTCTGGGCCAACGACAAAGCGGCGGATGGCGTCGGGCTGCTCGACCACTTTGCCGCGATGTGGAAGCATGTGGCCGCTTTCTTTGCGGATTGCCCCAATCTTTTTGGATTTGATATTTTAAATGAGCCTTTCCCTGGCACAACCGGGGGAACGGTATTCTGGACGCTTGTCAACAAAATGTGCGAGGTCTTAGGCCGTGAAACGGGAAGGTTGGTGCAGGTTTTTGAGCTTGCAGGCGTGCTGGGCGACCCGGAGCATCTGAAAAAGCTTTTGGATGTGGCGGAGGATCCGGCTCTGTTCAAAGAGGTGGTGATGAGCGCGGCTGAGCATATCCAGGCGTTTGATACCGAGGTGTACGCTCCGTTTTTCCAAAAGGTCGCCGCCGCTATCCGGGAGGCGACGCCGCACGGCATTATGCTGATGGAGAATTGCTACTATTCCAATCTGGGAATTCCGTGCTCCACGCCGCGCCTCATTTATCCGGATGGGCAAGAGGAGACGCATTTTGCCTTTGTGCCGCACGGCTATGATTTGATGGTGGATACAAAGGCCTATAAGGCGGCCAGCAACAAGCGTGTGGATGTGATCTTTGCAGAGCATAAGCGCACGCAGGAGCGGCTTAATTGCCCGGTGCTCGTAGGAGAATGGGGCGCGGGAGATGGCACAGAGGATGAAATATCACATCTGGCGCATTTGCTAGAAACATTTGACCAAAACCTTTGGAGCCAGACCTATTGGGCTTATGGCACAGATAAGCTGGATAAACCGCTGATGAAGCTGCTCTCCCGCCCCTATCCGCAGGCGGTGACCGGTGAAATCCGCCATTTTGGCTATGATAGGGAGCAGCGGCGCTTTACGCTGGAGTATGAGCAGCGCGAGGCCTTTACGGCGCCGACGGTTATCTATCTCCCGCAGGCGTTCCGGGCCATTGAAACAGATGGTAGCTATCGTGTGGAGCAGCTGCCGGGCAGCCCTGCGGCGAAGCTCTTGCTCACCACGGCCCCCGGTACGCATCGGGTCAGCATTCAGTTTTAAGAGGAATGCGCCCCTTGTTAAAAAAGCATTGGCATGATAAAAACGGCACTCTGCCCGCAAAGCAGAGCGCCGTTTTTCGTTTTAAAGGTTGGGTGGCGGGAGCGCTTATTCTTCCGCAGTGCTTGCGGCATCCTCCTGCGCATGCTTTTCTGTGATGAAGGCTGTGACCTCCTCCATGCGCTCCTTGCTGAGCTTATATTTTCTGGAGAAGACGATCAGCGACAGCAGCACAAATACCGGTGGGATCACAAACATCATGGTGCAGATGGCGTTTTTAGCAGGCGCGGCCTGATGCACCAGAGCGCCGTCGTAATTGGAAAGCTGTAAACCGAAATTCATAATCAGCGCCTGGATGGAATAGGCGACCTTAAGCAGCAAGCTCTTCATGGAGAAGACAATGGAATCCGTGCGGTAGCCGAGCTTAAATTCGCCGTAATCCACGATATCTGCAAGCATGATCGTCTCTGCGACGAACATGCAGCCGATTCCCATGCAACCGAGCACACCGAAAACGGCGAACAGGATGAACTGATTGAGCACAGGGCCAAACAGACCCATGCCCAGGTAACCGGCGATTGAGAGCACCATCGCGCCTTTGATGACGCGGTTGCGCGTAAATTTCTTGGAGAGCACGGGCAGCAGAATCAGCCCGAGCGCCTGGCCCACACCGCCTATGATACCGAAGAGGGAGAAGAGATCACGTTTCTCCAGTACGGATTCAAAGTAGTAAATGCCAAGCCCGTTGGTCAGGTACCAGCCAGTGTTGAAAAGAATAGCGGTCAGGATAAAGATTAGCAGCTGATCATTATTTTTGATGGTGCGGAAGGCACGCGCGAGCGTAAAGCTTTCCTTTTTGCCGGGCTGTTCCCGAACAGTTTCTTTGGTGGTGAAGAAGGTCACCATGCAGCCAAGCACCAACAGCACGCCGCACACTGCAGCCCACCGGCTGTAGCCCACGGGCTGGCTGCCCTGCCCGAGAAGGTTATCGACCATCGGAACGGTCAGCACCACAATGACAATCTGACCAAAGCCGGAAAAAAAGCGCGGGAATGTCGCCGCCAAATTGCGCTCCTGCGGGTCACTTGTCAACGCGGGAACCATCGACCAGTAAGGAATATCCACGATTGTGTAGGACATCCCCCAGAAGACATACATCACCGCAACGTAGATATACAGGCCGATGTTGACCTCACTGCCGGAGACAGAAAATCCGGGGTTTGTAAACAAAAAGACAAGCACGATCGCGTTGAGGATCGCGCCGGTGAGGATCCAGGGGCGGAATTTGCCGGCCCGCGAGCGGGTGTTATCGACAATGGTGCCCATCATAGGGTCGTTAATGCCATCCCAGATGCGCGCACAAAAGGCGACCACGCCGACAAAGGCGGAGTTGATCAGCAACACATCCGTCAGGTAATTGTTCAAAAACGAGTTGAACAGGCCATAGCTCAAATCCATGCCGATGGCCCCAACACCATAGCCAAGGTATTTGCGCAGAATTTCCTTGGTGCGCTTGGTTTTCTCCATTCTCTTTCCTCCAAATGTAAGGTCTTGAAATAATGAGTGCATGTTTCTATTGTAGCCGTTCCATCCGTTTCCGTCAACAAAAAACTGCCAGCCTTGACACGCGCCTGCTCTCTATTTACAATAAATTATAGAAAGATGAAGACGCCGGCCCGGCTAGAGCCGGTTAAGCATCCGCACGGCCTCGCTGTGGAAAGGAGCGGTTTTAGATGGAGATGCAAATACAGCCCCTGCCGGCAGGGCGGCAGGAAATGCTCGCTGGCAACCCGGATCGGGGCTTGAGGCTGGAGCTTTATATGGGGGATGAAATCTCCTGCGATGTGTTTGAGGTCAGCCGTATGGAGGATATGCAGGCGCATGTTACACAGATTGTGGAGCAAGGGATTGCCCGCTGTGCGCCAGAGCGCATTACCCTCGCGCAGGTGTATTTTTACCTGACCGGCTACCGGGGAAGGGAGATAGACGAGGCCGGCTTTCAGGCGATGCAGCTGTATTTTGATGCGCTGCGTGCGCATGGGCTTAAAGCACTGCTGCGTTTTGCCTACTCGACGGATACCGGCGTCAATGATGCGTCGCAATCGGATATACTGCGCCACATCGAGCAGCTGCGCCCGTTCCTGCTGCGCAACCAAGGCTCAATCCATGTGCTACAGGCAGGGCTGATCGGCGCATGGGGCGAGTGGCACAGCGAGAAAAAGCGCGTTAACCATAAAAAAGTGCTGCGTGCCCTGGCGGACGCCGCGCCGGAGGGGATGTATCTCCAGGTGCGCCTGCCAGGCTTTCTCCGCCTGCTTGGCAAACGCCACCCAGCCTATAGACGCACAGGGCTGCATGATGATTCTTTCTTCGGCAACATTCAGGCAAAGCCCTATGGCAACGGCGGCTTTGACCCTGGTACACGCATGTACCGTACAGCGCTCGTCAAGGCGCCGGAGAGCCCGCAGGATGGCGAGCTCTATTGGAGCAGCTGGAACCGGGCGAACGATATTTATTGTGATGGGCTGCGCGCAGTGGAGCGGCTGGCGCAGCTGCATTTTACCTCCCTGAGCGCGGTGCATGGGTATAAGGATGACCCGGAAGAGGCTACTACTACGATGGGCCGCTGGAAACGCCAGCAGATCACGCCTGCGTGGCTGAAACAACAGGGGATCCCGTACGACACGGCCTGGTTTGCGGATGATGCCGGCGCGCCTGTGGAGCGCAATGTGTTCGACTATGTACGCGAGCACCTCGGCTACCGTTTTCAGGCAAAGACGCTGCGTGTGGAGGGGGCGCTCACGCCGGGCGAAGCCATTGATGTGACTCTCACCATTGCGAACTATGGGTTTGCAGCGGGCTTTCACCTGCATGCAGGCTTTGCGTTGCTGGATAAAGCTGGGCGCGTGCTCAGCGAGTATCCGGCCGGGGATCCGGCCCTTTGGCGTGCGGCGCAGCCCGGCGGGGCAGGGGAGGCGCCCGCTTATCAGGCGCAGGCGTATATTCTGCTGCCGCAGCGGCCGGGCCGTTACCGCCTTGCCTTTTACCTGCGCAATAGTGCAGGGCAATCTGCGCGGATGGCCAATGCGCTGGAATGGGCGAGCGGGTACCATATTTTAGTGCCGCTTTCTGTCGAATGAATACGGGTCAAGCGGAGAGACAATTTGATTGGATGAGAAGATGGAAGGAGGCATAGGTATGGAGCATATTGTTGAAATTAACGGGATTTCCATCCGCTATGAGCAGCAGGGACATGGCAGCCCGATCGTTTTGCTTCACGGCAACGGCGGCAACCACCACACCTTTGATGGCCTGATCGAGCGGTTGGCGGCATTCTATACCGTTTACGCTCCGGATAGCAGGGGCCATGGAGAAAGTGGTAGATCCGGCCCGCTCTCCTATGAACAGCTTGCAAGCGATATCGCCTGCTTTATACAGACACTTGGGCTGCACAGGCCCGCGCTGTATGGGTTTAGCGATGGCGGAATCATCGGCTTGCTGGTTGCGTCCGGCTGGCCTGGGTTGCTCAGCCGGCTGGCGGTGAGCGGGGCGAATTCCACTCCCAAAGGACTGAAGGCCCATGTGCGTGCAGGTTACAGACTGCTCTATGCGATAGGCCACTGTGAGCGCATTGGTATGATGTTGCATGGCCCGGCCTTGACAAAGGAGCTGCTTGCACAGATCGACATTCCGGTGTTGGTGTTGGCTGGCAGCAGGGATATGATCCGCGAGGAGGACACGCGCTTTATTGCTGCGCAGATTCCGTATGCGCAGCTGTGCATTCTGCCCGGCGAAGGACATGGAAGCTATGTGCACAAGCCTGAGCAGATTTCTGCACTGTTGTTGCCTTTTTTGGGCGCAGAGGGCGCCAGGTAGCAGTCTCCTTTCTTTCGCCTTGAGTTGGCGGGTGGTAAAAAGCTCCGTAAATCAGCGGGGCATTTTATCGCCCGCCTTTTTGTTGCTTGGGTCATTAACTTTTGCAAAAGGGTTTCAACTGGTTACGCAAGCCTTACAGTTTCATTACGTTTTTGTTAGGTTTCTTTACAAAGGCATAATCATAAATAACAACAAAAAACCGAGCCAACCTACACTAAAACGTCGCTTTTTCAAGAAAAAGGCGGCGTTTTTTTCATGGCCCGGTTTAGGAAAGGAGTGGTGCTGACTTAATACTAAAACGAAAGGGGGAATTTTTTTAGCTGGCCAGGCCGGGAGGTCTGGCCTTTTTTCATCTCACGAAAAAGGAGGTTTGCCAATGGCAGATGAAAAAGTAAACGTGAGCCCGGAGGAAAGGAAAACCCCGGAAGCTCCGGCTCCGTCCGGGCCGGGCGATCCGCCCGCGCCGGAACACACCGAGGGGCCCGCTGTCCCTGGTGGGGATCAGGCGGCCCCCGCTCATGCGGAGCCCGCCACGCCGGAGCAGTCTGTTATCCCTGGTATGGGTGAGGACGCTCCCGCGCCGTCCGGCAAGGTAATCAACCTTTCGGACATCCAGGCCGCTGATAAGGGCGGCAAGGAGGCTTCTGCCCAGGACAAGAAAGCGCCGGAAGCGGATAAGCCGTCGAAGCGCCGGGGCCGCCCGCCGAAAGAGCAGGCCGGGCCGACTGCGGAGAAAAAGACGAAAGCGGCGGAGCCCCGCACAGGCCGCCCGTCTAAGGTTGACAAGGCGGCCCGTGAGGAGGCTCCGCCCCCTGTTCGGGACAAAGTGTCCAGAGGTAAGAAAGCTGACAAGGGCAAGGAAACGGGCTCCGGCGGTGCGCCTGCATCTAAATCCGCTAAGGCGGTAAAGCCGGGCAAGGCCGCTCCCGTCAAAGAGGCGGCAGTCCCGCCGCCGGAAATCAAGCTGCCGCCTACGCCGGAGGTGCCGCCCCGCCCGGTGGAAGAGGGAAAAATCGTCTATCTGAAAATGTCGGAGCTCCACCCGTTCCACACGTTCCGGGAACACCCCTACAAGGTGCAGGACGATAAGGCGATGGACGATCTGGTGGGGACGATCAAGGAACACGGCATTATGACCCCCGCCACCGTCCGCCCGGAAAAAGACGGCAAGGGCTATGAGATTATCGCGGGCCACCGCCGCCATCATGGTGGTGAACGGGCTGGACTGGAGGAAATGCCCTGTATTGTCCGGGAGATGACTGACCTTGAAGCTGTCCGGGAAATGCGGAACAGCAATAAACAGCGCGGCGATCCCCTCCCCAGCGAGCTGGCAAAGCTCCTGGATTTGGAGGTGGAGGCCATCAAACGCCAGGGGGCCCGCCCGAAAACGGAGAAAGAGGCCGAGGCCCTGGGTAAGCTCTCGGTGGAGATCGTGGGTAAGGAACACGACATGAACTATAAAAAGGTCATGCGGTATATCCGGCTCAACTCCCTGGTGCCGGAGCTTCTGGACAAGGTGGACACAAAGCAGATGGGCTTTATGCCTGCGGTGGAGATCTCGTATATCAGGCCGGAAAACCAGCGGCTGATTGCCGTTTCCATTGACGGGGAACAGTCCTCCCCCTCGGTGGCCCAGGCAAAGCGGCTCCACGAGCTGGACAAGGAGGGCAAGCTCAACGGCGATGTAATTGACGGTATTTTGAGTGAAGAGAAAAAGGAGGATCGCGGTGTGATTATTTCGACTGCTGAACTGTCTAAGTATTTCGGCAAGGAGGTCACTCCTGCCAAAATGAAAGAGCAGATCATGGCCTTGCTGGACGAGTGGAAAGAGAAACAGCCGCCCGAACTGGCAAAGCCGGACAAGAAAAAGGACTTGGAGAAGTAACCGGGCCCCGCTTCTGGACACTTTGTCCAGAGGTAAGCGCCCCGCGCTTGGGATGGGCTCTGTGGTGATATATCCCCCGTCGCCGCCTATATTCCTGCACAGCCGGGAGTGGGCCGTCAAGGGTGCAACGCACCGCCGCTTGCGGCGGCCTGCCCTTGACGGTCTGCCCCGGCTGTGCTACTTCCAGCGGCGCGGCGGGGGCATATATCCTCCAGAGCCGCCCCCTTTCCCTGGATAGGGAAAGGGCGGGGGGATAGGGTCGAACTACTTAATTATAAATATCGGAGGTGTTGAAGATGAAACGATCCCTTGCTTATATTACTGCCGCATGGCGCGGCGATCCTGCGGCGGACATGGAGCAGGCGGCGCATTACTGCCGCGTGGTCTACGATGCGGGCTATTCCCCCATCTGCCCCATGCTCTATCTGCCGCTGTTTCTCAATGACGCGGTGCCGGAGGAGCACAAGAACGGCATCGACATGGGCCGTGACCTGCTCCGGCGCTCCCGTGTGCTGGTGGTGTGCGGCCATACGATCACCGAGTCTATGAAAAATGATATTGCCGTGGCCCAGCGGTTGGGGATCACCGCCACCACCCTTGAGGGCATCCTGACCGTCAAGGGCCAGGGCCGCCGCTGATATGGCGTCCCTGTTTGAAGCCTACATCACCAACCAAGGAAAATACAACGAGGGCGAGCTGGTCGGTGAAACCTTGAAATTCCCCACTACCACGGAGGAGGTGCAGGCGCTCCTAAAGCGCATCGGCGTGGACGGGGTGCGGTATGAGGAATTTTTCATCACCAGCTTTGACGGTGATGTGCTGGGGCTCTACGACTATCTCACGGAATATGAAAACCTGGACGAGCTCAACCATCTGGCCTGCCTGCTCTCCGAGCTGGATCAAGGCGACTTGGAAAAGTTTGAGGCGGTCATTGACAGCGGCGAACATACTTCCAGGGTGGCTGACCTGATCAACCTCACACAAAACCTGGATTGCTTCGAGTTTTATCCCGGTGTGGAGGACGATGAAACCCTGGGCCGCATCTATGTGGAGGA
>CASDTH010000003.1 GCA_949283655.1 uncultured bacterium
CCTATAAGGTTCCTTTTTTCTCCATCCCTTCTGGCTTTGTTTACTGATAAGCTAAATCGTCGCCCGCGAAAATGCCTGGGTTGGAAATCTCCTCTTGAACTCTTTTTCCACAAACCGTTGCACTTCACTTGACAATCCGCCTCTAAAAAAAGTAGGCGGGTCTATCAACGGGAGCGCATAAAGTGTGCCTGCTCGTTGATGCCTCGCCTGGTCTTTTCCGCCGGATTAGCTATCCGTTGTGCCGTTTGTGCTGTATCTATGCCCTTTCTCATTGCCCCATCTACTTGCAGTTTCATGGACGTTTTTTCTATTCCCGGCGCCTTGTTCAGTGCCAGAGCTGCCGGCCAAGGCGTCGATGAAATCTAGTATTTCCTTCATAGTCATATTCTGCACTTCTTCGGCTGTTATCGTGGGATCTAGTGATTGCAGCTCCAAATAGGCTCTGTATTTGCCATAGGAGAGGCCCAGCTTATGAGCCTCTTCCAATGCACTTGAGCTTGCAGAATAGCAGTATGCATTTGCTTCCCCAGCGGTGCAAAGCTTTACCGCTGACAGCACTTCATTGGACTGCGTGTTATCCGCTCCAATGACGCCAATTGTCATGATTTCACCATTGGATAAAAGAGAACCCACCTTTTCGTTTGTCAGGATTTGATGGATTGCATCGGTGTAGCTAAGATACTTTACATTTAGCAAATGGGCGAGCTCCTGGCCATCGCTGTTAAAGCCGCGAATGGAAACAACCCTGTCGAACCGGTTTACACCCAATTCGATAGAGGGGTTTACATCGATACTGATTGCAACAGTTGGCGTGAAATAGAGCCAGCATCCGCTGAATAGGAGCAGCAGAAAACATGCGGCGGCAGGGATCAGACGGTGGGAGTGTGTGTGCACCGCTCGCTGATATCCTTTTGTCTTTTGAGAGAGGAATGCTTTTGTGCTGTCCTTTAACTGCTCTTCTGCATGTATTTTGTTAAATGCGTTTTTCAGCCGGTCATTCATCCCCGTCACCCCCCAACTTTTCACGAAGTAGTTGCTTGGAGCGAGTTAGAAGTGTGTAAATGGTGTTCGCATTTTTTCCTAAAATTTTACTGATCTCTGGGGCAGTGTAATCTTCGTAATAATGAAGATACACCACATCCCTATATTTGGGCGGGAGGGAAAGCACTGCTTCCAGCACTTCCCTGTCGTCCACCGGTATTTCTGGCAATGATTCGACAAGAATTTCATCTAAAGAAATGTACGGTTACGAAAAAAACTTTTGAGCAAATCTTTACAAGCATTGATTGTCACACGGATAAACCATGCTTTCTCATGCTCTGCGCTTTCAAATACAACGGAGCTAAGAAGATATTTCAAAAATACAGTTTGAAATATATCCTCGGTATCAGCATTATTCTTTAGATGTATCATGCAAAGCCGCCGAACCATATCGGAGTAGTGTTCAATGGCCTTGTCTACCTCTTGTTCGCTCCGCATATCTGATCACCTGCTATCTCTGTCCATCTCGAAAGCCATGGCCCAGGCCAATCCCCCGGTTATGGCAGTTGCCGCGGGCATCGCCGCCTTCATCCGTAAAAGAACGCCTACACTCCCTTTGCTTCGTGCCACGATAATCGCACACGCCGTCCTGATCCGCATCGGTATAGTGGCAAAATGTGCCGCTCAAATCACAAACGCCATTTTCATCCGAATCCACAAAGCGCTTGCCCTGTTCCGCTTCTGATCCGGCGGCGATCGAACCGGTTAACCCCATGGATAACAGCAGCATCACCGCAATCGTCCCAACAAATACTCTTTTCACTCAAATTTCTCCGTATGATCAGGATAGTCATTTTTGACCTCACCCTTAATACGAATGGCTTTGCACAATCCATTCAGCATTCTAACGATTTTTTTGATTCACGTGAAGCATATCCTTTGCCGTTTGTGCCGCTTAGAGTATGGCCGCCGGACAAGGACTGCAAGCGCTTGGCCAGAGGATGGGCCCGGCATAGCATAGAGGCGTTTTGAGCGCGCGATAGGAAAGCTGCTAGGAAAGCCATGATGATTAGTGCGCCACCCTTAACCATCGAAAAGCGGGAAGCTTTTCGAGCTTCAAAATCACAAATGTGGCTAGCAAGCAAATGGTAATAATCATGAGGAACCGGATCAGAAAATAGTCTTGAAATCCTAAAGCTGTGGACAGGAAGCCGACCGCAGGGATACACATCCCATGCAGGCAATAAATGATGGTGCTGGCCTTGCGTAAGGTCGCACAGCGCGGAATCTGTACATGCGACGTGCAGAGAAAAAGAAACAGGAAAATCGACAACGGAATTAAAGAGACAAAGCAATCGGTTTCCCCTAGGACATTCGCAGATTTTAATAGATAAATTTCAACATAAGCGATAATGGAAAACAAAAAGATCAATCCCAAATCCCATTTGCGGGGGATGCGAAAAAGCGCGTCTTGATGCTCTGCAATCCATTTCCCAAGGGTGAAGTAAAAAACGCCTGCTAAAATAGAATTGGGAGGGAAAACGAAAATCGTTTTCACTGCTTGGAAAAATTGCGTATTCAGAAGCCCACTATAAGCGCTGGTGGCGATGCAAAAGGCATAGATCAGGAAGGAAACGATCAGCAATTTTGTAGTGGTAAGCCTTTTTCCGAGCCAATAGACAAAGCAGGCGGAAAAAATGGTGCTCATCAGATACCAGGAACCCTTAAAGGTAGAAGAAAATAACGCCTGCTTGACGAAGGACCCCAGTGTATGTAACGTCAACCCCTTTTCGAAAATACGCACATAAAAAATCCACGGAAGGTTTACGCAAAACCAAAATCCATATAGAGAGGCGATGCGTCTTACGAAATGGCAAAACGCTTTTTTTTCGAGACGGCTATTGGGCTCCGGATGTTTTGAAAACAGAAGAAAAGCAGAAGTGATAAAAAAGAAAGGGACGCCGATTCGCGCTGGAATCTGGCACAGCCAAAATTGCACGGCCGCTCCGGCTCCGGATAAGGCCTTGCTGTGCATCGCTACGATCATGATGCTGACAATAAATTTCATCAGATCGAGAGCATCATACTGCCGCCTGACTGCGATGGTTTGTGCCATACACGATCATCTCCTTGACACTTGTTTGAAGCTATTGTATCATACTTCGCCCTCAAAGGAATGAATATGTTGCAGTATTTTTTCACGTTTTTGTGCGCTGCTTTTTCTGTGTAAAGTAATAAAAAATTCCCGTCAAATCCGCCAGAATCCATCCGGTCGGAACGGCGGCCCAGATTCCGGTGACACCGATTGCCGGGATAGGGGAGATCGCATAGGCGAGCGCCACTCGGGTGCCGAGAGAGATAACGGTTAAAACGACGGACATTCCAGGCCTTTTGACCGCGCGGTAAAACCCATAAAGGAGGAATAACAGGCCAATACCCACATAAAATGTGCCTTCCACTCGCAGGTAATGAACACCCGCTGCAATGATTTCTGTTTCCTCGGGTTGTATAAACAGCCCCATGAGTGGCTCTGCAAAGAAACAGACGATTGCGCTGATGATGCAGCAAAATAAAATGGTGCAAAGCGTTGCGCTGTGTATGCCTTTTTGGATGCGTTCCTGCTTCCCGGCGCCATAATTTTGTGCGATAAAAGTGGAAAAAGCGTTCCCAAAATCCTGAACAGGCATATAGGCGAAGGAATCAATTTTGACAGCTGCCGCGAACGCCGCCATAATTACCGCGCCGAAGCTGTTGACCAATCCCTGAACCATCAGAATGCCAAGATTCATAATGGATTGCTGCACGCAGGTCAGCAGGGAGAGGCTGCAAATTTCCTTTGCAACGCTGCAGTCCCATCGCATATGCCGTTTTTTGATACGCAGCTGCGGCAGGGCACACAGCACGTAACAGGCAAGCCCTAACCCGGAAACAAACTGGGAAAGCACAGTGGCAATGGCGGCGCCTTGGACACCCCAATGGAATACCAACACAAAAACGAGATCTAATAGAATGTTCAGCACGGCTGAAATCCCTAAAAACAAAAGCGGTGTGGCCGAATTCCCAATGGAGCGAAGCAGGGCGGCAAAATAGTTATAAAGGAAGGTCGCGCTGATCCCCCAGAAGATGACCCAAAGATATTCACGCATGAGCGGAGCTACCTGCTCGGGCGCTTGAAGCGCACGAATGATCCAATCCAGCCCGCAGAAAGAGAGCAGATTCAGCAGCAGGGTGAGACCAGCGGTCAGAAGAAAGGAGAGAAACATGCTGCGCTTGAGGCGTTCCTCATCCTTTCGGCCGAACTGGATAGAGAATACTGCCCCGCTGCCCATGCAGAGGCCGAGCAGGATCGAGGTCAAAAAGGTCATCAATGTATAGGAGGAGCCGACCGCAGCAAGTGCGTCTGCCCCGAGGAACTGCCCGACCACCCAGGTGTCAGCCACGTTATAAAGCTGCTGGAGCAGGTTACCGGCAATCAGCGGCAGGGCAAACCGCAAAAGCTTACCAGTAATATTGCCCGTGGTTAAATCGTGTTTCACTGTGTACCTCCACAATAATGAAACGTTAATCATTCATTTCGTATAAAATATTAGCATTACAATTAATATATGTCAAATAATATCTTTCTAATTGATTTTAAAAAGCAAGTATGGTATTATTCATTCATAAACCGCGAGGCCGCAGCAGGCCTTGGCAGAGCACGATGTAAAAAAACGAATGAGAGGATGAGGATGGTGTATCTGGATCAGCTGGATGCGCAGGATCAAAAAATTTTATCGTTGCTGATCGAAAACGCCCGGTATACCTATTCAGAGATTGGGGAGAAGATCGGGATATCTCGCGTGGCAGTGAAAGCGCGGATTGACGCGCTGGAAAAAAGAGGGGTTATCGAGGAATATACCACGATTATCAACCCACAGAAGTTGAGCGGGGCGGTTTCCTGTTATTTTGAGCTGGAGGCAGAGCCGGCGTATCTGCAAGAAATCATAGAGCGGCTATACCACAATGAGACGGTAACGCAAATTTATCGTATGACCGGCCCCTGCTGCCTGCATGTGCATGCTGTCGCCTCATCACAGGAGGATCTGGAGCGCCTGCTGCATCAGGAGATTGACCATCTGCCTGGCGTGCGGCGGGTCAACAGCCGGGTGATTCTATCCCGCATCAAGGATGTAAAAGGTCTTCGACTTTAAAAAGCAGAGTAATTTCTGCACTTTGGAAAATTTTTGTTGTTTTCATGCTGTGCTTGTGCTATCATAATAACGCAAACGTTTACATCTTTGAAGGAGGCGTTTCTCTCATGGATAAAGTAAAAGTAGGCGTCGTCGGGTATGGCACCATCGGTCAGCGCTTGGCGGATGGCGTAGCTTTGCAGGGCGATATGGAGCTTGTTGGCGTGGCGGATGTGGCCCCGACCCTGGCCATCCGTGCGTTGAAGGAGAAGGGCATGCCCTATGCGCTCTATCTCTCTGTGGAGGAGCATCGCGCGGAGTTTGAGGCGCTTGGTATCCCAGTCTCCGGCACGATTGCCGATCTGATCGAGCAATGCGATGTGCTGCTCGATGCGACCAATGCGGGTGTCGGCGCGAAAAACCGTGTACTCTACGAGCAGGCCGGTAAAAAGGCAATCTTTCAGGGCGGCGAGAAAAACGACGTGGCGGATGTATTCTTCCACGGCTATGCAAACTTTGAAAAAGGCGTAAACAAACAGTTTTTAAAGCTGACAAGCTGCAACACCACGGGCCTGATCCGTGCAGTGGATTGCCTCGACCGTGCCTATGGCATGGAGCGTGTAGCGATCACGATTGTTCGCCGTGTGGCGGATCCTGGCGATTATCACAGGGGCTTGACGAACGCATTGCGCATTGACAAGGCGCCGAGCCACCAGGCGGTGGATCTGATGACGATTATGCCGCATGTGGCGGCGACGGGCATCCTCATCCACACGCCGGTCACGCACGGTCATATTATCACAGTGGTAGCGCACGGCAAGCAGAAGATCACAAGAGAGATGGCGCTGGAGGCTTTCAACGCACATCCCCGTATTCGTGTCGTATCAACGGACGAGGGATTTCTGGGCAACGCTTCGCTCTTTAAATATGCGCGCGATCTGGGCAATCCGCGTGGCGATATGTATGAGATCGCCCTGTGGGAGGACAGCATCGTTGAAAGCGGTGATGATATCATGTTCGCCATCAACATCCCGCAGGAGAGCGTGACGATCCCGGAGACGATGGACGGTGTGCGCGCCTGCATGGGCATGCAGACAGATCGGGAATCTGGGACCACACAAACAAACCACTATTTGGGGATTGGAAAATGGAAGTAAAGATGACGCCGCTTGACGGCATAGATGTGAAAGGCAAGCGGGTGCTCCTGCGGCTGGATATCAATTCGCCCATTGACCCGCAGACCAAAAGAATTGTCAACGAAAACCGGCTGAAAAAAAGCCTGCCGACGTTGCGCTATTTGGTTGAGGGTGGTGCAAAGGTAGCGGTGATCGCCCACCAGGGCGACACGCTGGATTACCAAAACCTGATCCCGCTCGCGGAGCATGCGGAGAAGCTCACCGCACTGCTGGGGCATGAGGTGCGCTATATTGATGACGTGTGCGGCCCTGCTGCCTGTGAAGCAGTGAAGGCGCTGGGGATAGGCGAGTGCATTTTGCTTGGAAACCTGCGCTATCTCTGCGAGGAGGTCAGCGGCTTTGAAAAGGAGGTTAAACTCAAGCCCTCCGAGATGCTGGATACCTGGCTCGTGCGCACACTGACGCCGTTGTTTGACCTTTATGTCAATGATGCGTTTTCCGCTGCGCACCGTAATTGCCCGAGCATGACTGCCTTTCAGGAGGTATTGCCCACGGCGGCCGGTTTTCTGCTTTTCGATGAATACAAGGCGCTCTATCAGGTGCTGCACGGGGCAAAAAAGCCCGCAGTTTTTGTGCTGGGCGGTGCCAAGATCTCCGATGCGTTCGGCATGATGGAGGCTGTGTGTGCCAATGGCACGGCGGATCAAATCCTCACCTGCGGTGTGACCGGCCAGGTGATGCTGCTCGCACAGGGCGTTCAGCTCGGCAAAACGACGGAGGAGTTCCTTAAGGCGCGCGATCTTTGGTGCTTCGTCGATCAGGCGAAGGAGTTGCTTCGCCGCTTCCCTGAGGTGTTTCAGCTGCCGCAGGATCTCGCTTTTGAGCGGGAGGGAAGGCGTGTGGAGATTGACGTGGCGCAGCTTCCGGCAGAAGAATCTTTTTGCGATTTGGGCGCGAAGACGGTCGCAGCCTACAGTGATGTGATTGCACATGCGGGTACGATCTTTGCCAACGGCCCGGCGGGTGTGTATGAAAACCCGCTGTTTGAGGCGGGCACGCGCGCGATCTGGAATGCCGTTTCCAATGCGCCTGGCTATTCTGTGATCGGCGGGGGCGATACGGTCAGCTCCGCTTCCAGGTTGGCCGATATTGCAAAGATCAATTATGTCTGCACGGCGGGTGGCGCAATGGTGCGCTTTATGTCCGGCAAAAAGCTTGCGTTAGTCGCCGCAATGGAAGGCGCCTATGAGCGTACTAATTGTTTTTAAAGGTGTTTTTAAAGGCTATAAAATTTTATTGGGCAGGGGTCTTGTATCCCTGCCTGTTTTGTTTTAGAATGAAGATCGGACGATATTCTGGCGAAAAATTGAACAATTATTTCGATGATCTATGGAGGGCTTGCCATGCATCTTTCTTTTGGCTATGATAAAACAACGCTGCACTATAATATTCCAGATGAAAACCTCATTGGAATCCTCACCCCAAACGAAATACCCGCTGGCCAGGGGGGCGAGGCGGAGGTGGAGCGTGCACTGCAAAACCCGATCGGCTCCCCAAGGCTTCGGGATATTGTGTGCCCAGGCGAAAAAATCGCCATTGTCACAAGCGATATCACCCGGCCGATGCCGACCTATGCCGTTTTGCCGCATGTGGCGCGGGAGCTGGCGCTTGCTGGTGTGCAGGATGCGGATGTGACCATTGTTTTTGCACTGGGCATCCACCGGGAAATGACGCCGGCGGAAATGCAGAAGGCGGTGGGGGAGGAGATGTACCGCCGCTTTACCTGCCTGAATGCCAGCAGGGAGTACACTCATCTTGGTGTTTCACAAAATGGCACGCCAATCGATATTTTCACCCCTGTCGCCGAGGCGGATCGCATCATTTGCCTGGGCAATATTGAATATCACTATTTTGCAGGCTACAGTGGCGGCGCAAAGGCGATTATGCCGGGCGTTTCCACGCACGATGCGATTCAGGCGAACCATAAGCGCATGGTGGATGAGCGTGCGCATGCGGGCAATCTGGCAACGAACCCTGTGCGCTTGGATATCGATGCGGTGGGCGCTTTTGTCCACATTGATTTCATTGTCAATGTTGTGCTCGACGAGCATAAAAAAATCCGACACTGCGTAGCAGGCCACTATATCGAGGCACACCGTGCGGGATGCCGGCTGCTTGATCAGATGTATCAAGTGGGAATTCCCCAAAAGGCTGATATTGTGATCACTTCACCGGGCGGATTTCCCAAGGATATCAACCTTTATCAGGCCCAGAAGGCGCTTGATAACGCCAAGCATGCCGTGCGTGACGGCGGCGTGATCGTCTGGCTCGCCGCAGCAGGCGAAGGGTTGGGGGAGGCCACATTCGAAAAGTGGATGCTGGGCCATGAGAAAAGCCAAGATATGATCGACCACATCAACCGCGAGTTTGAGCTCGGTGGGCACAAGGCGGCTGCGATTGCAATGGTGCTGGAAAAATGCCGCGTTTTGTTTGTCAGTTCCCTGCCGGCGGATTTTGTGCGGCGCATCCATCTGGAGCCATTTGCAACGCTGGAAGACGCGATGGCAGAGGCATTCCGTGCGATGGGGAAAAACGCCCAGGTAATCGCCATGCCATACGGCGGTTCCACGCTGCCAGTATTATCAAACGACAAATAACAGACCTCAAGAGTCTGAATTTTTATAAATTTAGGAGGGTTCCTATGGCACAGTTTTCAATTGGTGTGATTGTCGATTCCTTCCGGGCAGGCGTCCGGGAAGGAATCAAAAAAGCGGCGCAGCTGGGCGCACAGGGCATCCAGATCTATTCTGTTTCCGGGGAAATGGCGCCGGAAAATCTGAGCGGCCCGGCCCGGCGGGAGCTGTTGGATTTTATCAAATCCAATGGCCTTGTTGTTTCCGCCCTGTGCGGTGATCTCGGCAGCGGCGGCTTTATCGACGCCAAGCGTAATGTGGAAAAAATCGAGCGCTCCAAGCGGATTTTGGAGCTCGCAAAGGACTTGGAGACGGATATCGTTACTACGCACATCGGCGTTGTGCCGGAGGATCCAGGCCACGACCGTTATCAGGTAATGCAGGAGGCTTGCTTTACCCTGAGCCAGTATGCGGATAACCTGGAGGCACATTTTGCCATTGAAACCGGGCCAGAGAAAGCGGCAACGCTCAAAGTGTTCCTGGATAGCCTCGGCTCTACCGGCGTGGCGGTCAACCTGGATCCTGCAAATCTCGTTATGGTCACGGGCGATGACCCGGTGCAGGCAGTCTATACGCTGAAGGATTATATCGTCCACACGCATGCAAAGGATGGCCGTCAGCTCTTTTATAAAGCGCCGGAGATTGTCTATGGCATCGAGCAGGATGTTACCGGCCTCGGCGAATCATTTTTAGAGGTGCCGTTGGGCGAGGGGAGCGTTGATTTCCCAGCCTATCTCAGAGCGCTGGATGAAATCGGATATCACGGCTTCCTTACCATTGAGCGCGAGGTTGGCGAGGATCCGGCGGCGGATATCTCCAAAGCAGTTGGCTTTTTGAAAGAGCAGATTTCGGCTTTGTAAGGAGGAGTTTGCAGTGGAAAAGAAGTGGAAGGTTGGCGTTATTGGTACAGGCAGCATTAGCCACGAGCACATTCAGGCATATCTCAAAAACGAAAACGTAGAGCTCTATGCGCTGTGCGATATCAACCCTGCGCGTGTGCAAAACATGGCGCAGCAATATGGCGTACCGCAGGAGCGCGCGTTTACGGATATGAAAGATTTGCTCGCCCTGTCGGAGATTGACGCTGTGAGTATCTGCACTTGGAACAGTGCGCATGCGCCCTGCACGATCGCCGCGTTGCAGGCAGGTAAGCATGTGCTCTGCGAAAAGCCCATGGCATTAAACGCACAGGAGGCGCTTAGCATGCAGCAGGCGGCTGAAAAAGCAGGCAAAATCCTGCAAATCGGTTTTGTGCGTCGCTTTGGGAATGATTGCGCCACGATTCGGGATTTTGTAAATGCCGGTTATTTTGGCGATTTTTATTATGCAAAGGCCACCTATCTTCGCCGCAACGGCTGCCCGGGAGGCTGGTTTGGGGAGAAGGCTCGCTCCGGCGGCGGCCCGCTGATCGATCTAGGCGTGCATGTGATCGATCTGGTGCGCTACCTGATGGGAAATCCGCTTCCAGTTTCAGTCTATGGGGCTACCTTTCAGGAGTTGCGCAACCGCCCGCAGATCAAGAGGCAGGGTGGATACAGCGCTTCGGATAGATCCGGTGACGATGTTTTTGATGTGGAGGATCTCGCCAGCGCAATGATCCGCTTTGATAATGGCGCCGTGCTGCACGTGGAGGCGGCTTTTAGCCTGAATATCAAGGAGGATTCCGGGGAGATTGAGCTGTTCGGCTCCAGAGCCGGAGCCAAGCTTGATCCGCAGGTGCATCTTTATTCCGATTTAAACGGATATCTCGTCAATGTCGATTTCGACCACGATACGGCCCTGAGTTTCGACGGCCTGTTCGCGAATGAGATAAACCACTTTATTGACTGCGTGCGCGGGGAAGCGGCATGCATCGCCCCGGCGGCCGACGGCGTAACGCTCATGCGTATTCTGGATGCGATTTATGAATCTGGCAGGACGGGGCACGAGGTCCTGCTAAATGCCTGATTTCTTCTGCGCTGACTGCCGGCTATAAGAGAAGCGCGGAAATTTATTTTTTTAGGTTGTTTTTGGTTTTACCCCGCAAAAAGCTTGCTTTTTTACCGGCACTATGTTAAACTAGTCCGGTAAATTAGTATAGAACGGGGGATTTTTCCAATGTCCGCACTTCAAATTATTTTGGGTGTATTGCTTATTATTTCTTCGATTTTGATTATTATCGTCGTCTTGCTGCAGGAGGGCCGGTCAGCGGGCCTGTCCGGTGCGATTGCAGGCGGCGCGGAGACCTTCTTCGGCAAGAATAAGGGCCGCACCATCGAGGCAAAGCTTGCAAAATGGACGAAGTACATTTCCATTGGCTTCTTCGTGATCGCTCTGGCCGGCACACTGCTGCTGTATTTTATCAAGTGATTGCGTGAAACTCAAACAGTAAAAAACGCCGGGCCAAGTGCTTCTGCATTTGGCCCGGCGTTTTTTTGTTGAGAGTGAGTATACGAATCGCTTTGAGCTGGGAACAACGTGCAATGTCGAAGTCGTGAGAGGCGGAAGGCAACAACACAAAGCAAAGCAGAAAAAAACGCCCAAGCGGTAGATGCCGCTCGGGCAATCTTGCTCTTTCCGACAATGGGATCATAACGTAACCCTGTGCCCCTAGGCTCATGGCGCTTGCTTATATCCCTGCGGAACGAAAGGGAGAGGAAGGGTCTGAAGTCCGCGTCGTGCCCAGCCCAGGGCCGCCGTGGCGCTCTTAGAAAGCGGATTCTGCTTGGCTTTCAGTAGACGGCGCGCCCTTTGCTCTGAAAAAGCAGAGAAAATCACACGGTATAACGAAGGCATTTCACTCTCTGATTAGGAGGGGAGCTTCTGTGGCTGCAAGCCAGGGTAAAGCAGGGTATGAATATAGCTGACGGTTTGATCCCAATCCAGCAGCAAAACCTCTGTTCCATCCACATTGACGAGCTTTGGATACGTGTGTGGGATGGTATCTTGTGTGATATTCCATTGCAGGTAACGCATCGCATTGGCGGCCTGGGATACAATAGTTGCTTTGCTCATATCTGTTTTTACCAACGGAAGGATCTCATCCAACAGCTCCAAGCCTTGGCTAACACTCATGGATTTTACTTTTCCAGCGATAATGTTCAACACGTTGCGCTGGCGCTGCGTCCGGTTACGGTCGGAATCAATGCTGCGCAGGCGGACGTATTTCAGCGTGGTTGCGCCATCCATATGATAGCTCCCAGCGCCATTCGGAACAGGTAACCCGGCGGCCTCAAAATCTTCTGCAAGCGCTTGGGCTTCTGCTTCTGTCAACTGAATTTCAATCCCGCCAAAAATATCGACAATTTTTTGAAACGCGGTGAAATCAACGCTGATATAATTATCAATGTGAACTTTATAGTTCTTATGGATCGTATCGATCAAAAGCTGGGGCCCGCCATAGGAGTATGCTGCGTTAAGCCGTGCATTGCCATGGCCCGGGATGCCGACATAAGCGGCGCGCAGGAGGGAAACCATCTTCACCTGCTTCGACTGCTTATTTACCGAAATGAGAATCATGGAGTCAGAACGGGAATAATATTGGGGATTGCGGGTATCGCTCCCGATCAAAAGAAGATTGTATACATCCTCGTGGTACCAGACAGTTCCGGTATTCAAGTTTCTGTCAATGGCCTCATCCGCGGTCTCAAAATCTTGAACATGCTTTTCTGGAATATTCTGCTTAATATTTTCTTCTTCCTTGATCTCAGGGTCAATTTGCAAGGTTGTGCGCTCACTGGGGTCAGCTTCCTCAATATCAATCCTGTTGAGATACCGGTTGCCAACAACCACCCCAATAATCACGAGCAGCAGAAGCACAAGGAGCACGGCGATTACCGCGATCATGGCTTTGCTCGGCTTTTTTTTGCGCGCGGTTGCTATTTTTCCGTCATGCATGTCATACACCTCATCCATTTTTGGCTCTAATACCAGCGCCAGGCCTGTCAGGCTGGCATGCGCCCCGGTTTCGGCGCGGCTTTTTCAACCGAATCGCCCCACAGGCGCGGTAAGGCATCAAGCCGTTTTGTCTGATTGGGTCTATTATATCCATTTTCAACCGAAAAAGCAAATCGGCCGTTTTCGTTAAAACCGGAGGGGAAACGCCTCTCTGCTTTGCAAGCACAGGGGCATTTCCGTCAGATTTCAGACTCCGGCTATCAGGCGCGGCAGAAGGGGAGTTGCAGCCGTTTTGATCGCCAAAGCTTTGCCGATTGCGCATTGCAAACGGCCACGCGTATTCCTTGCGTTTTATACAACCGTGTGATAATATTAAATAATAAATTTCCAGTAAAAAGGGGGCTGGGAAAAGATGGAAGTCACAAGCAAACACGGGCGGCTTCGCCTCACTCAAAGGCATCCGCTTTCTTTTTGCTACCGCTGGGCGATCGCAGTGGTTGGTGCGCTTTTTTTTGGTTATGCAGCTTTTCGGATATTGTTCCCCAGGGCTACCGCCGGCCAGTGGTGGGATCGAACGGTACTCCAAGGTGTTTCTGCCATAGTAGCCCTGATGGCTGCTATCCTTCTAGTGTGGGTGGTCTTTCGCGCCATTGACCGGATGCCGGAAAAGCGCATCAAGCAGGCGGTGCTTTGCGCAATGCTGCTGGCCGGGCTTTTATGCATTCTAAGCATTGTCTTTTTTTCTGTAGCGGCCGGCTGGGATTATGGCGTGCTGCTGCGGTCGGCATTGGAGTTATCCCGTGACGGCGCGTTGAGCGACACACCGTATTTTTCCCGCTATCCGTTTCAGATTTATCCGCTGCTGTATCTAACCTTCTGGATGCGGCTCATCCACGCGCAGTCCATGCCGGCAGCCTATGGCGTGAGCTATGTGCTCAATGTGGCGCATATTCTGTTCGCCGTTTATGGCGCTTACCTGTTTGGGAAATATAGCCGCAGCCCACGGTTTGGGTTAAAGGTTCTGGCGCTCTGTCTGCTGAGTTTTCCGCTCTTTCTATACGCGCCGGTCTGTTATACGGACACGCTGGCGCTCCCATTCCCCGTTTGGACGCTGGCGCTCTGGCTGCGCGCGCGCAGGGAGCCGTTTGCACAGCGCAAGCAAAAGGTAAGAAAGGTGCTGCTATATATGGGCAGTGGTTTCATGGCGGGGGTTGGGTTCCGCATCAAATCTGTTGCAGCGATTGGGTTGATTGCCCTGATTTTGTTCCTTCTTTTCGACCGGACGGAGGCAGGGAATACGGAGCATGATGCCGCTGCTCGCCGCCGGGTTGCGCTTCAGAAAGGGGGCGTGATGCTTTTATTACTGGCCGGTTTTCTGATTGCCGTTGCTGGAAGCAGCCTGGCGGCAAAGGCGGCTGGGTACGGCGAGCTTCATGACGACCGGTATACATACCCGATGACGCACTGGCTGATGATGGGTGCAAACCGTGAAACATTTGGCGGTTACTATGAGGCGGATGATTTATTTACCCGCGCTATCCCCACCTATGAGCAGCGGCAGGAGCAGACAGCCGAACGCTTTCTGGAGCGGGTTCGTATGAATGGCGCGGGCGGGTACCTTCGATTTTTATTGGATAAGCTGGAGATTATGTTGTGCACTGGGGATTATCAGGTGGCGGGTAAGCTGGCGCAAAGCCCATTGAGGCAATACGCTCTTTTCAAAAATGACCACAGTCCGATGGTGATCGGATACCTGGCCGTTGAGCAGGCGATTCAGTCGCTGCTTCTCTTTTCCCTCTTGGCGGGGATCGTCTTGCTTGCACGCCATCCGGATGGGTGGCGCTTCCGGCTCACTGCGATGATGGCGATCGGCGTGCTGCTGTTTCTACTGCTTTGGGAGGGGAAGTCGCGGTATCTGCTGTTTTTATTGCCCGTGCTCAACCTTGCTGCGGCGGAAGGTTTTTGCCGCCTGCAACAGAGGAAAATGTCCTAGCATTTTTCTTACATAAACATTGCCGCACAGTCCGCTGATAGGGCTGTGTGGCTTTTTGCGTATAGGCAGCCTTTCGCCGACATATGCATTGGGTGAAAGAGGCCCTGGGCTGGTTCTAAACAGGGACAAGGCTTCATAGAGATAGAAAAGACGATGCTTTCATGCATCGTGCTTTTCAGATCGTTGAAGGAAAGGCAGGCGTTCACTATGCAGGAGAAAGGGACGGCCCCCTATGAACAGGCAATTTCCGTTTTATGCCCGCGCCTGCGGGAAATTTTAGAGCGGGTTCCAGAGCAGGTCAAAACGCAGGTGCAGGAGATCCGGCTGCGAAGCTGCCAACCGGTTTTATTGATCGGATTGAATGGGACGTGCTTCGTCACCCAGGCTGGGCGGGTGAGCTATATCCTCTCCCAGGCCTCTGTGCGGGCAAGCCGTGAAGAAATCACGGAATGCTTTCACGCGATTTGCGGGTATTCCATCCACAGCTGTCAGGATCACATTTGTAACGGTTACATCACGCTGCCGGGTGGGCACCGGGCTGGTCTGTGTGGCACGGCAGTTTGCGAAAACGGCCGGATGAAAGCCGTGCATGATATCGCATCCATTAACCTGCGCATCGCGCGGCAAGTGCTCGGTGCGGCCGATACGCTGGTGGAAAAGCTTTTTCAAAAGGAACTACCCGGCCTCCTGCTCGCAGGGGGACCGGGCAGCGGCAAAACGACCATTCTGCGGGATCTGGCGCGCCAGCTCTCCCTTGGGAACAGCTGTGCCAGCCGCCGCGTCGCGGTGGTAGATGAACGGGAGGAGATCGCGGCTGTTTACGAGGGGATCGCGCAGAATGACTTGGGGTACAATTGCGATGTTCTAAACGGCTACCCGAAGGGAGAGGCGATTCTCAATGCCCTGCGCAGCCTGTCGCCGGAGGTGATTATCTGCGACGAGGCCGGTGGATTGGATGAAATTCGCGCCATGGAAGAGGGCGTGAACGCAGGCGTCAAATTTATAGCGAGTATCCACGCAGCGTCTGTGCAGGAGTTAACACGCCGCCCACAGGCAAAGCGTTTGTTGGAGACAGGCGCGTTCGATCAAGTTGCACTACTGGCCGGGAACGGAGTGCCGGGGCGGATTGCGCAACTCTACAAGGCGGAGGAGATTATGGATGAAATATGTGGGGATGTGCTGCATCCTTGCCACCTGCATTTGGATGGGGCAATATTATAGCGCGTCGGCCTCCATGCGAATCCGCGCGCTGGAGCAGATTCTACTGCTGGCCGGCCTGATAAAGAGTGAGCTGGCCTATTGCCGCACGCCGGTGCGCGAGCTGATGCGGCATATTATAGAGCATGGCGAGCTGTCTGAACTGCCTTTTTTAAAGCAATGCAGCCAAATGTGCGAGCAGGGAATTGCCTTCCCAAGCGCATGGAGCGCGGCGCTTAACAAACGGTGTGCTGCCAAAGCGCTGCGCCGGGAGGATATCGAGCTGTTACACGCATTTGGAACACAGTTAGGCACAACGGATCTGGAGGGCCAACTCAGCCTTTGCGGGCTATATACCCGCCTGTTTGAAGAGCGGCTTGTGCAGGCACGGGAATGGAAACGCAAATATGCAAAGCTGTATACGAGCCTCGGCGTGTTGGGGGGGCTGCTGATATGGGTTCTTTTTTTATAAAACGGGACGATGGCGCCCCCACTCCATGGAAAGGAAGGGCAACCACTTATGGACGTCAATTTTATTTTTAAAATCGCAGCAATCGGTATTATTGTTGCAGTGCTGAACCAGCTGCTCTCCCGCTCCGGACGAGAGGAATACGCTATGATCACCACGCTTGCCGGCCTAGTTGTCGTCCTGATGATGATTGTTCCGCAGATCGGGAATCTTTTTAACTATATCAAATCGATTTTTGGGTTGTAAAAAAGATGGGAATCCTTCAAATTGTTGGCATCGCAATCGTCTGCGCACTGCTGTGTGCCGTTTTAAAGCAATATCGTCCGGAATATGCGTCTGTCGTCCAGATTGCCGCCTGCGTTTTGATTCTGCTGCTAATTGCCTCTTCCCTCAGCGAGCTTGTGGGAGCGATCAGGGAGCTGATTGAAGGCTCCGGGATCCATACGGGGTATCTGACGCTGCTGCTCAAGGCGTTGGGCATTGCAATTCTGACGCAGCTTGCGGCGGATGCCTGCCGCGATAGCGGAGAAACCGCGCTCTCCCATAAGGTGGAGCTGGCAGGGACAGTCACCATCCTGCTGCTTTGCCTGCCTCTGGTCAAGGCGATGGTGCAGCTTTCCACCGGATTCCTTAAAGGGTAAGGATTTATGAAAAAGATATGTCGATTGGCACTGGTGTTATTGCTGCTTTTGGCAGGGACGCTTCCAGCCTGCGCTGTGCAGGAGGATGCGGCGCAGGCTCAGATGGAGGCCTCCGGCGCAGCGGAACTGTTTGAAAAACTGCCGGAGGAGGCTCAATCGCTTTTTGAGGAACTGGGCATTGACAAAATCGATTTCAGCAACCTGTTTCAGACCTCTCCCCGCGCATTGGCGGAGATGTTTTTAGAGCTGGTGCAGGGAAAGCTGGAGAGCCCCCTGCGCGCTGCGCTCCAAATCCTCGGCGTTTTAATCCTGCTGGCTGTTTTGGAAGCCTTGTGGGGTAAAGGAGGAGGCCAGATCAGCCAGGCGGAGGCATTGGTATCCGCTTTATTTTTTTCGATCGTTTTGCTGCCGCATGTTATGGATTGCCTCTCACATACCTGCTCGGCGATTCGTCTAAACAGCGATTTCATGCTGGCGTTCATTCCGGTTTATGCGGCGGTGGTTTCTGCAAGTGGAAATCCGGCGCTGGCGCTAAGCTCCCAAACGCTTTTATTTGGCTTGGCGCAGGGAATAGCACAATTTTCCGATCGGTTTTTAAAGCCCTCCACCGGCATTTTTCTGACGGTCAGTGCTGTGGGTTCTTTTGCTCCGGCGTTTGATTTCAGCAGCATTTCCAACGCCATCAAAAAAACGGTAACGGTCACACTGGGGTTTGCGTCTACTGTTTTTGTAGGTCTGCTCTCGATCAAGGGCGTTTTGGCAGGAACAGCAGATAGCGCAGCATCCAGAGGCGCCAAATTCCTGATCGGCAGCTTTGTGCCAGTGGTGGGCGGGGCGGTCAGCGATGCGTTGGGGTCGATTATCAGCTCGCTGCGGCTGGTGCGCGGTGCGGTTGGCGCATTTGGGATTCTGGCCGTTTTTTTGATTGCGCTTCCCGTTTTTGCAGAGCTGCTGTTGTGGCTGCTCGCTTTGAATCTGTGTGCTATAGGGGCGGATCTTTTCGCTCAGCCACGGGCTGCCGCGCTACTGCGGAGTGTGGCTTCAGCGCTTGTCATTCTGGGCGTCATCCTGCTTTTTAACACGGTGCTTTTCATCCTTGCAACTGCTCTGATGCTCTCCATTCGATCGGCGGCATAAAAAGGGGGATCTACATGGAAACGCTGCAAAGCTGGGCGTTGTGCCTTGTGCTCAGCACGGCTGGCGCTGCGATGGTACATCTTCTATCTCCGAAAGGCGCGACAGAAAAGGCAATGCGCGTTATGATCGCTCTGTTTCTTCTCTCTGCCATACTTTCCCCTTTTTTATCCGGTGACGGGCTGAAGCTGGAGCTGGAAGGGCAAGCGATGGCAGATCCGCAGGGGCAGGTGAACGCAGTGGTTGAGCGGATGAATCAGGCGCTGATGGAACAGGCGCGCGCTGAAGTGGAGGAGGAAACACGGCAATCGCTTGCCGCGATGGGGGTTACACAGACGGAAATTCAGGTGGACATGGATATTACGGAGGAATCGCTCATATCTATAACAGAGATCAAAATTTGGCTGCCGGAGACTGCTCAGGAGGATGCGCCTCGCATCAAGGAGGAATTGGAGCAGTCGCTCGGGTGCCCGGTCTCCCTTGTGTGGGATGAGGCGGTTACCCAATGAAACAGAAAAAGGAACGGAGCACTATGGGAGCATTTCGTGAGAAGGGCAAAAAGCTTTTAGAATCCATAAAAGCAGATAAAAAGCTCACTATCATTGTATTGGTCGGCCTTGCAGGGATTCTCCTGCTGCTGATATCCGAACTGATCCCACTTCCGGAAAAGCAAGAGGCGGAGCAAGCTCCGGAAGAAACCACACAGACGGAATATCACTATGCGCAGGATATCGAAAAAAGGCTGTCAGAGATCGTCTCTTCCATTGAGGGAGCCGGTAAAACCAAGGTGATGGTAACGCTGGAAAACGGGGTGGAATCCGTATATGCGGCGGATGAGCGGACTGCGAGCGAGCGAACCAGTGAGGGAAAAAACGAGGGGATGGAGATCAACGAAAGGAGCAGTGAGGAAAATGAATATATCATCCTGCAATCAAACGGCAGCCGGGATGAAGGGCTTGTCATCAAAGTGATTCAGCCCAAAATCCGCGGTGTCGCTATCGTGTGCGAGGGAGGGGACTCCGCCTATGTCCGGCAGCATGTGATGCAGGCTGTTACGGCGGTGTTGGATATCGGCGCTTCCCGCGTGAGTATTTCACGGATGGCAAGTTAGGCTGATACTCACCTGCTGTCTGCACACACGGCCATGCCCCATCCAGAGAGGACGGTAAGGGCGCCGGATATCCGTTCGAATGCGTCGATTTTGTGAGCGCAAATATATATTTCCCGGTTTCTGCGCGGTGGGCTTCACTTTTCTGTTTCCACGCGCTTTTAGAATACAGAACGCATGAATCACCTATATGTGGAAAGGATGACTATGAAAATGAGCATGGCGATTGGCAAACGGCAGATTGTGCTGGCAACGTTGGTGGTGGCGCTGGGCGCGGCGGTTTTTGTGAACTGGTATTACACCAAACCGGATGCGGAGCGGGCCAATACCGGCGTAACAGTAAGCGAGCAGGCGACCCAAGCTGCGGGGAATTTAGGAGATGCTTTGCTCGTCAATTCCAGCACAATCGCCTCCGAGAGCGGCACGCAAGCCTCCGGCACAAAACAGACGCAGGCGGGAGCGGGGGATGAATATTTCGCACAGGCGCGGTTAAACCGGTCTACGGCGCACGACGAAGCAGCCGAAACGCTTCAAAAGACGATCGATGACAGCAATGCCTCCTCAGAGGCTGTGAAGGCCGCTACAGAGCAGCTGGCTGAGCTATCCAAGGCAATTAAACTGGAGGCGGATATTGAGAATTTGGTCAGTGCAAAAACCGGCGGCTCCTGTGTGGTGGTCATTGGCAATGAAACGGCGCAGGTCATTGTGGGCAAAGGCACGTTAACAGACACGGCCCTTGTGCAGATCAAGGAGATTGTGCTCAAGCAGACCGGTTTTTCCGTGGATAAGATCACTGTGATTGAAGCGAAATAAAGCTGTTTTATAGCACCCCTGTAAAAAATGGTTGTGTCTTTTCGCTTTTGTGCTATAATATCCTTACGAAGCTGGCAAGCTTCAAGCGCTTTTATGGCTTGGGGCGCGCAATATGCAATGTCATGAAGGGCGCGGCCTGCCGGCTTGGAACGGTTCCGCTCATAGGCGGGGATAGGATGGAAGCTATGGACGATTTGAACAAACGAGATGTGACCGGCGGATTGGTGATTTCGCAGGAGGTCATCGCCGCGATTGCCCTCAATGCTGCAAAGGATGCGGATGGTGTCAGCGGCTTTGCCTCCCGGCCCAGGGATTTGCAATCACTCCTCCACGTGAGAGAGGATGCTTTCAAATCAGTGCGTGTGTGGATGAATGAGAATGAGATTAAGCTGCACTTGTATCTCACGCTGAGAGAGGGCAGCAAAATTCCTACTGTCTGCGCACAGGTGCAGCGGGCTGTGAAAAGCGCTGTGCAAAACATGACAGGCCGTGTGGTTACAAAGGTGAACATCAGCGTTGCCGGGGTTGATTTTGCCGAAGCGGCGCCGGCTCAGGAATAAAGAGATCATTTTTGATATGCCCTCTGCGCTCAGGTGAAAAAACGGCGAAAAGCGCTTGATACGGCGGGCTTTTCCAGAAAGGAGAGCGCGCCGCAGGCAACGGCCGTTTTTCTCAAGAAAGTGGGGGGCGGATTTTATGGAACAACGGAGGACAAGCATGACCAGACGCCAGGCACGAGAGCAGGCTTTTATTCTTATTTTTGAAAAATCTTTTCATCCAGAAACAACGGTAGAGGAGCTCATTGCCGCTGCGCACGAGGCACGCTACTTGGAGGTGGATGCATTTGCAGCTCTGCTCGCAACAACAGAGCAGGAAAAGCAGGCGGAAATCGATGCCTTGATTGAGCAGACCGCAATCGGCTGGCGGAAGGACAGGCTTGCCCGTGTATCGCTTGCCTTGTTGCGATTGGCCTTGTGTGAGATGCTGTATATAGAGGATGTGCCCGTCAACGTTTCGATCAATGAAGCGGTAGAGCTTGCGAAGGTATATGCCTCGCAGGAGGATGCGGCGTTTATTAACGGCGTGCTTGGCACGGTATCCCGTGGGCTTGGAGCATAACCGATGGATGGATACTTAGGGATAGATACTAGCAATTACACCACCTCCACAGCGGTTTACTGCCCAGAGGAAGGGAGTGTATTACAGCGCAAACGGCTGCTGCCGGTTCCGGAGGGGTCGCTCGGCCTGCGGCAGAGCGACGCAGTGTTCCACCACACTGTTCAACTGCCTGCTCTGTTGGAAGAGCTGGCCGGGGAATTCGCCGGGAAAATCCGTGCGGTGGGCGTAGCCGCTGCACCGCGGGATGAAAAAGGCTCCTACATGCCCTGCTTTTTGGCGGGAATCGCCACTGCACGTGCAGTGGCAGCCTTTTTAAAAGCGCCTCTTTACACCTTTTCACATCAAAGCGGCCATATTGCGGCCGCGCTTTACAGCGCGCAAAAGCTTGCATATATTGAAAGGTCGTTTTATGCTTTTCATGTTTCCGGGGGGACGACGGAGGCCTTGCTTGTTTCGCCGGATGCTACCCATATATTTCAAAAAACGCTGTTGGCCCATTCGTTGGATTTGAAAGCGGGGCAGGCAGTCGACCGTGTGGGCAAGCTGCTTGGCCTGCCGTTCCCTGCGGGAGCGGAGCTGGAGAAGCTCGCCCAAAAATCGCAACGCCATTTTCAGCCGAAGCCTACGATGAAGGGCGCGGATTGCTGCCTTTCCGGTATCCAGAATCAATGCGAAAAACTCCTGCGGGAAGGAGCTCCAAGGGAGGAGGTCGCTCGATTCTGCATTGATAGTGTTGGCGCAGCGCTTGACGAGATGGCACAGCGCATGCTCCAGTCGCATGGATCCTATCCCTTTGTGTTTGCAGGCGGCGTTATGTCAAATGGGATCCTACGCGAGCAACTTCTCCAGAAATATGACGCAAGCTTTGCGGAGCCCTCCTTTTCCTGTGATAACGCGGCTGGAATCGCGGTGTTAACGGCGATTCAAAACCAGCGGGAGGGCTGCTGAAAGCGGAGGGAGGGCGAGCTTTTTTTGAAAACGCCGTTGGTGCTGACGGTAAGCCAGCTAAACGCCTATGTGAAATCCATTCTGGATGGGGATCGAAACCTTGCGCAGGTTTTTCTCTGTGCAGAAATTTCTAATTTTACAAACCATTATCGTTCTGGGCATTTTTATTTTTCTCTTAAAGATGAATCAGCTGTCGTTCGCGCCGTTATGTTCCGTTCCAGTGCACAGCGGATCAAATTCCTGCCGCAGGATGGTATGCGGGTCATTGTGCGCGGTCACGTTTCCCTTTATGAACGGGATGGGCAATACCAGCTGTATGTAGACGATATGCAGCCGGATGGCGCGGGCGCTTTGAGTCTTGCCTTTGAACAGCTGAAGGAAAAGCTGGAGAAGGAGGGGCTCTTCTCCGCTCAGCGGAAAAAGCCTTTGCCGCGGTATCCGATGCGAATCGGCGTGGTCACTTCCCCGACAGGCGCCGCTGTGCGCGATATTATCAACGTTCTTTCCCGGCGGTTCCCGCTCGCGCAGATCATTCTGCAGCCGGTTCAAGTGCAGGGGGAGGAGGCACCGGGGCAGATTGTAGAGGCCATCCAGTTGTTTAATGCGAAGAAAGCGGCGGACTTGCTGATTGTCGGGCGTGGCGGTGGCTCCCTTGAGGAGCTCTGGGCCTTTAATGAGGAAAGTGTGGCCCGCGCGGTGGCTGCCAGTGAGATTCCGGTGATATCGGCCGTCGGGCATGAAACGGATTTTACCATCTGTGATTTTGCCGCCGATTTACGCGCGCCGACGCCCTCGGCCGCAGCGGAGCTCTGTGTGCCGGATGCGCAGGAGGAGCTCAGGCGGATTGCGTTGCTGCACCGCTCTGCCGCCCGCTTGCTGCTGCGCCGGTTGGAAGCGGAGCAGCAGCGGCTTGACTTATTGGCAGCCCGCGCGGGGCTGCACGAGCCGGCACGTATTTTTGCCGCCCGGCGGCAGGCGCTGGATGGGCTACGCCACCGCCTGCTTCGCGCAATGCCTGCCCTGCTGCTCAAACAGCGCAACCGCCTCGCGCCACTTGCAGGCAAGCTGGATGCATTAAGTCCCCTGCGGGTGCTTGCGCGTGGTTACACAGTCGCGCAGCGGGAGGGGCGCCCAGTCTGCTCCGCAAAGCAGCTTCAGGTGGGGGACCGCCTCGAGCTTAGTTGGCTGGATGGCAGAGCAGCCTGCGAGGTGTTGGAAACACAATTGGAAAACAGCCCGGTGCACAGGGGGTGAGCGTTTTGAAGGAAGTCAAAGAGCCAAGCTATGAAGCCTCTATTGGGAGGCTAGAAGAAATTGTGACGCGTTTGGAGGATGGCAGCCTCCCACTAGAGGATGCGTTACGCCTGTTTGAGGAGGGGACGCATCTTGTCACCTCCTGCAGCGAGCTGCTCACGCAGGCGCAGGCGCGTGTGACAGAATTGACCCAATCGGACTCTGCGGAGGAAACAATATGCTGAATTTTGAAAAAAAACAGCGGGAATATCTCTCGATGATTGAAAACAGCCTGCATTTTTACCTGCCGCAGCAGGGGCAAGGGCAGGAGCTTTTGTTTCAAGCAATGGCGTACAGCCTGGAAAACGGCGGCAAACGGATCCGCCCGATATTAACGCTTGCGTTTTGTGAGGCCTGCGGGGAAGATCCGCATGCCGCATTGCCATTTGCCTGCGCGGTGGAGATGATCCACACCTATTCTTTGATTCACGATGATTTGCCTTGCATGGATGACGACGCTATGCGGCGTGGCAAGCCCTCTTGCCATATTCAGTTTGGCGAGGCGAACGCCCTGTTGGCGGGCGATGCGCTTTTGACGCTGGCATTTGAAACAATGCTGGATCTGGAGCCGGCAATGCCGGTAGCGCCGCAGCGGGTGGTACAAGCTGCCTCTGTGCTGGCCCACGCGGCAGGCGGGAGCGGCATGATCGGCGGTCAAGTGATTGATCTGGCCAGCGAGGGCAAACAAATCCCGCTTGACAGGTTAAAGGTGATGGATGCGCTCAAGACCGGGGCACTGATTGACGCTGCGGCACAAATGGGCTGTGTGGTGGCGGGCGCCAGCGAACAGGTGTGTGGGGCGGCTTCGCTCTATGCTTCCTGCATTGGCCTGGCGTTTCAGATTGTAGACGATATTTTGGATGTGACGGGCAGCAGTGAACTTTTGGGGAAACCCATCGGGAGCGATGCAGAGAAGGAGAAATCCACCTATGTCTCCCTGCTGGGGCTTGATGCCTCCCGCCGCCTGGTTACTGAGCTGACGGCTAAGGCGCGGGAGACGCTGGTTGCATCCTTTGGGGAGCGGGCGGCATTTTTACTGGAGTTGACTGAACGGCTCGCAACACGTGAAAAATAAGAGCTACGCTTGGAAAACAGCGCGATGCCGTCCGGTACGGCTAATCCATTGTTTTCTGAGAGGCCGTCCATTTTGTCTGTTAGGGAGCATTGCTGATATGAACGAGAAGACGATTCTTTCACACATACAATCTCCAGACGATGTGAAAAAGCTGAAAAAAAGCGAGCTTGGGGCGCTGGCCGCCGAGATTCGGAGTACGTTGGTGGAAACTGTGTCGCAAACAGGCGGGCACTTGGCCTCCAACCTTGGTGTGGTAGAGCTTACGATCGCCTTGCACCGCGTGTTTGACTCCCCAAGGGATCAGATTGTGTTTGACGTGGGGCATCAGGCCTATACCCATAAGCTGCTAACCGGGCGCTACACCCAGTTTGCTACTCTGCGCACGGAAAATGGCCTTTCCGGCTTTGAACGGCCCAATGAGAGCGAGCATGATATTTTTTACAGCGGCCACAGCAGCACCTCGATTTCCTCTGCATACGGGTTGTCCGCAGCGAAAAAGCTGGCGAAGGACGACCACTATGTTGTGGCGGTGATCGGGGATGGCGCCCTGACGGGTGGCCTTGCATATGAGGGCCTAAATAACGCGGGCAGGACACACAGTAGGCTGATTGTCATTTTGAACGACAATGAGATGTCCATTTCGAATAATGTGGGCTCCATGGCGCGGTATCTGGCAGTGATCCGTTCCAAACCGGGTTATTTTCGCCTGAAGGCGCGCGTCGAGAGCTTTTTGAACCATATCCCGTTCGTAGGCCGGAAGCTGTCTAACGCTATCTTCCGCTCTAAATCTGCAATCAAAAATCTGATCTATCAGAGCACGATTTTTGAGGACATGGGCTTTCAATACATGGGGCCGATCGATGGGCACAATCTAGACCAGCTTCAGGAGGCGCTGGAGAGCGCAAAATTGCGGCACCGGCCGGTTTTGCTGCACATTAACACCATCAAGGGCAAGGGCTATGATTTTGCTGAGCGTGCGCCCAGCCAGTTCCACGGGATCTCCAAATTTGATGTTAACACAGGGGAGCCGCTATTTTCCGGCACGAGCTTTTCTGAAATGTTTGGCAGGGCTTTGTGCGATTTTGCCCAGAAGGATGAGCGGATTTGCGCCATCACAGCTGCTATGGCCCTAGGGACGGGATTGGATGCCTTTGGCAAGGCATTCCCAGATCGATTCTTTGACGTTGGCATCGCGGAGGAGCATGCGGTGACCTTTGCCTCTGGGCTTGCCAAGAACCATATGCTGCCTGTTTTTGCTGTTTATTCTACTTTTTTACAGCGTTGTTATGATCAGTTAATTCATGATGCTGCACTGCAGGGCAACAAAATCGTTTTAGCAATCGATCGTGCCGGCTTTGTTGGCGAGGATGGCGAAACACATCAAGGCCTATTTGATTTGGCGCTGCTAAACAGTGTGCCAGGGTTGACGGTCTACGCCCCATCAAATTTTTGGGAGCTGCGAAGTTATTTGGGCAACGCATTGTATATCGACAAAGGGATTGTCGCCGTGCGCTATCCGCGTGGGACGCAGCGGGAGTTACCAGCGGATTATGCTCCCTCCTTCGATGCTTTTTCTCATTATGGGGAGGCATGGGCGAAAACAGTGATTGTCACCTTCGGGCGGCTGTTCCCCTACGCGTGCGCTGCTTTAGAGCAGTTGCGGGAAAAGGGGATCAACGCCCGCATTCTGAAGCTCAACCGGATTAAGCCGGTTGATATTCGCGCGGTACAGTCTGCCGCGCTGGGCGAGCAGATTTATTTCTTTGAAGAGGGTGTGCGCACGGGAGGTGTGGGCGAGCACTTTGCTGCTATGCTGTTAGAAAAGGGATTCCAGGGGCGTTTTCATCTGATCGCAGTGGAGGATTGCTTTGTCCATCAGGCCTCTATTCCCTCCTTGTTGGCGCAGTATCACATGGATACGGATGGTATCGTGCAGGTCATTTTGAGGGAGGCGGAAGGACATGGGCAAACAACGGCTTGACGTTGCTGTGTTTGAGCGCGGCCTTGCTCCGAGCCGTGAAAAGGCGCAAGCCCTGATTATGGCCGGGCAGATTTACGTGAACGGTCAAAAAGCTTCTAAAGCGGGGGCTGGCGTCACGCCCGAGGTGCAAATTGAGCTGCGTGGCCATCAGCTTCCCTTCGTTAGCCGGGGTGGCCTCAAGCTTGAGAAAGCTATGCACTGCTTCCCGATCGTTTTGCATGGGAAAATATGCATGGATGTGGGCGCTTCCACGGGGGGCTTTACCGATTGTATGTTGCAAAACGGAGCAGAGAAGGTCTACGCAGTAGATGTTGGCTATGGCCAGCTGGCGTGGAAGCTGCGCACAGATGCGCGTGTAGTGAACCTGGAGCGCACCAATTTCCGCTATGTTACACACGAGCAGATTCCGGAGGAGATCGATTTTGCGAGTGTGGATGTTTCTTTTATTTCATTACGCTTGATCCTGCCGGTTTTGTTTCAGCTATTAAAAGCAGACGGAGAGGCTGTCTGCCTGATTAAGCCGCAGTTTGAAGCCGGGCGCGATCGGGTGGGCAAAAAGGGCGTTGTGCGGGAGCCATCCGTCCATGAGGATGTTATCCGGTCTGTTTGCACTTTTGCGCAGGAAACTGGGTTTAGAGCGGCCGGGCTCACATTTTCTCCGGTTAAGGGGCCGGAGGGAAATATTGAATACTTACTGTTTTTACAAAAGGACATAGAGGCTCCCACCACATCACCTATCCTAGCGGAGGAAATTGTTTGGCAGGCGCATGTGGCTCTTGACAAAGGGAAAGAGGAGTGTTAGCGGAAAGGTGGGAGGAGAAGGCATATGAAGTGGACTGTTTTGCCAAACCTGACCAGAAAGGATGCGCGTGAAATTGCGCGCTCGGTTTGCCGGCAAGGGAAGGCGCTGGGCGCTGTGTGTATCCTGTGTGAGCAGATTCAGCCGGAATTTGCACAGGAGGAGGTTTGTTTCCTGCCGGAGCAGGAGGCGCTACAGGCTTGCGATTTTGTGATCTCCATTGGCGGAGATGGAACGATGATCCATGACGCAAAGCTTGCTGCCCCCTTTCACAAACCGGTGCTTGGCATCAATGCCGGCCGGCTTGGGTTTATGGCAGGCCTAGAGCCCCATGAGATTGCCATGCTGCAAAGCCTGGCAGAAAATCATTTTACGATTGACCGGAGAATGCTGCTGGATGTAAAATTAGAGAAGGGCGGCCAGGTGTGCTACCGGGCGCAATGCATCAATGATGTTGCTGTTGTGCGGGGGGAATCGCTCCGCCTTCTTGAATGCAGCGCAGCGTGCGATGGAAAACCGGTTGCTAAATATATGGCAGATGGCATGCTGGTTTCTACGCCGACCGGCTCCACGGCCTATTCCCTGTCGGCGGGCGGGCCTGTAATCGACCCGGCGCTGGAGTGTTTGCTGCTGACGCCTGTTTGCGCGCATACGCTGTTGAGCCGTCCTATGGTGTTTCGTGCGCAGGCACATCTGGCGCTTAGCGCGTCAGCGCGGGATGGAGACGGCGTTTACCTCTCCTGTGATGGGGAAACCGTAGAAATCCCCGGTGGCTGTACCTTGCACGTAACAAAAGCTGAGACCTATGCGGACTTTATTCGCATCAAAAACGATACTTTTATAGACCGGCTTCAGGCTAAATTTTGGGGGAGGGGGCCCACAGGTTGAAACGGAAACGGCACACGTTAATATTGGAGTTAATTCAGAAATATGAAATCACGACGCAGGATGAGCTGCTCACAAGACTGCGGGAAAATGGATTTGAAGTGACACAGGCAACAATCTCCCGCGATATTAAGGAGCTTCGCCTGGTGAAGGCGATGTCCTCCAATGGCCAATACCGTTATATGATAGGCGCAGCACAGGGGGATGAATATCTCGCAAAATTTTATACCATCTTTGCAGGTTCTGTGGTGTCTGTTGATTTTGCGGGCAATGTGTGTGTGATAAAATGCTACGCCGGGATGGCGCAAGCTGCCTGTGCCGCCATTGACGCTATGCATTTTGAGGGAATCGTTGGCACGTTGGCGGGCGATGATACCATTTTTGTGCTCTGCCGCACACCTGAGTTGACAGAGCAGCTGAAAAGCTCGCTGGATCAAATGACGCAAAACGGATAACCTGTTTCAGAAAGGCATGGTTTGTATGCTTGCAAGCCTTCAAATCGAAAATATCGCTGTGATTGAAAAGGCCGAAATCACCTTTGACCAGGGGCTCAATGTGCTCACTGGTGAGACAGGTGCTGGCAAATCGATTATTATCGACTCAATCAACGCCGTGCTTGGCGAGCGTACCTCGCGGGATTTGGTACGGACGGGCGCCTCTTCCGCCAAGGTGTCGGCACTTTTTTTCGACCTCTCCCGCAATGCTAGGCAGGTGCTGGAAACCTTTGGCCTGGAGCCGGAGGAGGATGGGAGCCTTTTGATTCAGCGCGCTATAGGGGCAGATGGACGGAGCGCCTGCCGCATTAATGGCAGAACGGCGACGGTCTCCATGCTGCGCCAGCTTGGCGCTGAATTGATCAATATCCACGGCCAGCACGACAGCCAATCTCTACTGTCGCCGGAGAAGCATATCGATTTTATTGATGCGCTTGCGCAGGATGGAGCGCTGTTGACAGAATACCATACGCTCTATGAGCAGTATGTAAAGATCCGGCGTATGTTAAATGAACTGCAGATGGATGAGGAGGAGAAGCTGCACAGGATTGACCTGCTCCGTTTTCAGATCGATGAGCTGGAGGCTGCGTCTCTTCAGGTTGGCGAGCAAGACCGCCTCAACCAGGAGCGGGCGCGCTGCATGAATGCGGAGAAGATCATGCAAAGCCTGCGTTTTGCCTACGATGCCATTCAGGGCACGGAAGATTCCGCCGGAGCTGCGCAGCTTTTGTCTGATGCTGCGGCGCAGCTGCAAACTGCCGCCCGGTATGACAGTGCCATCGAAAAAACCGGGCAGGTGGCGCTGGACCTCGCCTATAATTTGGAGGCCTGCGCTGATGAGATTCGCAGCGCATTTGATTCGCTCTCCTACGACCCGGGCGATTTGGAGCGGATTGAGGAGCGGCTGGATTTGCTATATCGGCTATCCCGGAAATATGGAGAGACGGAGGAGGAGATGCTCTCTTACCTGGAACGGGCAAAGAATGAGTTGGATGATATTTCCTTTTCAGAAGAACGCATCCAGAAGCTAACGGAAGAGCGCCGGGAGACCGTGCGTAAAATCAAGGCGCTGGCGGCTACACTCTCCGATGTGCGGCGGCAGGCAGGGGAGCGCTTTGCCCGGCAGGTAGAGGGTGAGCTTGCATATCTGGATATGCCTCACGTGCGCTTCCTTGTCCATCAGGAGCAGTTAAAACCCGGGCCGCACGGGGCAGATGAAATCACCTTCCTGATCTCTGCCAACCCTGGCGAGCCGCCACGTCCATTGGCGAAAATCGCATCCGGTGGTGAACTGTCCCGCATTATGCTGGCCATTAAGAATGTGCTTTCCGGCAGTGATGAAATTGGCACACTGATTTTTGATGAGATTGACACAGGCGTTAGTGGACGAGCGGCGCAAAAAATTGCGCTGAAGCTCAAGCAGGTATCTGAAGGGCGGCAGGTGATCTGCGTGACGCATCTGGCACAGATCGCAGCGCAGGCGGATTGCCACCTGCTGATTCAAAAGACAGTGCGCGCAGGCAAAACCTATACGCAGGTGGACGCTCTTGACTTAGAAGGGCGCAAGCAAGAAATTGCCCGGATCATGGGCGGGATGGATGAAATTACACCGGTTCAGCTGCAGGGTGCTGCGGAACTATTGGAGGCGGCAAAGAACACACAGCGGAATAAATGATAGAACATGAAGATATCGCCGGCGTTCATTGTGCGCCGGCGTATTTTTTATCAATATACAAAGTACATCCGATTGTTAAACGGGAAAAAATTTTAGAAATTTCTCTTGCAAGTAGTGGGAGCATATACTATAATAACAATGGTTTTAAGCTATTAAACAGCATTTATTAATTTCCAACTCTTCCTTATTTTATGCGGACTAAGCCAGGAGCACCATGGAAAAGACAGGTATTTATTAGCTTTGGCGCTATGTTTGTAATTTCATGCAGCAGAGCTTTCCCGTAGGCTGCCTTATGGCGCGTAACCCGTTGGCGTGCATTGAAAGGCTGGGAGATAATCCTCTGCTGAATGTATTTTTTGAAAAACAAGGATAAAGGGGAATGCAAAATGGATATGCAGAAAAACGCGGAGCGTTTCATGGGATTCGCGAATGTGTATCACGCAGCGCGGCCGCGAAGCCCACGCTTTATAGCGGAATGTCTGACGAATTATCTGGGGCATTTTCCTGAAAGGGTTGTTGATCTGGGCAGTGGAACAGGCCTTTCCACACAAATGTGGGCCAAAGCAGCGGCTGAAGTGATTGGCATAGAACCGAGCCCGGATATGCTCTCCTATGCACAGGAGCATTGCGGCCGTCAGCCGAACGTACGGTTTATACAAGCTTTTGCCCATGAGACGGGGCTGGAGCCGGAGTGTGCGGATATTGTCGCATGTTCCCAATCCTTTCACTGGATGGACCCCGAGCTGACACTACAGGAGGTCAACCGCATTTTAAAGCCTGGCGGGATATTTGCAACCTATGATTGTGACTGGCCGCCTGTATGTGGGCGTAAGGCGGAGGAGGCCTACAACGATCTGAAGCGCAGGTTGGCAGATTTGAAGAAGGCGACGAAGGATTATTGGGATAGTTTCCATCGTTGGGAAAAGGATCAGCATCTTTCCCACATCCGAGAAAGCGGGTATTTTGGCTACACCAGAGAGATAGTTTTTTCCAACAGAGAAGAATGCGATGCGCATCGCTTTATTCAATTGGCACTTAGTCAGGGCGGTCTACAGACAATGCTACGCTTGGAGCCGGAAATTGTGAAGCTCTGTATGGTGCGGTTTGAAAAGCAGGTAAAAGAAATTTTTAAAGATGAAATCCTTCCTGTGGAGTTTTGCTACCGCATGCGCATCGGCATCAAGGATGAGGCGGCGCCAGCGGCCGAAGAAACGGCGAAAGTAGGCGTGCAATCAGAACCCGCTGAAGCAGTGCAGGAATAAAAGTGGCGTGGCTGCAAAACGAAATAAAGCTATCCCCAAAATGTGCAAAACCCGGTTCTTTTGGAGCAAAAAATGCTCCAAAGGGACCGGGTTCCTGTTTTTGCAAAAGTTCCATTGTGCAAATGCGCTCATATTCTTGTTTTACTGCAGGCCCTGCTTTGATTGAACCCATTAAAAGGCATTGATAATGCCTTCCTCCTGCGCAATGGCCAATTCGGAAAGGTAACGCTGCAGCGCATCGCTCCAATGCGGCAGGCGGGCAAACCCGGCCTCATCCAAGCTTTTTTTGGAAAGTCGAGAATTTTCCGGGCGGACGGCGGCACTGGGATAATCCGCAGAAGCCACAGGAATCACCCGGGCGGGTAGCTTCCCCATGCGCATAATCTCATTTGCAAAATCATACCAGCTGCAAAAGCCCTCATTGGTGGCGTGATAGGTACCGAACCGCTCCGTCATAGCCATGTCACAAAGCAGGGGAGCAAGATCGACCGTGTAGGTCGGCGAGCCGATCTGGTCATTTACCACACGGATTTCCTTCTGCTCTTTTCCCAGCCGGAGCATCGTCTTCACAAAGTTGGCGCCATTGATGCCAAACACCCACGAGGTGCGGACAATAAAACACCGGGGGCATAAAATCCGTGTGCTATTTTCTCCGCTAAGCTTCGTTTCGCCATAGACGTTTAAGGGGTTCTTTTCATCATAGATTTCCAGTGGACGCTCGCCGGAAGCCCCAAAGACGTAATCCGTGCTGATATAAATGAACTTTGCGCCTGTTTTATTGGCGGCGGAAGCGATATTGGCGCTCCCGCGGTAATTGATATCCATGCAGAGCGATTGTTCTGATTCAGCACGGTTGACATCCGTATATGCTGCACAGTGGATCACCGCATCTGGTCGGTAAGCTTCCAACAGCTGCATCACCTGTGGCATATTTGTAATGTCGCAATCCTCACGGTCAACCCCCCGGCAGGGGATTTTACGCTTGTGAAGCTCCTTGAGCACATCATACCCAAGCTGACCTTTGGCGCCGGTAACCAGTATCTTCATTTGTACAATCCTTCCTATTATTGACATTATTGAAATAAAAACGGCAAAAGCAAAAAAGCGGAGAAAAGGAGCGGCGAAATCGCTGCTCCATCCTGATTGGCTGGATTTTTCTCCATTCTGTTACCTCTGATAGATAAAATGAACATCGCTATCGGCCAAAAGAGGGGCGTTCTGATCCTTTGCGGAGAGAATCGGATTTTGCAGCCCCCACAGAACGCCCAGGGCCGGGTCATCAAAGCGGATGCTACGGTCATGCTCCGGCGCATAATATTCATCCACCTTGTATTCGACCTCTACGTCGTCCGTAAGGGTTAAAAAGCCGTGCAGACAGCCCTTGGGGATAAAAATCTGTTTTTTATTATTCTCCGATAGCTCTACGCCAATCCATTTCAAATAGGTGGGGGAGCCCTGTCGAATATCAACGGCAACGTCAAAAATCGCACCGCGCGTGCAGGTTAAAAGCTTACTCTGCGCTTTGGGATTTGTCTGGCAATGGAGGCCGCGCAAGGTGCCTTTATGCTGTGTGCGAGAGCGGTTATCCTGCAAAAAACGGGGGCAGATACCGCAAGCATAATATTTTTCATAGGAATAGGATTCCATAAACCAACCGCGATGGTCGCCGAACACATCAGGCTCTACCAAAAAAGCACCGTCTATTTTTGTTTGAATAACCTCCATTACAAGCCTCATCTCTCTTTGATAAATGATATCCCCTGATTTTTCTCAGAAAAGCTTTAATCTAACGCGTGTGTGAGCGGATCATCATCGGCGCCCCAACGGCGCGCACGCTTGCCTGGCGCGTTTTCATACAAAATCTTGCCATCTGCCACGCGGCGTAAGTGTTGGCCGTAGGTGGATTTTCCATATTTCTCAGCAGAGGAAATCAGTGCCTTCTTAGTGATCCAGCGCTTATTGTAGGCGATCTCCTCAGGTGAACAAATTTTGATACCCTGCAGTTTCTCCACAGTACGGATAAAATGAGCAGCGTCCATCAGGGCGTCTACTGTTCCGGTATCGAGCCATGCAAACCCCCGCCCCAAAAAGCGGACGTCCAGATCGCCAAGCTCCAGATATTTTCGGTTAATATCTGTAATTTCGTATTCGCCGCGGGCGCTGGGCTCCAATGCCTTCGCGAATTCTACCACGCGGTTATCATAGAAATAAAGGCCCGTTACGGCATAATTGGATTTCGGATGCTCTGGCTTCTCTTCAATAGAGACAGGCTCGCCTTTTTTATTGAATTCTACCACGCCAAAAGCGCTGGGGTCATCCACATAATAGCCGAAAATCGTAGCACGCCCAGGATTTACGGCCGCCTGACGAAGCAGATGCCCCAGCCCGTTTCCATAAAAAATATTATCCCCCAGTATCATAGCAACGCTGTCATCCCCGATAAATTCCTCGCCGATGACAAACGCCTGTGCCAAGCCGTTTGGTTTTTCCTGCACGGCATAAGAGAGCTTCAGGCCAAATTGCTTGCCGCTGCCCATCAGCGCTTTAAATTTGGGCGTATCCTCCGGAGTAGAGATGATTAAAATCTCCCGAATGCCGGCAAGCATTAAAATGGACAATGGATAATAAATCATCGGCTTATCATAAACCGGGAGTAATTGCTTGCTCGTCACCATTGTTAGCGGATACAGACGGGTGCCGGAGCCACCGGCCAATATAATTCCCTTCAAGGCATACACTCCTTGCCGATTTATCAAAATCAACCAACAAATTGCACAAAAACGGCAATCGATATCCACAATCTGACGTTCATATAATAATACGAAATCGTTTTCTCGTCAACTGGATTTTCACAAGCAGCGCGATTGCTCCGCTGAACAGCAATGTTTGGGAGATGTTTTGCTGCGATAAAACGGTCGAATTGGCACGTTTCTATTATTCTTGTTCGCAAGGAACGTGCCCGATGGCACATGGGAAAATTGACAAAGGAAGTGCCGCTATATTATAATTTAAACGGTTATCAGATCAATCTCAAATAGGGAGAGCGAATGGATTATGGTCAAAACGGTTGACCGGCTGCGCCCAGGTGAAAAGGGTGTTGTCACCGGCCTGGGCAGTACGGGTGCAGTGCGCCGTCACATCATCGATATGGGCATCACGCCCGGCGCCGTGATTATTATGCGGAAAACAGCGCCAATGGGGGATCCGATTGAAATCAACGTCAGAGGATATGAGCTGAGCATCCGCAAATCAGAGGCACAGACGATTCACGTTGATGTAGCAGAGTAAAAAGGTTCTAGTTGATTTTGAGTTAAAGGATGGTTGCGCAGATGAGCTACCGCTATGCGCTTGCAGGAAACCCCAATTGTGGAAAGACAACACTGTTTAATGCCGTAACAGGCAGCAATCAATACGTCGGCAACTGGCCTGGGGTTACGGTTGAAAAAAAGGAAGGCAAGGTCATTGGAAGCGATGCTGATGCCTCGATTGTGGATTTACCCGGTATTTATTCCCTTTCCCCCTATTCGATGGAGGAGATCGTTACTCGAAACTATCTGATCGACGAAAAGCCCGATTTGATCATCGATATTGTCGACGCAACGAATTTGGAGAGGAATCTTTATCTTTCGCTCCAAATTGCTGAGCTTGGCCGGCCGATGGTGATTGCGCTGAATATGATTGATATGCTGGAAAAGCGTGGGGATACGATTGACTATGCGCTGCTCAGCGCGCTGTTGGGCATCACGATTGTGCCCATCTCCGCCAGCCGGGGCACGGGGATACATAAGCTGATCCATGCGGCTGAGCATGAAATGATCCATGCAACCAGTGATACGCACATGGACCGCCACTGCAACACTGGTGAGCCGCCAGATATTTATACCGGCGCCGTGCGGCAGGCCGTGCAGGTAATTGAGGAGCTGATTCGAGACCGCTGCGAGCAAAACGGTATGCCGCTGCGTTGGTCTGCCGTCAAGCTCATCGAGGGGGACGCCCCCACACTCGAAAAGTTGAACCTGAGCGATACACAGCTCAACTGCTTGGAATCCGTGGTGCGTGAGCTAGAAACGGATAAAATTGATCGCGAAATGGTCATTGCAGATCAAAAATATAAATTCATTTGTTCCATTACACAGCGAGCGGTCAAAAAAGGGCATGAGGATGGCCATATGACCTTTTCCGACCGGGTGGATAAGATTGTCACCAACCGCTATTTAGCCATTCCACTCTTTTTTGGCGCGATTGGCCTGATTTTTTACGTTACCTTTGGGGCGCTTGGTCCGCGCCTGAGCGATTTGGTGGATGGCTTTATCAATGGCACGCTGGCAGAGGCGGTGCGGTCGCTGCTGGTGGGGGTGGGCGCGGCCGATTGGGCTGTAGGCCTTGTGTGCGACGGGGTTTTGGCAGGCCTTGGCGCTGTGCTGGCATTTTTGCCTCAGATTTTGCTGCTGTTCTTCTTCCTTTCCATTTTGGAGGATAGCGGCTATATGGCACGGGCCGCCTTTATTATGGATCGCGCGTTGCATGTGATCGGGCTTTCCGGCAAATCGTTTGTGCCAATGCTGATGGGCTTTGGCTGCTCTGTGCCGGCCATCATGAGCGCGCGCACGCTGGAGAATGAAAAGGATCGCCGCCTGACGATGATGCTGATCCCGTTTATGTCATGCAGCGCAAAAATGCCCGTGTATTCCCTGTTTATTGCCGCGTTTTTCAGCGCCTCCAGCGGACTCGTGATCTGCTCGATCTATTTGCTGGGGCTTGTGGTAGCTGTGCTGTGCGCGTTCCTTTTACAAAAAACGGTGCTCAAAGGTGGTCATGCGCCATTTGTGATGGAGCTGCCGCCCTACAGGCTTCCTACGGCGAAAACGCTCTTCCTGCATGTTTGGGAGCGGCTGAAGGACTTTTTGACAAAGGCTGGCACCGTGCTGCTCGGCGCCAGCATCGTCGTATGGGCGCTGCAATATTTTGACTTCACCTTCCGCCATGTGCAGGATAGTTCCCAGAGCATTCTGGGCGTGATCGGCACGGCAATCTCCCCAATCTTTCGCCCGCTCGGTTTTGGAGATTGGCGCTCCAGTGTTTCCCTTTTGAGCGGATTGATTGCCCGTGAGCAAGTGGTCAGCTCGCTTGGAATCCTGTATGGCGCGAGCGGCTCCGGCCTTGCAGCGGCTCTGCAGGCTGTGTATTCCCCGGCAGGCGCTTATGCGTTTATGACCTTTGCACTGCTGTTTATCCCCTGCATTGCCGCAGTGTCTACCCTGCGGCGGGAAATGAATTCACCAAAGTGGACAGCAATTGCCCTCGGGTTTCAGGCAGTGGTTGCCTATCTTGTGACCTTTGTAGTCTATCAGCTTGGGCGGCTGGTGATGCTGGTACTTTGATTCGGTAAAGGATGTGCTTTTGTGGGCTGGATCGTAGACGCTTTGATTGCGCTTCTATCCGCTGGTGCGGTGGGCGCTATGATTTACCAAAAAGTGCGCCAGCTGCGCGGGAAATCGGGCGAAGGCTGTGCCGGCTGCACGGGGTGCTCTGGCGGCGCTTGCGCCGCGTGCGGTGCCTGCGGTCAACCGGGAAAGGAGCGCGGAGATGGCTGATATTTCAGCCTCTTTAGAGGATTATTTGGAGACAATTTTTATTTTACACCGGCAGAGAGGCGAAGTGCGTGTGACGGATATCGCCTCAGCGCTCGGTGTTTCCAAGCCAAGTGTCAACCGGGCGGTAGGTACGCTGTGCGATGCTGGATTTCTGGAGCATGAATTTTATGGGACGGTTGCGCTTACGCCATCCGGAGAGGCACGCGCGGCCCAAGTGCTGCACAGGCATCAGTTGATCCGCCGTTTTCTGCACGACACGCTTGGCGTCCCAGAGGAGATTGCCGAGGAGGATGCCTGCCGAATGGAGCATGTGGTGAGTACGCAGACCATTCAGCATTTGTACGATTATCTCTCCAGGCAGGAGGATGGATATGAGGGCTGAGAAAAAGAGGCGGCGGCCTACGCTCTGCATCGCCGGTGGAGGGGCAGCCGGCTTGGCAGCTGCAATTGAGGCGTCGCGCACGTTCCGGCAGGCTGGGGCGCCCGGCAGCGTGACCATTTTGGAGCGGCTGCCCCGTGTGGGGAAGAAGCTGCTAGCTACGGGCAATGGCCGCTGCAACCTGACAAACCGGCGCGCTGCCCCCGGTGATTATTTCGAAGCGGCGGAGTTTGTGCGGCCCGCCCTTAGCCGTTTCTCCGTAGAGGATACTCTGGCCTTTTTTGCCTCCATGGGCCTCCTGTGTGAAGAAGAGGAGGAGGGGCGCATCTACCCGATGAGCCGTCAGGCGGCCAGCGTGCTCGATGCGCTGCGTTTGGAAGCGGAACGGCTGGGTGTTGCTTTTCAATGCGATAAAAAGGTGGATAGCATTCAAAAAATTGAGAACGGGTGGGAAACACCCTCCTTTCTGCTCAACGGTGTGTTTCTGGCAGATGCGGTGATCCTTGCCTGTGGCGGCAAGGCGGCGCCCCAGCATGGTTCTGACGGCTCGGGCTATGCGCTGCTGCGGGAGCAGGGGATTCCGGTAACGCGGGTAGCTCCATCGCTTGTGCAGCTCACTACAGTGCCGGGGCCTGTTAAGGCTCTCAAGGGGATGCGTGTGCGCGGGGAGATTGCGCTCTATGCTGGGGAGCGGAAAATCGCTGTGCAGCGGGGTGAAATCCAATTTACGGAATACGGCCTCTCCGGTATTGCGGCGATGCAGCTCTCCCGTCTGCTTGCCCGGGAAAAAGGAGCCCGTATGGACGCTGTAATCGATCTGCTGCCTTCTTTTTCGAAGAAACAGGCCTCTGAGTATCTGGAGGAACGCATCCAGCATGCTCCCGCACTTGTGGCGGAGCATCTGCTCACCGGCATTCTGCCAAAGCGGGTGGGGCAGGCCCTGCTCAAGCAGGCGGGTATTGCACCGCTTACCCGCCCGATTGGCTCCCTGTTGCCGGAGGAGCGTGCGCCGCTTGCGGCGATGCTAAAGGAGTGGCGTCTCCCGCTTACAGGCACGCGGGGCTTTGCAGATGCGCAGGTGACAACCGGCGGCGCACAGCGCAGTGCTTTTTCCCCCGATACGATGGAATCGCTTGCCGTGCCGGGGCTTTACGCAGCGGGCGAGCTGCTAGATGTAGACGCAGGCTGCGGCGGCTTTAACCTGCAGTGGGCATGGTCCTCCGGCAGGCTGGCGGGATGGAGTGCGGCGCAGAATCTGATCAACAGGATGGATCTCTTAAAACAGGGTGTAGACGTATGATACGAGTCAATGAAATCAAGCTGCCGCTGGACGCAGTAATCCCGCAGGCGCTGCCTGCCGCTGCGGCTAAATTATTAAAAATAGAACCAAAACGAATTCAAAAGATAGAGCTCATCAAAAGATCGGTTGACTCCCGCCAGAAGGAGGAGGGCGTTTTTTTTGTATGCTCTGTGGACGTAACGCTTGACCGCGGCGAGGAAGAGATCCTCGCGCGCCGGCAAAGCCCGCGTGTGCAGCGCTCTGCGCCCTATTGCTATGAAGCGCCTCCGGCACTGCGCAACTCGCCCTTGCGGCCCGTGGTGATCGGGTTTGGTCCGGCGGGTATTTTTGCCGCGTTGACGCTGGCACGTGCCGGATACCGCCCGCTCGTGCTGGAGCGTGGGCGGGATGTGGAAACCCGCACGCAGGACGTACAGGCGTTTTGGCGCACGCGCGTATTGGATGAGGCCTCCAATGTTCAATTCGGCGAGGGGGGCGCAGGCACATTCTCGGACGGTAAGCTCACCACAGGCATTAAAGACCCTCGCTGTCGTAAGGTGTTTCTGGAGTTTGCAGCTCATGGCGCGCCTGAGGAAATCCTTTACGACGCCAAGCCCCATATCGGCACAGACCGCCTCGGTGCGGTCGTGAAGGCTATGCGGGAGGAAATCCTGGCGCTTGGCGGGACGATCCTATTTTCTAGCCGGCTACTGCGCGTGATTGTGGCCAATGGCTCAGTACATGGCATCACCTATCGCGATGCTGCGGGGAGAGATGTGGATGTTGAAGCAGACGCAGTGATTCTTGCAATCGGCCATTCCGCGCGGGATACGGTAGAAGCCCTGTATGCGCAGGGCGTGCAGATGATGCAGAAACCCTTTTCTGTCGGCGCGCGGATTGAGCACCCGCAGGAGTTCATTAACCGTGTGCAGTACGGCCGTTTCGCAGGCCATCCTGCGCTTGGTGCGGCAGATTATAAGCTTGCCTGCCACCCGCCGCACGGCCGGGGAATGTATACCTTTTGCATGTGCCCAGGCGGGACGGTTGTGTGCGCTGCGAGTGAAAAGGGTGGGCTGGTGGTCAATGGCATGAGCGAATGGGCGCGCGATGGAGAAAACGCGAACTCCGCCATTCTTGTCGGCATTGAGCCAGAGCACTTTTCTAGCAGCCATCCGCTGGCCGGTATGTATGACCAGAGAAAGATCGAGCAGGCAGCTTTTCGCTTGGGCGGCGGCGATTACACAGCTCCCGCCCAGCTGGTGGGCGATTTTCTCGCTTCCCGGCCTTCTCGCCGGCTCGGTGCTGTGCGGCCGACATGCCCCACAGGCACCGCCCTCGGTGATATTGCGCAGGTGCTGCCTACACGTGTTGTGGAGGTCATGCGCGGCGCGCTGGTGCAGATGGATCAAAAGCTCAAAGGTTTTGCCATGCCGGATGCGGTTCTTACCGCGCCGGAGACGCGCTCCTCCTCCCCGGTGCGGATTCTGCGGGATGAGTTCTTTCAATCCAATATCCGGGGGCTTTACCCCTGTGGGGAAGGCGCTGGTTATGCAGGCGGCATTGTTTCCGCAGCGGTGGATGGCATTCGCTGCGCGGAGATGCTGCTGCGGGATGAAAGATAGGGCGGAACCCATGTGTTGGTCAGCTGCTCGTATGATTGCTTTTTAAAAACGGCATGGTTGTGCTGAAGACGTTCACTTTGATTCCTGCTCAATGGGGCAGGGGAAGGGAAGAAACCGTTTATGTTAAAAATCCTTTCGCAGGAAAAACACGCGCGCAGGTGCGAATTTCCTACCGTACATGGCGTTATCCAAACACCGGCGTTTATGAATGTCGCCACCTGCGGCGCAATCAAGGGCGCTGTATCCGCCTATGATTTGGGGGAGCTTCACTGCCAGGTGCAGCTGTGTAACACCTATCACCTGCATGTCCGCCCCGGAGATGCACTGGTGCGCGAGCTGGGCGGGCTGCACGCTTTTACGGGCTGGCACGGCCCCATCTTGACCGACAGCGGTGGGTTTCAGGTTTTTTCCCTTGCCAAGCTGCGGCAGATCAAAGAGGAGGGCGTCACCTTTGCCTGCCATATTGACGGCCATCGCATTTTTATGGGGCCAGAGGAGAGCATGCGGATCCAATCGAACCTGGGCTCGACTATCGCCATGGCTTTTGACGAGTGCGTGGAGAATCCAGCCGAATACCCGTATGCCAAGCAATCCTGCGAGCGGACGGTGCGCTGGCTTGCCCGCTGCAAGGCGGAAATGCAGCGGCTTAACGCCTTACCGGATACGCTCAACCGTCAGCAGCTGCTTTTTGGCATCAATCAGGGCTGCACCTTTGATGAGCTGCGCATCGAAAATATGAAGCAGATCGCGGCGTTGGATTTGGATGGATATGCCATCGGCGGGCTGGCTGTGGGTGAGCCTAAGGAGGAGATGTACCGTATTATTTCCGCTGTGGAGCCCTACATGCCCAAAGAAAAGCCGCGCTACCTGATGGGTGTGGGCACGCCGGGTAATATCTTGGAGGGGGTTTCCCGCGGCGTTGATCTGTTTGATTGTGTGATGCCCAGCCGCAACGCGCGGCACGGCCATCTTTTCACATGGGATGGCATCATCAATTTAAACAACGCCAAATATGAGCGCGATCTCGGGCCGGTTGATCCACAGTGCCAATGCCCGACGTGCCAGCGCCATTCGCGTGCTTATCTGCGGCATCTGTTTAAGGCAAAGGAGATGCTTGCCATGCGCCTTTGCGTGATGCACAACCTCTATTTTTATAACACACTGATGGAGCGCATTCGCAGTGAGCTGGAGCAGCATCACTTTGAGGCGTTTCGGGAAGCCTATGTGGAGCGGCTGGACCGGCGCATTTAAAGAAACACGGCGGACAAGATCATAGAATAGGATAAAAAATACCGGAGGATTAAATAGATGCTCCGGTATTCTTTTTCAGAAGGGAAGCCATGCCTTTTTGCTCTGGCCGGAAAAGGCTGGCGCACCAGCGGATATCCTTCCTGGTAATACAGCCGGCGCAGAACAGGACAAATAGATAGACGGTAGCGGTCGCAAGTATGGAGCATATGAGCCACACCACAGAGGATGGCGGCGCGGATGGCACTGCTTTGGCGATCATTCGTACGCCGAGCACGGAGCCCCCCATGCACAAAATCGGGGTTAAAATCCACTTCCAGTGCAGTTGAAAGGCGCTGACCTGAATCAGCCGGCGCAGGCTGAGATAAAAGTTGAGAATTTCGCTGACAAACAGCGTGATGATATATCCCTTTACGGAGTAACGTGGGATCAGGAAATACACCAGCACAACGCAGAGAGCGGAATCAATCATATTATAACGCATAGAGCTCAGTTGCTGATCCAACCCCTTGAGCATCCCATCAACTGTCATATCCAGATACATGACTGGCACAAGTACGGAGAGCAGCTGCAAAAAGGGGCGAGAATCCTCGTTGTGATACACGGCAAGTGACAGCTCCCCGGCATAGGCGTAAAAAATGCCGGCGGCCAATAGGGAAAACAGAAGCGCCGCATATAGCACGCGGCTGATGATAGCGTCAATTTGCCGGGTTTGGCGCAGGGCGTGATATTCCGCAATTTCAGGCACCAACAGACTGGAAAGGGAATTCAGGATGCAGGAGGGAAAGAGCAGCACCGGCAGCGTCATCGCGTGAATGGTGCCATAGGTCGCAAGCGCATTTTCGCTTGAAATTCCCGATTTTTGAAAGCCGATGGGAATCAGCAGATGCTCAACCGTCAATAACACAGAGCGTATCCAAGAGCCAATTGCATCCGGCACGGCAATGTGCAGTAGCCGTTGGATCAAATGCGGCATTTTTTTGCGCTGGTTTCTTTGGCTACGCACTGTCCACCGGCTGAAGCAATAGGAGATAAGGAAGGAGCCGAAATCCGACAGGCAGCTGCCCAAAACGATCGCCATACAGGAGGCCTCCAGCCCCCTGCCGGAAAGGCGGTGCAGAAAAAACACGGTGGAAACCACGCGGATCAGCTGCTCTGCCAGTTGCACCCCCGCGTAAGCGCCCGCACGGCGGATTGCGGTAAAATAGCCGCTCAGCGCGGCGGACATGGAGATAAACGGCAGGCTGAAGGCAAGCAGACGCAGTGGCTGTGCTGCACGGGCGTCATATAGCCAGTTTAGGCTGATCCAGCCCGCGGCTGCGTAGAGCGCTGCCATAACACAACAGGCAACTGCGAGAATGCTCCCAAGGCACCTGTGCAGTACCTTCCCGGCATCCGCGTGATCCTTGCTCAGCGCATCTACGGTCATCCGTGTGGAGGCTAGCCGAATACCAGAGGAGGCAAAGGTAACCGCCATGGAGAAAACCGTCATCACAAGCTGAAACAGGCCGATACCGGCTGCGCCAAGCTGATTGGTCAAATACACGTTGAACGATACGCCGGCTGCCCGCATCAAAAGCGCTGCTGCGGTCAGGACGGCGGTATCACGAAGAAAGCGCTTTGTTTTTTTCATAAGGCTGCCACCTGGTTTCTGTAATACTCTATTCTTATGCGCCGGAGGATAGCAAATATTTATCTGAGATACAGCTTCGTGGGCTTTCTTAAATAAAAAGGGGATTGACATGTTCATATATACGGTTTACTATTTAATTAATTCTGGGTGGCATAGGCAGGCGATTGGCACCTGATTGCTTCCCATATCGGGATCCTCAGGGGCGGCTCCGGATATTTGAAACAGAAAGCGGTGGTTTTATGCGAAAAGGCGGCAGACGAATTTTTGTGTTTCTGTTAATAGCGCTATTTTTGGTGTCAATGGTGCCAGTCTCCTCCTGGGCAGCTGGGGAAACCGGCCTGTATGTGAGAATGGCAAGGCCTTCTCCGGCACGCTGGAGGAAGCGATCCTGGCCGCGCGCGGAGGCACGGTCACGGTCAGCGGCACGGTTTACACCAAGCCGGTGGGCCGCCCGGATGGCGGAATTGTCATTGAGGATGTCACCATCGAGGGCATAAACAATGCCAAAATCATTTTGCAGCGCGGCTACTGGGCGGATATCAGCAATAAGGTGGATGTGCTGACGCTTCGAGGCCAGAATGTTACGTTGCGGAATCTGGAAGTGGACGCTGGCTTCCGCGTAGATTTCCCGATCCGCATTTTTCCAGGCAGCGCCCATATCCTGCTGGAAAACGTTGTAGCCCGCCATGGTACACGCGGTGCTGTAAACCTGCTCTCCAGCGCTGACATTCTGTTGCGGGGAGTGCAGGCGAACGAAAGCATATAGGGTGGCTTTTATTTTGACGCCGTATATGATGCGGGCGGTATTCGGTTTGAAAACTGCTCCACACAAGGCAACCTCCGCACAGGCGTATTGATCCGGAACGGTTATGAGTCCTGTACCAATGTCAATCTGGAGGGGATCACCTGCCATGAGGGGACGTTTGCCGTGGAGGACCGTATGACCGGTACCATTGGCGGTGGTCCCCGTGCCGAGATAGAAATTACGCATGCCCCTAAAAATGCATCAGGGGCCTCTATTTCAACGGAAAAGGCGATTTTCTACCCAGTGGAAAAGGCTTATCAGCATATCCGTTACGGCATCGCGGATGCTGATCTGATCGGCGCCAGCGCTACGATTTTGATCAATCGTTATGGCATGGAGACATGCGTTTATTACCTGAGCGTATCTGCGGCGGAAAAAGACCTGCGGGAAGGGGAAGCCCTTACGAAATGCAATGGCGCCCAAGCCTTTTTCGGAAAAATTGCCGGCGCACTCCTGCTTTTACCCCGGATTCTTTTTGCACTCGTGAAGCCGTGAGCCAAGCTGCCTTTATTCCCTTTCTAACGGTTGAGCTGTATGCTTTGCCTGATTTGTGCATCAGCGTCCTTCTGGCTTGCTTGTCAGCAACAGAGGGGCGCTTTTGGTGAATAGATGAAATGGCAGAGCACTTGCGCAAACCGCGAGAGAATATCTATGCATCCGCATGAGGCGACGGAAACCGGATGTTTGAATATGGATCAAATCATAAAACAGGTAAAATAATTTTAAGAGTCTATTGTAATAAACGCCCAAATACGATATGATAACAATATGTATTTTGTTTAACTTTTGCTTTTATTGTGATGAAAGGGCGGAGAATATGGCTGGCTACAGCATTGGCATTGATTTTGGGACATTATCCGGCCGCGTGCTTTTGATGAATGCGGCAACGGGAGAAACATGCGCCACTTGCGAGCATGTTTACTCACACGGAGTGATGGATGAAATACTGCCTAGCGGAAAAAAGCTTGGTGTAGATTGGGCGTTACAGCATCCACAGGATTACCTGGAGGTGATTTGTCAGGCTGTACCTGCTGTGTTACAGCAGAGTGGTATTCCCCCGGAGGATGTGATCGGCATCGGGATCGATTTTACCTCCTGTACGGTTTTACCTGTGAAGCGGGATGGAACGCCGTTGTGCTTTCTGCCGGAATATGAGCAGGAGCCGCATGCCTATGTTAAGCTCTGGAAGCACCATGCAGCGCAGCCGTACGCTACCCGCCTGAATGAGATTGCTGCCGCGCGTGGGGAAGCCTGGTTTGGCAACTATGGCAATGCGGTCTCCTCGGAGTGGGCGATCCCAAAGCTCTGGCAGATTCTTGATGAAGCACCGGAGATCTATCAGGCGATGGACCGTTTTATTGAAGGGGCGGATTGGATTGTATGGCAGTTGACCGGAAGGGAAATCCGCAACTCCTGCACAGCCGGTTATAAAGAGCTCTGGAATAAAGCGTGCGGATTTCCATCGGAGGATTTTTTTGCCGCGCTCGATCCGCAGCTGCGCCATGTAGTGGATGAAAAATTTTCCCGCGATATTACGCCGGTCGGCCGGAAGGCTGGGGGATTGACTAGGGAGATGGCTGCCCTGACCGGTTTGCGGGAGGGGACGCCGGTTGCCGCCGGCGTGATCGACGCGCATGTTTGCGTACCAGCAGTGGGGATCGATGGGCCAGGTAAGATGTTGGCGATCATGGGCACCTCCACCTGCCATATGATTATGGGTCAGGAGGAAAAACAGATCGAAGGCGTTTGCGGCGTGGTGGAGGATGGCATTCTGCCCGGCTTTTACGGCTATGAGGCAGGGCAATCCTGCGTGGGCGATCATTTTGCCTGGGCGTTGGAAAACTGTATTCCTGCATCCTATGAACGGCAGGCACAGGAGCGTGGCATCAACCTGCACCAGCTCCTGCGGGAAAAGGCACAGGCGAAAGCACCGGGCGAAAGCGGCCTGATTGCACTGGATTGGTTTAACGGCAACCGAAGCGTGCTGATGGATGCCGATTTGAGCGGGCTGTTGCTCGGCCTGACGCTGCAAACCCGGCCGGAGGATATCTATCGCGCCTTGATTGAAGCCACTGCCTTCGGCACACGGATGATTATTGAAACATTTCGTGCGGGCGGTGTGCCGGTGGAGGAATTCTATGCCTCAGGCGGCATTCCGCAAAAGGACCCGATGACGATGCAGATCTATGCGGATATCATCCGCATGCCGATCCGAATCGCGGGTAGCGAGCAGGCAGGGGCTTACGGCGCCGCTATGTTCGGCGCGGTCGCAGCAGGAGAGGCGGCAGGCGGCTATGCGAGCATCTTTGACGCGGCCAGACAGCTTGGCCGGGTAAAGGAGATTGTGTACCGGCCCAATGAAGGCAGAGCGGCCGTGTATGACCGTCTGTACGAGGAATACAAGCAGCTGCACGATGTGTTTGGGCGCGGCGGAAACGATGTGATGAAGCGGTTGAAAGCAATCCGGAAAATCAAAACGGAGGAGAAGCGCGATGGCTGAGCAAAGGATTACCAGAGAAACGAAGCTGAGGGATGTGCTGAAAACGCCTGCCGGACACGATATTTTAGCCAAGGCCTTTTATTCCCTTGGCATCAGCAAAGGGCTGCTGACGGCCACGCCCCTTGGCGCTTTGAAAATCGGGCAGCTCCAGAAGCTCAGCCTTGGGAAGTTGGATAACAGCTTTATCGATGCACTGCTTGGTCTACTCAACAGCGAAACGGAGCAGCCGTTAGAGGACAATGCGCCGGTCATACATAAATGGTGGAAGGAAGCAGTTTTTTATCAAATCTATCCTCGCAGCTTCAAGGATTCCAATGGAGATGGGATTGGCGACCTCAACGGTATTATTGAAAAGCTGGATTATCTCAAAGCGCTCGGCGTTGACGCAATCTGGTGCTCTCCAGTCTATGATTCCCCCAATGATGATAATGGCTATGATATCCGCGATTATCGAAAAATCATGCGGGAATTCGGCACGATGGAGGATTTTGACCGCCTGCTTAGCGAGGTGCACGCCCGCGGGATGCGGCTGATTATGGATCTGGTCATCAACCATTCCTCCGATGAGCATGAGTGGTTCCGCAGCTCTGTTACGGATCCGGAGTCCCCTTACCGTGATTTTTACATCTGGCGAAAGGGGAGGGAGAATGGCCTGCCGCCAAATAACTGGGATTCTATTTTTAGCGGGCCGGCGTGGAACTATTACCCTGAGCGCGGTGAGTGGGCCATGCATCTGTTCAGTGCCAAGCAGATGGATTTTAATTGGGATAACGAGGCGGTGCGTCAGGAGCTGTTCCGCATTGCAAACTGGTGGCTGGAGAAGGGGATCGACGGCTTCCGGCTGGATGTGATTAGCTTTATCTCCAAAAAGGAGGGCCTGCCGGACGGCAATGCGCTCATTGGCTCCCTGATGGGCTTTAAGGGCTGCGAGCATTATTTTTACGGACCGCATCTGCATCAATATCTACGGGAGCTGCGTGAAAATTCCTTTGGCAAGTATGATGCCTTTACTGTGGGCGAATGCCAGGGAACGGGGCTTCAGATGAGCCGCCTGATGACGGGAGATGATCGCGGCGAATTGGATGTGGTGTTTTCCTTTGATCATATGGATAATCCGGGTAAGCAGCGCTTTCAGGATTACCGCTTTGATCTGCGCCCTATGGCGCAAAACCTGATGGAATGGCAGTTGGGGTATGGCAGCCACTGCTGGCCCACGCTCTTTTTTGAAAACCACGATCATCCACGCATGGTTTCTAAAATCGATCCGGACGGCTCCTATCGCTGTGAAATTGCCAAGCTTCTCGCTATGCTGCAGCTGACGCTGCGGGGCACGCCGTTCCTGTATCAAGGGCAGGAGCTCGGCATGACCAACGCTCCGTTCGCCTCCATTGGCGAGCTGCGCGATGTAGAGAGCATCAACCTGTATCATAAACTGACGCAGGAGGGAAAGAGTGCCGCGCAGGCGCTTCACACAGTGCTCAGCGGCAGCCGGGATCATGCGCGCACACCGATGCAGTGGAGCGGGGCGGAAAACGCGGGCTTCACAGATGGCACGCCATGGATTGGGGTCAACCCAAACTGCCGGCAGATTAACGCGGAGGATGAGGAGCTTGCCAAGGATTCTGTGCTCCATTTTTATCGGGATCTGATTGCGCTGCGCAAGGCGAACCCGGCCCTGATTTATGGTGAAGTGATTCCCGTGCGCTCCGGTTCCGGCAATCTGCTTTGCTATTACCGGCAGATATCGGGCAGCCGTTTTTATGTGGAGCTGAATTTGACGGGCAAGGCTGTGAAGGCTGTGGATACCAGCCTGCGGGGGGAACTGCTATTCTCCAACTATACCACACGTCGGCAGGAGGCGGTGATGCGCCCCTATGAAGCAAATCTTTATGCAAACGCACTGTAAAGGGACTATACTGTTGAAAAGCGGGTATATCGTGCTGTTAGTGGCGCTGCTGCTGTGCCCGGCAGGGTGCGGCCGGCCCAGTGTGGGGGAGGCGCTTCCCTCTTCGCCGAAGCAGGGAAGCGGTGAAAGCCACCTGAATACACAGCAGGTACAGGAATATCAGCGTGCAGTGGAATCGTTTCAAGATGCCTGTATCGCTCAGGTTTATGCCTTTACCGGTGGCATGGAGTCAAATGATATCCCAGCTGGGCGGGAAGCAGCCGCTGCGCTGAAAGAGGAGCTGGATGGCTTTCAAACGATCCGGCCGCCGGAGCAATGCGCCGATGCGCATGCGCTGTTTACACAGGCATGGGAAAAGGCGGGCACTATATATACAATGATGCTTCAAATTTTAGGGGACAGGCAGTATGATAACGACGATATGCCCTATATCGTGGCGTGCGAGGATGCGGCAGAGATGTTTACGCAATGCGCACGGGAGGGTTTTGTGCGCCTGGATCGGCTGCTGAATGCAAGCTGAACAATGGATAGGGGGATTTTGTGATGGGGGAACGTTTTAAAAGGGCTATCGGAATAGAAGGGAAATTTTGGGATGCAGTTTATCCGATGATTACCTATAACTCCGCAAATATTTTCAGCGGGGGCTCCACTTATATCATCGGCATTTACTTTTTATCCTTTTTGACGGAAGTTGAAAAATTGAATCCGGCACAGGCCGGTCTGGTGATTTTGTTCGCCAAGCTGTGGGACGCTATCTCTGACCCTGTGATGGGGCTGATCACAGACAGAACGCGCTCCAAATACGGGCGGCATAGGCGATACCTGATCTGGGGCGTTGTTCCGGTGGCGATGACCTATTTCATGATGTGGTATTCCTTCGGGATTTCCGCGCTTGGCAACCCGCTTTACACGATGATTTATTACAGCGTTGCCTATATTTTATTTAGCACGGCGTACACGCTCGTCGCCGTGCCGCACACCGCCATGCTGCCGGAGCTGGCACCGGCTTATTCGCTGCGTACGCAGTATAACTCTGTAGGATATCTGATGAATTCCGTGGGCATGGTCAGCTCGTTTTTGCTAGTGTCGGTCACGTTGGGCTTTTTTGATATGGAGGCGCTTTCCGCTGCCTCCCGCACAAAATTTATGGTGCTCGGCCTGGTGCTGTGCCTGTGGTTTTCCCTGCCGTTAATTTTCACGTTTCGAAAAACGTGGGAGCCCAGCTCGCTCGATATGCAGCTGCCGCCGCTCAACGCAAGAGAGATTGTTCACGAATATGTGCAGGTGTTTCGCAACCGGTCGTTTCGCCAATATTTCCTGATCAGCTTTTTTAATATGATGTGTACGGGTTTTTACACCAATACAGATCAGTATTTTATCAAATATGTCGCGCAGCGCTTTCAACTGTTTAACGTGATGACAACGGTATCGGGTGTGGCGGAGGCCTCGGGCTTCCCCTTAAATTACTGGCTGACGATGAAGTTTGGTAAGCAGCGCTGTGGCAAGCTGCTGGCGCCCGTGCTGTTTATTGGGCTGGCTATGGGTTTGTTCATGAATGAAAACACCCCGTCTCTGTTTTTGTTCCTCGCCTGTGTGCTTTATAACTTCGGATTTTCCGGCATCGGTTTTGTGCCGACAAATATCTTCGCCGATGTGACTGACGTGGATGAAATGATTACCGGCCGGCGCAGGGAGGGCGTGATCTCCACGTTTTCTACCTTTGTGAAAAAGACGGTCAGCGGCGTGATGGCTGCGATGACCGGCTTCATCCTGCATGCGTTTGGTTTTGTAACGGGGCAGGAGGATACGCTGGCGCAAACCGCGCAGGGGATCTTTGGCGTTCGGTTCACCTTTGCCATTCTGCCAATGATCTTTGTGGTGCTTTCCATGATCAGCATTTACCGCTATACGATGACGAAGCAGGATCATGAGATGATCCGCGCCGCCATCCAGGAGAAAAAGGAGAAAGGCTATGTTACGCTGACGCGGGAGCAGATCAAGCGGTGTGAAAAAATCAGTGGCCAAAAATTTGAGGATATGTGGCTGAGCCAACGCACCAGGGCCATAGTGGAGGAGCGACAATAACCATGGAAAAAGCATTATTTTACCTGATTCAATGGACGTGGGGCTTATCCGTCAATGTAGCTGGCGGTCTTGCACACCTGATCTTAAAACGGAAGGGGAGGGTGGAGCGTTTTCAGCGCGCGATCATCACCCTACTGCCGTGGAATTTTGGCGGGCTGTCGCTGGGCCTGTTTATCTTTATGGCGGATAACAGGGAGGAGCGCTGGAGCTACAACACCCGGATTCATGAGTATGGGCACACCTTTCAATGCCTACTGCTGGGGCCGCTCTACTGGCTTGTAATCGCGCTCCCCTCCGCGATCTGGTGCAATTGCTTCCAGGGGTACCGCAAAAAGCACAATGTCTCCTATTACGCGTTGTATTGTGAGAAATGGGCGAACGCCTGGGGTGCAAAATTCAGCGGACTCTCCTTTCGCGGAGAGATGAAATAACGCTGCACGAAAATTCGGAAAGAAAGGGATTCTCCATGCAAAAGAAGCTTACGATGCTCTATTTCAGCCCAACCGGAAATACGCTGTGCGCTGCACAGCATCTCGCGGAGGGGCTCGCGGAGCAGGTGGAAAAAATAGACCTGTCGCTGCCGCAAACGGAGCCCTGCTCCTCTGAAAGTGATGCTCTCGTTTTGCTTGCCTCGCCGGTGTTCGGTGGCCGATTGCCTGCACTGTTCTTAGACAGACTCGCGCATTTTGCCGGCCAAAATGCTAGAGCGGTCACGGTTGTGGCGTATGGAAACCGCGCCTATGAGAATGCGCTGCTGGAGCTTAATGATGCGGCAGAGACGCATGGCTTTCAGGTGATTGCCTCCGCCGCGCTGCTTGCGGAGCACTCCATGGTGCGCGCCGTCGCATCCGGCAGGCCGGACGCGGAAGATCAGGCACAGTTGAGCACATTTGCGCGCCGCATTCTTCACAAGCTGGAAAAAGGAGAGCTTTTGCCGCCCGCAGTGCCGGGTAACCGGCCCTACAAGCAGTGGCAGAAGATGCCTGCCGTTCCGCTAGCGTCTTCCAACTGTATCCAATGCGGCCTGTGCGCAAAGCGGTGCCCTGCCGGTGCCATCCCTGCTGGGCGGCCCAATGAGACAGACCCTCAGCACTGCATTTTATGCATGCGTTGTGTATCGCTCTGCCCACAGAATGCCAGAGCACTACCGCCCCAGGCGGAGGAAGCCATCCGCGCCAAGCTCGCGCCTGTGGCGGGCATACGGCGAGAGAACGAGCTCTTCCTTTAAAATTTCTGTATTGTGGAAGGGCGGGATTCGGTATTCTCGGGAATGGACAGGCTGGCCGTGCAACACATCTCCCCCCCTGTAAAAGCCGGGATTTCAGCGTGTTTGCCTTGTCTTTTTCCGGAGATAGGTGTATAATCGCAACGAGAAAAGCATTGGAGGTCGTTGAATTTGGGAAACGTTACAATCACCAACCATCCGCTCATCCAGCACAAGCTCACCCTTCTGCGCGATAAAAACACAGGCTCTAAGGAGTTTCGTGCGCTCGTCGGTGAGATTGCCATGCTCATGTGCTATGAGGCCACCCGTGATCTGCCGCTGAAAGAGGTTGAGATCGAAACGCCCGTCAGTGTGGCGAAAACGCGTGTGATCTCCGGCAAGAAGCTTGCCTTTGTGCCGATCCTGCGCGCAGGCCTCGGCATGATGGATGGCGTGCTGGCGCTGGTTCCGTCGGCGCGCGTAGGGCATATCGGGCTGTATCGCGATCCGGAAACGCTCCAGCCGGTAGAATACTATTGCAAGCTGCCCACAGATATTCAGGAGCGCGAGGTGATCGTCCTTGATCCGATGCTCGCGACCGGCGGCTCCGCAATCGATGCCATTACCCAAATCAAGAAGCGCGGGCCCAAGACGATCAAGTTCATGGGCATCATCGCCGCTCCAGAGGGATTGGATGCTCTGTGTAAGGCGCATCCGGATGTGGATATCTTCTGTGCGGCGCTGGATGAAAAGCTCAACGACCATGGCTATATTTTGCCCGGCCTTGGTGATGCGGGTGACCGGATTTTTGGCACGAAATAATCGCCTATTTGTAAGAAACAGCAGCGCGGGCGCATCGTCCTGCGCTGCTTGCGTTATAAAGGAGGAGGAGAATGCTCCAAATGGAAGGCCCGGCCTTGCCGGAGCGGCTGGTCTCTCAAATGGATATGGAAAGCATCTTGCGCCAGGCGGTTGCGGAGGAATCTGATTTGGCCGGCATCCACTTTAAGAGTGGTATGGCGCCGGCGGAACCACTCCGGATCATTTCCCTGAAGGGCTGCCAATTTACTAGCTGCCGGTTTAGCGCCTGTAAAGGAGAGCAGCTTTATTTTTTTAACGTGCTGTTTGAGAGCTGTGATTTCTCCGGAGCCTTTTTTGACCGTTGCCTGTTTCGCCGCGTCCGCTTTGCCAATTGCAAGCTCTCCGGCGCGGCGTTTTCGGATTGCTCGTTTGAGCGGTGCACGTTTGAAAACAGCCCCGGCCGAATGCTCGCCTTCTCCAAAGTAAGCTATAAGGGCGTTTTGTTTTCCGGCTGCGACCTATCGCAGGCAAGTTGGCAGGAATCGAGGCTTGCAAAGGCTTACTTTGAAAATTGCCGGATGACAGGCGTGGAGCTGCTGCACACGCCGCTCCAGGGGATCGACTTCACCTCTGACGAGCTGGATGGGCTGCGCGTTACCCTGCCTGATCTGCGCGGCACAATTGTTACGGCCGAGCAGGCCTGCGGCTTGGCAAGGCTGCTCGGCGTTGAAATCCGATAAACCAGAGAGGAGAGGCATATGGAAATCCGGCCCGGAAGATACCGTCACTTTAAGGGCGGAGAATACCGTGTAATCGGCTTGGCGACGCATTCTGAAACCGGCGAGCAACTGGTGATCTATCAGGCGCTCTATGAGGCGAAGAGGCTCTGGGCCCGCCCGGCGGAAATGTGGGCGCAGAATGTGGCGGTCAATGGCCGCACCGTGCCTCGGTTTACCTATTTGGGAGAGGAGGAGGAAGGGTGAATCTGCAAATTTTCGGCAAGACCAAATGCTTTGATACTAAAAAAGCGGAGCGCTTTTTCAAAGAACGCGGCATCCAATATCAGTTTGTTGATTTGGCAAAATACGGTATGAGCAAGGGGGAGCTTGAGCGCGTGAAAGCGGCCGTCGGAGGCCTTGCGCCGCTGATCGACGCACAGTCTAAAGACCCGGACGCACTCGTGCTGCGCTATCTCGCAAGCGACGAGGCAAAGCAGGAAAAAATGCTGGAAAACCCGAAGCTTATCAAAACACCGGTTGTGCGTGATGGCAAGCGGGTCACCGTCGGTTACTGCCCGGAGATCTGGAAGCAATGGATTGACGCGGAGAAGTGATCTTTTTAGAGAAACGCTGCAATCGTTTTTCATGAGCCTTCGGGGATAAAGCCATATCAATTCAGGAGGGGTAAGGTGGAAAGATTTTATAAAATGGCAGAAGCCTCAAATAAGCGATTCCCCAAAGGAGTGTAGCCCTATCAAATGGCAACAAGGTTACTGGAAGAATGCGGTGAAGTTGCAGCGGAAATTAACCTTTGGGAAGACTCTGGAATCAAGCGGAAAAAATACGGAGAGCCCCAAAAAGAGGTTATTGCGAATGAGATCAGGCAGTCAATCGTGGAACTGTTAAAAATTGCAATGTATTATGGGGTAGAAAAAGAATTGGAACAGTCCATTGAGGATTCCTTAAAGCGCTCCAGAGCAGAAGGCCTCATTTGATGCCGTTCCGTCACACAAGCACCCCCTTCCCCGCCTGGATGGCTCCGGTAGGGAAGGGGGTGTTGTGGTTTACAATCTGCACATTTTTTTACGATGCTACCGGTTGTTTCTTCCGGCGGCATAGAAGGGCTGCACCGGCAGCGGCCACTGCCGCAAGCAAAGCGGCAGGGAACGCTTCTCCACCCGTTGCCGGATTCTCAATCGGGCTGGTTTCAGTTTCCTCCTTGGGTGGATTTGTAGGCTCCTGTGTGCCATCGCCCGGTGTGGAGCTGTCGCCCTCTTCCGGACTGGTTTCTTCCTCCTCGCCGGTGCCAGGCTCGGACGGGGTGGAAGGCTCCTCAGGTTCCGGCTCCTGCGGCGCTAGCAGTTCAATGAGCAGGATTGGCAACGCATCCTTTTCGCTCAGCCCATTCAGTACCTGCTCAATGACGGGGAGCGCTTCTTCCGCGCCCTCCATCGAGCCAATCAGCCGCTCAATCTCCGCACGGTTTCGCGTCAAAACCTCCTGCGCATAGCGTAGCAGCGTTATAAACACGGCGGGCTGATCCGCCTTGACGGATTGCCGGTGGGTATATCCGGCCGCCATGGTCGGGATGGTCTCCAACTCGCCGAGGGAGGCAAGCAGCGCCCAATCCACTTCCGGCAGTGTCAGTGAAATGCTCTGCCCATCTATTTCAAGATGCTGCAGCGCACCCTGTGCAAGGCCGAAGAGCCCCTCCAGGCTTAAATAGGGTGCGGTCGCATCCTCCAGGCCGAAGCCGATGGAGCGGCAGACCTCCCGGATTGCCTGAAATACTGCGTCAGAATCATAGACCAGCTGTGGGAGCTTTTGCGTGAGCATATTGACCGGCGCATCCAAAAACGCATCGATCAACAGAAGCAGGGGAGCGAGCGCAAGCTTCAGGTAGGCGTCGTGGTGTCCGGTGGCGTCAATTGCCTGCTGCGCCTGCTCCGTATAGGCGGCGCTGGTGGGCGCATCCGTAATCCCAAGTGCTTCATAGATAGGGATGAAAAGCTTCTCATAGAGCCCATAGTGCACAACTCCTTCGTCATCCGTTGTGTTCGCAAAGGAAATGTCAATGCCGATCAGGCTCAGAATGGGGGAGCCTAAAAGCAAGTTCGTCACAGGGCGTAATCCCGCGATGACGGTATCCACAAAGCCCTCCAAATCTCCGTTTGAAAAGCCCCAGTTAACCGTAGAGAGTTCCGCTGTCTGCCAGGTCAGCCCCGTTGCGGCAAGCGCTTGCTTAGCATTGGTATATTGCTCCTCCGTCAGGTGGGCGGCAACGTTCGCCGGGGTTAGCTGATTTTTGATTGCCTGGCTCAGGCTGGGCTGGCTGGAGAGTGCCTGATCCAGCAGCGATTCCAGCTCGATATAGAGGGCGGCGATGGCCTGCCCGGCCATTTCGTTGGTTGCAAATTGGCCTTTGACAGCATTTTTGAGGCTGCCGGCCTGCTCTACTTCCGGCAGTAAAAGCTTCAGGATTTCAAGCAGGGCCGGGTCGCTCTGCTGGAGCGCCTGAAGCGCCTGCTGCTGCGTAATGCCCTCCGGGTAAGAGATCGCACCCGGCGTAAAGGGCTTGGCGAGCGGTTTCACATTGGCTTCCCCGGATCCGGCGGCGGATGCCGCCAGCGCAAACGAAGCCGTAGAAAACGCCAGCATGAGTGACAGCACAATTGCAAGCAGTTTATGAATGATTCGCAAATTGGTTCCTCCTGTATTGAAATGATAAATGCTTCTGTCAAAAATAAATCATGTCGTGGTGGAAAGCCTCCCTTCTGATGCAACAATTATGATCCGCCGCGTAAGCGTCGGATTACGTCTTTATGCTATCATATCTGTATAATAAGGTCAAACAAATCACGAAATGTTTTCAAAATATTTATGATATTGGAAAAATATTTATAATGAATCGAAAAGAAGCAAAAAGGAGAGCCGTTTAGAAGAATTTATCGTAATTTTACATAGCTCATGGGCTGGAATACTTGCATTGTGGTTTTTGCAAGTGTATAATTATATTGTTTGTACCCTGTATGCTTGGCGCTCAGATGGTCGCGCTGCAATCGCATTTTCAAGAATATTGGGAGGGCTTACATTGGCAGAGTCAGAAAAAAACAGCTTTGTTGAGCTGGAGCACGACGTGATGCGGTTTTGGGAGGAAAACGACTGCTTTCACAAACTGCGTGAAAAAAACCGCGGGCATGAAATGTTCCGCTTTTTAGACGGCCCGATCACCGCGAATAACCCTATGGGGATCCACCATGCCTGGGGGCGCACGCTGAAGGATACGTTTATCCGTTATAAGGGGATGCGCGGTTACGATTGCCGTTATCAAAACGGCTTTGACGCACAGGGCCTCTGGGTGGAGGTCGAGGTAGAAAAGGAGCTCGGCTTCCAGACCAAAAAGGATATCGAGGCCTACGGGATGGATCAGTTCACCCATAAATGCGTGGAGCGCGTGAAAAAATTCTCTGGCATTATCACAGAGCAATCCAAGCGGTTGGGGCAGTGGATGGATTGGGAGAACTCTTACTTCACCCACACCGATCAAAACATCGGCGGCATCTGGCACTTCTTAAAGACCTGCCATGAAAATGGCTGGATTGAGCGGGAATATAAGCCGATGCCTTGGTGCCCGCGCTGCGGCACCTCGCTTTCCGAGCATGAGATGACCGGCTCCTATAAGCTGATGAAGCATAAATCCGTTTTCTTCAAGCTGCCGGTTGTGGGTCGCGATTTCAAGATGCTTGCCTGGACGACAACGCCCTGGACGCTCTCAGCCAACGTAGCCCTGGCCGTTAATCCAGACATTGACTATGTGGAAGTAAAGGTCAAAAGTGACGAGCAGCCGCTTGTGCTTGCGAAAAACGCGATCAAATATCTGGGCGAGGATAAGGTTGAAGTGCTGCGTGCCTTCAAGGGTGAGGAGCTGGTAGGCCTTCAGTTTGAAACCTGCTTCCCTGAGTTTGAGGCACAGCAGGGCGTGGCACATGATGTCGTTGCGTGGGAGGATGTCGCAGCTGATGAGGGCACCGGTATCGTTCATATCGCGCCGGGCTGCGGCGTGGAGGACTTTGAGCTTGGCCTGCGGCTTGGTCTTGCGCAGATTATGCCCGTGGATGATATGGGCATCTTTCTGGAGAAATTCGGCTGGATGACGGGCAAAAACAGCCATGACGTTGCTGATGAGGTGTTTGAGCACCTCAAGCAGGCCGGCAAGCTATATCAAGTGATGGAGTATGAGCACAGCTACCCCGTCTGCTGGCGCTGCAAATCCGAGGTCATTTTCCGATTGGTGCCTGCCTGGTATATCCGCACGGAGGAGCTCAAGCCCCGCCTGATTGCAGCTGCTCAAAAGGTGAAGTGGGAGCCCGCCTCCAACGGCAAGCGGATGCAGGATTGGCTTAACAATATGGGCGATTGGAACATCTCCCGTAAGCGTTATTACGGGATGCCGCTCCCGTTTTATCCCTGTGAGCACTGCGGCCATCTGACAGTGATCGGCTCCAAGGCCGAATTGCGGGCCATGAGTACCGACCCGTCGGCGGTAGACGCGCTGCCGGAGTTGCATAGGCCCTGGATTGACGGCATTCAAATTAAATGCCCGGAGTGCGGCCATGAGGTTGCTCGCATCAGTGAAATTGGCGATGTGTGGCTGGATGCCGGTATCGTTCCGTTCTCCACGCTGGGCTATTTTGAAGATAAAGAGGCATGGCGCAGGAATTACCCGGCAGAGTGGATCACAGAAATGCGTGAGCAGGTGCGGCTGTGGTTCTATTCTATGCTCTTTATGAGTGTTGTGCTGGAGGATCGCGCGCCCTATGAGCGCGTACTCTCCTATAACACCGTCGTTGCGGAGGATGGCTCCAAATTCTCCAAGACCGGCTTTATGATCAAATTTGACGAGGCGGCGGAAAAGATCGGCGCCGATACAATCCGTTATATGTATGCCGGCGCACCGGTGGCCAATGATGTGCGTTTCGGCTACAACTTGGGCGATGAAGCGCGCCGTAAGCTGCTCTCCTTCTGGAATATTTTTACGTTTTTCAACACCTATGCGCAGATCGATCATCCTGTGTTGGAAGGGTATACGCCCGATTTCAGTCAGCTGACGCCTACAGACCGCTGGCTTGTGCTGCGCACAAATGAGTTCATTCAGCGGGCAACCGAGGTGATGGATGATTATAAAACCTATCTGCTCGTCAAGGAGTTTGAAATCTTTGTAGACGATATTTCCAACTGGTATATTCGCACCAACCGCCGCCGCTTCTGGAAAACGGAGGACGAGGCGGATAAGATGGTGGCCTATTGGACGCTGTTTTACGCACTGAACACCTGTGTGCAGGTGATGTCTCCCATTATTCCGTTCATGACGGAGCATATCTGGCAGGATCTCACCCGTAAGGTGTTGCCAAATGCGCCCATCAGTGTGCATCTGAGCGACTGGCCGCAGCCGGTCGAGGGTATTGTAGATGATGGAGTTATAGAGCAAACACAGCGTGCTCGCACCGTTATCGCCACGGCGATGCGATTGCGCAACGAGCAGCAGCTCAAGGTTCGCCAGCCGCTGCAAAAGCTGTATGTCTGCTGCGGTGAGGCAGAGGCAGAGCAGATTCGTGTGTTCGAGCGCAATGTACTGGATGAGCTTAATGTCAAGGAACTTGTCTATATTCAGGATTTCAACGTGCTGGAGGATGCGTATCTGGGTGTAAACTTCAAAGCTGCCGGCGCTGTGCTCAAACAAAACGTCAACAAAATGAAGCAGACGTTGGAAACCGCCTCCGCTGAAGAGATGCAGGCTATGGTAGCTGCCTTTGATGCAGGCGAAAAGATTGCCGTACCGGGTTGGGACGGGGCGTTTGATCCTTCTCTCTTCCTGCGCCAGGCAAAGACCAAGGCGGGCATCGTCTCCGCTGAGTGTGGCGAGGGCATGGTAATCGCTTTGGATACCGTTTTGACCGATGCCCTGCGCGCAGAGGGTGCCGTGCGCGATATCATCCGCCAGTGTCAGCTGCTGCGCAAGGAAGCAGGTTATCAGGTGGAGCAGCACATCAAGGCTTCCATTGTGACGGGCAGCGCATTCCTTGCCAGCGCTTTGGATGCGCAAAAAGCGCATATCGCCGCCGAGTTGCTTGCGGATGAACTCACTTTTGCGTCGTTAGAAGCGCATGACCTGGCAAAGAGCATCACCGTCGGTGAGGATACAGTGACGATTGCCGTGCAAAAATAGTCCATCTGGATACAAAAGAATCAAAAGAAAGCCCGCCGCAGAGAGATTCAAAAGTCTCGCTGCGGCGGGCTTCAATATCATCTGCCCTGGTGTCTGATGTCTAACATTTGAAATCTTATAACCAGGCTTGGCCCTCTTCCAGCTCTGCGGTGAAAATACGGCTGTTATTTTGGGGATCCTTCGCCTGATGATATTTGAAGAGCATTTCTCTCTCGTTGAGCATACCAAGGATCTCGATTTTACCCGTTTCATGCGACATAGCATAACGGATGCGTTTGCTGAAGCCATTGCACTTTGCTTTTGCCTGATCTACGATTTTCACGCCCTCTGCAAGCGGCACTTGGAACTGTGTTTTTACATGGGTGACGGGCCTGCATTGGAAGATATAGTAAGGAATCACCCGGTTGCGAATCAAGGCGTTGAACAGGTTTGCAAGCGTATCCGAATCATCGTTAACACCGCGCAGCAGAACCGTTTGGTTATTGACAATGACACCCGCAGAGAGCAATGCGTTGATAGAAGCGACCGCTTCCGGCGTCAGCTCTTTTGCGTGGTTAAACTGGGTCGTGACATAAATCGTTTTTTTTGCGCCGTATTCCCGCAAAATATCGATCAACTCCGAATCCCCTGTGATCCGAGAGGGGAGCGTAACCGGAATCCGCGTGCCAAAACGGATGAAATCCAAATGCTCAATTCCACAAAGCTCTTGCAGATAATAGGAGATCACGCTGTTGCTATTGAGAAAAGCGTCCCCTCCCGAGATTAGCACATTATTGATCTCTTTATGTTCCTTAATATAGGTGAGGATAGGGGCAAAGGTTTTGGCAACTTCCTCATCCGAGGTGCCAACCAGCCGCTTGCGAAAGCAATGGCGGCAATACATTGCGCACTTACTGGTGGAGAGGATGAGCGTTGTCTGCGCATATTTATGCTGCAAGCCCTCCGTTTTGGTATTGCTGGCCTCACCGCTGGTATCCCACACGCCAGCGTCATCCAGCTCCTCCAACGCAGGTAAGCTCATTTTACGGATTGGATCGTTAGGATCGTTTGGGTCGATTAGAGATAGGTAGTAACGGGGGATAGACATCGGGAATTCTTTAACGATGGCGTTTAATTTTGCAATCTCAGAGCTTTCGAGGGGGATGTATTTTGCAAGCTCCTCGATGGATGTTACATTGTTTTTTAATTCTTCTTGCCAGCGCATGGTTTCCTCCTTGGTGGTTTTCACCGAAATATTAATTATAATAATAGCATATTTCTGTAAGTTTTTTATGAATAAATAAAATTATATTCCATTTAAGAATTGATTTTTTATTGAAATTTTGTTTTAGAATTTACACAATAATTCGAATTTCGACATAAATAATACAAAAAGAGTACAGGTTAACATGAAAAACGCCGTTTATGCCAGGCTTCCCCGCATAAACGGCTTGCGGAGAAGGACAGCAAACGCATTTTTCAATATCCCCTTCCGCTGAAAATAGGATAACCCGCCTGTCAATTCTATATACAGGCTAAATTTTCCCAGCGATACGATTGAAAATCAGAGCGGAGTGTGCTATAATTTGACTATTATCAGATTAGTAGGAGGATTCTGTGATGAAACATATTGTAACGCTGAATCAGGCAAACCTGAAAAAAAGTGCCGCAAAAGGTGGATGCGGCGAATGCCAGGCATCCTGCCAGTCCGCTTGCAAAACTTCCTGCACGGTTGCTAACCAGAAGTGCGAGAAATAAAATAGGGCACTCCAATCAAATCGGCTTCAAATGAAGGGGCAGGGGGCTGCCCCTTCATTTTCCGTATAAATCAAAAATCTCATAAGCGCCGTGTTTTGGAAGGCGGAAAGGATTACTCGGAACATGATTCACAAATTTTATTTAAACGGGTTTTATATTGTGCTGGATGTCAATAGCGGCGCAGTGCATGTGGTGGATCAGCTCTCTTATGAGTTGCTGGACGGATTGAAAGCGCCCTTGTCCGATCGATGCCCTGAGGAAGTGGCAGAGCGCCTGCGCGCCGCCTACAGCGAGGTGGAGATTCAAGAGGCATACGCAGAGCTTTATGAGCTCTATCAAAATGGGTTTCTCTTCTCCGCAGATGATTATGCTCCTTTTGCCGAGCAGATGGGGCCGGCGCCGGTGAAATCCATGTGCTTAAATATTGCGCACGATTGCAACTTGCGCTGCAGCTATTGCTTTGCCGCACAGGGAGATTTTGGGCACGGCCGCAAGCTGATGCCTTTTGAGGTGGGCAAGGCGGCAATTGATTTTTTAATCGCGCATTCTGCCAACCGGCATAACTTGGAGCTGGATTTCTTTGGCGGAGAGCCATTGATGAACTTCGATGTGGTTAAGCAAGTGGTGGATTACGCCCGTTCAATCGAAAAGGCACACAACAAAAATTTCCGCTTTACCATCACGACCAATGGTCTTCTCTTGACAGAGGACAAAATCGATTATATCAATCGGGAGATGTCAAACGTCGTTTTATCTATCGACGGCCGAAAAGAGATCAACGATTCCCTGCGCTTTCGCGTGGATGGCAGCGGCAGCTATGATGCGATCGTTCCCCAATATCAGCATTTGGTAGAAAAACGGCGCGGCGGAAAATTCGATCAATATTATGTTCGCGGCACATTTACAAAGCGAAACCTTGATTTTACAAAAGACGTTGTCCATATGCGAGAGCTGGGGTTTGACCAGATTTCGATCGAGCCCGTGGTGGCCGATCCGAATTTGCTGCCTGTTGCCCTGACAGAAGAGGATCTGCAGCGCATCTGTGAGGAATATGAAACACTCGCAAAAGAAATTATCCGCAGAAAAAGGGGAGGGGACAGCTTCAATTTCTTCCACTTTATGCTAGATCTTGATCAAGGTCCCTGCGCGATCAAGCGGCTGCGCGGTTGTAGCTGTGGGAATGAATACATCGCTGTAACGCCCGAGGGCGATATCTATCCATGCCACCAATTCGTTGGTATGGAGGAGTGGAAGATGGGCAGTGTTTTGGATGGCAGCCTGGATCAAACCAAGAAGCAGATGTTTTCAAAGACCAATGTTTATGAAAAGCCGGAATGCCGGAACTGTTGGGCCAAATTTTATTGTAGCGGTGGTTGCAATGCAAATAACCTGCAATATGCCGGAGACATTTTAAAACCACACCAGCTTTCCTGCGCTTTGGAAAAAAAGCGATTGGAATGTGCGATTATGATAAAGGCCGCATTGGCCAGCAACGCCGAGTAACTGTTAAGTTTAAAATAAAAAATTGATTGATAAACAAAAGCCACTTTCTTCCTTTTCCGCTTTTCAACGAATCGAAGAAAGTGGCTTTTCTTCTTTATAAAAGCAGTTCTATTCTGCGGAGCAAGGCCATAGGATTGATCTAGAGGCTCTGTGCAAAAAGGAGGAAGCAAAATGGGGACAAGACAGATGCGCCTGCAAAGAAGGCAGCCGCTGCCCGGTGGCGTTTTGGCGGAGCGTATCCTATCTGGCTGGAAGTTGATTTTGTTAACTGCATTTTTTACCGCTGGCATGGCCTTTGGCGCGGTATTGGTGAAGAGCAGCGCTGACCATGAATGGCTTGAACATCTGCTGGACTTGCTGCGAGAATATAGCCTACTGCGCAGCACACAGTCCCTCTTTACTACTATGTGCAATTCTATGTTGGCAAACCTACTCTATTTGGTTATTGCATTTGCTGCGGGGCTTTGTGCAGTCGGGCTGCCGCTGCTCATGCTGTTGCCTTTTATCCGTGGCCTTGGGCTCGGTGCCGTATTCGGCTATCTTTATAGTGTGCAGGCGCTTGCAGGGGTGGGTTACTGCCTCTTAATTCTACTGCCGGGAGCCATCCTCTCCACTGCTACGCTCCTCATTGGCTGCCGGGAGGGGATTACGATGTCCTTTGACGTGTTTGCTGTGATGAACGGCAAAAAAATGCCAGATCATTACCACAACCTTCGCCTCTATTGTGTCCGGTTTGGTATTCTACTCGTGCTGCTGCTATGCGCTTCCTTAGCAGATGCACTGTTTGCTAAAGCGTTTTCCGGATTCTTTCACTTTTGAGACGTTTTGGACGGTTTTTGTGTATGAAGCGGATTTGCATCAATTGCAGATTTGATTTGATCATCCATGATATGGGTATATATTTCCGTCGTTCCTAAATTTTCGTGGCCTAAAATTTCTTTTAAGACCAAAACATCAACCTTGCCATGCTGATACATCAGTGTAGCGGCCGTATGCCGCAGCTTGTGCACGGATAATCCCTGCCCGGAGAGACCTGCCTTCTCTAAAAAAGTGTATACAATATGCTGCACCGTTTTCGGGCTAATCCGCTGCATTCGGTTGCTAAGGAAAAGCGCGTTTTTATCCCGCACGCCATCAACCGGACGCACCTTTAAATAGGCCCTCAGGGCATCCCTGCAGGCCTGATTCAGATATAAAATGCGCTCCTTATCGCCTTTGCCAGTGACACGCATCGTTTCCTCATCCTGGATATCGCTCAAATTCAGACCGACAAGCTCGGAAAGACGCATTCCGCAATTGAGAAAAAAAGTGATGATGCAAAAGTCACGCTCCTTATTTTTCCCATCAATGTGATTTAAAAGCGTGATACTCTGATCCAGCGTGAGGTATTTGGGAAGGGACTTTTTTTGTTTAGGAGTATCCAGCTCCTGCATCGGATTTTCTTCCAGAAGCTTTTTTTGAACAGTTAAATATTTGAAAAAGCCTCGAATGCTGGAAACTTTACGGGAACGGGTTTTGGCATTGTTGTGGCGTTCATTTTTACAATATGATAAAAATGCATAAGCATCGCTAATTGAGACTGTGCGGAAAAAAGCAATCTCTAAATCGGTAATATCGATCTGATCAAAAGGTGTTGCTGGCGGTGCCAGGTTACGCGACATCTTTAAAAACCGCAAAAATGTGCGAAGATCCGTGGCATATTCTTGCACAGTTAATGGAGATTTATTTTTGATAACATCCAGATAGCGCAAAAAATCAACAACAATCGCTGGATATTCCGCATAATCAATCGTTGTGTGTGAGGTGTTCGGCATAGCGATTCATACTCGAATACAGGATAAAATCTGCAATATCGGCTTAAGCATTGGCCCTGGGTTGTTGTTTTTACCCCCTAAATTATACAAAATATTTATTTTGTATAATTCTTTACCAAATGTTCGCCCTGTATCCCAAGCTTCCTCCTTCCGGCTTGTATTTATTATATCATCATTTCCCCCAACGTTCCAGCTGAGTTTTTTTAACGACCTAAAGCAAAAGCGTCCCGATAAAGCAACACCGGAACGCTTACAAACCGTTTTACAAAGCAGTGGTTGCACAGTAATATCAAGTTGCCATTGCCGGCCTTGCAAACGCCCTGCAATTAGACGCTTGAAAACCGCTGCCGCTCTGTTTATGCATCGAAATCCATTTGAGCGGCGCGCATCAGCTTATGCACCTCATCTGGCGTCAACTCCCGCCATTTTCCCGGAGCCAGCATGCCGAGCTTTACCGGGCCTACAGCAATCCGCTTTAACCGCGCTACCTCTAAGCCAAGCGCTTCACACATCCTTCGGATTTGTCGGTTTCTGCCCTCATACAGGACGATCTCCAACACGATTCTGCCCTCTTCCCTGCGGATTACACGGACATCAGCAGGCGATGTCATACGCCCATCCAGAAACATGCCTGATGCCATCTGCTCCAATTGCTCTTGTGCAATATCCGGCCGGATGGTAACGCGGTAGGTTTTAGAGACATGACGCTTCGGATGCATCATTGCGTTAGCAAAATCCCCGTCATTTGTCATCAGTAACAGGCCCTCAGACTCCCGATCCAACCGGCCGATCGGATAAACGCGTTTTTTATAATCCCGCACCAGTTCTGCAACACACTTGCGCTCCATTTCATCGCTCATAGTGGTGATAAACCCGCGTGGTTTATGTAGCATGAGGTAACAGAGTGTCTTTTCCCGTATTACCTTGTGGCCGTTTACGGACACAGAATCTCGCTTGGGATCAATTTTATCGCCAATTTTTGCACGGGTACCGTTGACCTTGACATGCCCCTGCTCAATCAATTGTTCGCTTTTGCGGCGCGAGGCGACGCCGCATTCTGATAAATATTTTTGCAGCCTGATTTTTGCATCAGCCATCTTGCACTTCTCTCCTCATAATATGGGTTAAAAACCATTCCTTTATTTTTTCCCAAAGACCCTGCTCTTTTTGCGGTGCTTCGTGCTGGATGGGAACCTTAATATTCTCCACAGCACAAGCCGTTTCCAGTGGCACGCAGGCAATCAGATGATCCCCTTGATAGTAACGTGCCTCCCCTACTAACTGCCCCTGATCGACGGGTGCATAGAGAAAGGGCTCCAGCAAAATTTCCCGCCGGATTTCGGATGGCGTAGAGGTGGCCGGATAGTTCGGCGTAATTGCACACTCCACTGGAACTTGGCTGCTTACGCCCCCTACAACGGGCAGCTGGAAGCCGGAAAAACGATCGTCCAACTGGATACTTTCTACTATCGAAAATCCATAATCAAATAGATTTTTGTGATCCGCCCAATCGTTGGGCGCATTGAGCGTCACCGCAATCAGTGTCACGCCGTCCCGTTTTGCGGCTGAAACCAAACAGCGTCCGCTTTTTTTCGTAAAGCCTGTTTTGATACCAATACAACCATCATAAGCGGATAACAAGCGATTATGGTTGGATAAAGTGCGTAAATATTCCGGATTGCCATAAGCCACACGGATGCTTTTGGTCGCGCAAATAGAAGCAAATTCTGGATTTTGAATTGCTTCTGCACCCAAGAGGGCCATATCGTGCGCACAGGAATAATGTTCCGCATGATCTAAGCCAGAGGGGGTGACGAAATGCGTGTTTTTCATCCCGATTTCCCGGGCACGCAGGTTCATGCGCTGCGCAAATTCATTCACGGAGCCGGCAATCGCAATTGCCGTGGCATTTGCCGCATCATTGCCGGATTCAAGCAGCATTCCATAAACCAGGTTGCGCAGCGTGATGCGGTCGCCTGCCCGTAGGCCAATTGAGGTGCCTTCCACTCGAACCATAGCATCTGTCGCGGTGATCACCCGGTTGGGAGTACCCTCCTCAATTGCCAGCAGGGAGGTCATGATCTTGGTTGTGCTTGCCATCCCCTGTTGCTGATATGCGTTCTTTTCAAACAGGAACTCACCCGTATCAGCAACCAGCAACGCAGCCGATTGGGCTGATACAGAGGGCGGGCTCGCCGCCTGTGCGCGCGCACTGCCGCACCACAGACATCCACATAAAAGGCACACAGCCAGATACTTGTAACTTTGAAATCGCTGTTTCTTTTGGTTTAACAAAGCCACCACCTGCCATGGTTTATACGTATGCAGGCGGTGGCAAAAAAATCAATTCATTTTTTGGAAAGTTCTGTGGGGATAAAGCGTGCGACCAAGCCCTTTAAAACGTTTATTTCGTCTCCGGCTCAGCAGCGTCCGCTGCAAACTGACCGGCCGGGCTTGCCTGTGCCTCTTTTTTCTTCATGGTTTTGTTGACAACGCTCGTCACCTTATCGAACATCTCCGGCACAAGGTTGACGACACGCTCTGCGGCATTGTCATAGGCTGTGATATGCTTAAGCGTAACCTCGCCGTCGCTGACAATCAGGAAAGCGACTGGCGTAATCGTGACGCCTGCCCCGCCGCCGCCGCCAAAAAGCTGCGCATTCGTCTTGGAGGGAAAATCCGAGCCACCAGAGGCAAAGCCATAGGTAACCTTGGAGATCGGGATAATCGTAATTCCGCCCTCAAGATACATAGGGTCGCCAATGATTGTGCTTACATCGACAAGATCGCGGATTTTTTCAATTGTCGTACCCAAAATTCCTGCTGCTGACTGCTCTTTCATAAAGAAGCACCACCTTGTTGTTTTATTTCAATTCTATTTTCATTGCTTTTATCTGGTTTTGAAAAAAGCAGTTTGAAAACAACCTGGAACAAAAGCCTTATCACCATCACAACCGCCGCATTGGTCACAAAAATTGGGCGCAGGGTAAGCACAGCATGCAGCTCTGTTTCATTTTGATTTGCCAAAAAATCCGGAGAAATATCCACATCATATTTTCGCACTTTCATTACAGAACAGATGGTACCCAGCGCCGGGAATACCTCTGCGCAGGTTTTTCCATAGTCCGTTGCCGTCTGTGCCGCATCCCCCGAACCAATATACATTTGTAAAAAGAACTTGTCAAGAACGATATGCCGGAAAACACCGCGAAACATACCGGAAAGAATCGATGCGGTCTTTTTCAGCAAGGCAATAACGCCATCTATCCCCTCGTTATCCCAAAAAGTTTTCAGTGGATTTTGCTTCGCAGAGCCTTTTTTCTTTTTGGGAGATTCCTTTTGAGGCTCTTCCGGAGCAGGTGCCGGAGCTTCCTTCGGCTTTTTTTCCTTCTGCTCCCAGGGCAGAAGCTTAAATTTCAGGAATAGATAGCGGATCTCCAGCTCCACCACGTCGCGATAATCCAGCTGAACGGTCAACCGAAAGCTAAATGCCAGCACGATCAGCGCGATGATTGCAAGCAGGATATAAAGGGCAATCATACACCCGCCTCCTCTTCTGAGCGTGATATGAGGGAATGCCCCTCATCCAATGATGCTTCCTGCTGCTCTGCCGCTTGGCGCTCAGGGAGCGGCGGCAAATCCTCTAAAGAGGAGAAGCTGAAACACCGAAGGAATTCAGCGGTTGTGCCATACAAAAGCGGCCGGCCAGGGAGCTCAAGCCGCCCCTTTTCCTCCAACAGGCCCTTCTGGCACAGGGTGTTGACAACACCAGAGCAATCCACGCCGCGCACCTGCTCCACAAAGGCTTTGGTAACGGGCTGATTATAGGCGATAACCGCCAGCACCTCAAACGCCGCTTGGGAAAGCGGCGCGTTGCGTTTGATCTCCAGTGCCTGACGGACGCTGGGAGCAAACTCTGTGCGTGTGCACAGCTGGTACCGGCTGCCCAAACGCAATAGGCACAAGCCGCTGCCCCGTTCATCAAGCTGTGCCTCCAGATTCTTTAAAATCTGCTCCATCAGCCCCTCATTGATCTCCAACGCCTGCGCCAGGCGGGATAGCTCCAATGGCTCGCCGGAGGCAAACAGCACCGCCTCGGCGGCAGCCTGTATTTGCTTTGCATTCAAGAATGATTCGCCTCCCCGGCCCGAAAATCGATTGACTGTTTCAAGGAATCTCGCATCAGGAGCACCTGAGAGGCATCCCCCTCCCCTTCTACACGAACCCGCCTGGCCTTCATAAGCTCCAGCATGGCCAAAAAGGTGGCCACCATGTCAGAACGTGAGGTGGCGGCCTCAAAAAATGAGCTGAGCCGCTGCCTCTGGCCTCGGATAAGCCGGCGAAGGATGAAGGCAACTTTGGAGCCGACGGAAACGATTTTATGGGATACGATTGCTGTGAAGGAATCAACGGGAGGCGGCAGTTTCCGCCTGCCCTTCCCTATAGCAGAGAGGTAGGCCTGCAAAAGCTCCTCTGGCTCGTGCAGCCGAGTGTAAGTTGGGTCCGACTCAAAGATCTGAGGCTCCCGCACATAGTGGTCAAACCCCTGCGTGCGTTCAGAAAGCTTTTGCGCCATAAGCTGGCAATCCCGATATTCTAAAAGTTCGCCGGTAAGCTCTTTTTTGAGCTGCTCCGCCTCTTCATGCACCGGCAAGAGGGATACCGTTTTAATATACACCAATCGCGCAGCCATCTCCAGAAATTCACTGGCCACGTCCATATCCTCACGCTGCATCTGACGGACTGCCTCTATATATTGCTCGACAAGCTCGAGAATTGGAACATCATAAATATTCAGCTTATGCTTGCTGATGAGATGGAGCAGCAAATCCATCGGGCCCTCAAACACAGAGAGCTTATAAGAAATTTTTTCCATTTGTTTCCTCCCTATTAATAAAAGGGCAGGAAAGGCAGCGCAGCCACAAATGAAAGCCCCTTCATCACGAGCGAACTGAGCAAATTCAGGGGCCAGCTGAGCACGCCGAAAAACAGGAGAGCCAACACCACAATCATGATAATCCGCTCATATTGCATAACCTTGTAATACGCGCGGTCCGGCAGAATCAGGCCAAGAATTCGAGAGCCATCCAGCGGCGGGATCGGCAGCAGGTTGAAAACAGCAAGGTTTACATTAATCATGGCTGCCAGCCGGAAAAACACCCCAGCGATCACGAGGATATGGCTGCCTACAGATACGAAGCTGAACAAATTGTAAACGATCAAAAAAAACAGCGCCATCAGTAAATTGGAGACAGGGCCTGCCACCGCCGTAAAGGCCATATCCCGTTTGGGATTTCTAAAATTGCGCATATTAACCGGCACAGGCTTTGCGTAGCCAAACCCCAGTAGCAAAATCATGAGCGCACCGATGGGATCAATATGCGCCATGGGATTGAGTGTCAGCCTACCGCTCAGGCGCGCGGTATTATCCCCCAGGCGAGTGGACATCCATGCATGGGCATATTCGTGAATTGGGAGCGTGCAAAAAACAACGAAGATGGAAACACATACGCCGATGATTGTGCTCGTCCAGTCGCCGCTGCGAATATAGCTCAGTATCATGTGCTCAACCTCTCAAATTGGAATGATTTGTTACTAAGCGTAGCGGAAAATAAGAAGCGCGTCAACGGATAAAATGTAAATTTTTATTCCGACGCTTTCCTGCCCGCCACAATTCGTGGAATTCCATTGTAATCCTCAAAAGTCTGCGCCTGTATATGCTGAGTACAAAAAATGGATTGAATTTTTTTTGCCTGGCCTTCTCCACACTCTACGGCAATTAGTCCACCGGCCGGCAGAAAAGGCAGCCATTTCCGCGCGAGCGCTCTATAAAATAGCAGCCCATCCGCCCCGCCATCCAGAGCCATACGCGGCTCCCACAGCACCTCGCGCTGCAAGCCTGCAATTTCCCCCGCTTCAATATAGGGCGGATTGGAAACGATCACATGCGGAGTGGGAAACCCGGAAAGCGTAAAGCCCTCCAACACATCCCCCGATTGCCAATGCGCATTGTGCAGGGCCAAACGCGCCCCGTTGCGGCAAAGGTATTCGTATGCCGCCGGGGATTTCTCCAGCAAATAGACCTGCGCATCCGGCCGGCGCTTGGCCAGGCTTAGGCCTATACAACCGCTACCTGCACAGAGGTCAAAAACGACCGGCTGTTCCAACTGCTCCATCAGGTGTAACGCCGTTTGCACCAGCAGTTCTGTTTCAGGCCGTGGAATCAACACACCGGGGCCAATTTCATAACTTTCATCCAGAAAGGGCCATTCCCCCAGCAGGTATTGGAGCGGTTCTCCGGAGGCCCTGCGACGTAGCAGCGAGAAAAAGCGGTCTCTTTTTTCCCTTGTGGGTGCCTCTTCGCCATGCAGAGCAAGAGCTGTGCGGTCCATACCAAACGCTTTCTCCACCAGACAGCGCGCGTCAAAGGGGGCATCCAGATTCCCTGCCAACCGAAGTGCCGACACCGCCTCTTGATATAGGGAGCGGTAGGTAGTCAAATTGCGTCATCCTCCGGATTATCTGTAATAACCGCCTGGAAAGCCGTAATGCCGACCTCAATCATACTGTCATCCGGCTCTGCAGTGGTCAGCCGCTGCATCCAAAGGCCAGGCGCAGAGAGGATTTTGGTCAACCAATTCTCATGCCGGCCGGCATAGCGGATAAACTCATAGCCAACCCCCATGGTGACCGGCAGCGTCAAAATCTTAATGCACATCCAGAGAATGCGATTCTCCGGATTCCCGAGCGACGGAAAGAAAAAGATCAACAGGGAGGAAACCAGAATGCTGATAATCAGAATTACAAAGATAAAGCTCGTGCCACAGCGGGGGTGAAACCTGCTCTGCTTACGCACATTTTCCACCGTCAGCTCCTCGCCATGCTCATAGCAGAAAATCGTCTTATGTTCCGCGCCATGGTAGCGGAAAACACGCTTGATATCTTTCATCTGGGAAACCACCGCAATATATGCAATAAAGATCAGAATCCGCATCGCGCCCTCAATCAAACCCTTCAAGGCAACCATCTCTCCCCTTGCCAGAGCATTGAGACCGTCAAAAATGAGGGCGGGCAGGTAAAAAAACAACGCAAAGGCAAGCAAAAGACCCAATACCATTGCCACGGCAGAGATGACGCCCATCAGCTTCGGCCCGAAATGATCGGAAATCCAGCGGTCAAGCTTGGACATATCCTCCTGCGCCGTCTCCTCAGTTTCCAAGCCAGATTTCTCCGCCGACTCCATCAGGCATTTGTAACCCAGAATCATGGATTCTATAAAGCTAACCACACCCCGTATAAGCGGCCAACCGAGGAATTTGACCTTCTCTTTGATCTGTTTGAAATCCTTATATTCCGTATCAATAGAACCATCCGGCAAACGAACGGACATTGCAGCGCCTCTCGGCCCCCGCATCATAATCCCCTCAATCAGGGCTTGGCCGCCCACGGAGGTTTTGTGCGGGGCTTTCTTTTTGACCTCACTCATTGTGTGAACTCCTTTCATCAGGCAGCAAGACCGGTTCAATCGGCAAAATGACCGAAACCGTCGTCCCCTCCCCTACTATGCTGTTAATTTTTAAAGTGCCGTGGTGCAGCTTGATGATCTCATCTACCACGGCAAGCCCGATTCCGGAGCCGCGAGCCGATACGCTGGATCGATAAAATTTCTCCGTTACATGGGGAAGATCCGCTTCCGGGATACCGCATCCAGTATCGCCCACCATAATCTCCAGCGTGGTTTGCTGCACGATATTGGCGACGACAATCACCCTGCCGCCCTGCTCAGTATATTTGAAGGCATTGTCTAAAATATTAACAAACACCTGCTTGATCCGGTTGGCATCGCCATTCATCGGCGCAGGCAAGTGGGGGGCGTTATAAATTAACTCGATCCCCTCCCGCAAAGCGCGCTCTCGAAAGACAAAAACGGCGTCATCCAACTCGGCGAGAACATCTATTTTTTCCAGACACATACTGAGTTTCCCATTTTGCATTCGTGAAAAATCAAGGAGCTCTTCCACAATCCCCGTCAGGCGCGTCGATTCGTCAATGATGACCTGCATGCCTTTCGAAAGCAGCGTGGGATCTGTATCTCCCACCTGCAGCAGGGTTTCGCCCCAACCCTTGATTGCGGTCAGCGGAGTGCGCAACTCATGCGAAATGGTGGAGATAAAATCATTTTTGACGCGGTCAGCCTCGCTCAGCTCAGAAGCCATATAGTTGACGGTTTCTCCCAACTCACTGATCTCGTCATTATAGCGGGAGCTATCGATCCGGCTGGTAAAATCCCCGTGGGCAAATTTTCTGGCCGCATCGTTAATTTGCATCACCGGCTTAACAATCGACTGGATAAAGAAAGAACCAGACAACGCCACCAGCGCAATGGCCAGCAAACAGACGAAGAAGATCAGTAAAATAAAGGTGGAGATTTGATTATCCACATCCTCCAGAGAGATCAAATACCGTACGGCGCCACTGTCATCTCCCAGCATCTGTGTCAATGCCATGACCTTTTCTCCGGATGGCAGCTTGCCAGTCCAGCGTGCCGTATCGCTGGTCGCTTCCGGTTGGCTTGCCTGCTCATAATCCGGCATATCAGGCCGTGTATCCACTGGGAAGCCGCTGGAGGATAGGAGCACATTTCCATACCGGTCAATCACCCAAACCTCCATCATATCCTTCGCTTTAAAATTTTCAATAAACTCGCGGGCACGGCTTTCAAACTGCTCGTCCGTATTATTATAAAGGCTGAAGAAGGTGGAAACAGAATCATCCGCACGGGAATTCAGTGTCATTTCAACATATTCATAGTAATAAAAATGGATGGCGAACGAAGCGATGATCGCGACCAACAAAAGCAGGGCGGAAATCGCACCCAGCGTATTTAGAATCCATCGCTTTGTAATGCCGTTGAAATGCACGCCGCTTTGCCCCTTTCCGTGGTTTTATGCACAGTTCTGCTTTAAACCACCCACTTGTATCCGATCCCCCAAATTGTTACCAGGTGCTTCGGGCTAGAGGGTTCCTCCTCAATTTTCATCCGCAGACGGCGAATGTTCACGTCAACAATCTTCTCTTCGCCAAAATAAGAGTCTCCCCATACGCGGTTGAGGATATCCGTCCGGTCCAAGGCGGCGCCGGGATTCTGAAAGAAATACTCCATAATTTGAAATTCCACCTGTGTCAGATCGATCAAAGCGCCTTTTTTCGTCAACGTCCGATTGCGGGAATTCAACACAAATTCCCCCAGCGTGATCGTATCCTCCGGCGCTTTGTCAGCCGATGACGTCTTGCTCATCATAACACGTCGGTAGATTACGTCAACCCGTGCCATCAGCTCGGAAGGGGAAAACGGCTTTGTGACATAGTCGTCGGCGCCGACCAGCAGGCCCGTGACCTTATCCATCTCCTGTGTGCGGGCGGTTAACATAATAATTCCCAAGAAAGGGCTACGTGCGCGAAGCTGTTTACAGCACTCCAGGCCATCCATCTGAGGCATCATGATATCCAGCAGTGCTACATCGACATCGCCATTGCGTTCGTCATAAATTTTCAGGGCTTCTACGCCATCCCCTGCCTCCAGCACCTCGTAGCCGCTGCGGCGCAGGTTGATTACGATAAAATCGCGGATGGATACTTCGTCTTCTGCGACAAGAACTGTTTTCATCGCGCTACTCCCTCCTTCTATACTATACATCATTCAATGACGGAAATACTGGATTCTAACAGATCAAAATGAATATCGTAAGAGGAAGCTGCATCCAATAACCGCCCGATGTAAACGACGCTCCCGTTTTCTTTTAGCAACGTATAATCGGCAGGGGGATTTTTCTCCCACTGATCTGCTGGAAGCGTCATAATAGAAAACAGTTCATCGCCAATTTGCCCGTCCGTCCGAACAAAAAAGGACCATTGACGCTCCGTTGGATTGCTGATGATAGTCACCCTAGGATCCTCATCCTTTCCAATCCATGCCTCAGGGAAATAAAACAGGTAACCATCAGAATAATTGATGGCGCTATAAGCGACCACTTTTGTCTCCTGTGGGCCGTTGCCCTGAAATTGCAGCCATTTGGTCAGATAAATCTGCTGCGTGGCGCTATTTGACGCCTGCCCGCTTGATGGCGCATTTGTTACGCTTTCAGAGAGCTCTTCTGAGGCGGTGTAACCGCTATCCGGCAATACGCTCTGCACAGGTATTTCAATAATTGCGTCGTTGTTGATATCATTTGAGGCAATCGCTTCATACCGAAGGGTTGCCACATTAGCGCCTTTCTCTGCCTCATAAAGAGGCGCGGTCATGCGCTTTGTTCCGCTATCCCAATAGACCATTTCTGTGATCATAGAGGAGGAGCCGGCGTTTGCATCTATATAAATTCTGACAGGGCTTTGCGTGCCGAGCTTTTCTGTTTTTAAGGAGACATAGTTAGCAGTTCTTGGGTCAAGCGTTACCTCACTCGTCACGGAGACAACGCTTTTTTCCATCTTAAGCAGTCTGCCCGACATACCACGCCCCGGTTCTGTGGTATCCGGCGCGAGCACAAAAAGCTCCTCACAGCCATCGGCATCCATATCGACCGGCATCATAGCAGTAAAGGCCTCGCGCGCAAGCGTATTAATAGAAGGGCCGTTCTCGGACGTTGCGTACTGATAGATCGTCAGCACTTTACTGCCCTGGCTGCCAAACAGACGCCAGCCCACAATCAACTCAGCCTGATTATCTCCATTCATATCAGCAAAATGGACAGAATAAATTTCGCTGCCTTCCCCCGGGAAATCATAGTGAAGTGTCCATTTTCCTCCTTTACGATCCATAAAATGAATACGGGCAGTAGATTGATCCTTGTTTTCCGTATAAAAAACAAATGCCTCCTCTTCTCCATCACAATCTATATCGTACATAATAAAAGAAGAGTGATACTCGCCGGCACTCGGCGTTTTCAGCAAAAAGTTTTTCCCTACCGCATCCTCGAAAGCGTCTTGCACCTCTTCGTTGCCACCCGTCAGCTTGGGTGGGCGTAGCAAGTTCGGCAGGGCGGTAAAGCGCAGGGAGCAGCCGCTGAATAAAAACAGAAATGCAAGAGCCAATGCCACACAGGCAAATAACTGTTTTTTCATTTTCATCAGGCACATCCCTCCCCTGTACGTTCATGTGACAGATTTATGAAAGGGCATAGCAAATCATCCAGATTTTGCTGTGATCTGAACTTGGACTGGATAGGTGTGATATGCCCAGCAGTCATTTAGCGAGCGAACATATACACGGGCTGTCACCTCTTGGGTCCCCTCACGGAAGGAAATGGTGCTCATATCCACCTCAGCGTATAAGTTCGATGCGTTTAGCGCGGCGATCGATTCGCTCGGGCCAACAATCGTTACCCCTTCAATATCCTCCAGAGCAGACACTTCAAATGCGTCAGGCACATTCAGCAAGGTAATATTCTCCCTCGATACTGTATAAGTGGAGGATACCATATTGCTCGCATTGATTTCTACCGTAAAGCGGGAAATAGTTTCGTCAACTACCTTAACCTCTTGAATCGAATCGGCAGAAAAGGTAAAGGTATTGCGAATGGTGCCGATTTCATTAAAATCAATCGTGCCGACAGAGAAGGACTCCATCGCATCAATGTCGGACTCTTCCGCTGCTACTGTAACACGTGCAGGTGTAATTGTTGTAGGAAGAGGATCATTTACATAAGCCAGCGGAACATTGAGATAGGAAACGGTAACAGGTAACTCCTTGAGCTTTAAAACCTGAATCGTCAGCGTTGCATTTGCCTGGCCGTGGTTGATTTCCAGATATTGCGGCGTACCGCCATATTCACTAATCGGAACAATCTGCGCCTCCAGCGTGGTGGTTGTAGTCAGCGGTTCAGAGATCGATACGCGCGCGACTACACGGCTGATTTTGTTGACCTCCGTCGTAGGGCCGGAGACAGTGACATTGCTGATAGAGGGATAGGTGGACTCCTGAATATACCCCTCCTCTGGAATGACGCGCTCTGCTACAATATCCGGCTCTAAGGGATAAGAGACCTCCTTATATGTGTCAAAATAAACTTGCACCTTTGTTTGTGATAGGGACATCACGGTAAACTCCGCATCATCGCTGGCCGGTTGCGCCACAAGCGTTACGTCATTTTTACCGGAGGAGCTGACATAGCTCAAATCCGGTGTGACCCGAATATCCTCCGGCTCAAGATTGGAGACGATATACCGCTTACCGTAGACGACCACATCCACCGTATACTCCGTGTCTCCAAACGCCTGAAGCCCCAGCTGCTCCGGCAGGCTGCCGCTCAGGCTGAAATCTACAGGGACATTTTCCACCGTGTAGGATTCCTCAGGGCTTGCCGTCATAGAAATCGCTACCCAAATTACAAAAGCCAGCGCAATAGAAAATAGGAGCACGAACCGGTTGTTGCTGAAGAGCTCACGAAAATTAATTGGCTTTTTCATTTTCTTTATGATTTTTTTCATGCTTGATCCTCCCGGCAAGGCGTTTAAAGGTGCGGCTAATTTCGCCTGGCTCTTCCGGCTCGGTAATCAGATATTTTTGCAGCTTCTCCCGCAGGTCGCCATCGGAAATGTCTTGCGTCAGAACACCGTCGTGGGCAATAGAGATGCTTCCCCGTTCTTCGGAAACCACGACGACGATCGCATCGCTTTGCTCGCTCATGCCGAGCGCCGCGCGGTGGCGCGTGCCCAACTCACTGCTGACTGCATTATTTTGAGTTAAAGGTAGAATACACCCAGCCGCGCAAACGCGCCCATCGCGGATAATGGCGCCGCCATCATGCAGCGGAGCCTTGGGATAAAAAATATTGCCAATCAGCTCAGGGGAAACCAAAGCATCTACTGTGGTGCCTGTTTTTGCAATTTCACCGAGCATCGTAACACGCTCAAAAATAATGAGCGCTCCAATTTTTTTATCGCTCATATCGGCACAGGCACGGCAAACACCGTCAATCCCAGCCTGCACCAGTTCGCGGCGGCGAAATTCCTGCCCGCCCTTAGCGGAAAACAGGTTAAACGCGCCAAACTTACTGCGGCCCATACTCTCCAGGGCATGGCGCAGCTCTGGCTGAAACAGAATCAACAGGCCAATCACTGCGAATTCAAACACTTTTTGCAGCAGGAACATCATGGCTTCCATCTTCAGCAAATTGACCGCCACATAGAGCACAGCCAGCAAAAGGATGCCTTTGAGCAACTGGATTGCGCGCGTTTCCCGGATCAGCTTAACCGCATGGTAAACGATAAACGCCACCAAAAGGATGTCCAAAATATTGGAGCACAGCTTTAGAAAGCCCGAGTTCCAAAAGGTGGAAATAACACTCCACAGCTGTGTAAAAAAAGTTTTAATTTGCTCTAACTCCATTGGCTTGATCCGCACCCTTCCGTGCAAGATAAAACAGCTTGGTCCCCCGGCTGGAACAGCCGGAAAGAAAGGCTGCATAGCTCCTTTGCCGCAAGGGCGCATAGGGCTACACAAAGCAACGGTGCGTCAAGGAGGGAAACGACGCCGCCTGCCGAGCCTACCCGAAGGGGAAAAAGCCGCCGCTCCCTTCCTTGCACCGATGCAGCCTATTCTTTTTTATCATATCACGTTTACGGCTGTTTTGCAATTTTTTGAATAGATTTTATCAGCCCATACAAGTCTTTTTTGCTGGTAAAGTAAGAGGGTGCTACACGAACTGTGCCCGTCTCAAAGGTGTGATAGGCCTTGTGGGCACACGGCGCGCAATGTAGGCCAGCACGCACTGCAACGCCGTCTTCATTTAACAGGCTGGCCGCCTGTTCGCTGTGCAGGCCAAAAATATTAAAAGAGAGTAGCGGCGCATGCTTTCCCTCCTCCGGCCTGTGCGTATACAACAGTACCTTCTCTATCTGCGCAAGCGCATCGTAAAGCTGCTGCATCAGGCGCAGCTCGTGCTCCCGGATGTCTTGCTGCTCTGCCTGCCGGATAAAATCAAACCCGGCGGACAGGCCTAAAATACCAGGGGTGTTTCCCGTGCCGCTTTCCATCTTATCCGGCAGAATGGGTGGCTGCGCAAGGTGCGCCGAGAGGCTTCCGGTGCCGCCCTCCACCAGTGGGCGGATCCCTTCCCCATCCATACACAACAGCAGCCCGGTGCCCATCGGGCCATAAAGCCCCTTATGGCCAGGTAGACATAAAAAGTCGATGCCCATCTTTTGCATATCAACTGGTAAAATGCCCGCTGTTTGTGCTGCATCCACCACAAACAGTGCATCATGCGCATGTGCAAGCGCTGCAAGCGGTTCAATAGGCAGCACGGCGCCGAACACATTGGAGGCGTGCGTGCAGATCAACATGTGGGTGTTCGCCCCCATCAGCGCTTGAAAATTCGCCACTGTCTGCTCTACATTGCCCTCGCACACGTGCGCTGTACTGTAGGTGATGATTCCCTCCTCTGCCATCTGATAAAGGGGGCGCATAACCGCATTATGCTCCAGATCAGAGGTCACCACATGATCGCCCCGACGCAAAACGCCGTGCAAAACGGTGTTGACCGCATGCGTACAATTGAGCGTAAAAATCACGTTTTCGGGATCCGGCAGCCCAAACAGCTCGGCAGCCTGCTCCCGGCAATGGTAGACACGCTCTGCTGTGCGCAGAGACATCGTATGCCCGGATCGCCCGGGATTTGCGCCGAATTCGGTAAGTGCACGTGCCATCGCCTCACGCACCATGCGTGGTTTGGGATAGGTTGTCGCAGCGTTATCGAAATACATCATGGCTTTCGATCGCCTCCTGGTTCCCCTGTCAGCCTGACATGGCCCGCATGAAGGATCGAAAGCGCTTCGGAAGCGTTTCCTTTTGTTACATAAATCGTATAGCAGCACCCATCCGCAGAATCCGGATCAGGCGTTTTTTTATAGATTGCATGGAATCCGTTCTCATTTAACAAGCGGATTCCCTTTTCTGCATGCGTAATTGAACAAACCTTAAAATTTGGCTGTCCCATAAGCAGTCACCTCGCTTCGTATCATCCTATGCGAGAGGCCCGCTTCGTGTCCAACCAAAGGCCTTTCTTATTGCGCTTCAATTAGGCAAACGGCATGTGCCGCTATCCCCTCTCCTGCGCCGGTAAATCCGAGCTTTTCCTCTGTGGTTGCCTTGACGCTAACCCTATTCACTGGGATGCCGCAGGCGGCCGCAATATTCTGCCGCATTTCGGGGATAAAGGGCTTCAGCTTCGGCGCCTGTGCCAACACGGTCGCGTCAATATTAGCAACGGCAAAGCGCGCGTCCGCAAGCGCTTTGGCAACTCGAGCGAGCAGCTTCAGGCTGTCGGCCCCTTCATATTGTGGGTCCGTATCCGGAAACAGCGTGCCAATATCCCCCAGCGCCGCCGCGCCGAGCAATGCATCGGAAACCGCGTGCAGCAGCACGTCAGCGTCGGAATGCCCCAACAGGCCGGTTTCATAAGGGATATGTACGCCGCCTAGAATCAGCTTTCGGCCGGCAACAAGCCGGTGTACGTCATAACCATGCCCGATTCTCATTTTTATCAACTTCCTTTCCTCAAAAACCTACTCAGTGGACGGATGTCTCACGCATAAAAATCCTCCTGGGATTTTAAAATCCCTTCCGCCGCATACACATCCTCCGGCGTTGTCAGCTTGAGATTGGCGTAGCTGCCCTGCACCAGATAGACCGGTTCGCCAAGCTGCTCCACCAGCTGGCAGTCATCCGTCAGGTTAGCGGCGGATGCCCCCGCCTGATCCACTGCACGCTGGTACAGGGCGCGCGTAAATACTTGCGGCGTTTGAACGGCCCAGAGCGTGCTTCGCTCCGGTGTCTCCAGAATTTTACCGGTTGCGTCAATCCGTTTTACAGTATCCTTCACAGGAACACCTAGTGCAGCCGCGCCATGCTCGACTGCGGCCCGTACCGCTAGGTCGATCTCCTGCGGGCGGACGAGAGGCCGCGCCCCATCGTGAATGGCAAGGTACTCTGCCTGTGTATCCACCTGTGCAATCGCGTGGAACACGCTCTCCTGCCGGGTTTCTCCTCCTGGGACAATTTGCCGGACCTTTGTGATTTCATACGATTGGATGAGCGAATACATCTGCGGAATATCCTCCTGCCGCGCAGCGATTACCACCTCACGGATGCTATTGGCCAGCTCAAAAGCCTTCAGTGTGCGCACAATGACGGGCACGCCGTCAAGCAGCAGGAACTGCTTGCTGACCTCGCCGCCCATGCGCGTTGAGCGGCCCGCTGCCACGATAACCGCGCTGGTAAACGGTGCAGGAAGTGCCTGCTCCTCCTGTGCTTTTTTGCGTGAAAATAAGCCCATTTTCTCACGGCCTCCTTCTGTTTATTTTTTGTACGAATGTATCAATAGCATCAGTGTACAAGGGTACACATCGGTTTTCAGTGCCGTACTCCAATTCTATTATACAAGCTTTGGAAATGCGATTCAAGCAACTCCGTAAAGGGCGTTACACCGTCAAAATCACTAGGGATCAGGGCTCTATCTTGTACAAAAGGCCAAAAATAAAAAAGCCGGTATCTTTTTTATTGACTTTTTGAAGGCTTTGCAGTAAAGTGATATCCCACATTTCACCGCCTTCCCGTCTTATCACCCGGAGTGCGGGAAGCTACGCAACGTGTATCCCATAACGGATACGCGCTTTTTGTGTTGCCATTGCTAAATGAGAAGGGAGTGTTCGGAACAATGATTGAACTGCATAACATTTGCAAAACCTTTCGCGTTGCCCGGCGGGGCGGTGGCATGAAATCGGCGGCTAGGGCGCTGTTTCACCGCGAATATGACACCATACAGGCTCTGGATCATATTAGCTTTACCATCCAGGATGGCGAAATGGTTGGGTATATCGGCCCAAATGGCGCGGGCAAAAGCAGCAGCATTAAAATTATGAGCGGTATCCTCACACCAGACAGTGGCGAATGCGTAATCAACGGGAGAATCCCCTGGAAGCAGCGCAAGGAGCACGTGCGAGAGATCGGCGTGGTGTTCGGGCAGCGCTCGCAGCTCTGGTGGGATGTGCCTGTGATTGACTCCTTTGAGCTGATTCGCGATATCTATTCTGTGGAGCCATCGCGCTACCGCAAGAATCTGGATACGCTGGCCTCCATGCTCTCTCTGGAGACAATTCTTAAAACGCCGGCGCGCCAGCTTTCGCTTGGGCAGCGCATGCGGTGCGAAATCGCAGCCTCCCTGCTGCATGATCCCAAGGTGCTGTTTTTAGATGAACCAACCATCGGATTGGACGCCGTATCCAAAATCGCAGTACGCGATTTTATCAAAGCGCTCAATCGAGAGCGGGGAACAACCGTCATCCTGACAACACACGATATGCAGGATATAGAGGCGCTGACCGAACGAATCCTTCTCATCGGTAAAGGGCAAATTCTGCTGGATGGCTCTCTGGCGGAGCTGCGTCAACGGCGCTGCGGCAAACGAGATATCACCGTCAGCTTCAGCCGCACACAGGCATCCGGCCTGGAGACGTTTCAAAACCCGCCAAAAGGATTATCGCTCAGGGAACTGCTCAACGGGCGCGCCGTTTGGGAGGCAGAAATGGACTCGTGCCCGGTTTCAGAAGCGATTGCATGGCTCTCCACCCAGGTGGAGGTGACGGACCTCTCCGTCAGCCAGCCGAGTGCAGAGGAGCTGGTTGTTGGGCTTTACCGCGAATTTGGCGTTTGAGGAGGGATCATCGTGGCTGTGATACGAAAGTACCTCTCCATATTACGTGTGCGCTTTACCAATGGGATGCAGTATCGCGCAGCGGCGTTGGCGGGGATTGTCACCCAATTTGCCTGGGGGTTTTTATACCTTTTGCTGTATCGCGCTTTTTATCAATCGGATGCCGGCGCGTTCCCGATGGACCAGCAATCGCTCGCCGCTTACATTTGGCTGCAGCAGGCTTTCCTCGCGCTGTTTGCCGTGTGGACGCTGGATAACGACATCTTTGAGTTGATCTCCTCCGGCAATATTGCCTATGAGCTATGCCGCCCCTGTGATTTATACAGCATGCTCTTTTTTCGGACATTGGGGAGCCGCCTCGCCAGAGCAGCGCTGCGTTGCGGCCCCATCCTGCTCGTGGCGGCTCTTCTGCCGGCGCCCTATGGGATGCGCCTGCCGGCCTCCTGGGCGGCAGCTGGGCTGTTTGTGCTGTCGTTTTGCCTGGGTGCGCTGGTGGTTGCGGCGTTTGGAATGCTGATTTACATCTCCGCGTTTTTCACCATCTCCCCGATGGGGGTACGCTTGATCGCCGTATCCCTTGTCGATTTTCTCTCCGGCTCTATTATCCCGATCCCATTCTTCCCCAAAGCGCTGCAACTCATTTTTTCCATTTTGCCGTTCGGTGCAATGCAGAATGTGCCGTTCCGAATCTATGGCGGCGATCTAAACGGTATCGAAGCAACCGTCAGTATTCTCCTGCAAGCTTTTTGGCTGGCTGTTTTGATTTGGATTGGGCGAATGATGATGAAAAAGGCGCTCCATCGCGTTGTCATACAAGGAGGGTAACGATGCGGCTTTATAGAAAATATCTCTCCATTCATGTAAAAAGCATGATGCAGTTTAAAACATCGTTTTTTCTGACGGCGCTCGGTCAGTTTCTGGTGTCGTTCACTGCGATTCTGGGCGTCTATTTCCTGCTCGACCGGTTTCATGCTGTAAAAGGCTATCGCTTTACGGATATTCTGCTCTGTTCCGCCGTGATTTTGATGTCGTTTTCTTTGGCTGAATGCTTCGCTCGAGGCTTCGACCAATTCCCCAAGGCGATCTCCAATGGGGAGTTTGACCGGATGCTCGTGCGCCCACGCAGCGAAATCTTTCAAATTCTAGCCTCCAAATTTGAGCTGACACGTATTGGGAGAATGCTGCAGGGTATTTTGATGTTAGCCATCGCCTTCTGGCAAAGCGGCGTGCAATGGTCGTTTGCCAAGATTCTGACGCTTGTTTTTATGATCCTTGGCGGGACGGCAGTATTCTCCTGCCTTTTCTTGTTATATGCGGCGTTCAGTTTCTTTACGCTGGAGGGGCTGGAATTTATGAACGTTTTAACAGATGGCGGTAAGGAATTTGGGCAATACCCTGTTTCTGTTTACGGGAAGGCTGTGCTTGCTTTCTGCACGGCGGTAGTACCCTACGCATGGTTTCAGCAGATCCCACTGGAGTATCTCACCGGGCATTCCACAAACCCTCTGCGGATCGCTGCGCCGCTCGTTTGCTTTGCCTTCCTCATCCCCTGCTATGCGGTCTGGCGGATTGGACTGAGGCATTATAAATCAACCGGCTCCTGATAAAAACGGCGGGCATGCACGGCCCGCCGTTTTTATATTTTGAATGACTTGTACCTTTCGAGCTTTTACGGATTTATTCCAGCACGATCTTATGGAAGACCTTTTTCCCCTTCTTCACAAGCACATGGCCCTTTGCAAAATCCTCTGCGGAAACCGTCTTGCCGATATCCGTCACTCGCTCATCATCTACGGTGATACCGCCCTGCTCGATCAGCCTGCGTGCCTCGCCCTTCGACTTGGCGAGCGCAGAGGCCACCAGAATATCAATCACCGGAATCGCGCCGTCTGTAAACTGCTCCGCTTTGAGGGCTGTCGTCGGCATATGCTCGGTATCTGTGCTGCTGCCAAATAGCGCCTTTGCAGTGCTCTGCGCTTTCTGCGCCTCTTCTTCGCCGTGGATGAGCTTGGTCACCTCAAAGGCAAGCCGTTCCTTCGCCTGATTGAGCGCACTACCCTCCAGCTTTGCATATTCCGCAATTTCTTCGAGCGGAATAAAGGTGAGCATCTTCATGCAGTTGACCACATCCGCATCGTCGACATTGCGCCAGTATTGATAAAACTCATAGGGGCTTGTCTTCTCCGGGTCAAGCCAAACAGCGCCCTTTTCCGTTTTGCCCATCTTACGGCCGTCGCTTGTTTGCAGCAGGTTGAAGGTCATGCCGCAGACCTCGCGTCCATCCATGCGGCGGTTGAGTTCTACGCCGCCGATGATATTGCTCCACTGGTCGTCCCCGCCAAATTCAAGCTGACAATCATATTTACGGCTGAGCACGAGGAAGTCATAGCTTTGCATAATCATATAGTTGAGTTCAAAGAAAGAGAGCCCACGCTCCAGCCGTTGCTTGTAGCACTCGGCTGCCAACATCCGGTTGACGGAGAAGTGCACGCCCACCTCGCGCAAGAAGTCGATATAATTCAGATTCAACAGCCAATCCGCATTGTTGACCATGAGCGCTTTGCCATCTGAAAAATCGACGAGCTTTGACATTTGCTTCTGGAAGCAGTCGATATTGTGTTGGATGGTCTCCCTCGTCAGCATTTTACGCATATCCGTCTTCCCGGAGGGGTCGCCGATCATGCCGGTGCCGCCGCCGAATAAGGCAATCGGCACATGGCCTGCGCGCTGCATGTGCGCCATGACCATGATCTGCACAAAATGGCCAACATGCAAGCTGTCCGCCGTGGGGTCGAAGCCGATGTAGAATTTAATCTTCTGTGTGTCCATCAGCTCACGGATCTTTTCCTCATTCGTCATCTGCGCGATCATACCGCGCGCCTTGAGCTCCTCAAATACACTCCTGCTCATTTTGATACCTCCTGATTTTTTGTGCAGACGGCATAAAAACGCCCTCTGCAACCATTCAGATTACAGAGGGCGGGAAATCCGCGGTACCACCTCTATTTACCGTTCCCTCGCGAAAACGGCCTCACCGGGTACATTTGCAAAGCAATCAATACCCTCGCGCTGTAACGGGCGCTGCCGGCGCGGCCTACTGGGGAAAAACCCGTTCCGCCTTGCGGCTCAAAGAGGTATTTCACGGCGCGCCCACATCCCCTTCCACCACCCGGGGACTCTCTGTGCCGGACGGATGCCGCTACTTCTTCTTCTCACTGCCATTGGTTGGATTATACCTGCCGTTTGACGAAAAGTCAAGGCATTTTGATTAATTTTTATGCGTACCGTCTAGGCCCCATGCCCTGGAAAGGGAATTCCTAGAAGTATTTTAAAATCCCCTTCCCTTTTCGGGCTATTTTACGGTCTGATTCCGCCAGGAGTTCTGAATTGTGTGCAATTGCAACCGTTTCGCTCTGCGTTCCACCGCCAAATGCATCTACTGCAGTGACGGTATACCGGTAGGTGTTGCCAAACGATACCGACCGGTCACGGTAAGTGCAGAGATATGCGTTTTCTGTCTCGCCGATTTGCTGCCCATCCCGATAAATCCGATAGCATACACTCCCCAGAACCGGCGTCCAATATAGATCAATCCGCTGTTTTTCACGGGGGATAACGCCTAAAATCGGTTTTTCCAGTGCACGGCTACACGGCGCCTCGCCTGCAGCGGATTGAATCTCAATCCGATCAGAGAACGGCCCCTTTTCCCCGCTTCCACACGCTCGAACCATGTATTGATACCGCCCGCTCAGCTGTGCTGGCACCTGTGTATCGAACCACTCTGTTTTTTCAGTAGCCGTGAGGAACTGGGGCGGCGCGCCGTCCCGCATGCGGAACACTTCATAGTAAAGGGCGTTTCTAACGCCATCCCAGGACACTTGCGTGCCGTTTTTCTTCCCACCACAGGAAACCGCCCGGCAGCCGCTCACCGCTGGTAACACCTGTGGCGTGCAGATTCGGAAGGTCTTGAGCCCATAGGGTGGAACGTCAAAGGTAATTACATTCCCGCTCTGAGAGTCCTCCACGTCGTTTTCAATCACGTCCGTCTCGTTGTACGATACAATAGCACGCGGTAAGGTGACGCGCACACCGGCGGCTGCCTGACCGGATATTTCGCAGAAGCGGACAATCATCCCCCCACCGTTGGCTTCAGCTGCTTTCAGCGTAGTGAGCATAAGGTTAGAATGAGAGACGGTAAGATACTGCCCGCTGGCCGGCCCATCCGCATCCTGCGGCCCGTCGATCACAACGGCCTGTAGCGGGGCCGAATAGGCTCGGGCGAATCGGTTTATTCTGCCAATATCTTCACCGTGCCCTGTGGATAGCGCGTATTGAAAGCAGGCATACCCGGGCTGATCGCCCTGAAAATTGGTTTGCCACATATTGTTAAAGATATAGCTGTAAATGCGAGGCTTTTCCGAATGATAATCAAAAGACCAGCGCCCCGTTCTCCGCTCGCCAAACTGTAAAAGAGCCGTGTTGGGGATCGCGAGCGTCATGCTGTAATCATCCGACTGATCGTGGACATTAACCCATTGATTCGCTGTGTACCAATCTGTTGAGGTACCATAGACCTGCTCGCCCTCGGCCGCGTTGCCGATGGGCAAATCATAGCGGATGGTATAGCCCTTACCTGCGGCAAAGGGAAACACATAAAAGGCCTCCTCCTTCGATTTCAGAGAGGGGAGCGGAGATTTTACAACCTCGTTGACGATCTCAATCCGCGGAATATCCCTGTATAGCCTGACCTGCTGCCGGATGCCGCCTGCGCGGAAGGTGCCGGTGTTTAAAACGGCCGCAATGTAGACGGCATTCTGCTCAATTTGCAGCTTGGCTTGCTGCGCCTGAGGAGTGTACATAGCCCATCTGTGTTTGGAAAACTTCTTGCCCATATTGCTGAACGGGATGCCGAAGTCGTCAAAGTATTGGTACTGATTGAATTTTTGTGCGGATTCCACCACTTCCCTATTGCCATTTTGTTTATCGCGGATGCTCCGAATTGTGCCGTCGGGATAAAAAGCGACCTTGTAAAAAGCGTTTTCAATAAAATCTGAACCAGAGTTAAATTCTATTTTAAATTGGGCCGAGCGGCCCGTTTCCCGGATGGAAAAGACTTTATATCCCAGAGCGGGGATACGCTGCGCAACAAAGGTGAGCTGTTCCCCCTCCAATACATATGGGATGGAGGTTTCTCCATCGATGATCTCAAAGCATTGCGGAAATGCGGAAGCGTTTTTAATGGCAACTGTATCATTGCGCTCCCAATTCATAGGGTTATAAACAAAGATCGCTTTCGATTCGGTTTTCACCTGGGCGGCCAATGCTTTTAACGATTGGTTTAGCACCTTTTCCCCCAGTGCCTTTGCCCCAAAGGCATTGCTGCGCTTCCACTCAAACTGCCGGTGATACATCTCATCGCCTGTGTAGCTGTGATACCCCCAGGTATGCTCATCATAGGTGAGATTCCGCTCAACAGCCTCTTTTAGATCATCTCGCGGATATTTTTCCCCGTATAAAAGTGAAGACAGGCCCGCAGCGGTTTCCGCCAGGGGGACGGTAACGCCCGCCTGTTTGTTTACCCCTGATTCAAAGGCAGTGGTGCCCCAACCGTCGTTCCACCAATTCTCCTCCGTTCCGTGCTCCACGGGGATCATGTCTTTATATTCCCGCTCGACCTCCTCGAAGAAGGACTCCGGGAAAGCGGTGGTGATATGCGGATAGAGATACCCTGCATCTGTCCAACGGCGGTTGACCTCATTGGCCACTTTGATCGGAAGCTCCATGGGCTGCTTGTTATCTCCGTAAGGGATCAGTGGGAGCGGGAACTTGTCGTAGGGATAGCTCCTACGGCCTGTGCGGGCCTCCAACTCCGCAATCAGGCTGAGCAAATTCTTTTGCGCGAGACTAGCGCCTCCATTGTCGGGATTCCAATGGTCGCCTCCGAAGCCGTAATTTTCTCCGTAGGTTTTTCCGTTAAAAATGAGCAGGCGATGGGATGGATCCATCCCATCCATATAAAACAGATCATACAACTTTTTCTTGTGATAGGGGGAGCGATCCGGGTTCATGGAGTGAATCCCATACCGAATACCGGCAGAAGCAGCGACATCTACATAGCTCTTGCTGAAGGCAGGGTTATCAAACATGCGCTGTGTAGTGCTCGGCGGGATGCCCAACTGATCGACCAGATAGCGGTTGGTATAATAGGCGGCACGCGCCGCCTCCTCCGTGCTGAAGCATTCCATGGTGTAGTTGAACCGGCCTGCTCCAACGGTCATCCTGCCCCGTTCAATCAGCTCCACAATTTCCTGAATCTGATCCGCATTGCGTTGGGTGAAGTATCCCTCCCCCAGCACCCAGCCGGATTCAATGGCATATTTATATTTTTGCAGGTCACTGTCCCGTCCGTCGGAATTTTTCATGTATTCCTTCACTGTGTCCAGAAACCGGGAGAATAGCGGGCGTAGGTCCTCTTGGTAATCGGTATACCCGAGATCCGTGTGCATGGTCTGTGAGAGGTAAAACTCCCAGTGGCGTGTACGGCTCCAGCAATCGTTTACGTAAACCGCTTCCGGTTCCCCGCGATAAGCCTTATTTCGGAACAGTTCGATCCGCAGGCGAATGACCTCCCCAGGGCGGAGTAGCTCATGCGTATCTTTTAGCAGGATTTTTACCTGACGGTTTCCGCGCTTGAGTGCCCCCAAAGGGAACGTGTAGGGTGGCAGTTCCCCAAACGTTACACGATACCAACCGCTGAAATCTGTGCGCAAGCGTAGGGTGAGCAGCGCCTCCTGAAATCCCTCCTTTGTAATAAAGGGGGACGGCTCTACTTTGGAAATGACAACAGGAGCCCTCTTCTGTTTCATAATACCTCCTTCGGTGCCGGACGAAAAGCGCCCGATTCCTATCTTATTTTATTTTTCTAGCGGAGCTTTCAAAAATAAAGGCGGCGCCTGAGCCCGCATGGCTCACACAATGCCCTGCACCAGTGCCGCACCGATCAGGTTGCTATCTTCACCGAAGGCTGTTCTGACAACTGGGATATCGTCCGGCTCGTCAATAATCGTCAGCAGCCCACGATATTCCTCTAAAATATCAGACAGGATCGCGTCGCTATTGGCGATACCACCGCCCAGCACGATCCGCTCCGGGTCATAGGTAAGGCGCGCGTACAGCAGCTTTTGTGCCACTGCACACGCATACTGTTTCAGAATATTTTGGGCCGCAGCCTCCCCACTGCGCGCCTGTTCCTCAATAAATCGCATATTACAGTCAGGCAACGCAAACTGTTCCTGGTAAAGCCGCGCCTGTCGAACGGTATTTGCAGCCTGTTCATAGGTATATGGCTCCGTGCGTTCGGGCATTTTAAAAAACATGCCGGATTTTTTGTGCGCTCCCTCGTACAGAGTTCCATTTACCAACACGGCGCTGCCTACCGATGACCCGAGGACAAACAGAGCCGCATTGCGAATGCTCCGGAGCGTCCCGTATGCCCTTTCACACAGCAGAGCGCAGCGGGCATCGTTTTGAATGGTCACAGGCAGTGCATATTTCTTTTTCATTGTTTGAACCAAATTATGAGAGCGCATTTCCCCAATGGTCTCGTATCCCCGACAGATGCCGTCCGGCTCCCAAAAGCCACCGCTGGAAATGGCGATCCGATCCACATCACCGCGCATGAGGCACTCTATTTTCTCAACGAGCTGTTCAAAGGAGAAGATCGTATCCCATTTTCCCTTGTCATATATCTCACTGCCGCGCACATAGCCGTATTTGGTATAAGTGCCTCCAATATCAATGGCCAATATCATCATGCTCTCACCGCCGCTTTCATCGTGGCAAGGCGCATCCCACGGCTCTTTTTTGTAGGACGGACAATATACTCGCCTACGCTTGCGGGGACGATAAACGTCTCCGCATAGTGTACGGTAAACGGCTTAAAACGCCCCTCGGGGCTGACAACCTCCGCCTCCGGACCCTCCACCAGATTCAGCACGTTGACGCTGCCGCCTGTGTGGTGCAGAACCTCTTTGGTAAACCAGTGGCGGCGGGTTTCAATGAACTCTCGCTCATGGAGGCCTGTGCGCTCCTCCTGCCATCCATCCCCCTCGCCAACACACGCAACGCGGTTGATTAAATTCTGCTGGACCCATTGCGTATCGCGGCCAAAATCAATCACATGCCCTCCGTGTACAATATTGATCGGGCGCGGCTTGCCGTCTAAGCCTACCCTGCCCCAGTCCCACAGCTTAAAAGTGAAAATATAGGGCGTGCTGCTGATCTCCAGCACCATTGCATTCCTGCCGGAACAGTGGATTGTCCCCGCCGGTATCAGGAAATGATCGTGCTTTTTGGCGGGGAACTTGTTTACATATTTTTCTGCATCAAACCGCCCCGTCTGCTGTGCATCGTTGAGCGCCCGAATCAGTTCCGGCGGCCTTGTATTTTTCTGAACACCGAGATACACGCTTGCATCCTCCCCGCAGGTATCCAGGATGTAATAGCTCTCATCCTGCGTGTAACGCATGTTGAAATACTCCGCGATATATTCCGTGGTGGGGTGCACCTGAAGCGAAAGATTCCCGCCGCCGATGGTATCTAAAAAATCAAAACGGATTGGGAACTCATTGCCGAAACGCGCTTGCACACGATCCCCCAGCAGGGGGATGCTGCGGAAGAAAACGAGATCAATGGATGGCATCTCCAGTACGCCGCCTCCAAAATCGTATAAAACACTATTTTCCTCCGGGACGCAATCAAAACACCAGGCAAAGTTCTTTTCATCCCGGTTCAGATCACAAACCTCTTTCATCCACTGGCCACCCCAGACCCCGGGGTCAAAGTAGGGAACAACGCGGAACGGCCGGCTTACCGCTACCGACAGGGCAGCGTTGTAATCTGCGGCGGAGACGAGCTTAGGGTACTCCACCTGATTGGTATCCATAAAAAAGTCGAACTCCGGAAAATAGCGCTGCTTATGCTTATCCGCAAGCCGCCACTCGACAAAGTATCCGCGTTTGAACTTTGTTAGAGGATCCATACCGCTGTTATCGCAGTTCCAGTTACAAGCGCCGTGGCGGAAGCGCTGCTGCGTTTCCCAGCGCGCAATGCTTAGATGGATATTGATATCCCCCCGGGTGATGAGCATCGCGCCTACGCCGATCACAAGGGTGCGGCCCCGGCACCGCCCAAGCTCCCTGCGCATCTCATCGATTTTCTCTGGGATAAAAAAATCCTCCAGATGGTCGGTTGTTAGGATGCCGAACACACGGTCCTCCGTCAAAAAGCGCTGCATGCGTTCGGTCAACTCCTCATACTGATAGGCACAATCATCGCTGATGAAGATATTATCAAAATAGCGGCCAAAATGCCGGAGGATCTCTGCGCGATCTACGATGACGTAGCAATCCATCACGACTGTCTGATTGTGCAGCTGCCCTAGGCCCAGCCGCTGGGCGATTGCCTCATAGCCGCAGGAGATCTCTCCGCTTACTTTAATTTTGGGGAATTTATCGTAGTTTTGATATCCGTACATAATCGACCTCACGATTGATATTGCAATTCTTTCTCAGGCTTTGCAACTGGCGCATTTACCTGTTCTTCCTTTTCGGCCCGCACCTTCAACTCCTCAATAATCCGGCGGTGCTTTTCAGTGGACAGATCATAGAAAAAGTATGGGATTGCAGTGAGCACAACCGCGACAGCAGCCACCAGAATGGTGATATTGATGACCTCATTACGGAGCGCCGATTCATAAAGAATGTCCCAATCGCTTGTAAAGCCTACCTCTGAATACAAAAACGGGATCAGCATAGCCGCTACGGTCGTGACGGGAGTGAGCAGCATGCTGAAAATCCCGGCAAACCCATCCAGGCGCTCGCCGGTAAGGTACTGCTGATAATCCCAGATATCGGCGCCCATAGCGGTTGCGGCAATGGCGGAGGGTGTAGAGAGCAGAGTGGTTATGTAGGAAAAGACGATGAACAACACGACGTTGTTCACCCGTAGCGAATAATACTGAGCTGCAAGAGAGAGCAACGAGATTAGCTTGGAAAACAGCACCAAATTTCGTTTGTCAAATTTTTTAATCAAGTAACTTGCGATCAGCATGCCGGGGACATAAGCCGTCCCAATGATGCCTGAATAGACGCCCATCAGCCAGTCCTCCCGCAGGCTATAAACAAAGATGATATTTGCTAGCACAATGGAACCGGTGGTGATGGCGTTACCCGCTGAGGAGAGGTTCACAAGCCAGTGATACTTGTTTTTAAGCACTGATTTGGTGCCAACCCAAAAGCTGATGCTGGGCTTGTGGCTTTTGGCTACGATGACCTTTTCTCGCGTGCCAAAAAAGAGCGTCAGTGTCAGCAGAGAGAATGCGATGAGCATGATCGGGATAATCACACGGTAGGTGCGGATGTTATTCATGCCACCTGTTCCGGCAAAAATGGGTAACAGGATGTTCACCAACGACGGGAACGCACTGTATAGAATCGCACCGATGGACATCATCCGGACGCGCTCATCACTGTTGGGCGAGATAACATTTTGCAGGTTCCCGAGCTGCCCACAAAATGAGGAAAAAACGCTCGCAATGCAGAACAGAAGATTGAGCACCCACAGCCTAGTGTGGTATGGCATAGAGGTAAATGGAAGATACACGATCAGCAGGTAGGCCGCTATGGTCGGAAAAACGCCGACAATAATCCACGGCCTGTATTTCCCGTACTTAGGGGCGAGCTTTTTTAAGACAAATATACGGTAGAAAATGTTAAAAACATTGATGCAGATTATGCCGCCCACAATCTGAGGGAGCGCGGGCATAAATTTTTCCGTGAGCGTCTGCGGTACGAAAAACAACCCTAAGCCAATAAAGAACAGTGGGATAAAAAGAATCTTGAACGTGCGATAACTTTTGTCCGGGAGTTCGCCCAGATTATCCGTAACCATCATATTGGCAAAATTCCAAATATAGGAGAATGGTAGGCCAATCAGGCTGATTTTGTAAATATCATCAAAGGCGATCCCGTAAATAGCCCCCACCAGGAAGCAGGAAGCGGTAAACGTGATATATGTGAGCACGGCGGCCGCGCTGTTGTTGCCTGACGCGCCCACACAAAACCATAAAAATTCCTTATTAGAGACATATTCGCCTGGGCGGGGAACCTTCCAGTATGTTTTTAGATCGTTCAAAAAACTGATCGCCACCGTTTTGATTTTACGCATGCTGATCCCTCCCTACGCCCCATTCAACAGGTGTTTTCTCATTCATCAGGCTCGATTCCTTCTGCTTGACAGGGAGCCAAGTCGAGCTGAGAGACATGCCGCTTTCGTCAACGCGCTCCATTTGAAATTTTTTAATGGCATTCGCACCAAAAAAGGCGTAATCCTCGATCGTTTCCACCGACGCTGGAATATACATCTTCGTCAGTTTGGCGCAGAAGGAAAACGCATCCTCACCGATGCGAACCAATGTACTAGGCAGCTCAAAATCCGTCAGATTTTCGCAGCGGGTAAAGGCGCGAACTCCTATTTCCCGCAGATTAGCCGAGAACGTAATTTCCCCAATCCCGGTACATTTGTAAAAGGCACGGTCATTGATCATTTCAACAGAGTCCGGCACCGTATACTGCCCGAAGGTGGCATATGCTCCGGTCCAATCGTATGTAACCCCATGAGAACTGTTGGGATATACCAGCAGCGTTTTCATGTCCTTTGTGAATAAAACGCCGTCTACCGAGCAGAAGTAGGGGTTCTCCTCATCCACATAAATGGCTTTGAGTTTTGGACAGTTCGCTAGCGCCCAAGAATCGATCCGACTAATATTTTTTCCAATGTGGATTTCTTCTAGATATTCTGCGTTAGCAATTGAAAACTGCAGCAACTCTGTGACAGGGATACCATCCACTGTATCCTTCACGGTAAAAGACGCCATCGTGCTGGGGCCCTCAAAGCGTTTGAGAGCATATCCATTTTCTGTATGTACATATTTCTCTGTGATCTCCTGTTGCTCATAGCTGCACGAGGCCAGCCCCAGCAGAAGAAAAACCGCCATTACCAGGGCAGCGCATTTTTTGAGCATTTTCTTCGCCCCCCTATATCTTCTTGTTTGATGCGATAAAAGTGATCAAATCTTCGGGCCTGCGCGTTCCGTGGCGGTACATGTGCCCGCCGTGATCAGTGACGATCATAAACAGCCAGTCATCCTCCGGAAAGGTCTCCCTGGCAGTCTGGATGAGTGAATAGGCATATCTGTCGCTGTCCACCACCGCCTTGACATAGGCATGGTTTTGATTCCTAAAAATATAGCGGTGGCCATTATTGTCAGGGTTTTCAAAGATACCGAAGATGACATCATCTCCCTGAAGGATGGCTTGTTTGATATTGATAAATGTTTCGCTGTCCTTTTTACTCTGTTGAAACCGGTAATTCTCCAGCTGCATATCCTTTTCCCGTTTCAAGAGGCAGTCAAAAAAATGCATCCCACGCAGCGTTGAAGGACACTTTTTTGCCTGCTTTTGCACAGCGAAGCAAAAATGTATCCGCACAAAATGCAAACCCGTCGTTATTTGTGCGAACATGATGCCCGGTGCACCACTCTCCGGAGAGGATGGTTGCAAACCCTGGGATTGTACTACTCTCCTGCCAGGTTTCTTTCCGCTCCGGGTCTCCGCCCGTATAACAGAAATACAATCCACCCTCCTCCTTGATCAGTCCGATTCCACTGCCGGGCACAGTTTCTGAATACGGATACTTTTCTGTGTCGCTGCTTGTCACAATATTCAGCAGCACATCGGGGCGGACGGCGTCAAAGGCGATCAATAGCACTTTACTGTGTTCCCCTTTGCCGGCATGTGTCTCACAGATCTTGGCAATTTCGGTCTGTGAAATCTTTTCACGGTAGGTGTTGTCAAAAATTTTTGCCTGTTCCAACCTGCCGGCATACTTTCTCTCCCTCACGCAGCTCATTCCTTTCTTGTTATAAATCAATAGAATATTTGTATTTATCGCCCGCATAGTAACAAATCGTGAATTCAATCACACGGTTGTGCTGGTCAAAGGTTCTGCGCGTCCGCTTGATGAGCGGCATGCCCCGCTGGACCCCCAGCATCTCCTCACTCGTCCGATCCGCCAGCACAGCCTCAAAGGTATCCCGCCCACGGGTTATCAGAATACCGAGCTCGCGATTGAGGTATTTATAGAGGGAGTCTTTGTATGCTTCAGGGTCAAGAGACAAATTTCGATCCCCACTGATATATGTAACCGAATAGACAATCGGCGTTGCATCTGCACAGCGGACACGAGTAAGCTTGAAAACCGGCGCATCCTTGGGGATGTTTAGCTGTGCCGCGATCCGCTCCGGGGCAGAAATCGTTGAAACTTCGCAAAATTTTGTAGACATTACAATGTGATGCCGCACCATTTCCTCGGAAAAGCTGACTACCTGCTTTAACTGCTCATCGATCTTAGGAAAGATCACCTTGGTGCCAATTCCGCGCGCACACTCCAAATACCCCTCATTTGTAAGCAGCGCTATGGCGTTGCGCACGGTGATCCGGCTGACCTGATACTCCTGCTGTAGTTGCAGCTCAGTGGGAAACGTATCGCCCACCGTATATTCTCCGCTTTCGATCTTTTCCTTCAAAATAGCCGCAAGCTGATGGTAAAGGGGTGCGGCCCCCGGTTTTCTATTCAGCTGAAAATAGCTCATCAAAAGCTCTCCTTTTCTCAATCTATTGAAACAAATGCATCTGGTTACCGTTGCCTTCTGGATGCAGGCCCTTCTGCTTATCCACTAGCGTGACAAAGTAATAAAGTAATATAGAAACACTATTATTATAACATTATAACCTTTAAATATATATAAGTCAACCATTTTAAAAATAGGGATTTCTATTTTAATGTTCACTTGGATCAGCAAGCAAAACCGAATAGCGCAATAGACATTGGTCCATAAATGGCAACAGCTGTTTCTGCGATACGGCCACATCTTTAGATGGGCTGTCACCAGCTTATTTTCCGATGTGTATCCATCTTGCTCTATAACTCAAAACAGCCAATCTCCCCTCGCATCCAATGCTTGCCGGCAAATAAATTATGCTAAAAAGTCCCTGTGCGTTTTTCATTGCGCGCGTGGCATAGATGACATGGATACAAAATGCTTTTATTTAATAAAAATGATAACAACGCAGAGGTGTTGTGTGCGTACTTACAAGCAAGAAGCCGTAGTAAGCGTGACTTTCTTGTTGGCATAGCGGTTACTTCTCGCCCACTGGGCACGCTCGGCCTTTCTCTCATTCCAACAAAAAACAGGAGAGACAGGCCATGTGCCTGTCTTTCCTGTCTGTCTATCGGCTATAAAAAAGATATTTTAGCGGTTTCGGTTGAGAGATTCGAACTCTCGTATCAAGTTTTGCTAAAAGGTAGTTGTTATATTTCTTCTAAATCTTCTTGCCCAATGGATAAAAGGAGATTTTTGTGTCTTGATTCTTGAAACTGAATGAAATCACAAACAGACATTTCCCAACCGGTATAATTTTTACTCACCTTTACGGTATAAACGCCGGTAATTCCATTTCCAACCATCATTTGATAATCATCAGAGTCTGTTAAGCAATACACAATCCAACTATCGTCATAAATCCGACCGGTGAAAGGGTTTATTTCACTTTCAACATAATGGTCTATTCTATATAGCATCCTCTTACATCCCGACGATACATGGTTACATTGTAGCGTATCAAATAAAAAACGACAAGCCGAAACTTGTCGTTTTCTTGGCGGAGAGCAAGGGATTCGAACCCTCGAAACGGCGTTGACCGTTTACACGATTTCCAGTCGTGCTCCTTCGACCAGCTCGGACAACTCTCCAAAACAAAACACCGGTTGGTCATTTCCAGTGCTTTGTTATTATATCGAACTGCTGTGAAAAAATCAAGGGGTAAACCAAATATTTTTGGGGCGTATCTTGAAAAAGTAGAAATGGAATCATCGGGCAGTTAAAAAAGCCGTAAAACTTGCCCCTTATAAATCAAATTTGGATTTTTTAGCCGGTTCAGTTTTGCAAGCGTAGCGGTTGAAGTGCCGAATCGTCTGGCAATTGACCAAAGGGTATCCCCTTTTTTCACTGTATACGTCCTAGCTAATGACGGAGCTATGCGGCGAATCCACAGGCGCTCCCCTGCATAAATCAAATCAGGGTTTGGGAGTGCGTTCATTGCTACAATGGAATCAACCGTTGTTCCAAACCGGCAGGCAATTGCAAACAATGTATCGCCTGGTTGGATTGTATATTCTGATATGCTAACCCCCGGCTCCTCGCGTAATGGCACACGCACGCGCAGCACCTCCCCGGTAAAAATCAGATTGGGGTTTTCCAGCTGGTTCAGCTTTAAAAGATCAGTAACGGTTGTGTGATACCGCTGCGCAATCCTCCACAACGTATCGCCCGTACGGACAGTAACCAGAATGATTTTCGTCTGCTTGGGCGGAGCGGGCTGGAGCGGCGTAGGGAGAGAGGATGGCGTTTCTAAAAAAATATCCTCTGTGAACCAATCCAGATCAACGCTACCGCTGATTCCTTCGATCTGACCCGCAGAAGTATACTGAAAACCAATCCAGTTATTCCATTTGCCGTTTTCGCTAGGCATATCAACGCCATACTGCGCCACCCAAAGCGGGTAGGTATCTGCAATCCGTTGGTCAAACACAGAGCGCGCGTTGGCAGTATCGCTGTATACTACCAGCTCTTTTCCGGTCAGGCGGCCGAGTTCCTGCAAAAACGACCACGCAATTTTATTGATTTGTGCAATAGGTAAGCCGTTTAAATATTCGAAATCCATGGCCAGCCTGCAATCCGACTGTGTTCCGGCGATTGTCGAGGCAAAAAAATGCGCCTCCTGCTGCGCCTGTGCTGTTGTTCGGGCCGTCACATAGTGATAAAATCCTATCCGGAGGCCCTGCGCTTTCGCGCCTGCGTAATTCTTTCTGAAAGTGGGGTCCACATAATCGCTCCCCAAACTGGAACGAATATAGACCACTTGAATCCCGCTGCGCTTTACTCGCGCGTAGTCAACCATCCCCTGATATTCGCTGACATCTATTCCACGATAGAGCTGTGAGCCGGATGGGGTAAGCGCTGAGCTTGCGCCGTTCAAGAATACGCACAGCAGCACAGCGCTCATCAGCGCACAAAGGCTCTTATGCCATCTTTTTTTCATAGTGTTCCTCCCAGAAGGGCTTTAAACTGGCCGCCGAGCTGCGGTCCTCCCTTCGGGATATTCTATGATACAAAGGGAGCAACCGTGCTCAGTAGAAACAGTAGCGTCAGGGCGTACCCGGATGGCTGCCGCCGGTCGAGCTCGAGAACGCAATCAACGTGCGTTTGGGCACACCCTGACGGCACTGTTCCCCGCGTACACGGATGCTCGGAGATAAAAAGAGCAGGGCTTCTTGCTTTGCCCTGCTCTTAAATCCGAAAGAAGCTATTTTTTTCTGGCGTGAAGAGCGGGCAAGATCAACGGCCGCCTCTCCCCTACGCGTGCCATCTCCTGCAGCAGCATCTCCCGCAGTTGCTTGCGCACCGCGGCATACGGGACGCTTCGAGCCAAATTATGCTGCTCCAGCGGATCCTTTTGCAAGTCGTATAGATAATCCTCCACATAGAGCCGAGAAGCATGTGCAGTAAGGCCGGAGACAAACGGCGCGCGCACAGAATATTTATACTGCCTGGTCCGCACGGCCCGGCCGCACTGGCTTTCACTGATCTGGATAAACACACCGTCCCGCTCTGGCGCCTCTCCGCTCAGCTCCTTTACCAGAGAGCGGCCCATATAGCTCGCTGGGACCGGGATACCAGCCAAATCCAACAGCGTTGGTGGCAGATCGATCAGGCTGACCAGCCGGCGATCATGCTTCCCACCCGCAAATGGGCCTCCGCAAATGATCAAAGGCGTATGAATCGCAGAATCATGGCAGCTGCGCTTATACTCCATATTTCGCGTTTTAAAATGCGAACCATGGTCGCTTGTATAGATTAGAATCGTGTTTTCATAGAGCCCTTTTTCTTTCAGCTTTTGTACGAGGCGCCCCACATTTTCATCTAGCCGGTTGATCGCCGCGATATAATCCGGATACATCTTCTCATAATCGCCCTTCAAAAAGGACAGATCGGGTGGGATCGGATAATCCCGGTAATGTGCGACCGTTTCCCTGGGCCCCTCATAACAGGAATGATCGTTTTGATGGTGAGGCTCCAGCTGGGAAACAAACAGGAAAAACGGCTTGTCCGATGTTTTTTGATCGAGATATTCCAGCGCAAAATCATTGATGCAATCCGCACGGTATCCCTTAAAATCGATCTGATTCCCATCCGCGTCAAACACATAGCCGTCGTAGCCGTGCGAAGTAAATTCCAGCACATCCGCCGCGCGCCACCAATCCCGATAGCCACCCTGCTTCTCCTTTGGCACGGCGCTTCTTTCACAATGAAAGCCGACGCCCGGCAGACGGTCGGAGGCCAGGTGCCACTTGCCAACATAAGCGGTCTCATACCCTGCCTCATTGAAATATTCCGCCAACGGCTTGATCTCCTGCGGCAGGGGCACGCCGTTCCAATAGCAGCCGCATTGCGTCGCATAAACGCCCGTTTGCAGGCAGGCGCGCGCAGGGCCACACACCGGCTGACAGGTGTAGGAATTCTCAAACAGAACGCCCTCCTGTGCAAGCTGCATCAGGTTAGGCGTTATCTCCTCGTTAACAGTATCCCATCGCTGCTGGTCGCTAAAATAAAAAATGATATTTGGCCTCATACTGCACCTCCAAAAGCTGCTGTGAAAGCGACAATTGCATTATACAGAGAAAGGCAGGCAACTGCGGAAACAGCCGCCACAAACACTCTGCGAACAGCGGTTTCTTCGCACTTTCGATTGAGAATAGACCCCAAAAGGCCGCCCGCTACCGCGCATGGGAGCACAACCAGCAGGATTTTGAGATCATAGCCTGCAAACCCCGTCTTGACTGCCGTCGTGATCAGATTAGAGCACTGCGAGAAGAAGATCACAGCCACGGAATACACGGCCGCATCCCGCATGGAAAAGGAGAAAAACAGCGTCAAAAACGCCACGTTGATCGGCCCTCCGCCGACACCCAAAAAAGAGGCTGCTGTACCCAGAAGAAAACCGGCTGATACTATCGCGGCTGGGTGGTGCAGATGGAACGTGCGGTGCTTTATGAGCACAGACAGCACTACCACGAGCAACAGCGCCGCCAGAAAAGCGGATTGGAGCCCCTTGACAACCTCCGGCATAGCGGCAGCCGACATTGCTGTGGAAAATAAAGCGTTCCCCAAAACTCCGCCAGCCACCGAACCTGTCGCCACAAGCAGCACAATGGATGTTTTGACCGGCGTTTTATTTTTTAAGTGCTTTCCCATGGAGGTAACAGACATTGCAAACACTGCACAAGAGGAAAAAAAGCTCACCTGCTCCAAAGGATGCGCGCCAATCACGTCCAACACTGGCTTAATCACCACACCGCCGCCCAAACCCACAAATGCCCCCAGCAGTGTGGCCACCAGCACCACAACGCCATAGACTACAGGGATCACAGCATCCGCCCTCCTCGAAACTCAGCTTCTGGAAAAGGAGAAAAGCGCTGCCGGGAAACGGTCAGCGCTTTTCTGCGCGATTGCTTGAGATTACTCAGCAGCGATTTGTACGCCGCCCACGGGGCGGATAGAGAGTACATAACAGGAATTTACGCCAAAAATACGCTCCATTTCCGCCCGATAAGCCTCTAGGCAGTCGTTTGGCACAAAGGCCTGGATTGTGCCCGCAAAGCCGCCGCCATGCACCCGCCATGCGCCTTTCCCGCGCAGCATACGCTCTGTCAGCTGTAGAGCCAGCGCAACCGGTTGCTCATTGGGCAGCCGGGGCGTGAAAACATTCTGGTTATACATAAAGGAGGATTGGCCGCTTTCAATGACGTTTTGCTTAAAGGCTTCAAAATCGCCGCTGCGCAGGGCCTCTACCTCGCGCAGAACACGCTGATTCTCCTCATAAAAATGCATGGCGCGCAGGATTGCGCGATCCCCCACGCGGTTGCGTAGCGTAGGAATTTCCCGCAGAAAATCCGCTTCGGCCACCTCGCGCAGAACCGGCTTTTGGAATTCGGCAGCGACCGCCTCCATTTCTTTGCGTACCGCCGCATATTCATCGGTAAGGTCGGAATGATTGCCGCCTGTATCCACAATGCAAAGGGAATGCCCACAGGAGGCAAAATCAAAATCTACCTTTTCAATCACCGGTGAGGATGGGTCTTTAAAATCAATCATGACAAATCCGCTGACCGCGCTCGCCATCTGATCGAGCAGGCCGCACGGCTTACCGAAATACACGTTCTCTGCATACTGTGCGATCTGTGCAATTTCCACAGGATCGATTTTGCCATCATTGAATAAGTAATTCAGCATCGTGCCGAGCAACACCTCAAACGCCGCAGAGGAAGAAAGCCCCGATCCGCTGAGCACACGGGAAGCTGTGGTGGCATCAAAGCCTCCGATGCGATAGCCGAGCTGTTGGAACCGTGCGCATACGCCCCGCACCAGGGAGGCAGAATGGCTAGTCTCCTTCTCCTGTATACTCAAATCGGAGAGATCGATCACATCCATACGATAGCCCTCTGATTTGACGCGCACAATATTTTCTGTGTTTTTGGAGGCAACCGCTATTGCATCTAAATCAATCCCAGCAGCAAGCACGCGGCCATGGTTGTGATCTGTGTGATTGCCGCCGATTTCCGAGCGGCCAGGGGCACTGAATAGGCCGCCAATACGCTCCGCTCCAAACAGGCTGATGAAGCTATCAATCACAGCAGCATAGCGCTGGCGTTGCAGCTCGATCTGGCCCTCATCCAAATAGACCGCCTGTAACGCGCTGTCATACCCGCCGTTGAGTAGGGTTTCCTTCAAGGTCTTCATATCAGACATTTTTCAAATCGACTCCCTTTTTCTATTTCGTCGCGTAAATGGCAGCGGGCAGCATCTCTCCCACTTACCTCCGCGCTACTCCCCCATTTGCTGGCCCATCTTGCTGTGATTGCTCTAAACGATCGCGCCGCTGCTCGATCAGGTTGAGAAATGCGTTAAGCAGTAAAACGGAAATTCCGGATAGCACCAGCAGAATCACAATTGGCAGGATAAAGCTCCACGACAGCGGATCATAAACATTGCGCCCGATGAACGTGTAAGAGAGCAGCTTTGGCGCAAAGCCTGCCAGAGAGATCAAGATATATTTCCAATATTCATAATCCATAGAGCCATAGAGCTGGCTAATGGTATTGATCGGAAAGCTTGGAACCAGCCGGAAAACAAATAGAAGCACTGGGCTGAGCGAGCCTTTTTCCTCCAGAATTTCCCGCACGGACGGATACCGCCGGAGCACCTTCTGGATATTAGAGGGGCCGATATGCAGCCCTACCAGATAGCGCGCGGACATTAGCAAAACAATCCCGCCAGCATTGAGCACAAACGCCACCGGCACAGAAAACACCATACCGGAAATCACGCTGATGGCAGAAAGCGGGATTACAGGCACCCACGCCTTGGCAAGAAAAAGCAGCTCGATCACAAACGGAATTAGCCACCGGTAGGGGATCGACGCCACCGCCTGCTCAAACTCCACCAATCTTAGCTGAAACTCATCATACCATTTCTGCACCGATTTTGTGTGCATCAGCAGCGTCAAAACCACCAGCGCTACGGCGGCAATTAACAGCAGGCAGGCGCAAATATTGAAAAGCTTCCGCCGGGTTAACGCTTTTGGTTTCAATCGATCGCTCCTCCTCTAGCCTCCATCATTCTGATGTCAATGGTCTTTTCAAGCCCCGAGCCTCTCTAAAAGCAGCTTACGCGCGCTGCCCCGATATCATGCATCCGGCAAAGCGATTCCGCACAAAAATGCAGTGAAACGATGGCCGAAAAGCCTGTAACATATTTTAGCTCATATCTGATGTGCCGTCAACAGCAAGTTGGGCTGCAAGCCATGTGCCTCCACTGTCCGGTCGTCCAATTGTCCATGCGATTTGCCGCCGCCCGCATAAAATCATATCTGGCATCTGAACGGGAATGTGGTATACTATAAATATTCACACGGCTGCCAAAGATGAAACAGGGGGATGATACTGTGGCACCAGTCAAGCGCGCAGTTGTTTTTAGCGGAGGAGGTGCCAAGGGCGGCTATCAGATCGGCGCCTGGACGGCTCTGCGGGAGATCGGCTATACACCTGAGATCGTAACCGGCACCTCGGTTGGAGCGCTCAACGGCGCATTGATGGCGCTGGGCAAATATGAGGATGCACTTTCTGTATGGGAGAATATGAGTGCAGCGCGCGTATTCGCCCAGTTTGTGGAGGATACGCATGCGCAGAGCCTGGCACCGGAAATACTCTTTAAACGCTTGGCCAAGGAGGTTATCCGCAACGGCGGAGCAGATTTTACACCGCTGCAGGAGCTTGTAAAATCCTTGATGGATGAGGATGCGCTCCGGCACTCCCCGATCCGTTTTGGGTTAGTGACCACCCAGTTTTCACCGCTTCAAGCCGTCGAGCTTTTCATTGAGGACATCCCGCAGGGGGAAGCGGCGGATTATGTGCTAGCCAGCGCCGCCTGTTTCCCGTTTATGAAATCCTATCAGATCGGCAACGCTAAATTTGTAGACGGCGGTTACTCTGATAATATGCCAGTGCGCATGGCGGTAAATGCGGGCGCTACAGAGGTGGTGGTGATCGATATTAGCGGAGGCCTTTCCCATCAGCCAAATTTGCGTGACAGCCGTGCGCTGATCCACTACATTCACAATAAACGCCCCTTCAATAACGGGAAACCAGGCGCAATGTTTCTGTTTGATCAGGAGATTTCCCGTCAGAATATGCGGCAGGGCTATCTGGACACCTGTAAATGCTTTGGCCTGCTGGATGGCGACTACTATGCCTTTCATAAAAACGAAGCGTATCAAGCCAGGCAGCAGGAGGCGCTGTGCCGCCGGAAGTTTGCGCAGCTGTTTTCAAACCTCCCCTCTGCCGCGCGGTTTGAGCGCTCTGGCAGGCAGAGCGTGATCTCCCACCTTGATCAAATCAGTGGCGGCCCTTTCGCCGGCCGTGCCGATGTGCTCTCTTGCGCGGAATGTGCAGCGGAGCTTTTCGGGCTGGACCCCAGGCGGGTTTATTCCTTCTCTGAAATGACCGATGAGGTCATTGATTGCGTCCACGATAGCCTGATGGAAGAGCATGCGAATGAGATTCGGAAATTTGGCCGGGTGCTCGACCGTGGCCTCAGCCTGGAGCTGCTCAAAACGGCTATCAACGGTTGGGATAAACAGATTTTAACGGTATATGCCATGCAGATCCTTCTGGAAGAACAGATTACAGAGCAGCAGCGGCTACGCATTTGGTTAATTGCCACATTGATGCCGGAGGTATTCTGCGCGGCGCTATTCTGCTGGGTTTCCATCATCTGTGAACAGGAAAAGGGCCGCCTGGAAACCTCATTTATGTAAGAATGATCCCACTACTGAAATTAGTCCTTTTGAAGCAATGACAGCATATATCTCGTTACGGTTGGAGGCGTTATTATGAAACAATGTATGGATGCGGAGAATCTACACCGCCGGTTGAAAAAAATTATCGGGCAGGTACAGGCAATCGACCGGATGGTGGATGAGGACATTCCCTGCGAGGACGTACTTTCTCAAATCAATGCTGCGAAGTCCGCGCTGCATCGAGTTGGGCAGGTCGTCCTGGAGGGGCATATCAAGCACTGCGTACGTGATGGCATCGAGCACGGAGATGCCGACAAAACCATTGAAAGCTTCACAAAAGCGGTGGAGCGGTTTTCCAACATGAAGTAAGCATTCGCATGGGGAAAACTAACGTCTCTTGGCGGCTTGAGTTGGCGCTCTCTGCACGCGCAGAGATGGCAGAGCGGTATTCTCTTCCTCTCCCGGATACCTCCGCAACTAATCCTGAAAGCGGATGGAAGCGGCCCAGCAAACCAAACCGCTGTTTCCCTCTGTGCGCCGATACAGCTCCACTATCATTTTACGCAAACAGCCGTTCCCTACGGCTGTTTTTTTCTTGACAGAGGACGTGTTTACATGTATTATATACATATACCCCTATAGGTATAAAAGAGAGGGATATTTATGCACATAATAGCGCGCCTTCTAGAGTGGGGCGGTGTAAAAAAAGAAATTGCTCTTCTGCTCATTTCCGGCATCTCGTTACTGCTCAGCTTATTTAAGCTATTTTCGCTTCCGTTCGATATCGCATGGGTCGCAATCCTTCTGTGTGGGATTCCGATCCTTTTGGAGGCCGCCATTGGCCTGATCACTGCCTTTGATATCAAGGCCGATGTGCTGGTTTCCATTGCGCTGATCGCTTCCATTCTGATCGGGGAAGATTTTGCAGCGGGTGAAATCGCCTTTATCATGCAGCTTGGCGCCCTGCTGGAGGATTTGACGGTTGCGCGGGCACGCTCCGGCATCGAAAAGCTGGTGCGCCTGACGCCTCAAACCGCCCGCAGGCTACGCGGCAACACAGAGGAGATCATCCCTGCGGAGCGCGTGCTGGTGGGCGATACACTGCGCGTTCTACCCGGCGAGGTCGTTCCAGTGGATGGAAAAATTCTTTCTGGAGAAACCTCCATTAATCAGGCTGTTGTGACCGGAGAAGCCATGCCGGTGGATAAGGGGCCTGGGGATCCTGTATTTAGCGGCACAGTCAACCAATTTGGGCCGTTCCTTATGAGAGCTTCCAAGGTCGGAGAAAACAGCTCCATTCAGCGCATGATCCGCCTAGTGCAATCTGCCGATGCCGGCAAGGCGAAAATTGTCGGTATCGCCGACCGATGGGCTACCTGGATTGTTGTGATTGCGCTGAGCGCTGCCGCTTTGACCTGGCTGATAACAGGGGAAATCATTCGTGCGGTAACAATACTGGTTGTCTTTTGCCCTTGCGCACTGGTTCTTGCCACGCCCACGGCAATTATGGCCGCCATCGGCAACGCCACAAAGCACGGCTTTCTGGTGCGAGAAGGCGGCGCATTGGAGCGCCTTGCAACCGTTTCCAAAATTGCGTTTGATAAAACAGGGACGCTTACTTACGGCAAACCGGAGATAACGGAAATTCGCTGTTTCTCACAGGCATTTTCAAAGGAACAGCTGCTCCGCCTTGCGGCGGGCGCCGAAGCTCTTTCAGAGCATCCGCTGGGCAAAGCAGTTGCCGAAGGCGCCAGATTGGCAGGCCTCCAGCCCCTGCCGCAGGCAGAACAGTTTCAGATGCTGCCAGGGCGCGGCGTGAAAGCTCTGATAGAGGGGCAGACCGTACGAGCAGGCAACCTTACCTGGATGCAGGAGGAGGAAATTCCCTTTTCGCAAAATGAGCTCAACGCTGCCGGGCACTATTTGGCACAAGGGTGTACCGTTATCTATCTGGCCGTTGGGCAAGCAGCAGCCGGTTTTTTGGCGCTTTCGGATACGCTGCGCCCGGACGCCTCCCACATGATTACCGCCCTCAGGCGGTTGGGGCGTGAGCCCGTCCTGCTGACCGGGGACCATGAAAACGCGGCGCGCCATATTTCAGAGCAGCTCAGCATCCGTGAAGTGCACGCAGGCTGCCTGCCGGAGGGGAAGCTTAATTGGATTGATACCTGCCAAAAGGCAGGCATCAACGTTTGTATGATCGGGGATGGAATGAACGATGCGCCTGCACTGAAAAAAGCCTTTGTAGGCATCGCAATGGGCGGCATTGGCAGCGATATTGCAGTGGAGGCTGCAGATATCGCGCTTGTGAACGATGAGATTTGCGAGCTTCCCCATCTGTTATCCCTTGCCAAGCGGATGATGACCACTATTAAATGCAATTTGAGCTTTTCCATGCTTCTGAATTTTTTAGCAATTCTTCTGGCGATGACCGGGATTTTGAACCCCGTCGTAGGCGCACTGGTCCACAATGCCGGCTCTGTCCTCGTCATCTTAAACTCCGCGATGCTGCTCAAATGGAGAAAAAAGCGCTGACTACCCATTTGGCAAGAACACAACTTCCAAAAAAATTGCCCTAATGAAGCCCCTCAGCCTCTGATCCCAGAGTAATTGTCTCCGCAAAAGGCACACTAAGCTTAATCGTTCATACTCGGAGGCTTTCGCATGATAAAAAAATGGCACACTGCCCTGGGCGGTTTCGCGGTGGGGATTGTCAACAGCATGTTAGGTGCGGGCGGCGGTATGCTGGCCGTACCGCTGCTGCAAAAATCCGGGCTGAATCAGACACAGGCACACGCCAGCTCCATTGCCGTCATTTTCCCGCTTTCCCTGCTCAGTGCAACGCTTTATATCACATCAGGCAAGGTTGGCTTTTCGCAGGCGCTCCCCTACTATCCTGTGGCCGTGATTGGAGCCGTTGCCGGATCCCTGCTTTTGCCGCATATCCCGGAAAAATGGCTACGGCGCATCTTTGGCATTTTTATGCTCTGGGCGGGCGTCAGGATGGTGATGCGATGAACTGGATAGATCAGATCGCAGGCCTTTTTTCTGCAATTGCCGGAGCGCTTGGGCTAGGCGGAGGCGGTGTGCTGGTGCTCTACCTCACACTCGGCGCCCAAGTGCCACAGCTCCGGGCGCAGGGCATCAACCTGCTGTTTTTTCTCCCCTGTGCGCTGGTTTCTATTTTAATGAACTGGAAGAAAAATTTGATCGACTGGAAAAACGTGATTCCAATGGCGTTGGGCGGGCTGGCCGGCGTTGGCCTTGGCACCTGGTTGGCCGGGATACTGAAAAACGAATGGCTCGGGAAACTATTCGGAGGGTTTCTGTTGATCGTCGGGCTCATCGAATTATTCGGAAAATCCCCAAAAGACAAAAAGAGAAACGCACGCCGTCACTGATCTGACGAAGCGTGCGTTTTTCGGTAATCGATATAATCCTGCAAAATCATCACAGCCGCTACGGCGTCCACCACCGCCTTGCGCTTTTTCCCGCGCGTATTGGTTAGGTTGAGTGCCCGATGAGCCTGCACGGTCGTGAGTCTTTCATCCCACAGGCGGACGGGCACCCCACAGGTTTGCTCCAAAAGCGCGGCGAAATCCCGGCATTTTTCTGCACGCGGCCCTTCACTTCCATCCATATTGCGCGGAAGCCCCACCACAATTTCCTCTGCACCGCGCCGCTGCGTCTCCTCCTGGATTCTACCTGCCAGCTTAGGCGCGTAGCCCTCCTGAAAAACAGCGACGGGGGAAGCGAGCAGCTCCAACTGGTCGCACACCGCTATACCTGTGCGCACATCCCCATAATCCACAGCAAGAATCACCATAAGTTCCAGCCTCTTTTACTCAAACTGCATCGCATCGCGGTTTTCCCTGCGCCACCAGCTCTGCTTGGCAAAAGTGGACAGCTGCTCCGACAGGTGGGAACTGTCATTCTCCAGCAGAATGTGCGGATTCAGCTCCCGGTCAAATGCGATCACGCTGATCGCAGTGTTATCACACCATTCCACATCATTGAGCCGCTCAATCTCCCAGCCGTGCGCATGGCAAAGGAGATTACGGATGGCGCAGCCGTGGGAGGCCACCAGCACGGACTGACCAAAATGACGGGAGGCAATCTCTGTGGCCACTGCCCAAACACGGTCATATACCTCCCGCATTGCCTCTCCGCCCTCCGGGTGGAAGCGCCAGGGCTCATTATTCCAAGCATAGCTATCTTCCGGGTAGAGAGAGGGAAAGTCCGCCCACTTTTTGCCCTCCCAACAGCCGCCATGGATTTCCGCCAAGCGCTTATCTACCGCAATCGGAAGGCCATAATAACGGTCTGCCGCCTGCGCCGTTTTATAAGCGCGCAACAGCGGGCTGGAATAGGCTGCCTGAAAGGGGAACTCACGCATCCGATCAGCCAGCGCATCCAGCTGGCGTGCGCCGTTCTCCGTAATGTCGCAATCCGTGCTGCCCTGAAAAATGCGCAGATGGTTGCCCATTGCCTCACAGTGGCGCACAACAATCAGCCGGGCCTGCTCCTGCTCTACCATATCTCAACCTTCCCCGTCAGCTCTGTAACCGATTGTATCTGATTTGCCTCTAGATAACACGCCAAGCCCTCAATGATCTTCAGCGGTGCAAAGGCATCCGCAAACATGGCGGTGCCAATCTGGATGGCCGATGCACCCGCAAGCAGCACCTCCACCGCGTCTTCCCAGGTAGCGATGCCGCCCATCCCAATCACAGGGATATGCACGCGCCTGGCTGTTTCCCACACCATACGCACCGCCACAGGGAACACTGCAGGGCCGGAGAGCCCACCCGTATTATTGCGCAGGATCGGCCGGCGGGAGTGGATATCGATCCGCATGCCCGTCAGGGTGTTGATCAGAGAAACCGCATCCGCGCCCGCAGCCTCTACGGCGGCGGCAATTTCGGAAATGCTGGTCACATTCGGCGTCAGCTTGACGATCAGCGGTTTACGCGTCGCCTTACGGACAGCTTCCGTGATCTCCTGCGCAGAGGCGCAGGAGGTGCCAAAGGAAGCGCCCCCCTGCCGGACATTCGGGCAGGAGATATTCAGCTCAATCATATCGACATCCGTCTCGTCCAGCCGGGCGGCCGCCTCGCAATAATCGGAAACCGCGCTGCCTGCCAGATTGGCGATCACCACTGTACCTTGCTCCTTAAGCCATGGCAGATCTTCCTGGATGAAGGTATCCACGCCCGGATTTTGCAGGCCGACGCTGTTGAGAATCCCGGAGGGGGTTTCCGCAATGCGCGGCGGCGGATTTCCCGGGCGCTCGTGCAGCGTTGTACCCTTGCAAGAAACTCCGCCCAAGCGGGAGATCGGATAAAGCGCGTTATACTCCCTGCCAAATCCAAAAGTGCCCGAAGCGGTAATGACCGGATTTTTTAGCTCCACACCGGCAATCTTCACGCGTAAATCTGCCATTACCACACAACCTCCCTCGCGTCAAACACCGGCCCATCCTTACACACATGGCGGTAGTGCTCGCCATCCGCCTCCCGTGTTTTACAGGCACAGACAAGGCATGCGCCAATACCACAGCCCATGCGCTCCTCCAGGGAAACCTGGCAGGAAATCCTATGCTCCAGCGCAATCGCTGAAACAGCCTTCAGCATTGGCGTAGGTCCGCACGCGAGGATGGCGTTGCACGGCTGCTCACTGTCCAACCGTTCTTTCAGCACATCCGTCACCAGCCCATGGTAGCCAAGGGAGCCGTCCTCTGTTGCAAGCTGCACGTTAGCGCAGGCAAGGGCAAAATCCTTTGCCAAAATGCTGGCCTGTGCATCTCGAAAGCCGAGAATTGCCTCCGCCCTGCCGGGCGCCGCCTGCGCGACCCCCAAAAGTGGCGGCGTACCGATTCCGCCGCCAATGAGGAGAATCCCTTCCCTCTCCTCCGGCAGGGAAAAGCCATTGCCCAGAGGACCTAGCACATCGAGCGTTTCACCAGCCTTCTGGGCGGCAAGCCATGCCGTTCCCTCTCCGCGCACCTCAAAGACAAGGCGTAGCGCGCCGTTTGCCCGGTCGATTGCACAAATGGAGATTGGCCTGCGCAGCGGCTTTTCACCGCAGCGCAGGTGCACAAACTGGCCCGGCGCAGCCGCCTCGGCTATCTCGGGCAAGAAAAGCGTCATATCATATGCGGCCGGGCTCAGGCGCCGTATTGCGGCGACGCGCCCCTCCGCCTGCATATATGCCATTGGTTTTTCCTCCTGTTTTACGGTATCCGGCTGCCGGTCAGAAGCAGATCAGGCAAGATCGATCAATTCAATATCCTCCAGCGTGCGCTTGTTCGCCAGGCAGCGCGTCAGCGCATAGGCAGTATCCAGCGAGGTGAAGGTAGGTATCTGCCGTTCAAGCGCCCGGCGGCGAATGCGCACATCGTCCTGAATAGACCGGCGGCCCTTTTGCGAGGTGGAAACCACATAGACAATCTTATTGCTCTCCAGCAAATCCATCGTATTCGGCGAGCCCTCATGGATTTTGCGCACTACGCTGGCAGCTATAAAATTCTCGTTGAGCATCTTACAGGTTCCCGCAGTGGCATAAAGGTCAAAGCCAAGCTGCGAAAAACGGTCGGCCAGCGCAATAGCCTCCTGCTTATCCGAATCCCGCACGGAAATAAACACGCCGCCCTTGCGCTTGAGACGCATGCCAGAAGCCGCCAGGCCCTTGAGCAGAGCATCCTCAAAGGTGTGCGCAATGCCAAAAGCTTCTCCCGTTGATTTCATTTCAAGGCCCAGCTGTGTATCCAGCCCTCCGATCTGGCCAAAACTGAACACTGGCACACGGACAGCACAATATTCTACCGGCTCTACAAGGCCAGTGCCATAGCCCATATCCCGCAGCTTTTCGCCCAGCATACAACGCATAGCCACCGCAGCGGCAGAAATACCGGTAGCCTTGGTCAGGAAAGGCACGCTATGGCTCTGTGTCACGCTGGCATGGAACAAATACACCTGGTGATCATAAAACACAAACCGGACGTTCACCATACACGGTACGTGTAGCGCCAAAGCCAGCTTACCGGCATATTCCACTGCGCGCTGCTTCTCTTTGGCGGGGAGGGTCTGCGTTGGGCAAACAGAGATGGAATCTGCCGTGTGAATACCAGAACGCTCAATCTGCTCCGCGATACCTGGGATGAGATAATCCTCTCCGTCTGTGACCACATTGAGCTCCATGCCAACGCCGATATAATATTTTTGCAGCATGAGCGGAGCATTCTCCGTCAGCCCCTCCTGCTCCAGAAAGAGGGCAAGATCTGCGCCGGTGTAGGCGATCGAGCTGTGTTCCCCTGTGGTCAACCGCACAGGAAAGCCCAGCTCCCGCGCTGTTTGCTCTGCATTCCCCGCCGCCGTAACACGGAAGGCCGGGTGCGGAATTTCCAACTCCTCGAGCAGGCGGGCAAACAGATGGCGGTCGCCAAGCTGCTGCGCCTGCTTCTCCCGCGCGCCAAGCACACGCACGCCGGCATCCTCCATCTGCTGCGACATGCGCACGGCACAGCGGCCGCCGAATTGCAGCACCGTACCCCAAGGCTGCTCCGTGGCCAAAATATTGGCGATATCTTCAGGTGTGACAGGGTCAAAATACAGCCGGTCAGCCACCTGAAAATCCGTAGACACCGCATCCGGATTATTATTGGCCATAATGGATTCATAGCCCTTTTCCCGCAGTGTACCAGCACAGTGGACAGCGCAATAATCCTGCTCAATCCCATAGCCGATGGTGACCGGCCCCGGCCCTAAAATAAGCACCTTTTTACGCCCATCCGGCCGCGCAATGCTCGTGAAAAGCGCCTCGTTATCATCATCCCACGCGGAATAGAAATAGGGATGCTGCGCATCAAACTCCGCCGCGCAGGTATCCACCATTTTGTAGGTGGAGTGAGAGACCTGCGCAAGCTTCCTGCCAGAGAGACGCTCAATTGTCTCGTCCAGAAAGCCCATCCCCTTAGCGCGCAGGAGCTTATCCTCATCCAGTCCGGCGGCCAGCTCCGCCTCCATATCTGCAATATTTTTTAGCTTGGCAAGAAACCATGGATCGATCGCCGTCAGGCGGGATATCGTCTCGAATGCGATGCCGCGCTTAATGGCGGCGTATACTGCAAAAATTCGCTCATCGTTTGAGTGCTCCACCAGCTCCAGAATCTCCGCCTCAGAGAATGTGGAAAGCTTGGGCAGATTGGGGGTATCCAGCTGCATATTCAGGCTACGAACGGCCTTCATGAATGCCAGCTCAAAGCTTGTGCCAATGGCCATGATCTCGCCGGTCGCTTTCATGGAATCATCCAACCGCCGCTCTGCCTCATCGAAACGGTCAAAGGACCATTTCGGGATTTTTACCACGCAATAGTCGATTGCCGGCTCACAGCAGGCTGTGGTGCAGCCGGTGATCGGATTGGGGATTTCATCAAGTGTATAGCCCATGGCGATCTTAGCCGCCACCTGGGCAACCGGATACCCGGTCGCCTTAGAGACCAGTGCCGACGTCCGGCTGATGCGGGGATCTGCCTCCAGCACAGCGTATTCCTTTCCATCCGGACGAACGGCAAACCGCACGCTGCAATTGCCCTCAATGCCCAGGGAATCTACCAGCTGAATGGCACAGGCGCGCAGGGTTTCCGCTTCGCTGTCCGTCAACGTCTGTGCGGGTGCGGCGACGATGCTGTCACCCGTGTGGATACCGGCCGGATCCAGATTTTCCATGCTGCAAACATTGATGCAGTTTCCGGCGCGGTCACGCATGATTTCAAACTCAATTTCTTTCCAACCGGAGATACACTTTTCCACTAAAATTTGACGGATCAGAGACGTATGCAACTCTTTATCCGCCATTTCCAGCAATGTCTCCTCATCCGGGCAGGTATCAACCGTACTTCCTCCCAGCGTATAGGCCGGGCGGACGCGCACCGGATACCCCGCCTGCTTAGCAAACGCAGCGGCATCCTGCACTGTACCGACCACCTTGGCCGCCACACCGGGCAAGCCGGCACGCTCCAAGCTCTCAGCAAAGGATTGACGATCCTGCACGCTGTGAATAACCGCTGGACTGACGCCGAGCAGACGCACCTGATGCTCCTCCAGAAATCCATTCATAGAAAGGCTGAGCCCCAGCTCCAAAGCTGGATCGCCGCCTACTGTAGGGAGAATACTATCCGGCCTTTCCTGCTCAATAATTCGCTTGACAATATCGATGTGGAGCGGCTCAATATAGATTCGATCAGCAAGGCCCTGATCCGTCATCACCGCAGAAGGATTGGAGTTCAGTAGAACAGTCTCAATCCCCTCCTCTTTCAGCGTGCGCAGCGCCTGTGTGCCGGCATAATCAAACTCTGCCGAGCGGCCAATCACCGCAGGGCCGGAGCCGATCACCAAAACCTTCTTAATTTCTTCACGCTTCATTGCGGCGTCCCCCATTCATCCGTTCGATAAAGGCATCATAAATCCAAGCTGTATCCTGCCGCCCAATGCCGTCGGACGGTGTAAACTCCACGGAAAGCGCAGGAGATTCACAGTAGGCAAGCCCCTCTACCGCACCATCGTTTACATTCACCATCGTAATGGATGCGGCCTGCGTTGGGATGCTCTGCGCCGCAACGGAATAACCGTGGTTTTGATTGGTCACCATAATCCGGCCGGTTTTCAGCACACGGACCGGCTGGTTGGAGCCGCGATGCCCCTTGGGCATTTTGACAACGGCGCCTCCAGCGGCGAGCGCCATAATCTGATGCCCAAGCCCAATGCCGAAAAGCGGTAACCTCGCCTGCAACAGCTCCCTTGCACAGTCAATCAGGCTGGGCGCATCGTCCGGATCGCCAGGCCCGTCTGAGAAAAGAACGCCATCCGGCTTGCCGGCAAGAATCTCCTGCGCGTTTGTAAAGGCAGGCACCAGCGTTAAGTCACAGCCGCGGCGCGTCAGTGCATCCAATACATAGCGTGGGAAGCCGCAATCCAGCACGGTTACCCGGTAAAGCGGCTGCTCTGCTGGGATGTGCTCCTTCTCCCGGATGGTAACAGCCTCCACAGCGCCAGAGATCGTGTAGGCTCGAATTCGCTCAAGCAGGGCATCAAAATCCTCAAGGGAACCTGTAATCGCCCCGTTAAAATAGCCTTTATCCCGCAGTGCGCGCGTCAATCTACGGGTATCGATCCCACAGATCCCAACGATGCCACGCCTGCGCAGATATTCATCCAGCGTCATTCCGCCTTCCGAGAGGGCGCGTGTATCGCACCATTCCCGCACAATATATCCATTGGCCATAATGCCGGAGGAGGCGCTTCCCTCCACGCCGCGGTTCCCGACCAGAGGATAGGTCTGCGCAACAATTTGCCCGTAGTAGGTTGGATCGCTAAGAAGGGATTGATAGGAGGCCATGCAGGTATTAAAAACAACCTCGCCGATTGTTTCCCCCTCCGCTCCCATAGAATAGCCTTGGAAAACCGTCCCATCCGCGAGCACTAGATAGGCCCGCTTTGCCTCTTTGCCTGCCATATGCATGCCCCCCGTTTTTATTTGATCGAAATCGCAGGTATGCTGGCTGTGATTTCATCCCGCATACGGATTGCTTCACGCCGGGCGGCGCCCGCATAATCCCGCTCATCACAGGCCTCTTTCTGCCAAGCGCACATCAATGCGCGGGAGGAATTGATAATTGCCCCCAGCCCGTTTTGGTCAAAGGCGGGGCGCACGCTCTCCGCGCTCCCACCCTGCGCTCCGTAGCCGGGCACAAGGAAAAACGTATGCGGCAATGCGGTGCGCAATTCCTCCAGCTGATCCGGGTAGGTCGCGCCAACCACTGCCCCTACGCCGGAATAGCCGTGATGCCCTGGCAGCTCGCGGCCCCACCGCTCGCAAAGATCCCCCATCATGCGGTAAAGCGGCCGGGCGCCTATCTGCTGATCCTGCACCTCTCCGGAAGAGGGGTTCGACGTTTTCACAAGCACGAAAATGCCCATATCCTCCTTGCGGCAAATATCCAAAAGCGGGAGAATCCCGTCGCTGCCCAGGTAACCGTTGACCGTCAGAGCGTCCGCTCCAAAGGGGGAAAACGTACTGCCGCCGACAGAGACCTTCCCAAGATGAGCAGCCGCATAGGCCTCCATAGTAGAGCCGATATCATTGCGCTTGCCATCCGTGATGACAAACATCCCTTTTCCCTGCGCATAGCGGATGGTTTCGTACAAAACGCGTACGCCGGGCCAGCCATACATCTCATAATAAGCGCACTGTGGCTTGACAGCCGGAATAACATCACACAGTGCATCGATCAGGCCGCAATTAAACTGCAAAAGCGCCTGTGCCGCACCCTCCAGCGTTTCTCCAAAGTGAGCGAATGCTTCTTCTAAAATATAGGGAGGGATATAGCTGAGCTTTGGATCAAGGCCCGCAACCGTCGGGTTTTTCATAGCAGCAATTTTTTCGATTAAACGATCCAGCGACATAACGCAAACCACCTCTTTTTGAAAATCTCCCAAAGGGAATCCCACATCATGCTCTTTGATAAACCAGCTCGCCCCGGCAGAAGGTGTATTGCACACGCCCTTGCAGCCGTAGGCCCTTAAATGCGCTGTTGCGGGATTTCCCATGGAACCGGGCGGGCTCTACCACCCAGCTTTCCTGCGGGTCAAACAGCATTATGTCCGCAATCCCGCCCTCACGCAGAGTGCCGCATGGGGCTTTGAGAATTCGCGCCGGCACGGACGACATCCGATACAACAACTCCGGCAGGCTCATAACCCCCTGCCCTACCAGGCAGGTGATTCCGGCTCCAAGCGAAGTCTCCAGGCCGATTACGCCGTTAGGCGCTTTGACAAAATCTGCTTTTTCCTCCGCCGTATGCGGCGCGTGATCGGTGGCGATCGCATCGATCGTCCCATCTTGCAGACCCTCTAAAATGGCCAAACGATCCCGCTCCGGGCGCAGGGGCGGGCTCATGCGGTAATCCGCATCGCAGGCAAGCAGCTTTTCATCCGTCATCATAAAATAATGCGGGCAGGTTTCCGCCGTGACTTTAGCCCCCATCTTCTTGGCTGCGCGAATCATCTGCACACTCACCGCTGTACTTACATGGCAGATGTGGACGGGAGCTCCAGTTGATAGAGAGAGCGAAAGCTCACGCGCCGTGCCCACATCCTCGGCGGCGGCTGGGACGCCCGGCACGCCGAGCGCTTGCGACACCGCACCCTCATGGATCAGGCCGTTGCGCGTGAGCGTTTTATCCTCACAATGCGCCAGCACCGGCACACCCATGCTGGCGGCCCGCCGCATGGCTTCTGCCATAAAATAGGCCGTGGATACCGGACATCCGTCATCCGAAAAAGCAACGGCGCCAGCCCTTTTCAACGCCTCAAAATCCGTCAGTTCCTTCCCGGTAAGGCCCTTTGTAATCGCCGCCACCGGCAGCACACGCGCCTTTGCATGGGAAGCTTTCTCCAAAATATAGCGAATGGTCTCCGGTGAATCGGCTGCCGGAGCAGTATTTGGCATCGCCGCAACGCTGGTTACCCCTCCAGCGGCGGCAGCCTCACAGCCGCTTTCAATATCCTCCTTATGTGTTAGGCCAGGATCCCGGAGATGCACATGCATATCCACAAGGCCTGGGGCGAGGCAGAGACCGTCCGCATCCAACGTGCGGCAGCCCCGCCTGGAGAGAAACGGCCCGATTTGAGCAATGCAGCCGTTTTCCAACAGGATATCGCCGGTATAATCCACGCCTGCGGAGAGATCCAGCATATGCGCATGACGAATCAGCCATTCAGACATAGCACACCTCCTATTTCATTCCACATTCCAGTATTACAAGCTGCAAAACCCCAAATACACACTCATTTTATGGATTCAAACCACCAAGGGCATTTTCAATCACCTGACCGGCATGCCCCAGCGCATTGGAAACCGCTTCGCCTGCCTGACCAAGTGCATCCGAAACATTGCCTGCGATATCGCCTAACAGCCCAGCTGCGCCGCACGAGGTGCACTCCTCCGGCAGATCGGTAATCTTATACCAGCCCTTTGCCTTGGAGGTGCAGCCTGCGGAAGCAAGTAGGCCAGTCTTCGTGCAATATTCTTTTTCCACGGTAAGGCCGCTCTTTTCAAACTCCTTGGCAGGTAGGTCCTCATGGATACGCTCAAAAACCTTATTGAATAAAATCGCAGAGGGATTGACATCCTCCGAAACAGAAATATAAGCCGGTGTATCATAGCCATACCACGTGGCAGAGATATAATAAGGCGTGCCAGCGACAAACCAACGATCCTTCTGATCTGTTGTCGTACCGGTTTTCGCGATCGTTTGGAATCCACTGACCGCATTCGCCTTTGTCGTACCATACCAGGTATTGGCCTGCAAAAGCTCACACATCAGGTCAGCCGTATCCGGCTCCAGTGCCTTTTCACCCTTGACCGAGGTTTGCAAAAGCGTCTCCGAGCCCGAGCTGTTGGTCACCTTATAGTAGCAAAACGGCTCATAATAGGTACCGCCGTTGCCGAACGCCGCAAAGGCAGCCGCCATATCCAGCGTAGTGACGCCCTGCGTAAACGCGCCGGTAACGAGAGGGGCCCAATCCTCGTCCGCATCTTCCAGTGTGGAAATGTGGAAGCGGTCGCGCAGGTATTCAAAAGATGTCTTCACCGTTACCTTCTCCAGAATGCGGGCAGGCACTGTGTTTAAAGAACGCATCAGAGCATATTGCAATGGGTGCAGCTGGCCGTCGCCTGGATCATTGCCGTAGTTCACAGGCCAGGGCTTTCCATCGACATAACGGGAGGCGGAATCCTCAATCATCGAGGACCAGTTAAACAGGTTATTTTCAATTGCCGGGGCATAGATGCTCAGCGGCTTGATCGAGGAACCAGGCTGGCGCTTGGAGGAAACCGCGCGGTTGAGCCCACGGTTCTGCGTCTTTTCGCCTGCGCCGCCTACAATTCCTACAATGCGGCCCTTATAATCCATCACCGTCATAGCGGCTTGAATATTTTTATTCATCATATTATTACGGTTGGTAAAGATAGCCTCCATATCCTCCTGAACCTCTGGCACCATTGCGGTGTAGATTTTCAGGCCGCCGTAATAAACGCGCTGGGTCGCCTGCTGCTCCGTCAGGCCATATTGCTCCATCAGATCGTCAATCACCTGGTCGACCACATAGTCCACATAATAGCTTTGGATTGTAACCTCCGTCTGCGCAGGCTCTTCTTCCTCATCCTCGTGCGCCGCCTTGTATTCCTCGCTATTGGTGAACACGAGCTTATAGTTGAGGGCTTCGTTATATTCCTCCTGCGAGATTTCTCCCTCCTCCAGCAGCACGTCAAGGCCATATTTTTGGCGAGCCTTATTATCCTCTGGATTGATAAGAGGGTTATAGGCATATGGGTACTGCGTAATCCCAAGCAGTGCCGTGCACTCCGCAAGGTTCAACTCACTGACATCCTTGCCGAAATATTTTTCAGCCGCCGTTTTCACGCCATAGCAGCCCTCGCCGAGATAAATGGTATTGAGATACGCTTCCAGAATTTCATCTTTGGAATAGTGGCGTTCCAGATTCAGCGCATAAAGGATCTCGTTAAATTTGCGGACGATGGTAACCTCTTTATCACCCGTCAGGTTTTTAATCAATTGTTGGGTAATCGTAGAACCGCCCTGCGACATGCCGTGCTTTACAATCGCGGAAGCTGTCCGGAACCAGTCGACGCCGTTGTGCTTTTCAAACCGTTTATCCTCAATGGCAATTGCAGCCTGTTTCATCTCCTCCGGCATTTCGGAAAGGCTAACCCAAATACGGTTTTCCGAGCCATGCAGGCGTGTTACCTCCACTGGCTCCTGCTTTTCGTTATAGGCATACACAATGGTGGTCTGATTCTGATTCGCTTTGTAATCATCCAAATCAATCGCAGGATCACCATAGGTAAACGTGATCATATAAATCAGCACCGTCGAACCGACAATCAGGCAGGTTAGGCCCAGCGTTGCCAAAATGCCGAGCAGCACCCTCACAGGGGTAGAAAGATGCCTTCCCTTCCCCCTCCGTCTGCCGGGCTTCTGCGCACGGGAGGCCTGTCCCCTTTTTTTATGGGCTGATCCGGCATTGCCGGCCGGCCTTTTCACAGGCTGAGAATTTCGTGGATCATGATTCATAAAATTCGCTGCCTCCTTTTCTATTCCGTTATTATAGCATACTTTCCCGGAAAAGTTTAGTTGTTTTTAAAATTCTAAATTCACATAAATTGTCATCTTGCTTGCATCCCCGTATAAAAGATGCAGGAAACGTACACAATGATACCAATGGACGGAGTACATCAGGCTTTCAAACGACTGTGCCTGTTTCATCTCGCTCCCCGATGGCAAAGCTTGACCGTCACCCATGCGGCCAGCAGCAAGCACTTCAGCATCATGTATTTACCGGCCGCTGCCCGCGAGGTGGCAAGCCTATAATAATGCAAAAGGAGGCTGGATATGATTCAAAAGGGAATCCGTTTTTTCTGTGTGATTTGCCTGGCGTTTTCTGCCGCATTTCTGGCAACGGATGCAATCCGCACCTCTGTGGCAGACGCCGGTCTTTCCGGCACGCCGCAGTCGGCCACCCAAGCGCCCTACTGGCTGGGCGTTTATCAAGGAAAGGTTGCCGCCTTTCAGGCCGGGCAGGAAGAGCCTATTGAGGTTTTTGACCTCTACCTATCCAGTTTGCCAGAGATCAATCAGCAGGAGCTTCTGCGAGGCCTTCCCGCACAAAACAAGAGGGAATTGCAGGCTTTCATTGAGGATTACACCAGTTAAAAAGAAACCGGCCGCCGCATGACACCTTCCTGCATCATACGGCGGCCTGCAAAAGCATGCTTTGAACGCCGGGATTAGGCAAATAGACGGGCAAGCCCGCCAAACATGCCATACACCACCAGCGACATAATCACCCCCGCTAGAAAAACGCCCAGCGCGATGATCGGCAGGGATTTTTTGATGCGTAAATCCAAAAGCGCGGCAATCAGTGCGCCCGTCCACCCGCCAGTCCCCGGCAGGGGAATTGCGACAAAAATCAGCAGGCCCCATTCCTTATATTTTTCGATTTTATCGCTCTTATTCATGGAGCGCGTTTCTAGTTTATCAATGATTTTTGACCAGCGTGGAAACCGACGCAGCCAGGCAAAGATTTTTTTAATAAACAACAGAATAAACGGGATTGGCACCATGTTGCCGATAAAGGAGATGACAAATGCTGAAAGAAAGGGAACATCAAGCAGCTTTGCCACAATCATGCCGCCTCTCAGCTCTAAAACCGGGAACAGGGACACAATAAAAACGATCAATTCGTTTGGAATTTTATTTTGAAAAAAATCGACAAAATACTGCGCCAGCGTTTCCGCCATTCTACAACCTCATTTCACAAATTCATTCCGCCGCTTACAGCTGATGCTCCAGTAAAAAACGGTTTGCCTTGACAAGCGTTGCTTTATCATTTTCATAATTCAAAAGCTTTAGCGCTTTTTCATAGGGCAGCCAAACGGAATCCTCAATCTCTTCCTGCTGGATTACTGTCCTTCGCTCCTGTGTGCTCGCCAAAAAAATAACTACGGACTTTTCCACTTTGCCTTGTATGGTGTATTCCGATTGAGAAGAAAATTCGGGCAGAAGCTGGATGTGAATCCCGGTTTCCTCTAAGACCTCGCGCTTAGCGGTATCCTCTTGGGTTTCGCCCTTCTCCATATGGCCCTTGGGAAAGCCCCAATGTGCGCTTCTCTTATTTTTAATCAGCAGGTACAGGCTGCGCCCGGCCTCGGTGCGGTATACGACAGCACCGCAGGAACGCTCATAAAGGCATTCCATTGTATATCCGTAATACCCCTCGGCAAAATCAATTGCCTCCCGAATCTCAGTGTCGATAAAACGCTTGCTTTTTGGCGCAGCAACCCAGACGAATCCCTTCTGCTGCTCCCGCCGTACGATTGCAATGACACGGCCATCAAACTCCTTGACCGGATGATCGATGCCCATCACATAAACGCCCTGCGCTTCCCCGTTCACCCCTGTTACGCCTTGTGCGTATCCAAAATTCACCCGGTAGGTAAAGGAAAAGCGGGGATGCCTTACCCCAACGGGACGCACAATTTTCACTCTGACATATTTTCCTAACATCCGTGGTTGCTCCTGCCCTCCCTTGAAAACAAATCCGCCCTTCTGTGAGCACAGGGCGCCGGGCTTTTGAGCCTGGTTCCCAAGCGTGTATCCACACGATAATCGCTTGAACGCCCTGGCAGGCGGCGGAGGATTCCCCTAAAAACTCAAGCGATATTTTTTATTATACTGGTTTCTTTTGCGTGTGGCAAGTAGTTTTCGCCATTAACTTTTCACCTGTGTCCCGCTTGCCCTTTCGCAGAAAACAAGGTAAAATACAATTTTGTATTATATAAGCCGTGCCGGCTACCACCATTTTCGTCGATGGAGCAACCGCGGCGCAACTGCCTGATTCGCGAAAGGAAGGATGGATTCGCCTTGCAAACACTATATATCAGCGATCTGGATGGAACGCTGCTTACTCCGCAATGCACGCTTTCCGATCAGAGCGCCCGGGTCCTGAATCAGCTGATGGAAGAGGGGCTGCTTTTCTCCATCGCCACTGCCAGGAGCGCAAGCAGTGCGATCCCCCTGCTTGCAAAGCTACAGCTGCGCCTGCCTATGATTTTGATGAACGGTGCGGTTTTATATGACCCGGTGAAAAAGCAGGTAGATTCCGTCGCTTCGATTGCTCCGCACGCCGCAGAAAAAGCGCTGGAGATTTTTGCACGGCATGGCCAGCACCCTTTTTTCACCCGCCTGCACGACGGCGTGCTGGAGGTTTGCTTCACAGAGCTGAAACCGGGCCGAAACCGGGAATACTATGAAGAACGAAAAAACGCGCCGGATAAAAAATTCTGCGCCGTAACGCAGCTGGAACTCACGCCCTTATCAGAGCCCGTTTACTTTGCTCTGTTTGGCAGCCGCAATGCGCTTGCCCCCATCGCGCAGGAACTCGGCGGGATTGTAGGCCTGTCCCACGTATTTTACAAGGATACCTACTCAGACGACTGGTTGATTGAAGCCTTTAGCTGTGCGGCCAGCAAACCGGCGGGTGCTGCCCGCCTGCTCAGGCAGACCGGCGCGCAGCGGTTGGTCGCTTTCGGCGATAACCTCAACGATCTGCCGTTGTTTGAAGCCTCCGACCGCTGCTATGCCGTTTCAAACGCGCACCAGGATGTCCGCCGCGCCGCGTCGGCAGTGATCGGCTCCAACGCTCACGATGCCGTGGCCCGCTTTCTTTTGGAAAACAGAAGCATTTTGTGAACAGAAAGTAAAAAATTGGGGCAATCGAGCAGCAACACGGCACAAAGCCTTGGCTTTTTCCCGCCAGTATAGTATACTAAATTGACTTATTGTATATAAGTAAGCCTTGACATGAAATTCGAAATGAAGAAAGTGAGCGCACCACGTATGACCAAACTACATGAAGCCTATATTTGTTCCTTCTTGGGCCGCGAGCAGATGAGCCCGGCTTTTTTTGAATGTATCGAGGATTTATATGACCGCCCGGAGGTGCAGGGGCTCTCTATTTATGAGCAGCATCTTGATATTGACCGCTTGCAGCATATCACAAGCGTCGCCTATCTCAGTTTTTTGGCCTGCCGGCGCTTGGGTCTGGATTACCGGACTGCCTCCAGAGGCGCTATCCTGCACGACTTATTCTATTATGATTGGCGGGAAAAGGATGCAAGTCACCGGCTGCATGGATACCGGCACCCGGGCTTCGCCCTGAAAAACGCTCGTGAGCTATGCGCTCTGAGCAAAAAGGAAGAGGATATTATCATCAAGCACATGTGGCCTCTGACGCCTCTCCTCCCCCGTTATCCGGAATCCTTCGTCGTCAGTATGGCCGATAAATACTGCGCTGCCTGGGAGCTTATTCTCTCCCTGATTCCGAAACAGGCGAACCGGCATCAAGAGCTGCTCCGCCGGAAGCGGAACGCCTAAGCGGAAAGGGGGGATTATCCGTGGCGCCGACAGTCTCAATTTATATCCTTTATTTTTTCTTCTACAGTGCCGCCGGCTGGTTGATGGAGTCGCTTTACTGCTCGCTGGCAAAGCATAAGTGGATCAACCGCGGCTTTTTGACCGGCCCTATGTGCCCGATTTACGGTACGGGTGCCGTTGCGTTCCTCATTTGCTTATCCCCAATCAAAGACAGCTTCGTGATTCCCTCCCTTCTTAAGCCGCCCATTCTGTTTATCGCGGGCATGGTAGTCGCCGATATTGTAGAATTTATCACCAGCGTGCTGATGGAAAAGCTCTTCCACGCCCGTTGGTGGGATTATTCCGATCGTAAATTTAATATCCAGGGCCGCATCTGCCTGCGCAACTCTCTGTATTGGGGGATCGCTACGCTCGTCTTCCTCTACATGGTGCACCCGCCAGTGGAGGAAATCATCCTGATGATTCCAGAGAACATCGTCTATATCATTCTGGGGCTGATTTTCGCCGTTTTCCTAGCGGATCTCATTAACGCGGTGCGCACGGCGCTCGATATCCGCAAGCTGATGGATAAAATGCGCTCCCTGCGGGAGGCTCTGGAGCAGAAGATGACGGAATTTCAGCAATCCGTCAGCAAGCGCACAGATCCTGCCTCCTGGGCGGGCGATTTTTCTGCTCGCCTGATGGAGATGCGGGAGCAGCTGGATAGCTACCGGAAAATAAAACGCCCAGGGACGCATAAAACCGGGCGAATGTTTCGTGGCTCCCAGCTCTCCAAATCCACCGACAGCACCATGCGCGCCATTGAGGAGGCGCTTGAGGAGCTCAAACGCAAGCTTACAAACGATGATGAAGAAATGTATTGACATAGCTGGAAGGAGGATTACACCATGACAGTAAAGGAACGGATGCAAAGCGGCAAGCTCTATTTCTGCACGGATGAAGAGCTGGCAGAGGAGCAGATGCAATGCTTGGAAATCCTGTATGATTATAATCACACCCGTCCCTCGGAAGGGAAAAAGAGGGAAGAAATTTTAAATCGTCTGCTGGCTGAAGTAGGCGAAGGCTGTTACATCGAGCCTCCCCTGCACGCCAACTGGGGCAAGCATTCCCACTTTGGCAATAACGTTTATGCCAATTTCAATCTGACGCTTGTAGACGACACAGATATTTACATTGGGGACAATGTAATGTTTGGGCCAAATGTTGTCGTTGCGACGGCGGGCCATCCGATTGACCCATCGCTCCGGCGTAAGGTGGCTCAGTTCAATATCCCTGTACGCATCGGTAGCAATGTCTGGATTGGTGCAGGTGCGATTCTTTTGCCCGGCGTAGAGATTGGTGATAACTCCGTTATCGGCGCAGGGAGCGTGGTCACCAAGAATATCCCTGCCAACGTCGTCGCTGTAGGGAACCCCTGCCGTGTGTTGCGTGAAATCGGGCCGAGGGATCGGGAATTCTACTATAAGGATTTAAAAATTGATTTGTGAGCGCCCTGTCAATACCAGCAAACAAGCCTTCGGAAGCAGCAGGCAGTGCATACAGGCCTCAGCTCGTTTCAGCTGAGTGGATTGAAATGAAGGCTACGGGCAGGACAACCCCGGCGCAAAGAGCCACAGCGTTTACGGTGCATTTTCTGCGGTTTCATGCCACAGGATGCGCCGTAACCTTTTGGCGTGCGCCTGCGTGAGGTTTTTTCATTCATGCGCGGTTGTATGGCTAAATTTCCTTGAAAGGCAGTTTGATTTATGATACACTATTTCCGTTTAATTTGCGGCCCTATGGCTCAGAAAGAAGGATGACGATGGAACAAACGCACAGCAGGCTCAAACGTCAGGCGCTGTCCCAACGTTTTTACAACAACCGGTATGTATGGATTGCCTTTGCCGCCTCCGCGCTGGTGATGCTCCTTGTCTATATCTGCTTTGAGCTGATCCCCTTTGGCGGGCGAACCATTTTACGCATGGATCTATACCATCAATACGGTCCCCTGTTTGCGGAGCTCTATGAGCGGGTTACGGGCGGAGAAAGTCTGATTTATTCCTGGGATACGGGGCTCGGCAGCAGCTTCCTCGGCAATTTTTACAATTATCTTTCCAGCCCCTTATCGGCCATTATCTTTTTATTTGGTCATGAGAATATTCCAGAGGCCATCGCAACAATGATCCTGCTAAAGGCTGCTCTGGCAAGCGCTGCATTCGCCTATTATCTCAAGCGCTCTACCGGCAGAAATGACGCCACAATCTCTGCGTTTGGTGTGCTGTATTCATTTTGCGGCTTCTTCATCGCCTACTACTGGAATGTGATGTGGCTTGACGCCATGGTCCTGCTGCCCCTGATCGCGCTCGGAATTGAGTGGATCATCCAAAACGGCCGGTTTGGCCCGTATTGCGCGGCTCTGACGCTGACCATGCTCTCTAACTACTACATGTCTTTTATGGTGTGCATCTTTGCAGTGCTATATTTTGTGGTATATTACTTCAGCCATTATGAGCTTTCCGCCCAGCTGGCCTATTCTCTGCCGGAAGACGGTAAGCTTACGGCGGGGCGCCGTATCCAAAGCAGCCGTTTCCTGCAGAGCGGCCTGCGCTTTGCGGGCGCATCAATCCTCGCGGCCGGCCTTGCGGCCTTTGCATTGCTCCCCACCTATTTTATCCTACAGGCCTGCTCTGCAACGTCAGGCACCTTTCCGCAGGAGTTTTCCTCCTATTTTACGATCTTCGATTTCCTGGCCAATCATTTTGCGAGCGTGACGCCGACCATCCGTAGCAGCGGCGAGGACGTGCTGCCTAACGTCTATTGCGGAGCAATCGTATTAATTTTAATCCCGCTCTATCTCTTTGCCAAAACAATTTCCAAGCGGGAAAAAGTGATGCACCTTGCCCTGCTCGTTTTCTTTTATTTCGGCTTCAACACCAATTTTCTCAACTATATCTGGCATGGGTTTCATTTCCCCAACGACCTGCCGTACCGGCAATCCTTCCTCTATTCTTTTATCCTGCTGATCATGGCCTATCAGGTTCTGGTTCGGCTCAAGGAATTTTCCGCAAAGGAGATTGCAGGCGTTGGGCTGGCAGTGATGGCCTATGTGGTCATCGTGCAGAAAATCACCTCGAAAAATGTGGATGAGCTTTCCGTGATCCTCACGCTGATCCTGATTGCCATTTATGTGCTTGTGATGATCCTTATGAAGGATAAACGCTACCAATCTTCAGCGGTGGCCATGCTGCTGCTCTGCTGTGTCGTCACCGAAGCGGCGGCCGCCAACACGGATAATTACAGCATGGATCAGCCGAAAAGCAACTACGCCTCCGACCTGGGGGATTTTGAGGCCGTAAAGGCCCAGCTTGACGAGCGGGAAAACGGTGGCTTTTACCGCATGGAGCTGACAAACCTGCGCACACGGATGGACCCCGCCTGGTATCACTACAACGGTGTTTCCACCTTCTCCTCTATGGCGTATGAGAAGCTTTCCAACCTACAAAGCCGGATGGGGATGTTTGGCAACTTCATTAACAGCTACACCTATCATTTGCAAACGCCTGTTTACAACAGCATGTTCGGCCTGCAATATATCGTCAATAATTCAGTAGATGTCAGCCCAGATGCCGCTTTTTACACGGAGCTTCCCATTTCTCAGGGGAAATTCACCGCATATGAATACAATTACGCCTTGCCAATCGCCTTCCGTGTCAACGACACGGTTCAGAGTTGGGCAACGGATGGCAGCGACCCCTTCATGGTTCAGGAGGATTTCTTTATGAAAGCCACTGGCTGCGGGCCAGTGTTCCATCCGATGGAGATCTCCAGCATTGATTATTATAACATTGACCCATTCAGTGATGAGTCGCAGCTTGGCACGTTCACCTTCTTCCGCACCACGCCGGGCGAGGACGCCAGCGTGACCATCCATCTGGTCAGCCCCGGCACAGAAAACCTGTATTTGTATGTCAATTCGGATAATGTGGAGCAGATCAGCATCAATTCGGACAGCTACAATAATATCCAAAGCGTGGATCGGGAGTATATCCTCGATATCGGCCGCCACGAAGAGGGCGAGATTGTCAGCGTTGATATCACCATCAGCAGCGGGGATTCCGGCTATATTGACCTGTATGCCTATGGCTTTGATGAGGAAGAGTTCGCGCGCGGCTATGAGCGCCTAAAAGCAAATTCCATGCAGATTGAGCGCTTTGCCGATACGGAAATCGAAGGCTCTGTCGATTTTGCAGAGAGCGGCATTCTGTATACCTCCATCCCCTATGACGAGGGGTGGACGGTCACAGTGGACGGCGAGGAGGTAGCGCCGGAAGATCTGCTCGCTGTGGGAGATTCCCTGCTGGCGGTGCAGCTAGAAAGCGGCAGCCACACGGTAACCTTTTCCTACACGCCAAAGGGGCTGCCCGCCGGCGCCGGCATCTCGATCTGCGCACTGGCAGCTGCAATCCTGCTTTTGTTCTGGGCATATCGAAAGAAAGCAGCTCCTGCCTTTGTGGCTCCATTCCCGGTGCACAAAGCGGTTCATGCGCCGTCTGCCAGTGAAGCTTCCGCCGACTCTGCCACTGAAGCCATAGCAGACCAACTACCCACGCAGGAAGCGCCGGAACTGCCTGGGGCAAAGCAAGACGGCATAGAGCCAAAATAAACCGCCTCTCACAGTGCGCCCAAGCGCTGATTCGCTCCATATATAAAAGCTTTCCAAACCACTTAGGGGCTTTGGGAGGCTTTTTGCTTTTGATGCAGCAAATGAAAATCTTGTTTTTTGCAGAATCTTTTAGGATTTATGCTTGTTCCAACGGCAAACTTGTGCTATGATGAATTCAGTCATGCAAACGTTTACGAAAAGAGGAGGCATCCCATGAAACAACTGAACATCGGCATCATCGGCGCCGGCAGAATCGGCAAGCTTCACGCACAATCCATTACATATGCCGTCCCCTCCGCACGGGTCTACGGCATTACGGATGTGCGCCAGAGCGGGCTTGAAGAGCTCAAGGAAAAATTCGGGATTGAAAAAATTTATGCCAGTGTGGAGGAAATGCTTGCGGACAAGGCGATCGACGCAGTGTTGATCTGCTCGTCTACAGATACGCATGCGGATATTGCAATCCAGGCTGCTGAGGCAGGGAAACATATCTTCTGCGAAAAGCCGGTCGACCTCACGCCGGAAAAGGTGGAGGCCGTGCTCGACGCAGTTGACAAGGCTGGTGTGAAATTGCAGGTTGGCTTTAACCGCCGCTTTGATCACAACTTTGCCCGTCTGCGTGAGCTCATTGAGCAGGAAAAGATCGGCAAGCTAGAGCTTGTCAAAATCACCTCCCGCGACCCGGAGCCGCCACCGGCGGAGTATGCGGCGAGCTCAGGCGGTATGTTCCTTGATATGACGATTCATGATTTCGATATGGCACGCTTTTTAGCGGGCAGCGATATCGAATCGATTTACGTGCAGGCTGCGTGCCTAGTAGACCCTGCCATTGGAGAGGCAGGCGATGTGGATTCCGCTGTGATTACGCTGAAATTTGAAAATGGGGCGCTGGGCGTCATCGATAACAGCCGCCGCGCAGCCTATGGCTACGACCAACGCATCGAGGTGTTTGGCTCCAAGGGCGCCGCGCAGGCGCAGAACGATACGCCGACAACGGTTACGCTTTCCACGGAGGATGGAGTAACGGGCGATAAACCGCTTTATTTCTTTCTGGAGCGGTATATGCAATCCTTCCGCGATGAGATGATCGCCTTTACGGACGCTGTACTTCACGACCTGCCTACGCCTACCACAGGCGAGGATGGCCTCGCCTCCATTCTTGTCGGCCTCGCGGCCAAAAAGAGCGTTGCGGAAGGCCGCCCGGTGGAGCTTAGCGAAATGTACGGCGAATAAAGCTTTATTTGTAGAACGCCCTGTTTGTGACAGGCTGAGGCCTGATCCCGGTAAATTCGATTTTTCATCGGAGGTTTCTATCATGCATATCAAAGGCCCTAAGGAATATCCGTTCGGCTATACGCCGATTACCACAATGGACGATCAGGAGCAGAACACCTTAATGGATTTCGGACTCCTGCGCCTTGCGCCCGGTCAAAGCTTTTCAGAAGCGCAGCATCTGGAGCGCGCCTATCTGCTCATCCACGGCGAGGTCACACTCGAGTGGGGCGGCCAAAAGCAGACCGTATCGCGTGGGAACTGCTTTGACGACTCCCCCTGGGTGCTCCATGTGCCAAACGACGTGCCTGTTGCCATTACCGCTGTGCAGGAAAGCGAGCTGACCGTCCACCGCACAGAGAATACGACCGTGTTTGACGCAAAACTCTATACGCCCGAGGAATGTGCGAGTGAGGAGCGCGGCAAGGGCACTATGCGGGAGACCTCCACCCGGATCGTCCGCACGGTGTTTGATTACTCCAACGCCCCTTATTCCAATCTGGTGGTGGGCGAAGTCATCGGTTTCCCCGGCAAATGGTCGAGCTACCCGCCGCACTGGCATCCGCAGCCGGAGGTGTATTTCTACCGTTTCCTGCCGGAGAACGGCTATGGCTTTGCGGAGCTTTCGGAGGATGTTGTGAAAACGCATAACAACAGCACCGTACTGATTACAAAGGAGGAGACCCACCCTCAGACCACCGCGCCCGGCTATGCCATGTGGTATCTGTGGGTGATCCGCCATCTGGAAGACAATCCCTATATCACACCGACCTTTGTGCCGGAGCATCTCTGGGTGACCGAGCCGGATGCGGATATGTGGCCCTATCAGAAATAAAACGGAATCAGGGGTTGGGAGAGGCTGTGTAAACTGCGTCTCTCCCCTTTGCCCCACTCCACGACTGAGGTGATGTTTTATGAAGTTAACCATGGCGCAGGCCCTTGTGAAATTTCTTGATAACCAATATGTCTGCTTCGATGGCCGGGAAGAAAAATTTGTAAACGGTATTTTCGGTATTTTCGGGCATGGCTGTGTGGTCGGCATCGGGCAGGCGCTCGAGCAAGGCGGCCACAGCTTAACCTATTATCAGGGCCACAACGAGCAGGGCATGGCGCACGCCGCAATCGCCTATGCTAAGCAAAACCGCAGGCGCAAGATTATCGCCTGCACCTCCTCTATCGGCCCAGGCGCGCTGAATATGGTCACCGCCGCAGGCACAGCCACAGCCAACCGCATCCCTCTGCTTCTGCTGCCCGGCGACACCTTTGCCTGCCGCCAGCCGGACCCTGTGCTTCAGCAGATAGAGCAGACGGATTGCTATGAAACCACCGCAAACGACGCCTTCCGCGCCGTGTGCAAATATTGGGACCGCATCGCCCGCCCAGAGCAGCTCATGACAGCCGCACTCAACGCGATGCGCGTGCTCACGGACCCTGCACAGACCGGCGCTGTCTGCCTTGCCATGCCGCAGGATGTGGAGGGCGAGGCATATGACTATCCGGATTATTTCCTACAAAAGCGCGTGTGGTATATGGACCGCCGTCTCCCCGTTGCCCGGGAAATTGAAGCAGCTGCCGCGCTGATTGCGCAGGCGAAACGCCCCCTGCTGATTGCGGGCGGCGGCGTGACTTATAGCGAAGCGGAAGATGTGCTGCTTCAATTTGCAGAGCGCTTCTCTATCCCCATTGGCGAAACGCAGGCGGGCAAGGGGCAGCTTCCCTGGGAGCATCCGCTCAACCTCGGCGGTATCGGCGTGACGGGCGGCGCGGCGGCAAACGCGCTCGCCAAGGAAGCCGACCTTGTCATCGCTGTGGGCAGCAGGCTAACAGATTTCACAACCGCCTCCAAGTGGGGCTTCCAGCAGCCGGGGGCGAAGCTGCTCGGCATCAATGTTTGCGCCTTTGACGCTTTCAAAATGGATGCACAGGCCATTCTTGCGGATGCGAAGGAAACGCTCTCTGCCCTCCTCCCCGCTCTGGCGGAAACGGGCTATCAGGCCCAGTGGGGCGGCCGGATTCAGGAGGTGAAGGATGCCTTTACCGCAGAGGTGGACCGGCAATATGCTGTGGAGCTGCCCGAGGGGCTTTCACAAACGCGCGCCTTGGGCGAGATTAACCGCACAATCGCGAAGGATTCCGTTATCGTCGGCTCGTCCGGGAGCCTTCCAGGCTGTTTGCAGCGGCTGTGGCGTCCAGGTGAGAAGCACACCTATCATCTGGAATACGGCTTCTCCTGCATGGGCTATGAAATCTGCGGCGCGCTGGGCGTAAAGCTTGCAGAGCCGGAGAAAGAGGTTTACGCCATGGTGGGCGACGGCAGCTTTTTAATGCTGCACAGCGAGCTCTACACTGCCGTACAGGAGGGCGCCAAGATCAATGTGCTGCTCTTTGACAACACGGGCTGGGGCTGCATTGAAAACCTGCAAAATGAGCAGGGTACAAAAACCTTTGGTACACGGTTTACACGCCGCAACCCGGAAACCGGCCTCCTCGACGGTGAGGTTGTGCCCATTGATTTTGCCAAATGCGCGGCGGGTTACGGCTGCAAAACCTATACTGCCACAACCGCACAGGAGCTGCACGCGGCGCTGGAGGATGCGAAAAAGCAAACGGTGCCGACGCTCATTGACATCAAGGTTGTGCACGGCAGTATGAGCCACGGCTATGACGCATGGTGGCGGGTAGGCGTGGCAGAGGTTTCTACGAGCGAAACCGTGCAGAAGGCCTACGATGCGATGCAGGAAAACATCCAAAAAGCCCGGTTATATTAAATATTATGAAACAGAGGGGTTGTATTTCAATGCTCGATGCAAACAAAGTCCATCTGGCCATTGCGCCGATCGCGTGGACGAATGACGATCTGCCGGATCTCGGTGCGGAAAACACCTTTGAGCAGTGCATCAGTGAGATGGCGCTCAGCGGCTTCACCGGCAGCGAGATCGGCAACAAATATCCAAAGGATGTGGAAACGCTCAAGCATAAGCTCGAAATCCGCGGGCTGCAAATCTGCAACGCCTGGTTCTCCTCTACCCTGCTCTCCGAGGGCTATGATGCAACGATCAAGGCGTTTATTGCGCACCGCGACTTTCTGCACGCACTGGGTGCAAAGGTCATCGGCGCCTCTGAGCAGGGCAATAGCATTCAGGGCAAGCCCGTGAGCATCTTCGGTGAGAAGCCGGTTTACACTGAAGAGGAGTGGGCGCTGGTAGCGCGCGGCTTCAATGAGATGGGCCGCCTCGCACGGGAAAAGGGCATGTATTTCACGGTGCACCACCACATGGGCACTGGCGTGCAGACTGCGGCAGAAATCGACCGCCTCATGGAGCTGACCGATCCGGATCTCGTCTATCTGCTCTATGATACGGGCCATCTCGCCTTCTCCGGTGAGGATGCGCTTGCCGTGCTTCGGAAATATGCCAAGCGCGTCAAGCATGTGCACCTCAAAAGTGTGCGCAACGATGTAGTCGCCAAGGCGAAGGCGGAGGGGTATTCCTTCCTCGATGCGGTGCGCGCCGGAGCCTTTACCGTGCCGGGAGATGGTGATTTTGACTTCCAGCCGGTGTTTGATACCCTCGCGGAGAACGATTATGAAGGCTGGGTTGTCGTGGAGGCTGAGCAGGATCCCGCCAAGGCGAACCCGTTTGAATATGCCGTGATGGCAAGGGAATATATCCGCCAGACGGCAGGGCTGTAAGGTCGATCCAAAAATCACGCTTTCAAACCTTCACATAATATGAAACAACAAGGTTAGGAATCCTTTTGGAGCCTAACCTTGTTATTTTTAACCGTTATTCTTCACACGTTACTCTTTCAAAATCCATAGCGGCCCAGTTATCTGCAACCTTTCTCCACTGCTTTCGCTTGCTATCATTTTACTGCGTCCATGCAAAGCGGGGGATCGATTTCCCCAATGGCGCCACTATCGTACATCGAAACCGCAGCACCCCTTTGCATATCACTGAGGGTGATACAGCGGCGCCTATCACGGAAGTCCCCGGCAGCCTCATCCTCATGCCAAGCCGGCCAATTTCAAATTCTGCTGATGCGCTTCATAGGTGGTGGCTGTATACAGCTTATTATCCGCTCCATAGCAGAAATACAGCGCGTCTGTCTTCGTTGGATTCAACACCGCGCGAATCGACGAGCGGCCAGGGTTGCAAATCGGGCCGGCCGGCAGGCCGGGGCAGGTGGAACCGTTATATGTGTTATACACATAGGCATATTCCATATACGGTCCGGCCAGCTTATCATACTTCCCGGTGTTGGGGTCCAAGTAGTTGATGCAGTAATCCCGCGTCGCGTCGGACTCCAGCTTCATCCCCTGCTTGAGGCGATTCAGAAAAATGCCAGCGACAAGATTTTTCTCCGTATTGGTTTTTGCCTCCTTCTCCACAATGGAGGCCAGGGTCAGGATTTCATCCATATTTTTGAGCTGCGCCGTGCTGGTGGGATAGCTGCCGAGCACCGCCTTGCCCCCACGGAGAAATTTCCCCACCGCATCCTGTGGCTTCATGTTTTTATAAAACTCGTAAGTATCTGGAAAGAGATAGCCCTCCAGCTTAAACGCTCGGTATTGCCTGGAGGGAATACTGCCCACCAAAGGGTAATAGGAAAAATCATACGTCTGCGCCGTGTTGATAAAATCCTCCGCACTGCAAACGCCGTTTGCCTCCAGCTTCTTGGCGATCTGGATGATGTTATAACCCTCCGGAATCGTCACCCGGACGGTGCGGGATTCTGTCTCCTCCGGTTCGTCCGGTGTTGGGGCGGCTGTGGGATCCTGCCCATCCTTTGTTGTGCCTGCGGGGGCGATGGAAACAGCGCCACTCTCCGCATCCTCTCCACCGGCAGGCAGAGCGGAAGCCGATTCATCCGGCGGCAGCAGCGGTTCCGGCTCCTCTGAAGAGGGCAGCTCCGCCTGGCCGGAAGCGTAGGAAGAATCCTCCCCCTCCGCTGGGTCCGTGCTGCAGGAGACCAGGCTCATGCAGAGGCAAAGCGCCAGAATGACTGCGGCAAAGCGCAAAAATCGCTCCTTCATATCAAAAAAACCTCCTGTGCGGATATGGATTAAGCCCTATCGCAAATGCGGCCAAAAACAAAAGAATGGTTTCTGCTCACACGTCAACATTCCTTTGCCACATTATACGACACAACCGCTGTAAATGCAAATGAATTTCATCCCATCCTTGCTAATGTAGCGGTATGATGATGTTTTATGACAGACAGGCAGAAAAATCGCCGGCATCACACCGGCGATTTTTCAAAATGGGGGAAAGAAAGGAGAGAAAAATGAAGAAGCAATCTATATGAGAAACCCTCTTGCGAGGGGATTGTAGGTTGTCTGCCCTCCCCTGCCGGAGGGTTCTATTCCGGCAGGAGGAGCAGTGAAAATCAAAAGAGAGGAAATGCAGAAGCCACTCAAACAACAGCTGTGTGCGGAAAGGTGTGGGAGTAAGCACAGCCGCCATTTGATCTACCAACCCTTACATACCGTTCATCCCCTTTCGTTTATCTTGGCTACAGTATAGGACGAAATTATGACAGGTGTGTGACAGAGAAAAAAAGAATGTGCAAAATCCATATGAACGATCGGTAAGGAAATCATGTCCAATTTTTAGATGGGCTTCTATGCCTTCCGCAGAATAAACAGGATGCCATCCCGCCCGGGCAGCATATTTTCCCCGTACAGATTGACGGCGCGCGCAATTTTCCGCCGCTCGCCCATGCGCAGGCGGATGGGCTCTCTTCGCCCGGGGAGGAAGGGCAGCTTATCCTCATCAATCTGATAATGAAAATGCTGCCGCCGCTCAGAAAAGTTATAGACCGCCGCCAGAAGCGAATCCTCTTTTTGGTATACAGTAACGAGCACCTCAGCGTTATCTGTGTGGATTGGGCAGCGGCTATGCCAGTAACCGAGCATCTGCGCCCCCTGAATGCCAAAGGCATCCCACACGCGATAGACACGGTCCGCATTTTGCACGCCCCAGCCATAGCGGTTATTCATCGCATAGAGCATCCCAGCATACGGGTCGCCGCCTCCCTCCAGCATCTGGCTGGTGTTTCCATAAAACAGGCCGCTGACCTCGGTGAGGATATAATCGGCCGGCAGCTTGCGGCAATCAAAGCCCTCGCCGATCCACAGGCTATCTAAAAAGGGCAGGATACCAGCATAGATGTTCATACACGCAGCATCTCCGGCGCGCTTCTCCTCATGGTTCCACATGTGCATATCAATCAGGCCACCCACCTGATCCAGCACCTTGCGCGCCCGGCGCAGGGTGACTGCATCCAAGGAGGTATCGTCAATATAGATACCCTTGATGCCAATGTGCTCTATCAGCCATTGCAAGCCCTCAATATAATAATTCTCGATTCTGGAATCCGGTTGGATGATGAAAGAGATATCGTTATCCCCCTTGTGTGGGCCGGAACGGTAATGCACTTGCCAGGCCGGGATGATATCCTGCCCAAAATACTTGTGCAACCACTCCCGATCCTGAAAGCCATCATGCCCCTGCCCTTTGCGCTGTAGGATGATCTCATTCCCAAAGGATTTATAGCAGAATACCTCCGCCGTGTGGTTGCTCATCTCCCGCGCTGTATAATAGACCTTTACCCCAATCCCCTTGCAGGCCGCCTCCTGCACAAAACGTTTCAAGCGCTCTGTTTCAATAAAAGGATAGTTGATATAAGGGTGCAGCTCATTGCCATGATGCACGTTGATCACATTCAGGCCCGCTTTTTCGGCCTTTTTGAGATGCTTATACTCTTTGCCCTTCATGGCGTTGCTGTGATAATACCGCACCGCATAGTGTTTTTTGTAATCAACCGGCTTATACGGCGTGAGGAAGAATTCATAACGGAAAACACGGCGTTCCCCTTTTTTCAGTGAAAAGCTTCCCGTGCATGCCTTAAACACGGCGCCGTTCGTACCCTTTTTTACAGACATTTCGCCCAGCCCGTGATTATCCCAGGTCTCCACCGGCCGCACAAGCGGGAGGTTGTGATAATAAATGTTGACCAGCGGCGTGCGATACCGCTCCGCCTTCAGGCGAATCATCGCACCGACGTTGATGTTGCCCACATACATGCTGTCATGCCGCTGGTCGTCCCACCGGGTAGAAACATCTGCAAAACGTCCGCCACGTTTGCCGAGGCCAAAATTATAGGCGGATGCGTATTCACTGAATGGAATGCGCAGGGATACCTCTGTTTCGCAATCCTCCAGGGCTGTAACCTCTGTAAAATATTCCAAATTGCCTTCACAGCGGGCGAGCAATCTGGTGTTTATCCGCAGGGTATCGCTGTGCCCCTGAGCCGACAGCTCTGCCCACGCGCCCCGGTTCTCCACCGCCACCGGCGCAAAGGAAATAGCATGGCCCTTTAGCCGGAAGGATGCCGGTGCACACAACAGACAGGCCTGCACGGTATCCGTCAGGTTGACGCCCTCGTCAAAAAAGCTCTCCACCTGCTTCAGCTGAAGATCCTCTGCCAACTGGATGGTGCGGCCCAGCAGGGTGAGCGTTCGCCCATCCGTTTGAATCGGCTGGAAGGGCGGCGTGACCTCATCATCCTGCGCACGGGTGCTGTTGAGCCAGTTGAGGCGGGAAAGCCGCCACAGTTCGTTATACCCGTGGTTTTCCACCGGAGACGATGTAACCTCAAACAGCAGGCGGACCGTTGCGGTATCCGCGCCCTGTATCCGGATATGCGTTTCGTACGCTCCCGGCTCCAGGGCGGCAAAATCTACGCCCACATAGAGCGGATTGATCCGGTTCGCCTGTGTCTCATAGGGCTTGGAAAACGGCTGACCATATTTATCGATACCCTGTGTGTTGTAAACCGTCACGCGCCCATCCAAGCCCTCCGACATGATCACATAGGGACCGGAGCAATCACATAACAGCAGCTGCACGACATAATATTCCTCCCGGCACACCTGAAAGGAAAAACTGTTCCCGGCCCGCAGCCCCTCCAATTCACTGAAATCGTCAAACAGCCTGACCGGCTCCCGCCGGTCCTTTTGATAAACCAGCACGGTATAAGCTCCCCTCCCGTTTGCAGGCCAATGAATTTGGTCGTAAAGCCTCAGCCCATCCTCCCCAAACGCAAGGACGATACCACCGTGCTCCTTGGCGCCATAAATGGCCGTATGCGTCCGGTTCAAGTTTTTGCGCACCTGCGCATCTACATCATGAATTGTATTGGTCAGGATTGCGATATCCGGCGAGAGCGCCTGTGCAAATCCCTCTGAGGTAGAGCCCGCATAACCATGATGGCCAACCTTTAATACATCCACATGGCCAATCTGCGGGCCGAGCGCATCCTCAGTGCCATCCGCATTGTTGATATCACCCGCGAGGAACACGCGCTTTCCGTCTTTTTCGACCAAAATACCCAGTGAATTTTCATTTTCCCCGCGCTGCTTCGGGCCCACGTAATCCTCCGTGTTAAAAAACGTGATCGTAAAATTCCCAAATGCAAAGCTCTCCTCCGGAATATCCTGAATCACCTGCACGTCATGCGTACGGCAGGCCTCCAGCATCTGGTCATAAACCTCCTGATTATCCCAGTCCTCGCGCTCCGATGCGGTAATCCACTGCGGGTCATAGGCCTTGAGATAAGCCGTTTGAACGGTAATATCCGGATCGTTCAGGAGTGTATCAAAACCGCCCAGGTGATCCGAATGCGCGTGCGTGCCGACAATAAAATCCAGCGAAACATTTCCCTCTGCATCCGAGGCGGCTTTTTTGACGTAGGAAAGCACCTTTTCCTCATATCCGTCATAAGCAAGCGCTGCAAAACCTCGTGGGTTGTCACTATCTTCCGCAGCGTCGATCAGGGCAAAATGGCCATTGCTCTCAAGCAGAATGGCATCTGCACTCTGCGTATCCAAAAAATGAATACGATCCGCTTCGTTACTTTCTGCGGCCGGCATAAATTCATAGCGTGAAGCATTGCTATGCATCTGCATGAGGGGAACAGTGAAAATCAGGGCGACTACGACCCCTATCACTGCTACCGACACTACGCCAGCTACGATCCATTGCTTTGCCTTTTTTTGCAGCTTCATCTTCCTTCAATCTCCTTTTCAGAATCTGTTTATGTGCATTTTAATCAATTGTAAAGCAAATTTCAATCGGAAATTCATAAATTTACAGCGAATTTTGGGGTGCTTGCTGTATGCCATCTATTTACAGCATCCTTCCTCCGGTTTTTCAGAGAATTTCGGAAACGCTATCCATCAGAAAGCTTTTGTTTGAAGCGAGGGAAATCTACATGAAAGCTCTCATTACAGGCGCGAGCTCTGGCCTTGGCCGGGATATTGCACGGGTGCTCGGGGATATGGGCTGTGAAGTGATTGCGACCGCTCGCCGTAAAGACCGGCTGGAGGAGCTACAGCAGCAGCTCTCTGCCCCAGTGCGGATCATAGAGGCTGACCTTGCCTCAGAGCAGAACTGCTTTGCCTTATATGAATCGGTAAAACTAGAAAAAATCGACATTTTGGTGAACAATGCGGGCTTTGGAATCTTCGGAGCTTTCTGCCAAACCGATTTAATGCAGGAACTTCGGCTCATCGATACCAACATCCGCGCGGTGCACATTCTGACAAAGCTCTTCTTAAGGGATTTTATCGCGCGGGATAGCGGCTACCTCCTCAACGTCTCCTCTGCCACGGCGTTCACGCCTGGGCCATTAATGGCTGCCTACTATGCCTCCAAGGCATATATCCTTCACCTGACGCTCGCCGTCTGGAAGGAGCTACGGCAACAGAGCAGCCATGTCTCCATCAGCGCATTGTGCCCCGGGCCGGTGGAAACCGAATTTGAGCAGAAGGCGGCAGTTTCTTTCACACCGGCTCACTTTTCCAGTGAGCGGGTAGCGCAGATTGCTGTGCGGAGCATGTTTGCCCGCCGGATGCTGATTGTGCCCGGCGCGCAGATAAAGCTCGCGCGGCTCTTCGCACGGCTTCTGCCGGAGCGCTCCATCCTAGCAGCGGCATACCATTTGCAGCATCGGAGAATACCGGAGGGCCCCGGCGACACATTGCCGCTCAATCAGAGGAACGTTCAAAGCGATATGGCTGAAGGACGGCCTCCTGTTCCCCCAATTTAGCGAAAATCATTTTCCACGCAAAAAGCGACGGCCTGTAAGACGTATGCTTGCTCTCACAGACCGCCACACAGAAAAAGCGAACTTCTACATCATTCAGGCTGCCATACGCACCATTTTGAATTACGCTCTCGATCCGTTATTATCCATTTTCAATCCAGGGCGTATTTTCCGGTAGCCTTGTCCGTCCTGTTTTTATATTTTCCATTTGTAAAATCAGGAATTTCCATTGGCATATTGCCGCCTTGGATCGACTTTTCAGACAGTACCGTAATACACATCCATGACGCCGCATCATAAACGTCAATGGCCGGCAGGGTTTCCCCCTTTGCAGCGTTCACCATAGCCCGCAGGACAAGGTAATCCATGCCGCCGTGTCCGCTCTCACGCATGCCTTTTGAGGGATGCTTCCACAAGCCATTATCATACCTTTCGGCATAGCGCTCGGCATTTCTCCAGATCAGATGTGGGCTCTCTTCAATCTCTGCAAGGCTGGCTTCCATTTCCTTTTCCAGGAACACATAATCGCCATCCTCCTGATACATCCCCTTTGTGCCGTGAACGGTAAAATTCCTGCTGTAAATACGGGGAAGCGTGGTATCAAGCGTGAGTGTGATCGTCTCCCCATTTTCGCAGGTGATGACTGTGGTAACAATATCGCCCTGTTGAAACTGCGTATGCAGTAGGGTTTCGTCCTCCGGCTTCTGTGTTTTGATGTATTCATGCAGGCCGCAGGATTTGCTCGCAACGGAAACGAGTCTCACCATACGATTGCCACGGTTAATCCCCAGAATTTTTGCAATCGGGCCTAAATCATGCGTGGGATAATTTTCACAATTATGCGATTTGTAATGGTCTAGGCGATAATGACGGTTCTCTCTGCCGTAAGAAATCTCGTTTCTCAAATCGTGGCGGTATGCCCCATCGCAGTGAACAATCTCCCCAAACAAACCTTGCCGCGCCATATTCAGGCACATCAGCTCACGCTGGCCATAGCAGCAGTTTTCAAGAAAGAAAAAGGGCGTGCCTGTTTCCTCCTGCACCTGAACCAGCTGAAAGCAATCCTCCAGGCGGTAAGTGCCGCCCACTTCCATCGCGGTAAAAAGGCCGCGCTGCATAGCCGCCAGCGCAATCTCTACATGGTGCTCCCACGATGTTGCAATGATGACGGCGTCAAGCGCATCCAATGCAAGCACCTCTTTGTAATCCGTCGTCTGGAACGGCGCCTCTCCCCCTGCTTCTCTCACCATCTCCGCCGCGTGCTGCACCCTGTCGCCATATAAATCACAGACGGCGGCAACCTGCACATCCTCCATTTTCAGCAAGGGTTTTATCAGCTGTGGGCCCCGGCTGCCCAAACCGATCACGCCAAGCTTCACCATTGTTTTCATATGTCTTTCCTCCCTATTTCCGGCGCCCGCAGCACATACCAGCGATAGGACATGGCGGGCAGCGCAATTTGCATGGTAATATTTCCGTTTGTATCAATGCGGTAGCTGACAGGAGCATTATCCTCCTGTGAGACACAGATTGTGTGCTGGGTCGGCTCCGCATTCTGCAAGGGCGGAATGGGCCGGTCTACAACCTTCTCGTCGGTTATAAAGGTACGCTTTGAGCCATCGCGGGCCTTGATAACCAAAGGCGCAATTTCTTCCCCATAAAGTGGATAGGAAACATCACAGTTTTTCGTGTTTTCAAAGGGGGCGGGCGGAGTGGATAGACCCGTCAGCCCAGTATAATACACCGGCAGCGTAATGTCCTCCGTGCGGTCGCTATCCGTCTGGTTAAAGAACATCACAAATCCGCGTACAGGCCCATAAGGCAGCTGATTCATAATGGCATCTATGCAGGTTGTCCGATCCGGCTTTTCGGGGTCGATGCGCGGGGGCATAAAGTGAACCGTAATGCCGTTGAGCACTTGGCGGTATTTTTGAAAGATAGCAACCCATTTTTGAAAGATTTTTTTCCCGGTTTGAGAATCGTAAACGCGCTTTCCTCGGATGGTGGGCCAAACCCCGCTGGCCGTAATCTGCGCCAGAGCCCAGTCAAATGCAAAGGCGTTTTTGTCAGTTGGGAAAAACATGGCCTCCTTGCCGCCACCATGATACACATTCAGCGGCAAAAATCCCCACCCCTGCGAGGGGTTTTTATCAAAGGTACCCTTGTAATAATAAATACGGGAGGTAATCAGCTGCTCCAAACGCTTTTCAGAAAATGCAATCTCTTCATACCCCACGCCACAGCGGTTGCTGCCATTTAAAAAATGCCAATCCGGCGCATTGATGTAAATGCCACGCTGCTTCAACTCTCGATACCAGTCCACCACTGCCCCCTTCCATTGATGATACTGGGAATCTGTGAAATCCTCGTGGCAATGTGTCTTCCCACCCGCGCACAGGAGCATCCCATAAGGGCCGTCGATTTCAACGGCATCTGCCCCAGTTTGGTCAATAAAGCGAAGCACATTGCGCATATATTGCCGGGACCAATCGGTCGCAAGGCAGCGGCAAATGTGGCTACCGTCGTGATTGAGCGCCTCATCGCCTTTGACGGGGCGGTAATTTTTCACGTAGGCAAGCGTGTAGGCGCCCATCCGGATTCCCTTTTCATGGCCGTAATCATAAGCTTTTTTAATACGCCGAAGGTAACGTGCGCTATCACTCTCCATATTCACACCGGAGCCGAAAGACTGAATCACCATTTCCAGCCCTACCTCCGCACACTGATCCACCGCCTTGCGGATCGCGCGGCTGCTGTTTGCAATCAGATGGAAAAACAACACCTGATCGGTGCACCAGGGCGCGATACGGCGGTACATCTCCTTGACCTCGATCAGCCGGTGCTCATAATACGCCGCTGTGAAAAGCAGCTCATAGGCGCAAATAGAAGCGGCCTCTTCGCCCGGCGCAAGGGTTACATTCATACGGTAAAGCGGCGCGACCTCTAAGATATCATAGCGGTAGCGCGCATAGTTCTTTGCGTATTTGGCAAGCTCCAGCCCCAAAAACTGCGTGGTGGAATCATAATCGCTATCTATAAACAGCATATCGCGGTTCTGCGTGACGCACATCACATCAACGGCAATGTTATCTATGATAATAGCCTCTTTTGAAAGATTTTTTGCGGTGATCCGCTTCATCAGCACAGGCATGCCGTCGTACATCTCATATCGCACCGTCAAGCTGAGCGGAAGCTCCTTGCCGGTGTAGCAAAGCTCGACCGCCTTGCCCGGAGGCGGATATGGACCCGTATAAGTCATCGTAGCCGCCCTACGGAACGGCACACGCTCTTCGCAGGGAACAAGCCGAAGCGCTGAAAACACAAAATCATCCGCGTCATAAAGCTGCCCGCCGGCCGAAAGCTGAAAACCGCTATGGGGCTTGGTGATAAGCTCTGTCTCTGTTTGCACGTTCAAAAAGGATACTGTCTTGCAGCCCCGCGTTTCAATTTCGCGGCGGATCAATCCATTTTCCAGGCGAACGATCCCTGCTGTGTGCGTAATAACGGACGGCTCCTTGACAGGATGCACAACCCAATCCTTCATAAATAAAACCTCCTGTTTCTCATAACGTCTGACAGCTGTGCTACATCGTTCGCTTCTGCTCCGGTAACGAATGCGTGCAGCCTGCTCCCGAAGGATCAGCTCTTGCACAGTTTGATGAGCGCAACCTCGTTTTCCTCCAATACCAGATGGATAGCACATGCATCATTCTCACAGTTCAGCTGCAACGATTCACACGACGGCTCTGACGTTTTTTGGATATAAGCGAGCTCGCCTTTTGACAGTACGGGCGGCTTTCCTATGTTTTCCCACAGCTTAACGGGGTTTCCGCTATGGCTGTTAATTCGCTGTACCTGTGCATTGAAAAAACCAGGCGAATGCTTCACGGTCAGCATAACAGTGTATTGTCGCTTTACATCTTCAAAATTTTGAGCATAAAGCATTAGAAAAATATCTCCGTTATCCGCTCGAAATGCCGCAAGTTCAACCTCTCGATTGGCCACAGGCAAACAGTAACGGGTATTTGGAAGCTGGTTTAGCAATTTAAAAGCCCAAAACGCAGGCTTTTTTATCCCATCGACTGTTAAAAGCCCGAAGCCACCGCAAAATGGATCTGAAAAGAAAAATAATTCTTCAAAGATATCCGAAAAAGTCCAATAACTTGATCCATCTACAATGCCTTGATAGTCGAGTACCGTTTTCACCAGAAAGGATGATGCACGTGTTGTATCGTGGATAGCGGCGACACAGTTGGAGCTTATGCTCCATTCGGTATAAAAAAGAGGAAGATTTCCAACCTCACTGCGCGCACGCTCTGCCTCCCTGAAAAGATATCCTTTTAATTCATCAGTAAAATCATTACAAGTGTCAAATACAGGCTGTAAAAGCGCACGCATTGATACATGTGCATTGCCTGCCTTCAGATTTTTAATTTTCTTTAACCGTTTGCGATTTATTGAGTGGCCAAGCTCATCCGTGGGATATTGGTGTGTAGAAACAAAATCCACCGGTACATTTTCACGTTTACAAAAATTTAAAAATTCTGTTATGCAACTGCTTCTGGCTGTGGCAGGCCCACCCACCATAAGCTCGGAATCCACACTTTTAATCGCCTGAACTGTTAAGGCATACAGCCGGTAATAATCCTGCATGCTCCCTTTAAAAAAGCAGGAAAGATTCGGTTCATTCCATACCTCAAAATACCAGCTGCGCACTTCCTTGGCGCCATATCTGCTGATCAAGAAGCGTATAAATTCACGGATAAAATCCTGCCATTCATTTATTCTTTTCGGCAGTGTAACATTTCCCTTGTAAGCAAACACTGTTTTTCTCCCGGAAGCCAGCGCTGAAGGCATAAAACCAATTTCTACAAAAGGCCTGATCCCGATTTTAAGAAGTTGGTCATAAATCTTTGCGATTTGATAAAAACTATATATCTTGATGCAACTGCGCTTAGGCACCGGAAGATAGTCACCAATCCGTTGGCAAACATGCATATCATCATTGAAAATACCGTGAAAGCGCACCCGCTCTATCCCAAGCTCATCATGCACGATGCGCAGCTGCTCCATGTAATCAGTGCGATGGGCCAGCGCAGCGTGTCCGCTTCCAATGCAAAATTGCCAATTTTTAGACACGGTGCGAACTTCTCCGTTGTAATCCATTACAAACGAAACTGAATTCCTGTCCATGCTTTTGACCTCATCTCCATCACCTATGACTGGGCAAATGGGCGCAAATAAGCGTGCTTCTCTCTACAATGCGCCGGCCCTGTGTTTACCGAAAGACCGGATGATCAATGATCTCAACACATGGCTTTTGACACTTCTCCAGTTCTAAGACGACAATCTCGTTTGTCTCCTTCAGCCACACGCCGGGCAGATACAGTGTATGCTGAGGCCCTACGTTCCAATACCGGCCAAGGTTCATGCCATTGACAAAAACATATCCTTTGGTAAAACCGTCCAAACGGATAAAGCAGTCGGCTTTTGACGACGCAGGGAATACGCCCCTGAGATAAGCAGGGTACTGGCTGGCGCCGTCATAAACAAGTTTGCCAAGGTTTTCAACAGGCAGGGTATAAATATCAAAATCATATACATACTGCTCGCCAATACAGACATTTGCAAGCCCCTTGCGGTCATAAATTTGTTTGTTGAAATTGATACGCCCCATCCCTTCAACCAGGATATCGATCTCCACTTTTCCGCAAAAGGCCGGGATGGGAAAACGGAAGCTCTCCAAGGCCTGAACGCCGTGCTTGCGCTGCTGCTTAGTTAATGGAAGGCTGCGGTCATATTTGCCGGCCAATTTACGGTTCACATACACATAGGCAATATCATGAACGCCATCCGCAAAGATGGAGGTATCCGGATAATCCCCCTCAATTTCAGTATGGTACAGAATCAAACCGTGCTGCTGGCCGTAATGCTCCATATAATGTGGAATATGGTCAAAATAATGTGTGCCGATATTCTTGACATTCGCGGCCAAAGAGGCAGTTTCTCCAAGCGCAACCGAGCCGATTTTTTGTGTTTGCGGGCGTGGTGGAAGCGGAGGATCGATCCCTTGCTTTTTACACAAAGCCTCACGCATGGCGAAATATTTTGGCGTATAATCCCCGTACTCATTGAGCGGAGCATCGTAATCATAGCTTGTGGTAGTAGGCTGATAAAAACCGTCATAGTTTGCGCCCGCCATACAGCCAAAATTTGTTCCCCCATGAAACATGTAAAAATTAAAATTGGCGTCTTCTTCAAAAAACTGCTGCAGAATTTTTGAAAACGTCCTTCTGGACCAAGCCGCTGCGGAATGATGATGCTTCTCGCGGAAATGATCAAACCAACCGCACCACATTTCTCCGCACATCAGAGGTTTCTCCGGCTGATATTCCCGCAAATCATGAAAGCTGCTTTGCGGGAATCCTCCAAAATTCACCACTTTAAACTCCTCAGGCAAGCTACCGCCGGATAAATGATATTTGCTCTCACCGTCAGAAGTGAATAAAGGCACATCAATCCCATTTTGGCGTATCAGGTCTCGCAAATAGGAGAGATACTTTTTATCCCGGCCGTAACTCCCATATTCATTTTCAATCTGCATCATGATCACAGGGCCGCCATGTGAAACCTGAAGCGGCGCCAACCTGGGCAGCAGCTCATCGAAATACCGCTTTACCAGGGAGAGATAGGGCTCACTGTAACAGCGCAGGCGAATCCCCTCATATTTTAGAAGCCAGGCCGGGAAACCACCGAAATCCCACTCCGCGCAAATATAAGGCCCGGGGCGGACAATGACATACAACCCGATCTCCTGTGCCGTCCGGATAAATCGGAACACATCGGCTTGCCCCTCAAAGCACCACCGCTCCTCCTCCGGCTGATGTACGTTCCAAGCCACATAGGTTTCCACCGTATTGAAGCCAGCAGCTTTCAGCTTTTCCAGACGGTCGCGCCAGTATTCGTGCGGCACTCGGAAATAATGAATCGCTCCAGAATAAACATTTACTTTTTTATTGTCTAAATAAAAATTTTTCCCGCGGATTTCAAACATAAGATCCTCTCCTGTTGCATGATATTTGGAGCGTTTCCCCTGATTTCAGAAAGATGGTCTGCACCGGCAAAGCGTTTCCCGGCGGCATTGGGCAACCAGCTGAAGCGGAATCCTCAATAAAAATGCGGTACGCAGCGCCATACTCCGTGGGGTTGTGAAGCACCAGTGTAAGCGCCTGCTCCGACTTGCTTTGGATAGAGCACGTAATATGATCCATGGTAAAGCAAAGCCCTGTGTCGGGTTGAATATAGACAGCCGGGATCTCCAGATAGGTCAGCATTGCAGAAACCTCGCACCAGCAGGAACCGAGCGGGATCTCGCCGACGTTATTTGTTCCCTCCCAATCGGAAAGGTTCACCCGCTCATTGATGCGGCCTACCGGGTTACAAATGGCATCGTGCAGCGGTGCAAGCAGCTTTTTTAGCCCTCTGCTTTTCGAAGAAAGGGCGGTTAACAACCGGACATACTGCCGGATCATCAGCTTATGTAAATGGGCGGGACCATTGTGCCAGACGTAGCTTGCGTATATTGGCTGCTCTGGGGTACTCACATACTGTGTAATATTATGTGAGATGTCCTTAAGCAGCTCCAGATAAGCGAGATTCCCCGTCGCGCGGTAGAGGTGCAGCAGCGACTCCCCTGACATGGTGCATATCCCCGGCGCGGCGTGCTTATTCTGTACGCTTGCCCAGACCGCCCCTGTAGTAGCCACCCCACGCGCAAAAAGCTGCGTATCGCTCCGGTAAGCATAATCATAGCCGACGCACCAGCTCGCGCAGAGCGAAGCGGTATCCTTGGCATAGCCCAGCCATTTTCTCAAGTGTGTGGAGCGGTAGAGGAGCACATAGCTCTCCAAAAGAGCAAAGGCTGATTCGCTATCCGGGCAAGATAGAATCTCCCCCGGCCCACCTGTGGAAAACCCTTTCGCGATATAATCGCGATAATAGCACTCGCCAATTCTTGACGCCGTTTCAAGGTAGCTTTCCTTATCAAAAAGAGTTGCGCAAAGCACCAGCCCACCGCATACCAGGCCGCCGCTTGCCGAGCCCGAAACATACGGCTTCCCGCGCTCTATATCGATAAACTGCCCGATCTCCCCATTTTTTTCATAGAAGAGGATAAAGGCATCTGCCAATCTTTTTAAGCCATCCCACCAGATTTCGGGAAACTGATCTCCCTTCTCCCGCAGCAAAAGCAACAGCTTTGCAATATAATAGAGGGCGTCCGCGTTTTTCCGGCTCATGACAATCTGCTTGTTTTCCGGCTTTAAATCATCGCCGTACACTTGCCCATCACAAAAAATCCCATATAAGAAACCGCTTGTATGCTGCAAGGTTTGGAATACAAAATCAAGCGTCCGGCGGCTTTTCTCCTTTGTCTCCTCACCACCGATCAAAAGCCCCGGCAGGGTATTCATTGCCCCGCCTACCCAACCGGTCTGCCATTGGCGAAAAATACCGGATTTTGCCTCAGAGGAGGTGTAAAATCCAAACTCTGCCTGCCAGTTACGGTGATTATACTTCTGCTCAATCAGCTCAAAGGCATAATGCCATGGGACACGGTTAGGATGGCTGCGCGGCAATGTATTGTGTTGACGGTATTGGAAGAATTGGTTGAGAAATTCGCAAACACTGCCGCAGGGGAAGCGGTATTCACAATAGGAAAACGTAATATGGTCGCCTTCCCTGAGTACGGCAGCCATATCGTCTGACTTCTCATGCGTAGTACACATCGCATATTTCTCCGGCATACGGACGCAGGGAGACGACAGAATAAACGTTACGGATTTGGAATCCGCCCCTTCCTGTACGGTAACGCCAAAGTTCCCCCATTCATTCCCCTGCTCGAAAAACACCAGGTATCCCATCGATTTTTCCGCCGAGTAATATCCCACACAGGGAATGGATAGATCGCCGGCGTTGAGCTGTGCACAGCCGCCGCCCCCCTCTTTTAATCTGGGGACATCAGAGAGCACCGTTTGCCCCTTATAAAGCCGGGCCTCCTCCTTGGTCAGCATAGGCGGATATGGTTTGGGGAGGCTTTTAAAACGGTTCCCACGATAGAGGGCGGCAGGAGCAAAAATATAATCCGCTTTCCCCTCCGATTCCTCAAGTACCAACCGCACGGCCGCCCTGTGGGGAATCTTTTTATGCACCGACAAAACAGCCTGTATCTTTAAGCCCCACTCCCCCTGTGGCTGCGTTTGTTCATGGACTGTAAAAAAGCCATTTCGTGATGCATTTGTTTCTTCCAAAACCGTATGATCCTCTGCATATTGTAAAACAGAAAAAGCTTTCATCACTCCACCTCACAGATTACAGCGATTGATCGACTTTAATTGAAAGATCCGTATAAATGGGATGCTTTACATCCTTTTTCAATATGATCTTTTCAAATAGGACCTTGATTGCCAGGTAGCCCTGCTCAAAAGGCTGCTGGCAAATGGTCGCAAGCACCTCTCCGCTGCGCAGTGCATCGCGTGTTACCGGAACATCGTCAAAGGCGCATGCCTTCACCGTATGGCTATGCTCCTTTAATGCCAGAAGCGTGCCCTTCACACCGGCGGCAGTGATATATACAAAATCAATCTCCGGATGTTCTTTTAGGGCTGCCCGCATGGCATGAAATGCAGTGGAATCATCGTCATTGCTCTCTGAAATTCCAATGAGCTCAATGGATGGATAGGTCCGCTCTAACACAGCGCGGATCCCCTCAACACGCTGCGCATGTCCCTTATGCTGCGAACTGCCCGTCATAATATAAAGCCGGGCGTTCCCGTTTGAAAAAAGCCCAGTTAAACGCCCGGCAATCCGGCCGCTTTTCAAATAATCGCACCCGACATATATCGCATTTTCGATCCCTTCCAGCTCGCTGGAGAGCATCACAACGTTTACGCCTCGTGCCTGAAGGGCGCGTATTTTGGCCGCCACACGCGGATTGCAAATGGGAGTTAAAACAAGCTGAGAGATATTCTCCGGCAATGCCTCCAGTAAGCGGAGCAAATCATCAGCTTGATAGCCCTTCCATTCAGAGAGCGTGATTTCAAACCCGTAGCTAGCAAAATCCTCCTGCGCGGCAAAAATCCCGGCCTTTACATCGTCAAAAAAGGGGTTGCCGGAGCTGTTCAGGATAACGCATACCTTGATCGGTTTACCGGAATAGACAAGAGCCTTGCCGATAATATTGGGCTTATAAGCATGCTGTTTGGCAATTTCGAGAATACGCGCCTTCGTTTTTTCACTGACGCCGGGCCGCCCCTTCAGCGCGCGATCCACCGTGCCCCGGCTAACGCCTGCGAGCTGTGCAATCTCCTTTGCCGTGATGGCCATTTTACCGTCCCCCTTGCTTTCCCCTACTGGCAATGTTATAATGATTGCAGTTACGTGCACGAGCACGTTTTGCTTTTTCAATTATATAATGCGGAAAAGCCGGTTGTCAAGGAGGAAAAGAAATGGACAGTCAGAGCTGGGCAAAGCACCTAAGAATCGGAAAAACTCTTGCGGCAAAGCTCTCTGCTACAGAGCTGGTTTCACAGCTAATGCACTGCTCCAAGGGCATTCAGCGCCTGGGTATCAAGCCTTATGTTTGGTGGAACGAGGCTCTGCACGGCGTTGCCCGCGCCGGCATCGCGACCGTATTTCCGCAAGCGATCTGTATGGCTGCCTCCTTCAATGAAAACATGCTGTTTCACGTGGCGGAAGCGATATCGACAGAAGCGCGTGCAAAATTTAATGAGAGCCAGCAAAAATCCGATTACGGGATCTATAAAGGGCTGACCATGTGGTCACCAAACATCAATATTTTTCGCGATCCGCGGTGGGGCCGCGGGCAGGAAACCTATGGGGAGGATCCCTATCTCACAAGCATTCTGGGCGTTGCGTTCATCCGTGGGTTGCAGGGCGAGGACGATACCTATATCAAAACGGCTGCCTGTGCAAAGCATTTTGCAGTGCATAGCGGCCCTGAGGGTAAGCGCCACTCCTTCAATGCCGTCGTTTCCAATAAAGACCTCTTTGAAACCTATTTGCCCGCCTTTCAAAAGGCTGTACAGGAGGCGCATGTATGCGGCGTGATGGGCGCTTATAATCGTGTGAACGGCGAGGCCTGCTGCGCCTCTGACACGCTGATTCAAAAAATACTGAGGAAAAGCTGGGGATTTGACGGCTACTTTGTGTCGGATTGCGGTGCCCTGCCCGATATCGTCTACCACCATGCGCTCACCCTAAACCCGGTGAAGGGCGCCGCCATGGCGCTCAATGCCGGCTGCGATTTGGAGTGCGGCAAATTTTACAACATGCTATATTGGGCCTATGCAAGGCGTTATATCAAAAGAGCAACGCTGTTGCAATCGGCTGCAAGGCTGCTCGCCATTCGAAGTAGCTTGGGCATGTTTGACCCTGAATGCCCGTTTAACCGCATCTCCCCTGCGCAAAATGCATGTAGTGAGCATGAAGCCCTATCGGTGCAGGCAGCTGAGCAGGGCATTGTGCTTCTTGAAAACAATGGTATTCTGCCACTCAAGGGCAATGCACAAAAAATTTTGATTATCGGCTACAACGCTGAAAATGAGTTAGCCTATCTGGGCAATTATTTCGGCACGCCCAAGCGTTTTTGCAAGGTTTATGAAGCGGTGCGGCAGGAAAACGCCTGTACGGACTATGTGCAGGGCTATTCCTATGATCTCAGGGAAAACGAAGCCTTCCAACGCCAGGCGCTGGAACGGGCCGAAAAAGCCGATCTGCTTCTGTTTTGCAGCGGGCTGGACTGTTCTTTGGAGGGCGAAGAAGCGGGGGAACTATTAAAAGGCGGCGGCGGAACACTGGGCGATCAGGGCGACCGGCTCACGCTGGAGCTGCCACAGGTACAGCAGGAGCTTTTGGAAAAGCTGCTTGCCAAAGGGAAAGCACTTATCCTCCTTAATTTTTCAGGGGGATGTATCGATTTTCGCAGCTATAAAAGCCGCGCTGCGGCGATTCTGCAATGCTGGTACCCCGGCGCAATGGGCGGAAAAGCGATTGCAAATATTCTGTTTGGGAAACGCTCGCCATCAGGGAAGCTGCCCGTTACTTTTTACAATAGCATTGCCGATCTGCCGGACTTTGAGGATTATTCCATGCAAAACCGAACCTATCGCTATTTTTCCGGTGAAGTGCAGTATCCGTTTGGCTACGGCCTCACCTATACCAATTTCCAGCTCATGGAGTATAAGCTCTGTGAAAATGAGCTGCGGGTCACTGTGAAAAATACGGGAGGGATGGATTGCGATGAAATCCTTCAGTTATACATGACCTGCCCTGAAACACAGTATCCCAATCCCATCCGTTCTCTGATTCAAATTGCACGTTTTTCTTTCATCCCTGGAGAGGAAAAAGAAATCGTCTTTCCTTTGCAGGCGCGGGATTTTTATTCCATCAATGAAAATGGAGATACAATTTATTTATCCGGCCGTTACGCCCTATATTTGACGGATGGGCAGAGTATTTTCTGCCAGGTGGGCGACTATCAAAACACAAACGAAAGCTTGATCATTGCAAAGTGCCCGATTGACGGCTTTGACAAATGAAGCGAGGCTGATGCAACCGCTTACTCTGCATCAGCCTCGCTTTTTTATCGTTTTGAATACGTTTATCAAACCGTCTACCGCCAAACGCCGCCCACTGCTCTGTAACAGCGGCGCCTTGCAGCGCTTGGAACGGGCAGCCCGTCACCTTTGATATTTTGCCAGCAGCCGTTCCAGATTCCCGTGCAGAATCAGCTCGCGCTCCTGCTGCGTCATTGGCACAAGCGAGAGCTTTTGAAGCTCCTCCTCCGGATTCCACATAGGGTAATCCGTGCCGAACAGCACATGATCCGCACCAAAAATATCAATCAGCTCCCGTACCTGATGTGGCGTCAGGGCAAACTGGCTGCTGGAGGTATCCACATACACATGCGCAAGCGCAAGGCTCAATGCACCGTTTTCCCACTCCGAATACCCGCCGAAGTGCGCTGCGATCACATCGAGCTTCGGGAAACGCTCCAGCACTCTGGCTAACCGCCAGGGCTTGGAATACTCCGTGCGGCTATCCCCGGTGTGGACGAGCAGAGGCATACGCCCCTCAATTGCCTCATAGATTGGGAATGCCTTTTCATCATCTATGCAAAATTCTTGAAAATCCGGGTGGAGCTTGACGCCGGTCAACCCCATTTGAAGCGCCTGCTCCACCTGCTGCGCAATTCGTCCGCTATCCGGGTGTAGCGCCGCGAAGCCGATCAGGCGCTCAGGATAGAGCTGCACCTGCTGGGCGAGAAAATGGTTGATGGAATCCACCTGCCGGACAGTTGTAGCCACAGAGTGCACCACAAACCGGTCCACTCCATATTGATCACCCCAGCGCAAAAGGTTCTCCACGGTACCGTCCGCCGCCATGGAGCAGCCATAAAACTGGCCGATGTGCTCCGTCGCCTTCCGTGCGATTTTTTCCGGGAAAATATGTGCATGTACATCAATGACCATGAATAAGCTGACCTTCCCTTCCTTCGCTCAGGCACGGAGGCACAGGCAAATCAAGCAAATGCTTTGCTCTCTCATTTTTGGCTGCATCCTCGGGGAAAGCACCAAAAGATGACACAGCAGTGAAGCGCTGCCGCTTAAGATTTGCCTTTCTCCCCGGCTACGGACAGCGCCAGCTGTTCCCCTTCATCCTCGGCGCTGAGCAGCGCGCCTGCGGCGGGCAAATTTTTGGTGCGGTAACGGTGGGGCTTTGCAAACTCCCCCTCGCGGTATTCCCGCACGCGCATGAGTTTCTGACCACGCCGGAGCGTCATAACGGCTACGCCAATGGTATCCTTTGTCGATTTCGGAGAGATGGCGCCCGTATGCAACAGCAGCAACCTGCCTGCGCTGGATTGCAGCACCAGCTCACAATCAACTTCAATAAACCGGGCGGCCGCCAACGGCGACTTATCGGAATAGGCCTTGACGAGCTTTTTACGGTTGGTTTTCGTCTCATAGGCAGAGAGCTCCACCTTGGCAACCTTACCATTCTCAAAGAAAAACAGCATAAAGCCACTGTAATCCTTTGTGACCGCCATATAGACGACGCTCTCGCCCTCCTCCATCCCCAGCTTGGCGGGGACGAAATCCCCAAGCACGCTTGCCTTTGTATCATCAAAATCAGAAACCTTCGTCTTATAAACCTGGCAGCGATTTGTGAAAAACAGAAGCTCACGGTTGTTGGTGGATTCCATCGTTTGTGTCAGCTCGTCGCCATCCTTCAGCTTCTGCTCCCCGCTCATGCGCAGGGAAAGCGGCGTAATCTTTTTAAAATAGCCGTCGCGCGTGAGGAACAGATGCACCGGGTAATCCGGCGTTTCCTCCTCTTCCTCGCTCATTGCGGCATCCGCTGCATAAATCAGTTCACTGCGGCGGGGCTGGCTATATTTTTCAATGACGTTCTTTAGCTCGCCGATGATGATCTGTTGGAGCCTCCGGCGGCTGGCGAGGATCTCTTCCATCTCGGCAATCTCTTTTTCTAGCTTACCGGTTTCCTCTGTCCGTTTAAGAATATACTCACGGTTTAAATGGCGCAGCTTAATCTCCGCCACATACTCCGCTTGCGTCTCGTCAATGCCGAAGCCGATCATTAAATTGGGGATGACCTCGCTCTCCTCCTCTGTCTGGCGGATGATCTGGATCGCCTTGTCGATATCCAGCAGGATTTTGGCAAGACCCTGTAGCAGATGCAGCTTTTCCCTGCTTTTGGTCAGGTCATAATAGGTGCGCCGGCGCACGCATTCCACACGGAACGCAATCCACTCATTGAGCAGCTCCTTCACACCGAGCACGCGCGGTACGCCCGCGATTAGCACATTAAAGTTGCAGGAGAACGTATCCTCCAAAGGCGTGATGCGAAACAGCTTCTGCATGAGCTTATCCGGATCCACTCCGCGCTTGAGATCAACCGTCAGCTTCATGCCGGCAAGGCCGGTCTCATCGCGCACATCGCTGATCTCACGAATGGCGCCTGCCTTGACACGGTCAATAATCTTATCAATGATCGCCTCAATTGTGGTCGTTGGAGGAATCTGTGTAATATCAATGCAGTTATTGGCTTTGTCATAGGTGTATTTCGACCGCACACGGATGCCTCCGCGCCCAGTGCGGTAGATCTCCTCCATTTCCGCGCGGTCATAGAGAATCAGCCCGCCGCCTGTGAAATCCGGCGCCTTGAGCGTATCGGCCACGTTGTGCTCCTCATCCTGCATCAGGGCGATTGCCGTTTCACAGACCTCTCGAAGGTTAAATGGGCAGATCGAGCTCGCCATGCCGACGGCAATCCCCGTATTTGCATTGACCAAAATGGAGGGAAACGTCACTGGCAGCAGCGTCGGCTCCTTGAGCTTGCCGTCATAATTATCCACCAGATCAACCGTATCCTTATCAATATCGCGAAACAGTTCATTGCAAATCGGGTCAAGCTTTGCCTCTGTGTAGCGGGAGGCGGCCCACTGCATATCGCGGGAATACGCCTTGCCAAAATTTCCCTTAGAATCTACATATGGATGCAGTAGCGCCTCATATCCCCGGGAAAGGCGCACCATGGTGTCATAGATCGCCGCGTCGCCATGCGGGTTGAGCTTCATCGTGCTGCCGACAATATTGGCGGATTTTGTGCGGGAACCGGTGAGAAGGCCCATTTTATACATAGTGTATAAAATTTTGCGGTGAGAGGGCTTAAACCCATCGATCTCCGGAATCGCGCGGGATAAAATAACGCTCATCGCATAGGGCATATAGTTTGTCTCCAACGTCTGGGTGATGCGCTGGTTGACCACCTCGCCCGCGCCAAGGATATGGGCGTTGCTATTCCCTTCTATCTTCCTCTCAGAGCTCTTTTTGCTTTTCCTCGGAGCCATTGAAAAATACATCCTTTCGCAGAGAGATTGCCAGGGGCGCCTCAGCTGACATCTGTCAGGTCGAGATACAGGTGCCCGTAATCTGCAATGTGTGTTTTGCGCGCCGCCAGATTGTTGCCCAGCAGCACATCAAATATCTGGGCGGTCGCCTGCGCCGCATCCGGCTCAATTTGAATCAGCCTTCGTGTGGCCGGATTCATTGTGGTGAGGCTCATCATATCCGCATCGTTTTCGCCAAGGCCCTTGGAGCGCTGGATATCCGGCTTCGGCCGGCAATCGCCCAGCTCCGCCAGCACATCGGCTTTCTCCTTCTCCGTATAGGCGAACCATGTTTGGCCCTTGCAGTTGATCTCATACAGAGGCGATTCCGCGATAAATACCTTGCCCGCATCAATGAGCGTCGGCATCAGGCGATAAATCATGGTGAGCACAAGCGTACGGATTTGAAAGCCATCCACATCCGCATCCGTGCAAATGATCACCTTATTCCAGCGCAATAAGTCCAGGTTGAAGGAGGAAAGCTCTTTGCTTGCCTTGCTTTTGACCTCCACGCCACAGCCCAGAATTTTGATGAGGTCTGTAATGATTTCATTTTTAAAAATTTTATCATATTCACATTTTAAACAGTTCAGAATCTTCCCGCGTAACGGGATAATCGCCTGAAAATCCGGATCGCGTGCCTGCTTACAGGAGCCCAGAGCAGAATCCCCCTCCACGATAAACAGCTCACGCTGCGTCACATCCTTGCTGCGGCAATCGACGAACTTGGCCACACGGTTCGTCATGTCGTTGGAGGTTTGCAGCGTCTTTTTCAGGTTTTGCCGCGTTGTCTCCGCCTTGATACGGCTGCGCATATTGATGAGCACCTGCTCGGCGATCTTATCCGCCTCCAGGCGGTTTTCAATGAAATAGACCTCCAACTGATGCCGCAGGAAATCCGTCATCGCCTCCTGGATGAATTTATTGGTGATCGCCTTTTTCGTCTGGTTCTCATAAGAGGTCTGTGTAGAAAAGGAGGAGATCACGAGGATCAAGCAATCCTCCACATCCTGAAAGCTGATCTTGCTGTCGCTTTTCAGATATTTTCCGCTTTGCTTGAGGTAAGCGTCAAGCTGGGAGACAAACGCGCTGCGAGCGGCCTTTTCCGGCGCGCCACCATGCTCCAGAAAGCTGGAGTTGTGATAATATTCCTTCAGCTGCTTCTTGTTGGAAAAGCAAAGCGCAACATTGATTTTCACCTTATAATCGGGTTTATCCGCGCGATCTCGACCCCTGCGCTCCGCCTGCCAAAACTGCACGCTGCTGAAGGCATCCTCCCCTGCGAATTCTTTCACATAATCGGAGATGCCGTTTTCATAAAAATACTCGTAGGTTTCAAAGCCCTTTTCCGTCTGATCGCGCAGCACAAAGCGCACGCCGGCATTGACAACGGCCTGCCGCAGGATCGTCTCTTGATAATACTCCAGAGGCACATTGATATCAGTGAACACCTTTAGATCCGGACGCCAGCGGATTGTAGAGCCTGTGCCCTTTTTGGCATAGGGCTCCTTGATCAGCTCACCTGCGGGTTCGCCGTGCTCAAAATGCATCTGATAGCGCCATCCATCCCGATGCACCTCCGCATCCATATACTCTGAAGCATATTGCGTGGCACACAGGCCGAGCCCGTTCAGGCCGAGCGAATATTCATAGCTGCCGTCTCCATCATTGGTATTATATTTGCCGCCGGCATACAGCTCACAAAACACAAGCTCCCAGTTATAGCGGCCCTCGTTCTCATTGAAATCCATCGGGATACCGCGGCCAAAATCCTGCACCTCAATGGAGCCGTCAATATACCGGGTGACAATAATTTTATCCCCAAAGCCCTCGCGTGCCTCGTCGATGGAGTTAGAGAGAATTTCAAAAATAGAATGCTCACATCCCTCCAGCCCATCTGAGCCAAAGATAACGGCCGGGCGCTTACGCACCCGGTCCGCCCCCTTGAGCGAAGTGATATTTTCATTGCCGTAGCTTGCTTTCTTTTTGGGCATAGAATCGGTCATCCTTTCACGGAAGGAGAAAATTTTTTACAGGTGGCACTGCCTTTACAGCGGGACGCCGCCTTTACTGGAGAACAAAAATTTCCTTTTCCCAGAATACTACTTTACACGATATCTTGGGCCTGTGTCAAGGGGAAGGACAAGATAGCGTAGGGAAAGCGCTATACACGCCGCGCCAAGCACATAAAAGCTGCAGCAAAAGATACAGCTCATCGAAAAAAGAGCCCGGCGCCGCCGTGCTGGCGGGTTCAGGCTCTTCTGACCTCGGTTTGAGTGTGGAAAGCTTATTCCTCTTGCTGGGGAGGCTCCTGTGCATCCGAACCCGATGCCGCCTGCTCCGTCTGCTCCGGCGCTTTTGCATCCTCTGCCGGAGATGGCTCTTCCTGCGCGGCGCTCTCCGTCTCCACCATCGGCTCCGTCTCAATGGAATCATCGGTCATCAGCTGCTCAAACAGATCGCCATCCACCTTCTCGTGATTATAAAGGTAATGGGCTACTTTATGCAGCTTTTCCTTGTGCTCCTCCAAGATGGAGCGACAGCGGTTATAGGCGCCCACAATAATGCGGTTGATCTCCTCGTCGATCTCAGAGGCCACATTTTCGGAATAATTGCGCGTATGGCTGAAATCCCGGCCAAGGAAAACCTCATCGTTCCCGGAACCAAAGGCAATCGGGCCAAGCGTTTCGCTCATGCCGTATTTTGTAACCATTTTGCGCGCTATCTCCGTTGCACGCTCAATATCGTTGGATGCGCCCGTGGAAATATCACCCAAAATAAGCGATTCCGCCACCCGGCCGCCAAGCAGAACGACGAGCTCGTCAAGCATATCGTTCTTGGAGGTATAGCTCTTATCCTCCTTCGGCATGGACATCGTGTAGCCGCCCGCCATGCCGCGGGGAATGATGGAAATCTGATGGACAGGATCCTGCGTGGGCAGATAGAACGTCGCCACTGCATGACCTGCCTCGTGATAGGCAGTCAACTTCTTCTCCTTGCTGCTCATCTTGTGGGATTTTTTCTCTGTGCCGACGACGACCTTGATGGTTGCCTCCTCAATCTCCGTCATCGTGATTGCCTTCAGATCCCGGCGCGCTGCCAAAAGGGCCGCCTCATTGAGCAAATTCTCCAAATCCGCACCCGTAAACCCAACGGTAGAGCGTGCAATCACATTCAGATCAACATCCGGTGCCAAGGGCTTGCCCTTGGCATGCACCTTTAAGATTGCCTCACGGCCCTTGAGATCCGGGTAACCAACGGTCACCTGGCGGTCAAACCGGCCGGGGCGCAAAAGCGCCGGGTCAAGGATATCCGGGCGGTTGGTTGCCGCAATGATAATGACGCCCTCGTTTGCGCCGAAGCCATCCATTTCAACAAGTAGCTGGTTCAAGGTCTGCTCGCGCTCATCGTGGCCGCCGCCCATGCCGGCGCCGCGGTGGCGGCCGACTGCGTCGATCTCATCGATAAAAATAATGGCAGGTGAGTTCTTTTTGGCCTGCTCAAACAAATCGCGCACACGGGAAGCGCCGACACCGACATACATCTCCACAAAATCCGAACCGGAGATAGAGAAAAACGGCACATTCGCCTCGCCTGCCACTGCACGGGCCAAAAGTGTTTTGCCTGTGCCGGGCGGGCCGACGAGCAGCACACCCTTCGGAATTCTGGCGCCCAATTCATTGAACTTGCGCGGCTCGCGGAGAAAAGCGACAATCTCAGAGAGCTCCTCCTTCTCCTCATCCGCACCCGCAACGTCAGCAAAGGTGGTTTTTCGCTTTTCATCCTTTACCTGCTTGACACGCGCCTTGCCGAAACTGAGGGTCCGGTTGGTCTCATTGGTCATCGTCTGATTCATGCGACGCGTCATATAGACAAGGCCGCCCACCAGAAGCACCAGCATCAGCGCCGTCGGCAGCAGGCTCACCCACCAGGAGTTTGCGCTACCTGCCTCCATATTATATTTGATCGGATCATCCGGATGCTCTTTATTATATTCCCGCACGCCGCTGTGCACGTCTTCAATGAACAGGCTCGCGTTGGGAACTGTATATTTCTGCCACTCGTTGCTGCCCTTGAGCTGGTATTCCAGCACACGGCTGCTCAAATTAAAATGATAGGCCGCTACCTCGCCCTGATCAAAATACTGGACAATCTGATAATATTCCGTCTTTACACTGTTTTGCGTCGTGGTAAAAAGGGATAGCGCGAGAATCAGTACGACCGGCAACAGTAGATAAGGCAAAAAAGCTCGCCAATTCCTTTTCTTATCCAAGTTGATTAATCACTCCTTCAGCTATCTTGCCCAAAACGGCAGGGTTTCATCAATACAATCATTTCCCTTCGTACACGCAGGGTTTTAACACGCCGACATACGGCAGGTTACGGTATTTTTCATCATAATCCAGGCCATATCCCACCACAAATTCATCTGGTACGCGTGCACCAACATAATCCGCCTCCAGCTCAACCTGACGCCGTTCCGGCTTATCCAGCAGCGTGCAGATGCGAATGCTTTTGGGGTTGCGGGCGGCCAAAAGTTCGCGTATGTAGTGGAGCGTCTTGCCGCTGTCGAGAATATCCTCAACAATTAGAAGGTCATAGCCTTCCAGGTTAATATCCAAATCCTTCACAATCTTCACAACGCCGCTGGTCTTTATGCCGGAGCCATAGCTCGACACCGCCATGAAATCGATGCGGCATGGGATCGTGACCGCCCGCATCAAATCCGCCATGAACACCACGGAGCCCTTCAAAACACTGATCATCAAAAGATTACGCCCTTGATAGTCCGCGCTAATTTTTGCTCCCATTTCATTTACAATGCTCGAAAGCGTTTTTTCATCGAGCAGGATTTTTTCAATATCATTCTGCATTACACTTGCCCCCTATGGTAATAAGCAGAAAACGCACGCTTTCCGCCCTGACAGCTACGCGCTCATCCGCGCCAAAAAACGGAGCCCACACAGGGCCCTCCGTATCACACAAAACCGGCATACCGCCGCGTTTTTCCGGCGGAATCCCCATCTCCTGAAACAGGTTTTTAAACGTTTTGGAGCATCCTCTGCCAATTGGACGCAGGCGGTCGCCCGGCCCACGTGACCGTAAAATCAGATTATCATGTATTTTATCATAATCCAGGCAATTCGCCAACTGGTGTTTATGAATTTTCTGTATCTTTATAAAATCTTTTTTATGAACAACAAGCGAAACCCCAAGCTTCTCCTCCCACATCTCAAAAAACTGCTGCTCCGGCCATTGCGGCGGAGAAACGGAAAGGGAAAACGCACCGTGCTGATGCCCTGCCTGCGGGAACTCAAGCATACCACGCCGCAGGCGAACGAGGAGCCCTCCGCCCACCTGAACCTGACCGCTCCCCTGCTCAAGCAGCGCTTCCACCTGATGGATATGGAGAGAGGAGGGCTCCGGGCAGCCCTCCCGCCGCAGAACGGTTTCCAGCAGCCGGGCACGCAGCGCCTTTGGCAGGCAGAGAAACGCGGCCGCGTCATAGCCAGAAGGTGTTTGAACGCTACGCATCGCATCGCTGGTTAACTCCTCCAGCAGCGATTCGTCTGCCTGCAGGGCAGAAAAGCAGCGGCGTGCAGCCTCATGGAGTTGAGGGTTGAGCGCCCGTAGGGCCGGCACGAGATCCATCCGTACCCGATTGCGCGTATATTCGCGGGAGAGATTGGTGCTGTCTATGATATAAGGAATCTGGCGCTCCCGGCAATACGCTTCAACCTGCTCCCGCGTACAGTCGATCAACGGGCGGATAATCCGGCCGCGCCGGGCGAGAATTCCGCATAGGCCGTGCAGTCCGGCGCCGCGCGCAAAGTGCATCAAAAAGGTTTCCAACTGATCATCCAGCGTATGTGCTGTGGCAATCAGCGCCTGGTCATCCAGCGATTCCAGATAGGCGTACCGAATCCGCCGCCCGCACGCTTCAATCCCCTCGCCGGAGCGCTTGGCCTCCCCCGCCACATCCGCATGCAGCACAAAAAAGGGAACGCCAAGCCGCGCACAGGTAGCGCGCACAAGCGCTTCATCCCGATCTGCCTCCGCGCCGCGCAGGCCGTGATTGATGTGGGCGGCGGACAGCTTCAGGCGGTATTCTGCCTGAATTTCATGCAAAAAAAAGAGCAGCGCCATCGAATCCGCCCCGCCTGAAACGGCGGCAATCACAGCCGTGCCGGGCATAAGCAGATGACAGCGCTGGATGGTTTCGAGTGCCTTAGATTTCATCACGGTTTCTCTCCAGAGTGGTGAACATCGTATATTCCGGATTCCAGCCCAGCTCCACTGTTTCCACAGGACCATGCCGGTTTTTCGCGACGATCACCTCGGTGATGTTCGCATTGGCCTCCTCCGGAGGAGTGGTTTCATCCCGGTAATAATCCTCACGATAAAGCATCATAACGATATCGGCATCCTGTTCAATGGAGCCAGATTCCCGCAGGTCAGACAGCTGCGGGCGATGGGATTTGCCACGGCCTTCCGTGCCACGGGCGAGCTGCGCAAGCGTAATAACAGGGACGTTAACATCCTTTGCCATCAGCTTCAGATTCCGTGTGATATCGGAAACCTCCTGCACGCGGTTTTCCGTGCGCTTGCCGGATTGCATCAGCTGCAAATAGTCGATCACAACGCAGTCCACATCCCGCATTTTCCGCACCCGAGCCTTCATCTCCGGCACGGTAATGCTGGAAGTATCGTCCACATAAAGCTCACACTCATTGAGCACAACCGTCGCTGCGCCGAGCCTGCTCCACTCATCGTCTGTGAGCTGGCCGGTGCGCATTTTCTGGCTGCTAACGCGCGCCTCGCTGGAAAGCAGCCGCTGCGCCAGCTGCTCCTTTGTCATCTCCAGTGAGAAAAAAAGCACCTTTTTCTTCGCTTTCAGCGCCACATTGCGGGCAATATTGAGGGCAAAGCTCGTTTTACCCATGGCGGGGCGGGCGCCCACAATGATGAGATCAGATTTATTTAAGCCTGAAATCACGCGATCCAGGTCAGAAAAGCCGGTGGTGAAGCCCATATACTGCTCGCGATCCGGAGAGCTCAGCTTATAAAGCCGGTCATACACCTCGTTGACGATCACGTCGCTCAGCCGGGAAGGGCCGATGGTATTCTTCCCCTGCCGGATATCATAAATACGCTGCTCAGCGGCATCCAGAAGCAGGTCTGCCTCTGCATCCTCCGCTGTGGCGGAATCAATGATTTCACGGGAGACATTGATCAGCGTGCGCATATAAAATTTCTCCCGCACAATGCGGGCGTAAGCCTCCACATTCGCAGTGGAGGGAACAACCTGCGCCAGCTGAAATAAATAGGTTTTGCCGCCCGCATCATCATAGATCTTTTCTTTTTTTAGTTGCTCGAGCACAATCAGGGGGTCAATCTTGCCGCCCATTGCATCGATATTGACCATAATGCCAAAGATCGCCTGATGCTGCGGCAGATAAAAATATTCCCCCTTGACCACCATGAGCACCTGGGGCATACAGGCGGGCTCAATCAGGATGGAGCCCAGCACGGCCTGCTCTGCCTCAAGGCTAAACGGCATTTTCAGGCCGTCAAAGCTTGAGAGCGCGTTGATTTCATCCATGCCCTTCTCCACCCCTTTCTCTGATGCAGCCTTTATTCCCCAACCATCACATACAGCTTAGCGGTAACGCCGTTATAGAGCTTGACCTCCACCGGATAGGTGCCAAAGTTCTTGATATCCTCCACGCTTACCTTCCGCTTATCAACAGAAACGCCAAACTCCTTGACGAGCAGCTCCGCGATCTCCTTTGCGGTCACGGAGCCGAACAGACGGCCGTTCTGGCCCGCATTGGCAGTCATTTTCAGTGTTTTGCCCTCAAGCTGCGCCGCAGCCTCCTTGGCTTTTGCCGTTTCCGTAGCAATACGGTAGCTTTCCGCCTCCTGGCGGTTTTTCAACTCACTCATCGCCTGCTTATTGGCCTCCATTGCAAGGCCGCGCGGGAAGAGAAAGTTACGGGCGTAGCCATCCGAAGTTTTGACCAGCTCGCCCTTTTTGCCGAGCCCTTTTACATCCTGCTTTAAAATCACATTCATTCTAAATTCCTCCCTGACTGTTCATCCGGATTCTCTGCCGGCGTATTCATTTGTGCATAAAATTGATCGATCCCCTGCAGAAGGCGGACCTTTGCTTCACTGACTGAAATATTTTTCAGCTGGGCGGCTGCCATTGTCTGGTGGCCGCCTCCGCCAAGCATCTCCATAATCAACTGCACGTTCATTGCACCCATGGAGCGGGCAGAAATATTCACGACATCCTCCGTGCGATACAGAACATAGGACGCGCGAATGCCGCTGATATTGAGCAGCTCATCCGCAGCCTGAGAGGCGATCACACGGATATCTTCCGATTCGATATCGGCAATCGCGATTGCGCAACCGCGGTAGGTGTCGAAGCTGGCGGTAACCGCATTACGCAGATGATAATCCTCCATGCTGTTGGAAAACAACTGCTTGACGCACACCGTATCCGCGCCACGGCCGCGCAGATACGCCGCCGCTTCAAAGGTATGCACCCCCGTGCGCAAAACAAAATTGCGCGTGTCAAGCATGATCCCGGCGAGCAGCGCTTCCGCATGGAGCTTATCGATAAAGGGCTTGCGGCTCATATAAGGCAGCAGCTCTGTCACCATCTCCGAAGCGGAGGAGGCTGTTGGCTCGTGATAAAAGATAACGGCATGATCGATAAAATTCACCGTTTTGCGGTGATGATCAATCACGATGACCGTCTGGATTTTATCCAGCAGAGGTGGATACTCCACAAAATCCGGGCGGTGCGTATCCACCACTACGAGCAGCGTGCGCTTGCCGATTCGTTGCAGGGCGTCTCCAGGTTCGATAATAAAATCGCGCATCCCGCCCTTATCCAGCTGGTCTGTCAGCGCCTTGGCCAGCGACTTTGCGCGCGACATGACAATATAAGCGGGCTTTTTGAAAAAGCGAGCCGCGCTCCAAATACCAGCCGCCGCGCCAAGCGCATCCAAATCCGCAAAGCGGTGCCCCATAATCAGGATCGTATCGCTGCCCTCAAACAGCTCAGCGATTGCGGAGGCGACAATTCTCGTGCGCACCTTCGTCTGCTTTTCCACACTTTGCGAAACGCCACCATAAAAGGTGAACTGCCCATGCGTGTTTACCGCCGCCTGATCGCCGCCGCGGCCCAGTGCCATATCCAGCGCCTGCCGCGCCGCATCCTCGCACTCATGCAGGCTGTCGCCCCGGCCCACGCCGATTGACAGCGTCACGCCTGTCATATCCTCATATGTATAGGCCCTGACATGATCCAGCACGTTGAAGCGCTGCTGCATCATCGTTTGCAGCGAACGCTCCTCCACCACCAGAATATAGCGGCTGTTAGCATATTTACGCATGACACAGTCAAACTGGGAGGACCAGGTTTCGATGATTTTCTCTACGCCGCCGGTCAGCGCCGCTTTTTCGCTATCACGCAGGCCGTGGGCGATTTCATCCAGGCTATCCATCGCCACCAGCAAAACCGCGGGGCGGCTGGAGCGATATTCCTCCGCCTGTTTCTTCAGCTGTGTATCATCTACAAAATAAAAAACTGCAGCGCCATCGCTCCGATTGGTCAGACGATTGGCAAAAACAGTATAGAGCAGCCCGTCGTATTCCACAGGGACACTATCCTGCGCAAGGATTTCCTCCGCCGGGATGCCGGAAGTAAACTGCCCGATACTCGCATCCTCCAGCTTTTTTCCGCCCAAAACGCGGGTGCGAAACAACTCATTATACCAGAGCACACGGCCACTGCTTTCGGCCACGAGAAACGGCAGCGGAAACTCCCGCGCTGCCTCCCCGTCCGCAAACGAGAGAGAGGTGGAAAGCTGCGTCAAAGCCTTACGCACCCGACGGCCGTGAAAATGCAAACGCAGCAGTTCAAACGCTACTATACCGCACAGGAACGCAAGCTCCGCCACGGCCAACGGCCATGAAAATACAAACGTAACGCCGGCAAACACCAGGCAAACGCCAAGAGCGGCCATAGCCACCGGATCAGTTTTCCACAGATTTTTCATCCAAAATTCCCCCGGGAACAATAAGCGGCAGCGATCTCAGAGCACTCTGGCCGTAAAGCCGAAGCCCCTTATACCTCCATCAAAATCGGCAGAACCATAGGGCTGCGCTTCGTCCGCTCATACATCAAATGGGAGACTCCGTCGCGCAGCTTCAGCTTCATGGAGCCCCAGTCGTGCACGTGATTGACCGCGCAATCCTCCAGAATGCGCTGAGCAACCCGGCAGGCCTCTTCGATCAGCTCCTCCGACTCACGCACATAAACAAACCCGCGCGAAACAACATCCGGGCCGGACAACACTTCGCCCGTTTTGCCCTCAATGGTCGCCACAACAATAATCAACCCATCCTGCGCAAGATGCTTCCTATCGCGCAGGACGATGCTACCCACATCTCCGACGCCATAACCATCCACAAACACACGGCCAGCCGGCACACTCCCGCTGACGCGAAATTCCTTTTCGGAGAGAGAAACCTCCACGCCGTTATCTGCAATCAGGATATTTTGCGAATCCATCCCCATGCTCAACGCCAAGCCCGCATGCTTGGTCAGATGCTTCTGCTCGCCATGAACAGGGATAAAATATTTCGGCCGCAAGATGCCGAGCATCAGTTTCTGCTCTTCCTGGCAGGCGTGACCGGAAACGTGGACATCATACATCTTCTCATAGACCACCTCTGCGCCCAGCTTCATCAGCTCATTGACCACTTTGCTGACGGTTTTTTCATTGCCGGGGATCGGGTTGGCGGAGATAATGACGCAATCGTTCGGGCAAATGGAGACCTTCCGGTGATCAGAAAACGCCATACGCGTCAATGCGGACATAGGCTCGCCCTGGCTGCCGGTTGTGATAATCACCATTTGATCCGCCGGATACCGGTTGATCATATCGATGCTTACCAGCAACCCATCCGGCACACGCAGATAGCCAAGCTCTGTACCGATTGCCACCACATTCTCCAGGCTGCGGCCGGAAAGGGCGACCTTGCGCCCCAGGCTCTGGGCCACATCAATAATCTGCTGGACACGGTGGATATTGGAGGCAAATGTTGCCACAATCAAGCGGCGATTGCCCGCCTTAGCAAACAGGCGCTCAAAGGATTCCCCTACCTTACGCTCGCTCTCCGTATAGCCGGGGCGCTCCGCATTGGTGGAGTCGGCAAGTAGGCAGAGCACTCCCTCCTTGCCAATCTCTGCAAAGCGGGCGAGATCGATCATCTCCCCATCGATGGGGGTAGTGTCGATTTTAAAATCGCCCGTCTGCACAATGGTGCCTGCCTTACAGCGGATAGCCAGCGCCACCGCATCGGGAATGGAGTGGTTGACATGGATCAGCTCCACATCAAACGCACCAAAGGAGATATGATCCCCCGGCTTCACCACGTTTAAGCTTGTGGTATGCAGCAGCCCGTGCTCCCTGAACTTGCCCTGAATCAGGCCGATGGTCAGCCGTGTGGCATAAACCGGGATATTCACTGTTTTCATCAAATAGGCCAGAGCGCCGATATGATCCTCATGGCCGTGGGTAATGACAATGCCGCGAATCTTGCTGGCATTGCGCTCCACATAGGTAAAATCCGGAATCACAAGATCAACGCCGGGCATATCCTGATCCGGGAAGGCCAAGCCGCAATCCACCAGAAACATATCGTCCCCATACTCATACAGGGTCATATTCTTGCCGATCTCATTGAGCCCGCCAAGGAAAGCGATTTTAACGGGAACGGCCTTCTTGGCTGTCTGCTGCTTTTTCCTGTTTTGATAATAGCGTGTTGAGGTAGCAGGCTTTCTCCCGTGCACGCTTGCATCGATAATTTTCGTTTTCGGCTCCTTGGAACCCTTCTGTGTTTTCTGGCCTCTGGTGTCGCTTTTGGTGTTGGGCATTCCATCTACTCCTTCTGATTTTTATTTTCATCACAGCACGGTCTCGTAGCGAAAACAAGCGATGAAGCCCCATAAAACACCCCTGCGCATGATTTGGCAAAGGCGACCGCCCCCGGCGCACACAGGGAGGCATCGCCGCCCGCAGGCTCTCTGCGCTCTCAGCCTGCGGCTGCGGCGGGGGGGGGCAACTCCCGGCAAACCTCTCACACACCGAAGTATGCTTCTGGCGCGCCACTGCACAACCAGAAAACTCGCACTGTTTCACATTTCGATTGTTGTATTGCCGTTTCCGATCGATCCAGCTGTTTATAAAACCCGCCTACCCATACACAGACGGGATATGAATCCAAAACGCGCTTTTCACGCAAGTAACCGGCCGCCGCGTCCGGAGCCGGCCACGCCCGGCGGCGCTGCGCAAAAGCGGGCGCCGGATATGTTTGCAGCCCTTCCGCCAAGTGGATGCCGCATGCACAGCTGACAGCACGCCAGGGGAACAGCCGCTGAGAATTTGAAAAAATTCCCAATTTCGCTTGCCTTATTTTTATTATTTTACTCCGATGATTTCCGTCTGTCAAGCTGCGCCGGTTTCAGCTTCTCCTCAATGTCTGCGCAGAGCTCCTTCGCTGCCTCCATACTCGCCGCCTCGGCCATCAGGCGAAGCCGCCTGCCGCTGTGGGTAGGCGTAATCAAAAGGCTACCCTCCCGCCGGCTCAGCGTGAGGCCCTCCTGTGCGTTCTTCACATCCTCTCCCCCGGCGGCAAGCAGCTCCGCCAGGCGGGAAGGGCGAATATCCACCTCGATGACCTGACGGGCCACTGAAAAGTCCGGCAGCTCCTCCAGCAGCTGCTGGAGTGACATGCCCCGCTCCTTCATAATTGCCAAAAGCCTCACTGCCATAAACAGCCCATCCCGCACCCACAGCTGCGAGGCGCTAACCGATCTGGCGCGCGCATCACTGTTATCCGCAGGGCTAATCAGATAGCGCAGAATCCGCCGCTCATACCGCTGGGCAAGCGCATTGAGCAGATGCGGCGCGTCATAGGGCAGCGCAACGTCATGGCCGCTCTGTAATTCATACAGCGTGCAAATTACCAGCAAGCGGTCGTGATCCACAAGGCCTGTTTCCGGCGTGCTGACGCTCAATTTGGTGCCGTGCCGGTTAATGTGCAACACCAAATCACCCCGTTTACACTCCAGCCGGCCAAGGCAATCCCCCAGCAGCATCATAATCCGGTCATTTGCGCACTGCACACGGGCGCTTTGCCCCAAGAGCCCGCCCGGCGCCAGGCGGCACAGCTCCTGCTGATACATCATTTGGATACTGCTCATATCAGAAACATCCCGGCAACTGTCACTGCCGCAGCGGTTGAATTCCCCCTTGGCAAAGCGTGCCTCGATCTCCCGCTCCAGCTCTCTGGAAACCGGCAGCCCACCCTCGCCGCAGATGCGGATACCAGCCTTCTCACCGCCTGTAACAAACAGACCCACGCCAAGCCCGCAAAACGAGGTAAAGAATGCCAACTGTGCCTCAAAGCATTCCCCAAAATTCCACACATGACTGCCTACGGAGAGCAGGCCGGACATCAGGCCAAAGGTGATTGCCTGTGCGCCCTTCTGCGCATCGCAGGCGATACCTACCCGTTTGCCCGCCTTACAGCTCCCGATGCTGGCCCCGATACGGGCGGAGAGTTCTGCGGTCAGCTCAACGCCGCTCTCCCCACCAAGGTTGCCGTCATCAAATAATTCGTGCCGTATCCCACCGTATTTGATATTTTCAGAAGCAACAGCCCCGTCCCCTACAGCCTTGCCGGGCCAGATCAACACATCGGGAAGGACGCTCGCCCGCGCCCCAACAACCGCCTGCGTCCCCGCAGCGCTGCCTTCAAACATGGAGCCGCCGCGCTTAACGGAGGCGCCGGAGCACAGCAGCGCCCCTGTCATCGAAGCCTCCGGCGCCAGATACGTGCTCTCCAGAAGGACAGAATAGCGCGCCTTTGCGTTTGCACCGATGAAGCACTGGTCATCGATCACACAGTCCGGCCCAATTTGAGCACCCGGCGCAATCTCCACATTTTCCCCAATATAAACCGGAGGGATCAAATGAAAATCCCCCTTGGAAAGCTCGCCCCTGGCATAAACGCCCTGGGCAATTTGCGGCGCCATGCGCACCTTGACGCGACCAGCCAGAAGATCCCGCTGGCATTGCAGGTAGGCGTGCAGGTCGCCGATATCGCACCAATACCCTTCCGCCCGGTAACCATAAAGCGCCATCCCGCGCCGCAGCATATCCGGGAAAAGCTCCTTTGCAAAGTCAAAAGGTTTACCATCCGGTACAAGCGCAAGGCAGGCAGGGTCAAGGATATAGATCCCGGTATTCGCCAGATCGGAAACTGCCTGCCCCCAGCCAGGCTTCTCAATAAAGCCCTCTACACGGCCCTCCTCATCCAGGCGTACCAGGCCATACTCGCGCGGATCCTCCACCTGCGCGGCAAGCAGAGTTGCCTGTGCTCCGGAGGCTCGGTGGAACGCAACAGCTTTCTGTAACTCGTAATCACACAGGGCGTCTCCGCTGATTACCAGAAAGGGCTCGCGCAAATTGCGCGCCGCATTTTTTACGCTGCCTGCCGTTCCTAAAGGAATCTCCTCCTCCACAAAGTGGAGCTTCATGCCGCCATAAACGCCCTCCTCAAAATAAGAGGTAACTGCCTGCGGCAAATATTTCAGCGTTAAATAAACCTCATCCACTTCATTTTGAGAAAGAAGGTCCAAAATATAACACAGCACCGGGCGGCCGCACAGCCGTGCCATCGGCTTTGGAATGTTGCAGGTTAAAGGCCTGAGCCTGGTGCCCTCCCCACCGGCCATGACAACTGCTTTCACGAAAAAACCTCTCCTTCGGAAAGGAGTGCACCGAAGCGCCCTTCCCATCCATTTTTCATTAGTATGGACAGAGAAAGGGCAAAATAACCGGAAGGCGAAGCACGGATATCGAAATTATTTCATGCAAAAGGGATGCGCCATTCCCCTTTTATTTTATCTCTCAAGGGAATTGACCTTCCGTACAAACTGAGGTATTCTTAGGGAAAGAAAAACCAAAGGAGTTATCGCATGGAGAATGGACTTGACGTTGTAGAGCTGTTTACGGACGGAGCGTGCTCCGGTAACCCGGGGCCCGGCGGCTGGGGTGCAATCCTGCGCTGCCGCGGCAGAGAGAAAGAGCTCTCCGGCGGCGACAGGGAGACAACGAACAACCGCATGGAGCTCACCGCCGTGATTGAAGGGCTAAAGGCCCTGAAAAAACGCTGCCATGTTAAAATCTATACAGATTCACAATACGTCGCCAACGCCATCACCAAGGGTTGGGCAGCCAGCTGGCGGCGCAACGGCTGGCGCAAAGCGGATAAAAAGCCCGCGCTCAACGCTGAGCTCTGGGAAGAGCTGCTGAAGCGATTGGAGACGCAGGAATACGAAATCATATGGGTCAAGGGCCATGCGGGGCACCCGGAAAACGAACGGTGCGACCAGCTGGCGGTGGCGCAAGCGCAGAAATACAAAGAGTGAGTTTATCAGACGCGTCCATAAACGATTCGCCCTCTTCCTGTTCACAGAAAGAGGGCGAACGAATCTGCATTCTACGCACTGCTAAAAACCTGTATCAGTGCCCTTCACGGGCAAAATTCAAAATCGGATGAATTGCCGTGCGCTCCAAAAAATCTACCTTACCGCCGTAGGTAGCTAACAGCTGACGATCCTCCTCCCGCAAAGAGGAGGGATCTTTTTTTTGTAAAAATTTTTTCAACATCGCCATCATGGCCCGGTGTACAGGGTTCAGGCGTTTATAGTCTATTCCGCCGCGCAAATGGAAAAAGCGGATTGCCTTTTGCTGTGCCTCTGAAAAATGGCGGTCAACCGTCCGCTGGATCGTCTCCAGGTTTTCTTCCTTCGACGGGTCGGCAAGCCCGCAAGTAAAAACTGCCAGCCGCTTCCCTGCCAGCTGCTCAAAATGACGTGTCAGAAATGAAACGCCGGCGATCCCGCCTGCATAAAGGCCCCCGCCGAAGATAACCACGTCATAGCGCGGCAACTGGGCTGCATCCATTTGCCTGACAGAGTACAAATCTGCATCCAGCGCTTCACCAAGCCATTGCGCATATTGCTTGGTATGGCCATAGTACGATTGATAAAGAAGCAGGATGTTTTGTGCCATGGTGGGATTTCTTCCTTTCTTTGCTCGGCGCCCTCTGCGGGATATTGTTTGCACACTGTAGTTATTTCTCTTTTTTTTCATCCTCCGCAAAACGTTTAATCTTTTGCGTAGTCGTCTTGACAAACTCCTGCTCACGGATGACGAGCTTTTTGATATTTTTGTAGGAAGGCAGCTTTTTATTGACCTCCTTCACCACATTGGAGAGCGCCTTAAAAATTTCTTCTTTCGAAACGGAAGACTGCTTCAGCTTTTCCCGAATTGCCTCCACATTCGGGAAAACTTTTGCCGTGACCATCGTTTCATCGTCTTCCTCTTCGCCGACGACAATGGACTCCGCTACAAAGGGATTTTTATTTAGGTAATACTCCACTTCTTCCGGATAAATATTTTTGCCGTTTTTTGTGACAATCACATTTTTAATCCGGCCTGTGATACGGTAATAGCCATTTTCATCCACTGTGCCGAGGTCGCCGGTATGAAAAAATCCATCCGCATCGATCACCTCCGCCGTTGCCTCTGGGTCATTATAATAGCCGAGCATTACCATTGGGCCTCTCACGCAAATCTCACCCACGCCGGAAAAATCCGGGTTGATAATCTTCGCATCCACTCCTGGCAGAGGCACTCCGACAGAATCCGGCAGCTCAAGGCGGTCATGATTCCCGATGACCAGCGGGGAACATTCCGTCAGCCCGTAGCCAAGATAGACCGGTATACCAAACGTTTTAAAATCTTTCACCACCTCAGGGCTAACCGCCGCAGCACCAGTAATAATCAACCGCAGCCGCCCCCCGAAATTGCGCTGAATCTCCCCAAAAATCTTATCGTTCAAATCCATGCCAAGGGCGCTGGTCGCATTCGAGAGCGCCTTGCCGATGCCCAGCATCAGCCGGCCGCCCTTCTTCTTCGCCGCAGCCTTCAGGATGCGGTGGTGCATCTTCTCCAGCATGAGCGGAACTGTGACGAAGATCGTCGGCTCCACCTCCTGCATATTTTTGACGATATAGCGCAAGCCCTCACAGAACGCGATGCAGGCGCCGGAATACAGGATCATAATAAATCCAAGCGAGCATTCATATGTATGATGCAGCGGCAAAATGGACAGCAGCTGATCTGTCGGGCGAATCTCCACCACGCCGCTGAGCGCCATAATATCCTCACAGATATTCCGCTGGCTGAGCATGACCCCCTTGGCCATCCCCGTCGTGCCGGAGGTGAAGAGCAGAGAGCCAAGGCCCTCCGCATCAACCGGCGCTTGCTGATAACGGGTATCCCCCTGCTTTAACAGCGCATGGCCCTTCTCCAACAAAGCATTCAGCGAAAGAATCCCCTGCTGCGCATCCCCCGCCTCAAAAGCAATAAGGCGAAGCCGCTCCGGCAGGCCGGCACAGCTCTCCAGCACCTTGGGGGCAGACTTTTCATCAAAAAAAATCGCCGCAGCGCTAGAAACGCGCAGGATATTTTCGATATCGCAGGCCGGAAGCTCCTTATCAATGGGGACGACAACGCCGGCGCCGCAGGTAACCGCCAAATAGGAGAGGCACCATGCATAGCAGTTATGGCCGATCACGGCGATCTTTTCCCCCTGCAAACCAAGCTCCAGCAACATGGTGCCTAGCGCATATACATCGGCTTGAAAAGCGGGATAGGATACTTTATAATATTCCCCTTCAGCATTTTTCAACTTAAAGGCTGGCCGGGAAGCAAACCGTTGCGCACTCTGGGCAAGCAGATCACGAAAATCGCGGATCGGGCGAATCGGATAAAAGGGCGTATTTTGATACATTGCGTACTCTCTCTTTTCATACAAACAGAATTTGCACCTAAAGCTGTAAAGGATGTTATTGTTACAGGAGAAAACAGCCTCGCCGGCGCTGAAAATTGTGTTCATTATAGCACAGTTTCGCCGGCCTCTCAAGTAAAGGATCGGGAAGTTCACAGAATATTTGATTCCTACAGGGATGCGATAGATTTCTAAAAAACTGTATATTTTCGAGCGATTTATCGCTCGTATAGGGAGAGAAAAAACGGATGGGCCTGTTGAACATCGTTGCAATTGGCCTTGGGCTTGCCATGGATGCGTTTGCTGTTTCCGTAAGCTGCGGCCTGGCCGTAACTTCTGTACGCATCCGCTATGCGCTGAAGCTTGCGTTATGCTTTGCCTTTTTTCAGGCGCTGATGCCAACTGTCGGCTGGCTGACCGGCATTCGGATCAGCGGACGGTTTCGGGGTGCGGGCCATTGGGCCGCTATGTTGCTGCTGGCATACATTGGCGTCAAAATGATTTGGGGTGCCGTACAACGGCCCCCCTCTCCCACCCCGGCGCATATCACGGCGGACGCCACCGCCGGTGAGGCACCGCTGCACACCCTGCTTTTGCTCGCCATTGCAACTAGTCTGGATGCGCTCGCGGCAGGCGTCTCCTTCTCCTGTGCCGGGGTGGCGCATATCACGCTTTTGCTGGCGGATGCGGGGCTGATTGGGTTCATCACCCTTTTGCTGTGCCTACCCGGCGTGTATATCGGGCACAGGTTTGGCACAGCGTATCGTAGGAAAGCTGAGATTGCCGGAGGGGTCATTCTCATTTTTATGGGCATTAAAATTTTACTGACACAGCTTCTCAGCACATAAGCCCTTTGTGAAGGCGCACAAAAAGCCCCCTGCGGCTCAGCAACCGCAGGGGGCCCACTTGTGTGCCTGTTGTGATGGGATTTAATCAGCAGGTGGTTATTTCTGCCAATCCCAGTTGTAAAAACGAACCTTAACGACATCCTCAGCCGTGTTGCCGGCCTCATCCGTCACAATGACCTTGACCCAGCAGGAGCGGGCTCCGATGCCCTTGCCGTTGGGAGAGATCACAGCGGAATCCATGATGCCGTCGCCGTCGGTATCCAGCGGCGTGATGTTGGCCTCGGGTTCGTCAATGGACCAGTTGGCATACTCCCAGACGACGCTCGCGATATCCGCGCCGTCGTTGACCTCAATATTCAGGTAGGCCTTCTGGCTCTTATAGGTCTGGTACCACGGGGTCTTGTGATAGATCATGTCATCCACACGCTCGTCGCCGCCGGTGATGTAAACGCTTTCCACCTCAACAATGCCGGTGATCGCCACATAAGCTGCGTGCAAGGCTTCATAAGCAGCGTCAACTTCGGCCTGCGTAGCGTACTCATCCTCAGAGACCGCAATAGCCGCATTCCGCTCCGCCTCAAGCTGCTCAAACGATGCCGTCTTCTCAATCAGCGCGTTGAGCTTCGTCTTATCCGCGCGCACCTTGACCGTGCAAGAGGCGGTGAAGCCGCCGTCCACCGTTGTCACGGTGATGGTAGCGTCGCCCACGCCAACCGCAGTTACCGTGCCATTCGCATCCACCGCAGCCACAGCAGGATCGCTGGAAGCCCAGGTGACGGAAGCGTTATCCGCATTCGACGGAGCTACATTGGCCGTCAGCTTGCCGGAGCCGCCCTCATAGAGCGCAAGCTCTGCCTGATCCAACGTGACGCCCGTGACATGCACAGACGCCTTCTGGAAGGTGACCGTGCAGCTGGCCGTCAGCGCAGGCTGATCGACAGAGGTAGCGGTAATCGTCGCGGTGACCGGGTTCCAAAGCAGACCGGTATAGGAAACCTTGCCGTTTTCATCCACATGCACAAGCGCATTGCTGCTGCTCCAGGTGACCGCTTTGTTAGTAGCGTTCTCCGGCGCAACAACAGCCGTCAGCTGCGTGGATGCGTTGGCAAATCCGGCCGTTACAGCGGCCTCCACCGTCACAGCTTCGCCCTCGGCAATCGAGATGCCAGTGACAGGCTGGTAGACACTCACTTTGATCTCTTTTACGATCCTCTTTTCGGAAACACCCGTACCAAGGCGCTGGCTGTCAGAGTGCGCACGCACATAGAGCGTGGTCTCGCCGCCGCCAACCGCTGTAACAGTAAACTGGCCGGAGGTGGATTTACCGGCATCTACCTCAGAGCCCTTCTCTACATACAGCACGCCGTCAGTGATGTTATCCGCATAGCGGATCTCGCCATCGATCATCAGGCCGACCTCAATGTTGTTCATATCCCAAGCAATGCCGTCATCATACAGCACAGAGGGGTAAATCGTGAAGTCATAAGTGCCGGTATCGCCAACATTCAGGTTTGTCGGGCCGCCCACCTTCAAATCAGTCGGCCATTGCGTGTTGCCGCCCAGAATGTTGCCATCGATCGTGGCAGTCACGTCGTCAATCGTGGCTGAAATGGTAAAGGAGTTGCCCCAACTGCCACCATCACGTGCGGTGACCTTACCGGTATTGTCCGCTATGGCGATCTCTTCATTGCTGGAAGTCCATGTGACATCTTCCGGCTTTACAACGGCACCCTCAGGCTGAATATCCGTGATGCTCACCAAGCGGTTGCCGCCAAAGGCGGACATGTTTTTGAGATCGCCCCAGATGGTAAAGCTTGTTACATCGAGCTGCTCTACTATCTGCACAGTGACGGAATCGTTGATGGTAACGCCAAGAATCCAGTCGCTGACAGTGGAAATGATCTGCTTAAGCGCTTCTGCTTCATCTGTACCGCTGGCCTCAACAATCCCCTTGATTGTGCTTACCAGCACATCGATCACACCAGGGGCGACCGTCATACCGAAGACATCCTTCAGCACACTGCCGATCAAATCGGCTGCATCCGCAAGGCTGCCTGCTGTATTAATCAGCTCTGTCAGCTTGTTGTAAAGGCCCTCCGTATCCGGTGTGGCAGTGATCTTCACTGTGCCGGGCTGATTGAAGACAATATGGCCATTTTCATCAATCGTAGCTTTACTCGTTGGGACATCAAGGCCCAGAACCTTTTCCGTCACCTTCCAGTTAACGTCCATTTTCAGGCGAAGCGGCGTGGTGATGCCTTCCATATCCATCTCGTAACCAGCTTCAACCTGCGCAGGAACGGCATCATGGTTGGTGATATAGGTACCGTTCGGGATGAACTCGGCAGTCATCTTATCACTTTTGTCACAGACAACGTGTGTCGAGTTATAAGCAATCTCCTCACCCGTCGCTTCGTCCACAAGGGCGGCGCGGATCTCCACATTGATGCTGTTCAGCGTATTCCGCAAAGAGTTGACCAGGCTTGCGGTCATATCCTCGCCCAAAATCGGCTCAAGGCCCACCTCGAGAATATCAACGATCCCCTCAGTGTCCATACTGTCGATCTCATTCTCATCAAACCAGCCGTAGATTGTCTCAGCCAGGCTGGGGCCGATGAGCCAAAGGGAGGCGATGTTGGTATCCACCCAAACGCGCAGAATCGCGCCCTTGGAGCTGTCACGCCCCGTAATGACGCCATTCTCATCTACATAGACCAGATATGGCGTTGGGGAGCTCCAAACAACCTTTGTGCCCTCCGGAATGGTGTCGCTGCCTTCATATTTTACAGTCAGCTGCTTCTGCTCCGTTTCTTTAATGTGCAGCGGATTATCTCCATTCTCGGAAACTAAAACCCCGTTTTCATAAATTTCCAACGGATAAGCGCCCTCATCCGCTGCAAAGACGGACATGGGAATAACAGTGGTACACAGCAGCACAAGGCTAAGCAGTATGCTGAGGTACCGTTTGGTTTTGCTCATTTCCATCACCTTTTTCTTCTCTCGGAGCCGCTTAGGAAAGCAGGGTTCGCAACGCCCTTTTACCGGCATGCGCCACAGCACGGTCATCACCCTCCGCAGCTGCGGTGCCGCTCGTATTTTTCACACAAGGCACACAGATATTGGAAAAACGGCTCCATATAATTTGTCTCGAAAGACAATTTTATCTTATCACCTGGCTTATGGCCTGTCAACAGTTTATTGAACAACAATTCGCCCAATTTTGTTGGAAAACATAATGCTCCGCTGGCGGCCCCCGTTTTGCCTGCCTCTGCCCGCCAAAAGCGCCCGCCAGAAGCGGATGCTTTTGGCGGGCACAGTTTTATTTTGAAAAAGTAAGGCCGGTGATATATTTTTTATAAAAGTTGACGCATTCTCCGACCGAAGCAATGTCAAGGTTTTCATTGTCGCTGTGGACTGTCGCAAACTGCTCTTTGGAAAGGCTGATGGGCGCGAAGCGGTAAATGTTATCCGCGACGCCGCTTAACCTGCGGGCGTCCGTGCCCGCCGTCAAGAGGAAGGGAGCAGCGACAACGGAGGGGAAAATTTCATGAATAACGCTGCGCAGATATTCAAACGACGCGCACTGAAAATCAGCGGGCCTGCAATAATCTGCGCTTTCCAGCTCAACGGTGATCCCGTATTTTGCGGCGACTCTTTTAAACGCCTCCACATCCTTTTGAAGATCCTCTTCCCTTACGCAGCGGAAGAATGCCGTGGCCTGCACCTGCTTAGATTGGACATGGCCCTTGCCATCCACCGTTTCAATTTTGTTAAAGGATACAGTCGTGCCCAGCATGGCCCCGACCTGAGCGTTTACCTTCGGCAGGATTTTAAGCATCGGCCCGCGAAAAAGCTTCCAGCTTGTGAAGATGCACCGCAGGGGGTAGCTCATATAGGGCATTGTCTCTAAAAAGGTAGCCTCCACCTCGGGATAAAACCGCCGGATGTATTTGATATTTTCGGCCTCGCAAATAAACCGGCACATGCGCACAAGCGGATTGTCGCTTTTGCCGGTAAGGCCGGAATGACCTCCATCTGCACTCGTATCCTTTGTAGCAATGCAGCGGTACGCGTGCCTGCCTTTTTCATGCACCGCTATCATGGCGCAGCGGCGCTTGACCGTGGGCACCATCCCATCCACAATCGCCCCGCCCTCATCGAGCACCGTTTCGAAATGGATGTTGTTTGCCTCGAAATAGGCCAGCGCATTCAGCATGCCATCCCCGCTTGTTTCCTCATTGGCAGAGGAAGCGATATAGATATTGCAGGGGAACTCCACGTTTTCACCCAGCAGCTCCTCTACTGCCTGCATCTCAGCAAAAAGGGGCGTTTTGGTATCCACCACGCCGCGCCCGAACAGCTTACCATCGTGTATCTCTGCAGCAAACGGGGGGTATTTCCAGTTTTCCGAAGCCTCCACCACGTCGTGGTGGCTCATAATCAAAATGTTTTTATCGCTTTTGCCCTCTATTTGAAACAAAAGGCAGCGCTCAAGGGGGATTTTTTTGCCCTTTTGATGAAGAAGCGGAAACTCCTGCTCAATCGTTTCATAGAACATTTTATATTGGGCGTCGTTTCTGTTGTCTTCCCTGTATACAGTTTGGCAGCGGATCATTTTTTGCAGTTTTCGCACATACTCCCGCAGATGGACGCTATCCGCGCCAACGTTGGGCTGGTCAGACACTGTCCTTTTCTTCGCCGCCGTGATCGCTTTGATAAACATGATAAACCTCCGTTACAGCATTCATTACGTGGCGAGCTCAATTCTTATCGCCCGGCTGCTCCTGCCTGTATTTTTTGATGATGCTCATCACTTTTTTATCATCATATATCACAAAGAAAATCGCAGATACCAGGCTGAAGCCCGAAGCAAACAACCCAGTTAATTTGATGCCCTGAAGCGTAACGGTTTCGCCGGGAGCCGCACCTATGGCCAGCACGCTGGACACAATGACCATTGCAATTGCATAGCCTATTTTTTCAATAAAGGATTTTGACGCAGAGAAAATGCCTTCCCTGTTGACACCGTTCTGGAGGCTGTCCGCCTGAATGATATCCGAAACAACCGCCTGGGGCAAAACATTGATTGCGGCAAAAGGATAGGCAACCGCGATACCCATCAAAATGCCCAAAAGCAGCTCGCGGCCAGGCATCAGGCTTACAATGCTGTCGCCAAAATAGATTAGGAAAAATAGCGCCGTGAATAGGAAGGAGGCGATGATCAGCAGGATGCGCTTATTATATTTCCTGCTAATGTGAAGAATGAGGGGAAAGCAGGCAATGGCGGTCACGATCGCAGCAAGCATAACGAAAAAGGCCTGGGACTCCGGGATCCGTATCAGATCAACGATATAATAAATCATCGTCGTCTGGAAAAACGCCATGGAGATATAGCTTGCAAGATCCCCGATGGTGAATATAACAAAATTCTTGTTTTTGAAAACAGATTTAAAGGACTGAATAAAAGGGTCCGAGGGGATGCTGGTGTGCTGCAAATATTTTTTTTCATTAAAGGCGAACGCACTTGCAAGAAGGCAGATAAGCCCCACAACAGCAAAAATCAGGAACACGAGCCTCCAGGACCAAAGCGGAGAAAAGCCGGCGTTTTTGAAAAGGTTGACGAACAACGTGGCCGCATACATAACTGCGCTCGAGCCCATAAAGAAAACCGTGCTGATCGCGTAGTACCCGACACGCATTTTCGGATCGGGAATGATTTCGGGGATCAGGGCGCGCTGTGGGATAAAATATAAGGTATAGGCAACATAATACATCACAATAAAAAAGCCCACCCAAACAGCGTTTAAAACGCTCCCCGCAGCAAATGGGGCGAAGAAAATCAGAAGTACGCACACCGCATAGGGAATGGCAGAGGCCCTCAAAAAAGGCATGCGCCTGCCCCATTTGCTTGTGCATTTATCGGACCAATCTGCCACGAGCGGATCTGTAACGGCGTCAACCACCTTGCTCACGCCCGTAATCAGGGCCATAATGGTGATGAACCCCAAAATCTTATTGGACGGCAGCAAATTCGGCAGCCCTGACGCCTCCGAGGGCTGGTAAAAATAAAGCAGGTAGTTACCGATCATACCGTTAAACAGGCCCTTGGCGATATCTGCAAGGAAATATTGGATGATTTTTCCTCTGGGCAGGATGTTACTATTCTGCATGGCTTGCTCCCTTCCCCGCATTTTCATCGCGGACAAACCTTATTTTGCAGCAGTCGCAACCCTCTGCAATCGTTTGTTCCAGGTTGAGCCGGCCTCCAAACTGAGAGATGATGCCCCGGTCGCCACACATGGCGCAATCGCAGAGCTTTTTAATTTTCTCATCATCATAGCCCATTTTCTGCCATGCTTTGACAAGCGGACAATAGTGGAAATCAATCGAAAGCGTATCGTGCGTGCACTCAATGATATCCATTTCAAAAACCTTGCGTGCGAAATAGCCGAACAGATTTTTCTTTAGCACACGAAAATCCTCTGATCCCCCAGAAAGCGCTTTGCCTTGAATGCATCCGCAACGCCTAATCGCGTCGCCGGCATACTCCTCCATCGGCAGACCGTGCTTTTCTGCTTCGTCAGACAAAACCGCCAGCCACATTGCGCGGTGCTCCAGCTGCTCCCTGATCCTGCCAAACGCGTAACGGCTCAAGGGGCTTTTTAATCCGGTTTCGTTTTTAATTTTGCTCATACCAATCCCTCTTTTATTTCGATAAAAATCGCATTTATTGTACATTTTAAAGAGACAAAAATCAATTCATTTTACAAAATGAACTGCTTTTTTGAGCCTCTCGCAATCTCGCACCTTTTTTGAAGCGGACGTGCACAAACCGCACAGCGCCCACATAAGCTGATAATATCCTGATCATCCGGAAGGGTGGGGTATCATGTTTGCTGCACTGTTGGGCCAGATTCTATCGCGCCTGCTCTATTTCACGCTCCATTTAAGCTCTGCCAGCTCTTTCCCTCCCCCTCTCAGCGCAGCCAAGGAGCGGGAATGTCTCGCTCGAATGAAAAACGGCGATGCAGCGGCCGCAGATCTTCTCATTGAGCACAACCTCCGGCTGGTGGCGCATATCATCAAAAAATATTATGCCAGCTTTGCTGATCAGGAGGATCTGATCTCCATCGGCACCATTGGCCTGATCAAAGGAATTCGCACCTTCAATGCCGAAAAGGGCACCCGCCTCGCAACTTACGCAGCAAGGTGTATCGAAAACGAAATTCTCATGTATTTCCGCAGCCAAAAAAAGACTGCCCAGGATGTCTCCATGAGCGATCCGATCGATATTGACAGCGAAGGGAACCCTCTGACGCTCTCCGACATTATTTATACAAATGATACAATTGCCGACGATCTGGATATCAAGCTAAAAAGCGAACAGCTGCGTCGATATGTCAGCGAATTGACCGATCCGCGCGAGCGAATGATCATTGTGCTGCGATATGGATTGGCAAACGATATTCCCTTAACACAGCGCGAAGTGGCAAGCCGGCTGGATATCTCCCGATCGTATGTATCCCGCATTGAAAAAAAAGCATTGGAAAAGCTGAAACGGAAGTTTGATGCGGGCACGGCGCGGAAGGAGACAAAACATTGCTGAAGGAACAGGAGGAAGCAAGCGCAGCCTTTCTGATGCGCATTTTTGCTCCGGCTGTATAAGGTCCCCCTGAAAAAGGCGAATGAAAGCGGACGGCGGCGACCACCTCATAGCCGGGCGATGGGCCGGCAGCTTTGTCCTCTCTGCCGGCTGTCCTGTTCAAATTCTAAAAAACTCCGTAGAACCTGCCGGCGAGGCATAACGGGAGCCGGAATAGACGTGACGCATATCCGAACAGTAGGAAATCAGCCCGGAAAATCCCCTATTTCCACGCTCTCGGAATTGTGGTAAAATGAAAGACAGAGAAACGGAGATTGGAGAAAACCAAATGGCTATTACAATTAACATCTATTACAAAGGAAAAAAAGGAAACGCAAAAAGATTTGCAGAAGAAATGATTTCAAGTGGTACTGTGAATGACATCCGTGCCGAAGAAGGGAATATCAGATATGAATATTTCTTTCCGATTGATGATGAAGAAACAGTGTTGCTCATTGATAGTTGGGTAGATCAACATTCGTTGGATGCTCATCATGCCTCACCCATGATGGAAAAAATTTCTAATCTCAGGGAAAAATATGATTTACATATGAAAGTAGAACGATATGTATCTGAGGAAAATGGAATTTCAGCGACGGATACCGCCTTTATAAGAGAGTAAATCGCCATATCATGCAAGCATGTACGAAGGGAATAATGCTTGAAGAGAACACCAGCCCAAACAACTATGGCTGAATTGCTGATGAAAAGAAAACGGAATCGAAAATAGCAATATAGATTTGCTGATACAGGTGGGAATGATTTTGAAAATATATTTGGTTAAGCCTGATTTAATGTATTTTGAGCAATATAATGAAATGATGGAAGAATGGATTAACAGCAATACGCAAATTGCGCCATGGTTTTTAGAGAGGCCATTTCAGACGATTGCAGAATTTGCACAGTTTATAAGAATGTTAAACGATATTGAGCATGGTATTGTTGATAAAAAATTTGCTTCTTCTACTTCTTATTTTGCGATTGATGAAAATGATAATTTAATAGGGGCTGGCAGCCTTCGTCACTATTTAACAGAGGACGGCCTTCATTCATGGGGACATACCGGATATGGGGTAAGACCCTCTGAACGAAAAAAAGGGTATGCGACGCAGATAGAAAAATGCCTGCTTGAAGAAGCAAAAAAGAGACATATACGAAGGGTTTTAGTGGGCGTCCATGAATCCAATACCGGGTCAATAAGAGTGATTGAAAAATGTGGCGGAAGGCTCGAAAATATCGTCTCCTTTGAAGAAGATCCTATCTTAATTAGAAGATATTGGATTGACAATCGGTAACGCAACAAATCGGGACGAATCTGTCAACGGTCAGTCATGGCCACCTCTTTTAGAGGTGGCCATGACTCATATACAAACATTTATCTATTCCGCTTCATTGTGTGCATCGCCGGAGCTGTCTGGAAAAGCACAGGCAGCCGAAAGCGCCTCCCGCAGCCCGTCTGGCTCTAAAAAATCAAAAATAAACTCCTTGCGCAGCAAATCCAGCGGGATAAATTCATTATATTTGTGCTCGATCTGCACTTTTTCCGGTAGTGGCAGCCCGCTTAAATCCATCTCACCCTCCCATTGGGCCAGCTCCCGCAGCGCATTTTCAAGCTGCATTTTCGCATCCGGCGCTTTGCTGCGGAAGGTGACTTCCAGATATACACAGGTCCGCCACAAAATCTTGCTTTGAAACCCGTGCGCACGCAGCAGGAAGTGCAAGGTAAACAGCTGCCGCGTGCCCACCCATGGGAAAATGGCAAATTTATTCTCCGACAGCTGGGTGATCACATTTGTCAGAATGCCGGAATTACGCGCCAGGTAGCGGATCTCTTCCAGCCGCTCGCAGCAGGAATCGCTCAGATAGGGATATTGATCCGAACACACCAAAATCTGCCGCATCTTCTGCACAAGCACTGTGTGCAGATCTGTTTGAAAATCCACATCCCAATCCACAGTGGAAACGCCCGGCACCAGCTTGACAAAGAGCACCTTGGCCTGCCGGTTGACCTCCAGCGTCTCCCACGTCCTCCCGGCGAGGGCAAAGCGTGTGCCCTGCGGGTAAATTTTATCCACAGTGCCAATGGCTCGGTTTTCATCCTTCACGAGGTAATATTCCGGCACCTGAAACACCGCAAGGAAATGGTAGTCGTTGACAATCCGTTCCCCTGCGCGGCCAATCATCAAGCCGCCGCCCTCCACTTTTTGCAGGTGATCGATTTGAAGCAGATGGTGCAGCAGCATTCGGTAATCCTCCTGCGAAATCTGCCGGAAGCTGGACAGGGCGAGCACGCCCGCCTCCAATTCCCGCACACTCGCCTCCCCCACCGACAAGAGATAGCTCATCGTCTGATGATACAGCATGGCATAAGGGTAACGGCCCGAGGCGAGAGGCTCCACCCAATTCTGCTTTGTATACAGCTCGATGATCGCGATCATACGAAGAAAGCTCCAGTTGATTGGGCCAAGCGTATCCGCCGCCGTGGTGTGGACATCGTCGAGAAACGTAAACAAAATTTGCGGCACCTGCCCACGCCTGCCGCAGCGCCCTAGCCTCTGGGCAAAGCTGGAAACCGTTGCCGGCGTGCCAACCTGCACGACCTGATCAAGCGAGCCGATATCAATGCCAAGCTCCAGCGTGACGGTTGCACCGGTGACGAGCTTTTCCTCCCCCGCTTTCATCTCATCCTCTGCCTGCTCGCGCAGGACAGCGGAAATATTCCCATGATGCACCCGGTAGACATCGGGGGTTTTATTTTTCAGCGCGAGCTGCCGCAGGTGGGCTATAACGAGCTCCGTCTCCTCCCGCGAATTGGTGAAAAGGATGGTCTTGCGGTCCAACGTCATGCGGTAGAGGTAATCGTAGTGCGCGGCCTCGCCTGCATCCAGTGCACCCTCCGGCGTGGTCTGATCCGCCCGCTGAAAGCGCTGCACCAGCAGCCGGATTTTCTGCTTCTCCGCCTTACAGACCGGTGCGGCACAGCAGCGGCCTGTGCCGGAGCTCAGCCAGCTTTGCGCGGCAGAGAGGTCACCCAGCGTGGCCGAGAGCCCGATGCGCCTCGGCCGAACGCCCGCCAGGCGCTCCAACCGCTCCAGCAGGCACAGCACCTGCACGCCGCGCACATCACGCATGAAATAATGCACCTCGTCAATGATGACGAAGCGTAAATCACAAAACAGTTTCACGCACGCGCCGCGCTTGCGGATCAGCAGGGATTCCAGAGATTCGGGCGTAATCTGCAAAACGCCCTGCGGGTGTTTAAGCAGCCGGTTTTTTTCCGCCTGCGAGGCATCCCCATGCCATTTGCACACCGGGAGCTCCGATTCCAGCAGCAGCTCATCCAGCCGCTTGAACTGATCGTTGATCAGCGCCTTGAGCGGGCTGATATACAGCACCCCCACGGAGTGGGAAGGCTTGTGGTAAAGCTCGGTCAGCACAGGCAAAAATGCTGCCTCCGTTTTGCCGGAGGCGGTGCCAGAGGAGAGCAGCAGGTGATCCTCCGTGTCGAAAACAATACGGCAGGCCTCCACCTGAATCTCCCGCAGCTCCTGCCAGTTATTTGCATAGATATAATCCTGAATATACGGTGCGAGCCGGTCAAACATGTTTTCCACAGGGCTGGCCCCCTCGATTACAGCTCAAATTCTAGAAATACATCCTCCTGCGCCGCATCAACCGGCAGCATAAAGCCGCTACCCTCCAAAATTTCCTGCGCGGTGCTAGAAGGGTTTTGATATAGGATGTTGAGAAACTCAATAAAATCCCGGATGATCTCACGCGGCGTGATGTGCGTATCCGCGCCGACCCGGTTATACTCCACATTCAAAAAGGCGACCAGCTCCCCCTGCGCCAGCTTTGGCTCATAGCCGAACAGCTGCCCATGCATCTGCGAGAGCTTTTCAATAAGCACAAACATCTCTTCATAGGTGAGCATATCCAGCCGGATGATCGGGGAAAGCATATCCTTCACACCGTCCGCTGTGAACCGGCCCTCCGACAACCGGGAGCGCAGCGCCTCATAGCTGAACACGCCCTTGTATTTATCCTCAATGCACTGTGGCGTCCCGCCGATCAAAAAGCCGATGTACTGTGCCTTGCCCTGCAAAACATCGTTATACATGGTGAGGATTTTTTCATAATTGCTCTGGCGGGTTGCGGCGTGCGGAATTTTAAAAAGGTTGACCAGCTCATCCACAATGACAAGCATCCCCCGGTAGCCCGCATGCACCATAAACGCAGCAAAGAGCTTCAAAAAATCATACCACGTATCATCTGTGACGATAAACCCGATGCCCAGCTCGCGCTTTGCCTCCGTTTTGGTCTGGTATTCGCCGCGGAACCACCTGAGCACATTGGAGCGTAGCACATCATCCCCATTGAGATAGGCTTTATGATACAGCAGGATGGCCTTAGCAAACTCAAACCCGTTGACCATCCCCTCCAGGCTGCCCGTCACCCGGTAAACCTCCTGCTCCACCAGCTGTGCAAAGCGCGCATCCTCAGGGGAAATGCCCTGCGCTGCAACGGCAGACTGAATGCCGGAAATCCACCGTTCCAGAATCAGCGGCAGCGCACCGCCATCCGGCTTTGTTTTGGTGGACATATTTTTCATGAGCTCTTTAAAAGTGGCAAGCCCCTGCCCCCGTGTGCCGGTGAAGCGCCGCTCGGGCGACAGATCGGCATCCACCACCACAAAGCCCCGCTCTGTGGCATAATTGCGAATGGTCTGGAGCAGAAAGCTCTTTCCGCTGCCATATTTTCCGACGATAAAGCGAAAAGCTGCGCCGCCATCTGCGATGATATCAATATCGTTTAAAAGCGCGTCGATCTCCCGCCCGCGGCCGACGGCGATATATTCCAGCCCCACCCGCGGCACCACGCCGCCCTTGAGCGCGTTGAGGATCGTGCTGGTGATCCGCTTTGGGGGATTACTCTGCTTCATTTGAACATCACACTCTCTAATTCATCTTGATAATCCGGAAAAACCTGCGGCACGCCGGCACTTTCCAAAATCGTATCCTCCACAGTATCGACCGCCTTATCGTTGATGCCATCCCAAAGCACCTCCAGCATGATATGCCTTTGCCTAGCATAACCGGCCAGCTCCGCGCCGGAAGCGCCGCGCAGCAGCAGCCTAAGCGCCGCGCTCTCCTCCGCGCTCAGGGCGGCAGCAAACCGCTCCCAAGGCCCGGCTTCCCCCGGCGGTTGGGTAGAGGCGCCCAGCAGGGCAGGCGAAGCCTCCTCATGCGCTTTCGCTTTGCTTCCATCCGAACTCGAATTGGCCATTGCACAGGGGGCGGCTTCTTCCGGCTCCTGCGGGATTGCCAGCAGCTTTTCCTGCGTGAGCTGCGCCCGCGCGCGGATTTGCTCCAGCTTCTGCGGATCCACTGTGACCGTTTTGCGGTTGGAGGCCCGGTAGTAAGCGGCGATCGCCGCGTCAACACAGGTGAAAAAGCCCTCGTCACCACCCGGGAAGCGCGCAAGCTCCGGGGAGGCCAGCTTCTCCCGATTCACCTTGATGGAATAACGAAAGCCGGTGGCTTTGCGGTAAAACTGCTCAATCCGCCGTGCAACATAGCGCAGCATCTCGCGGCCGCTGGCCCGGCTGAGCCGGTTGAGCTGGAGATTCCACCGCTCGCCATCAAAGCAATAAATGCCGCCCGCTGGCAGCACCACCGTTTTGCCTGCCGGCGTTTTTGCAAAATCCACGTGATAGAGCGCACTGTGAAAAGGCCGCCAGGGGTGGCCTTTGCACTCCACAAACAGCAAATCCTCAAATGTAAGCCCCACCGTGCTCAGCTGCCGCTCCACCGCCTCCATCACGGCATTAAAGCAGCCGTGCAGCGCCGGGCGGGTCTCCTCCGTCCAAAAATTCGTTTTACGGCAGAAGTCGGGCACAAACGGCTCATAATAGCGCGCAAAGGCGTCCTCTCCGGCCTTCTCCCCAGTGGGATAAAACGATTGCAACAGCGGATATTCCAGCAGCAAAGCCTCAAATGGGCGAGAAAAATTGTTGACAACATAATAATCCCCGATCCACTCCGACAGATACTGATCAAGCTTCGGCTCAAACGGGCGGTAAGCCTCCCAGAGCGCCATCAGCCTCCGGAAGCCCTCCTCGCAGTCCCGCACGCCGATGTGATTGATCAGCTCATAAAGATAGACGAACACATAGGAGAAGGATGTTTTCTCCACAACGCCCCTGCGAACCTTACTGCGCCAGGTGAAATAGGTGCGCAGCTGCTCATAGCCCATCGATTGATAATCGGGAAAATACATAGAAAACAGGGCTTGCCCCTCATAATCATCCTCCATATCCGCCATGAGCTTTGCCTGCTTATAAAACAGCTCCGTTTGTAGGCGGCTGCTGTATGGATTCCCGGCGAACCATTGCCCGTGGGAGAGACGGCGCATCTCCCGGAAACGCTCGCGCAGCGCCCGCTCCTGTGGATCAGGGGGAAAAACCGGCTCAGCGGAAGATGCCTCAACAGGAGCCTGCACTTCCTCCTCCAGCGTCACCTCTGCAAACGCGGAGGCATCGCTCGCCCCCGCCTGCTTTCTCTGCTTCATGCGGGCGATCCAATCGTTGACGTAGCGGACGATCTCCTCCTTACTCTGCGGCACATCACTCCCCCCTCACATACGAGCAACCCGAACTTATGTTCGTACCCATTGTACCTGATTCGGGGAAAAAAGGCAAGCAGAAAAATACCGAAAGCCGTGTTTTCCCTTCTGTTCACGCGGGCCGGGAGAAACAAAACTCCCCAGCTTTCGGCAGCGTCCCATAAGGAAGTAAAAAGAATTTTGGTAGGAACCGGCGTGTCAGGTCACGCCGGTTCCGATTCGTTTAGGGACTCCCTTCCAATCTTCAAAGGGATGCGGATTTGCCCCACATAGGTGAAATACAGGTCAATTTGCACCTGCTTCCTTCCGTTCTCCCTTACCGGACTGTGTACCACGATCCTGCTCACAAGCTCATTGAGGATGGCGGCGTCGAGTTCCGGAATATCCAGGTACTTGTCCACCAGCTTCAGAAACTCGTTTACATTGGAAACCTGCCCGGCCTGTGTTTCAATTTCCCGTTCCAGTACGGCGGCAAGCTGCTCAATCTCTGCCTGCTCCTTCTCATATTGGCGGGATAATTTTAGGTACCGGCTGTCAGACAGCTTGCCCAGCACATTGTCCTCATAGATATGCTGGATAATCCGGTCCAAGTCCTCCATCCGTTTTTTCGCCCCGGAGAGGGCTTTCTGTTTTTCTGCCAGTTCGGCCTTGCGGCTTTCCTCGTCCTGCGCCAGCATTTCCAGCTTGAAATCCTTCCGGAACATACGGACATAACTCAATGTCTGCCGTATGGTTTCCAGCACAATCCGGTAAAGCACCTGTTCCCGGATATAGTGGATTTTGCAGGAGCCGGTGTTGCTCTTGTAATTGGAGCAGACAAAATGATTCTGGCTGTCGTCTTTGTAGGTATTGCAGGTGCAGAAATACAGCTTGGCCCCGCAGTCGGCGCAGTAGAGCAGGCCGGAGAAAATGCTGGTTCTTCCTGTTTTTGTCGGCCTGCGTTTGTTCTTCCGAAGTTCCTGTACCCGTTCCCACTGTCCCTTATCAATGATGGCGGGCTGGGTATCCTCAAAAATGCGCTGGTTCTCAACCGGGTTTTCCATCCGCTTTTTGAATTTCAGGGACTTGGTATAGGTCTTGAAGTTCACGGTACAGCCCGTGTACTCCCGCCGCTCCAAAATTCTAAGCACGGCGTTGGTATTCCAACGGTATAGGTTCTCCGGCATAGCCCAGCCCTTTTGCCTGGCGTGATAGGCGGTGACGGTCAGCACCCTGTCGGCTGTGAGGGTTTTTGCAATCTGCATGGGGCCTTTTCCGGCAATGCAGAGGTTGAAGATACGCTGCACCACCTTTGCCGCTTCTTCGTCTACAATCCATTTCTTTTTGTCCTGCGGGTCTTTTATGTACCCATAAGGCGGATTGCTGGCGATATGCTCCCCGGCTTCGCCCCGCATCTTAACCACTGCCCGGATTTTCTTGCTGGTATCCTTGGCGTAGTAGTCGTTAGTTCACTTCGCATAAAGCATGACAGCCTCATAAGTCGATATGCCCGATGAAATTGTAGTAGATATTGAAGTCCCGTTCCTCGTGACCGTCCACCATGCGCTTCTCGCCGACCTCAATTTTCTGGATGAGCCGCACCAGCGTAGGCCGGTCAAGCTCTTCCAGATTGTAATAATCCTGCACCATGTCCAGCCATGCGTCCACAGACTGCTCGTTCTCCCGGCTGGCGGCAAGCTGCTCCGTCAGCTCCCGGCGGCGCTCCTGCTTGGCCTTGCGCTCGGCCTCATAGCCGTTGAGAAGCTGGACGCAGAGGTTTTCCGGGATTTTGCCCAGCACCTTGTCCTCGTAGGCGGATTGTACCAGCCGGTCAAGCTCCGGCAGCCGCCGGTCGATGGCGCTCAGCTCCGCTTGGAGCGTTTTCGTTTTCTCGCGGCCAGCGGACTCCTTCTGCGCCAGAAGTTTTTCCCGAATCTCAGCCCGGCCAAACTGCGCCCACATCGACTTGCTGCGGATGTCCAGCAGCACCACATGAGCCAATGCTTTCTGGTTGATGTAATGGGAAGAACAGGCGTCTTTGCCGCCCGAAGCGTACCGGTTGCAGACATACGCCTTGTACTCCGGCTCCTTGCCGCTGGTTTTCTTCCGGTAATCCCGCATATACCGCATGGAGGCCCCGCAGTCCATGCACCGCAGCAGACCGGCAAACAGAGAAACGCTGCCGCTCTTGCCGCTGCGCCCTCTGGACGGGTGGTTGTCCATCCGCTGCACCGCGTCCCACACATCCTGAGAAATCAGCGGCTCGTGGGTGTTCTCCACCCGAATCCACTCGCTTTCCGGCTTGCTGACCTGCTTGTGGTTTTTGTAGGAGACTGTGCCCGTCTTGTTCTGTACCATGTGGCCGAGATAGACCTCATTGCGGAGGATGGTTTTCACCGTCACATCGTTCCAGCACTCTGTCTCACCCCTTCGGTTCTCCCGCCCCTCAGCCATGTAGTAGAAGCTTCTGGGCGAGGGGACTTTTTCGGCGTTCAGTTACAGGGCGATCTTGCGGAAGCCGTACCCCTGCAACCTCAGATCGAAGATGCGCCGCACCACCGGAGCGGTCACCGGGTCGATCTCCAAGATGTGCTTGTCCGCCGCGCTCTTCCGGTAGCCGAGAGGCGCATAGCAGCCCACATATTTCCCGGCCTTGAAGGTGGACAGCTTCACCGCCTTGATTTTGTTGCTGGTGTCCCGCGCATAAAGGTCGTTCATGACATTTTTCAGAATGACCAGCATCTCATTGTTCTTGCGGATGGTGTCTACTCCGTCATTGAGGGCAATAAAGCGGCACCCAAGGGACGGAAAAATGAAGTCGGTATATTTGCCAGCCTCGATGTAATCACGGCCTAACCTGCTGAGGTCTTTGGTTAGTACCAAATTGATCTTGTGGTCGGTCGCGTCCTGCACCAGCCGGTTGAACCCCGGACGGTCGAATAATGAGGTGTGATAGCGATAGCGGCAAAAAGCTAATAAAATCAATGGTTTTGCGGACAGCGGATAGACAGGGAATGTGTTAAAAACTGAATACGCACACAAACGGCGTTACCTTAACCCCTTTGGGGGAGAA
>CASDTH010000004.1 GCA_949283655.1 uncultured bacterium
GATTACGGCCTCGTTTAGTTGTACAATCTTCTCAGACATGGTTTGCTGTCTCCTTTCAGAATGGTATGTTGCAACTTCATTCTACCAGAGTTCTGCAAACCGTGTCTCTTTTATTTTTGCGAAACTTATTGTACCTTATCTGCACATCCGGATCGGGCTTGCATCTCTTTTAAAATGAATGACGGAATATAAAAAGGCCAGCGATTCCCAAAGGATCGCTGGCCTTCGTGCTTTTGGGCGGCATAGGTTCGCCCTGCTTACTGGAGTGCCGCGCTGAAATAGAGGTTTCCATTGATGGTGTAGAAGGTGAAGACGACCGGCGTGCAGGAGCGCAGTGCCTTTGCTTCGTCAAACCCTTCTGCATAGGCGAGGATGGCGAACCCGTTCTCCTTCTGCTGCATCTGGTAGGCGTTCATGGAAGCATAGAATTGATAAAATTCCTCCTGTGTGCCGGCGAGCCGGTACAGCACAGGGGTCACTGCACGTTTTTTTGGAACTCAGAGACGATCTGCCGGAGGTCATAATCCCCCTGTGCCTTCAGCATGAAAAAGCCTGTAATCAGAATCAACAGCAGACAGAGCAAAAACGCGCGCCAGCGCTTCTCCTGATACGCCAGGCGGATGCCATCCACCAGAGCCGCAGCCGATAAAATAGCGAAAACAACCCAGGCCAGCAGGAAGAAGAGATCTGACCACCGGTTCGGCGTTTTGACGAAGAAAGCCACCGCAAGCGCGGAGAGGAACAGAACCTTTAAACCATGCGCATAGCGGGAAAGCCGCTTTTCCATAGAATCGCCTGCCCTTCTGAGCTGCAGAATCAATAGAATAAAGGGGAATTTCACTGCTTAGTGCATACATACTTGTACAGTTTATATAAATCATAAAAAAATAAGTATTTATGATAGATTCTGTATTTATTTTAACACAATAAATTTATTTTGTCAATTCTATTACATGACATGAGGTTCGCACAGGAGGGGAGAAGAGAAGACGGCCTATATCACTCACAAGGAGTGCTTTTTGATGCGCTAATCGTAAACAATCCATTAAGTTATCGCCTCAGCCATTGCCGTTTTGCCAAAGATCATGTATAATATCTGGATGTAATGCCATGTGCAAATATGCCTTGCGTGCAGCAGGGAGGGGAGGGCTGAGCAGATGATCCGGATGGAGAATCATCTCGGCACGATTGAAATCGCAGAATCCTATTTTTCCAGCCTGGTGGGCAACGCCGCGTCATCTTGCTTTGGCGTGGTCGGCATGGCCAACAGCAATGCCCGGCAGGGCATCCGCTCCTTTTTTAACCGCCGCCGCAGCTTCCCGGATCAGGGGGTTGCCGTGCGCAAGGAGGGGGATGGCCTCGTCATTGACCTGCACATCATCGTCACCTACGGGCTGAATATTTCCGCCATCGTTAAGAGCATCGTCAACAAGGTGCGCTACACAGTGGAGGAGGCGACGGGCCTTGAGGTGCGTCAGGTCAATGTGTATGTGGATGGGATGAAATCCTGATCACCCTGCAGGGGCCTATTGATCGAAGAAGCGTAAGGAGTGTAAAACACAGTGATAACCGGCAGCATGCTTCGGGATGCGGTCATCTCCGCCTCTCATCATATCAATAACCATCGTGGCGATGTAGACGCGCTTAACGTTTTCCCCGTGCCGGATGGCGACACGGGCACCAATATGTCCATGACCATTGGCGCTGCTGCGCGGGAGGTTGCCCGCTTCCCGGAGGATGCCGGGGCGGGGGAGGTTTCGGCGGCAGTTGCCTCTGCGCTGCTGCGCGGTGCGCGGGGCAATTCAGGCGTGATTTTATCGCTGATCTTCCGGGGGATCTCCAAGGGCCTGAAGGGCTGCCGGGAGATTGACGCTGCCGCTCTCTCCGGCGCGCTTCAGCGCGGGGTGGAGATGGCGTATAGCGCTGTGATGAAGCCTACGGAGGGGACGATCCTCACCGTCGTCCGCCTGGCGGCAGAAAGCGCGAAACGCTCGGCTGAGAGCGGTGCAGATGTAGTGGCTGTTTTTAACGAGGCATGCGATAGCGCCGCCAGGGCGCTTGCCACCACGCCGGAGCTTTTGCCCGTGCTGAAAAAGGCGGGCGTTGTGGATGCAGGCGGCCAGGGCCTCGTGCTGATTCTGGAGGGGATGCGCAGCGTTTTTAACGGCGGCGGCATCATCGGCAGCACGTCGGAGGATGCACAGCCCATCACCGCGCAGAACCATGGTAGTAAGAAAGAGATTGTTGCGAATGCGGATGGCAATATCAAGTTTGGATACTGCTCCGAATTCCTGATTAATAAAATACCCCATTCCACAAAGGATCCGCTGCGGCTGCGCGCGTATCTGGAATCGATTGGGGATTGCGTGGTGGTTGTGGATGACGATGCGATCATCAAGGTGCATGTGCATTCCAATGAGCCAGGCAATGTGATTCAGGCGGCGCTGGAATATGGCCCGCTGACCAATATTAAAATTGACAACATGCGCCAGCAGCACACGAGCGCCGGTTTTGATTCCCCGCAGGAGCAGCCGGCGCCGCAGCCGGAGCAGGAGGCTCCCCAGGCACCGGAGAAGCCCTTTGGTTTTGTTGCAGTTGCGGCGGGCGAGGGGCTCAAGGAACTCTTTTTGGAGCTTGGAGCCGATAAAGTGGTCAGCGGCGGGCAGACAATGAACCCTAGCACGGAGGATATTCTCAGCGCGGTGCTGGCAACGCCGGCGGAGCATGTGTTTGTGCTGCCGAATAATAAGAATATCATCATGGCGGCGGAGCAGACCATCCCGTTGGCGGATCGGGGCGTCAGCGTTTTGCAGACGCGCACGATCCCGCAGGGGATCACCGCCCTGCTCAATTTTGACGAATCGCTCAGTGCGGAGGAAAATCACGTCAATATGATGAAGGCGGCTGAGCGCGTGGGCACGGGCCTTGTCACCTTTGCTGCGCGGGATAGCTCTCTGGATGGCGAGAAAATCCGCAAAGGCGAAATTCTAGGCATGGAAAACGGTAAGATTACCGTTGTAGAGCAGGATCTGCTGCATGTGGCTTACCGTGTGACCAAGCATCTCTATAACAAGCGCGACTGCTCCCTGATTACTATTTTCTACGGTGCGGATGCAACTGAGGAGCAGGCGCTGGAGCTGCAAAATATGCTTTCGGCAAAATATGGCTCCAATGTGGATATCTCGATTGTCAACGGTGGGCAGCCGGTCTATTATTTCATTATTTCCGTAGAATAACTGCGGGATAGGAGACCAGTGCATGGCAAACCAATCAGAGATGGATCTTCGTTATCTCAAGGGCGTGGGGGAAAAGCGCGCCGGGCTGTTTCACAGGCTCGGCGTGGATTCCATCGACGCCCTGCTTCATTTTTACCCCAGGGCGTATGAGGATTGGAGCAGGGTTGTTTCCATTGCCGGCGCGCCGTTTGGCGAGCCGTGCTGTGTGAAGGCGATTGTTTCCCGCACGCCTTCCAAGCATTTGATCCGCAAAGGGCTCACGCTCTATAAAACGGAGGTAACCGATGGCATCAGCCTGATGCAGATCACTTTTTTTAACAACCCTTATGCTGCCGGCAGACTCAAGGAGGGGGAAGAGTATCTCTTCTTTGGCCGGGTTGGCGGGCGGTTTGGCCGCCGTGAGATGGCGTCGCCCCTAGTGGAGCGTGCGGAGACGGGGGCGCGTATCCGCCCGATTTATCCGCAAACGGAGGGCCTCTCCTCCCGTGTGATTGAAACTTGTGTTGCACGAGCGCTGGAGCAGTGCGGGGATTGCTTACAGGATCCGCTGCCGGATGCACTCCGGCAGGAGCAGGGGCTGTGCCATCTGCGCTTTGCGGTGGAGAATATCCACTTCCCGGCGGATCATGAGGCACTGGCGCGGGCCAGGGAGCGGTTGGTGTTTGAGGAGCTGCTGACGCTGCAGCTGGGCTTGATGCGGCTCAAAGCGCGCACACGCACGCAAACGGCCCTCCGGGCAGAGTGGGATTACAGCGAGGCTTTTTTTGCACAGCTTCCCTTTGCGCCGACCGGCGCGCAGCGCCGCGCTGTGGCGGAGTGCCTGCGCGATATGCGCTCCACCACGCCGATGAGCAGGCTGCTGCAGGGGGATGTCGGCTCCGGCAAGACGGCGGTGGCGGCCGCAGTGATCCACACAGCGGCCCAAAATGGCCTGCAATGCGCGATGATGGCGCCGACAGGCATCCTTGCAGAGCAGCATTATCACACGCTGGAGAAGCTGCTGGGCCCTGCCGGAATCCGCTGTGCGCTTTTAACGGGGGCGACTAGCACGGCGCAAAAGCGCGAAATCAAACGGAAGCTTTTGCTAGGGGAGGTTGATTTGGCAGTAGGCACACATGCGCTGCTCCAAAGCGACGTGATATTCCACCGCCTCGGCCTGGTGGTGACGGATGAGCAGCACCGCTTCGGCGTGCGCCAACGCGCCGCTCTGGCGGATAAAGGCGATCACCCGCACCTGCTGGTTATGTCCGCCACGCCGATTCCCCGCACACTGGCGCTGATGATTTACGGCGATCTGGATGTTTCGATCCTGGATGAGCTGCCGCCCGGGCGGCAACAGATCAAAACCTATGCAGTGGGCAGCGCGCTCCACCAGCGGGTATACACCTACCTGAAAAAGCACCTCGATCAGGGCCTGCAGGCCTATATTGTCTGCCCTCTGGTAGAGGAGGGGGAAACGGAGTTGACTGCTGCGCAGGAGTATGCGCAGCGGCTGCAGAACGGCCCGTTTCGCGGCTACCGCCTTGGCCTTTTGCATGGGCGCATGAAACCACGCGAAAAAGAGGAAACCATGCGCCGCTTTGCCTCGAATGAGATTCAGCTGCTGGTTTCCACCACAGTAGTGGAGGTCGGTGTGGATGTGCCGAACGCCGTCGTGATGGTGGTTGAAAACGCGGAACGGTTTGGCCTGTCGCAGCTGCATCAGCTGCGCGGGCGGGTGGGGCGCGGTGTACATCCCTCTACTTGCATTCTGATTTCCGATGCGGAAAACGAGCAGGCAAGGCAGCGGCTGCAAACCATGTGTGATACGACGGATGGCTTTCGGATTGCCGACGCAGATCTCAAATTGCGCGGACCGGGGGATTTCTTCGGCGCACGCCAGCACGGACTGCCCGCTTTAAAGATTGCCAACATGGTTACGGACATGGAGGCACTGGGGCGGGCGCAGCAGGCGGCGCGCAAAATCCTGCGGAAAGACCCTGCGCTGGCCCAAGTTGAAAATCTGGGCCTGCGCACGGCCGTGGGCGCGCTGTTTCAATCCGTAGGGGAAACGGGGTTGAATTAGCCGGAGATCTCCAGCGATACTGCCCGGCGAAAGAGTGCGCCGCTTTGTATGCTGGATGGCATGTGCTCTGCACAACCCGCCGGGCAAGCGCATGACTGCCTTTCTCCGCAGGGCGGGAAACAAACGGCAGGGAAGCGGTTGAGGTGAGAAAGGATACCCTCTAAAATACAAAGGGCCCGGGCGGCGCAATCTGCGCTGCCCGGGCCAAGGCGTTTAGCGGGAAGAGTTATTTTTTTAGCTTTCCCTTAAAAAATTTTGATTTCGTGAACCGCCTGATCGGCCAGTGTAAGCGTAAGCTCGATCGTGCCCTTGAACCGCTCGCGCAGCGGAACCGGTACGCCGTCCAGCGTGGCGGTGTACCGCTTGCTTTCCTCATCGTCCAGCACGGCGAGAACAGTGGACTTGCCGCCGCCTGTGAAGGAGGTGATTTGGGCCGTCATTTCCGTGTTGTCGCTGTTAAAACGCACGGAATCCACCCAGGTGTCGAATCCCGTGTTGAGCGTGCCCGCCTTGAAATAAGCGTTCGCCCACATGCCAATCGGGGTGGAGAGCCCGCCAAAGTTGTGGAACCAGCCGCCCCGCCCCGTGACAACGCTCACCATCTCAAAGGTGTAGTAGGAATAATCCACTTCTCGCTTCCAGATGTCCAGCGCGCGCCGGGCAATCTCATAGGCGAAGTCGCTCTCGCCCAAGTCAAGCATCGTTTTCCAGATGAGCCACTGGTGCGGGAACCAGACATTTCCGTTCCAGTAGCCATTGACCATGAAGTAGCCCGCCGTCATATCCACGGCGCTGATCCCGTAGGGGGAGAGCATTTCCCTCTCGTTGGTCAGATGCGCGAGGATCGCCTTTTTCTGCTCCTCGTTGCATGCACCTGCAATGATGGGATAAATACCGTCGAGCCCCTTGTTGAGATTCTCTCCGTCGGAAGTACGCAGAATTTCGCCGGTGGGCTGGTAATCGCTGTCGTGCAATACGTAGCTGAAATAGCCGCTCTCCGCATCCCATGCATAAGTGGAGAGCGCCTTTGTCAGCCGGGCAATATCCGCATCGTAGGTTTTTACGTCTTCCTCCCTGCCGAGCTTGGAGGCGACCATCCGCAAAATTTTGCCACAGCGGATTACCTGTGAGGCAGAGATCACGGGAGCTGTGGTATCGCGGAGCTCTCGCTGCATCATAGCAACCTGCGCGGGGTAATCATCCATACCGCTGGTGGAATAAAAATAATCATAGGTGGTGGTCAGGCCGCTTTTCAGCTTCGCAGTTGTAGAGCCGCGGATTTTTCCGGCCAAAAAATCGTAATAGAGTTTGACGCGCGGATAAAGCGCGAAAAGCGGCTGCTTTTCATTGGCACGCTTGAGCATCTCAAGGTAAAGATACATCTGCACCGGCACCGGCGAGCCATGGTGCAGGAAGGCGTAGTCCGGGTTCTTTTCGTCACTGAGGTAGGTTTCCAGGCTGTATGCAGCAAAACGCGGAGCATAGTCCAGCATTCCCAGGCCAATGAAGCCGGAATCCCAGGTGTAAAGGCAATCCCACCGCTTGCCCGGCGTGTGGTGGACGATATATTCACCGTGCTTGTAAATAGGGTAAACAGCATTTGTGAGCACAGTGGCACGCAAAATTTCATTGCTGCGCTCATATGGACGGCCTGCCTTATTGTAGTGAAGCGGCGGCGCTTCCAGCAGCCGCTGCCGGTAAATGCGCTCATACGCTTCCGGGCTCTGGTATACGGTATCGCCCTTAGAGAGCACCGCGTATTCCGTATGGGAGGCTCCCGGCTCAACAAAAAGTGTGTGCACAATGGTGTTATGAAAAAAGCCTTCATCGCTGTGCTTGCGGGAGAAAGCGCCGGTAAAGCTCTCTGTTACATCGTCAAACGTAGGGTCGGAGTTGGAGAGCCGCGCCGTCATGCAGTCCTCCAGCGCGCCGGTTTCAATCTCGCGCAAGCGCGTGTTTTCCTGAAAGGTCCGCAGGGTAAACACACCGTCTGTATCCTGGTAGGTGCAGCGGGTTACATAGCCGCCCTCCGAGTGTTGCTCAGTCGTGATCTCCGGCACAAATTGGAAGGGCGTCATCTCCGCCCGAATCCGCGCAGCGTCATTTTGCTCCACAATGCAGAAAAAGTCGAATTCCGCCGCCCCTGTGCCCAGGGCCTTCAGCTCGATGGGGTAATCCCCCCGGTTGACTGCGCCAAGGCTGATCGAGGCAAAACGCAACTCGTCAGAGGGGGCGAGCGCTATGGTAGCGTTTCCATTGAGTAGGAAGGAGGCGGTTTTTTCCCCGGGGATCAGGTTGACGCCAACCATTTTGCCCTGCTCATACAAAATATCGCTCGTCCGGTACCGGATGACAAGGAGGGCATCCGCATAGTCGTTTTTACATGGGATCGTAAGGGCCAGCGTATCGCCCTTAACCGCGCCGAAGGGCGGGAGATACCGGTGGGGCATATGCCACTTCCCTGCCCTGTCCCCCAGGCCAAAGCCCCCCACAAAGCGATTGTCGGCAAATTCACCTTTTTTATAGCCATCTGCATTCTGCTCATCCCAGGGGCGAGGCTCGGCATACGAATAGATATCGTATTCCAGCGCTTTTTTATAATCGCATTTCTCTGGCAGAGTGAGCCTGCAATAGCTGGAGGCTGGGTACTCAATGGACTCAAAAAAGTTGATCAGGCAGTTTTGCGTCAGCTCAGAATGGTTGACAATCTCTGTGCGTATCAAAATGCTCTCCTCATCGAGCCGGACATAGGAAACCTCCGCATAAACCCGATCCTTCCACTCCAGATCATAGCGATAGGTAAAAATCGAATAATCCGGGCTGCATCTCCAGGGGTGGCAACCGGAGGGCAGCGTACAGTTCGGCACACGGATATCTCCACCGAAAATGGCGGGAGCCGTGCAGAAATCAAAGCGGACACCATTTACCAGCGCGTTATCGGCAATGCGTGAAATACCCATGTATTTTTTGCCATACGGGCCCCATGCGGGGAAGCATTTTGAATCGGCCAATCGCCTCATCCTCCATTCTGTTTTTGGGCTATTATAGCATCGATCAAAACTGGGCGCAAGGCGGCCGGGCGCATGCGGGCAATCAAAACGCCCCATGCAAGGCTGCATAGGGCGCAAAGCATTTGTGCGGCCGCTGGCCACTGAACGCTCAATAAACGGCAAGCTGACGCAGCGTGGGGAAGGTGCGGCATTCATCAATGGCAATGCGAATGCGCTGGGCGGTCGTCTTTTTCAGCAGGCAGATGCGCTTATGGCCGACTACGGTGGCGTCATACGCCTTTTTCCACCTTCCATGCTTTTCTACATAGACAGTAAAATGCTCAATATGTTGGCCGCAGGGTAGGTATTCGCCGAGCACCACTTTGGAAAAGGTGACGGGACGGCCGAGATCAACCATAATCTCCGCCTGCTCCGCACCGTCCGCCGCGCGCCAGTATTCGCTGCTATCCTCGCTCAGAGCCTTCTGTGCCGTATGTGCGCTGTCCGCTTCGGAGGAGGCTGACGCCGTAGCCCCTACCGCGAGGTTTTCGCGGAAGGCGCGCCGCAGCGTATCGCCAATCTCATGAAGCCGTTTGACATCAGGCTCGGCAAACCGGCCGCGCCGGTCCGGCGGGATGTTGAGCAGGAGGGAGGCGTTTGCACCTACAGAGCTGTAGTAAATTTTCATCAGCTTTTTCAGAGAACGCACTTTTTTATCCTCTTTTTTATGATAAAACCAGCCGGGTCGAATGGAAGTGTCAACCTCCGCAGGGAACCAGATGAGCTCTTTTGCGCCCGCGATTGCCTCGCGGCTGCCCAGATCTTCATCCGTGGAACTATATTTCCTGGCAAACTTACCGTCATCCTCCTGCTGGGAATTTGCCGCGATGCGCTCCACATCCATTAGCGTGGATGGGACAACGCTCCACTCGGATTTGCGGCATTTGCCCGCCTCGTTGCCGCACCAGCGCACGTCAGGTCCGCAGATGCTGATCACCGCCTCCGGCTGCAGCTCACGGATGAGGGCATAATACCGCTCCCAGTCATATTCCTGCTTTTTCCCATTTGGCCCCTCACCGCACGCGCCGTCAAACCAGAGGCAGAAAAGCTCGCCGTAGTTTGTCAGCAGCTCGCGCAGCTGGTTGCAGTAATAATCGTCATAAGCCTTCCCGGAGCCGTAGGTGCTCTCGTGCCTGTCCCAGGGGGAGAGATAAACGCCGAATTTGATGCCGCCGCGGCGGCAGGCGTCGGCCACCTCGCGCACAACGTCCCCCTTGCCACCGCGCCAGGGGCTGTTTTTCACGCAGTGCTCTGTGTAGGCGCTCGGCCACAGGCAAAAGCCATCGTGATGCTTGGCTGTGAGCAGCAGGCCGGTCATCCCGGCGGATTTTACTGCCGCGACCCACTGATCCGCGTCGAAATCCGTGGGGTTGAACAGCTTGGGATCCTCTGTGCCGACGCCCCATTCCCGCCCGCTTTTTCCGCTAAAGGTGTTCATGCCGAAGTGCGCAAAGGCATAAAACTCCATCTCTTGCCACTTCAGCTGCCGCGCGGACGGCGTAACAGCCGCCGCACGCTGAATCAGCGCTTCATTTTCCATATGGTTATGTAGCTCCTTTCGCAAGCCGATTGGTTGCAATGATATCCACGCCCGTGCCCAGGATGTCAGGAATAATAATTTCGCCCATTGTTACTGGCGCATCGATCTGCGTCTGATTGATCAGCGCCATGCAGTCCAACAACTTTTCCTTGGGCAACGGCGCCGCGCTTTTGACACTGACGAGCGGATAGGCTCCACCGTTTACGCGTACCGTCGTCGTCAGGCTGCGCACCGGCGCAATGCATTCTGTTTTGGCGTAAGCCTCGCCGCGTTTGCAGGTGTTGCCGCTGACGCTGACAACCTCCCCCGTCTCGATTTGTGCGGAAAGCGTGCAGCCGATTGGGCATGCTACGCAGGTCAATGTTTTTACCATAAAGGTTCCTTCCTTTCAAAGCCTCCGCAAATCCGGATCATCATATCATAAGTCCCCCTGCAAATTCAACCTTCAATTTGGATGAGGATCTCGCTTTTCTCCCGCAGACCGCCGAGCACATCGCTGCGAATGGTCACATTCTCCATCTCGCCCGGCGTCAGCTTGCCTTTTTTGCGGGTATATAGCGCCTGCCCATCGCAGGTGACGCGGATGGTTGCATCCCGATACACGTCGCCCACGCGGAAGTAGAGCTTGACGTCGCGGCCTGCGTTGAGGTTGACCTTTTGCGGCACAACATAGCGCACGCCGTTGATACCTTTTGTGCGGACATAAGCGGTATTATAATCCTTTTGGTTGAGAATATAACGCGCTGCGCCTTCGCCCGCCGTCTGGCTCTCCTTTGTTACATAGTCTACCAGATCGTGCACCTGCAAGACGTTGCCGCAGGCGAACACGCCCTCCTGACTGGTTTCTCTGGATTCGTCGACGACCGGGCCGCGCGTAACGGGATCCATTTTGATCCCCACATTGCGGGACAGCTCATTCTCCGGAATCAGGCCGACGGAGAGCAGCAGCGTATCGCAGGCAACGAATTCCTCCGTGCCCGGGATGGGGCGGCGGTTTTGATCGACCTGCGCTACCGTAACGCCGGTCAAGCGCTCTTGCCCGTGCACCTTGACCACTGTGCAGGAGAGCCGCAGCGGGATATCAAAATCTTCCAGGCACTGCACAATGTTGCGCGTCAGGCCGCTGGAATAGGGCTGAAGCTCACAGACCATTTTGACATGCGCGCCCTCCAGCGTCATGCGCCGCGCCATGATTAGGCCAATATCACCGGAGCCGAGGATCACAACCTCGTGCCCGGGCAGGTAACCGTCGATGTTGACATAGCGCTGCGCTGTGCCCGCCGTCATTACGCCGGCGGGGCGCGTCCCCGCAATATTCAGCGCACCGCGCGGCCGCTCGCGGCAGCCCATGGCGAGGATCACTGCCGTTGCGTTGATTTCCACCAGGCCGGCGCTTTTGCTGACGGCGGTGACCACATTGTTGGTTGAGAGGTGGATCACCATCGTATCGGTCATCACCTCAATATCACTCTGCTCAACTTGATCGATAAAACGCTGCGCATATTCCGGGCCGGAGAGCTCCTCCTTAAAGTAATGCAGGCCGAAGCCGGTGTGGATGCACTGCTCTAAAATGCCGCCAAGGCGCTCCGCGCGCTCCAGAATAACGATATGCGCCACCCCGCACTCCCTGGCCCGCAGGGCGGCCGCCATGCCGGCGGGGCCGCCGCCGATGACCGCCAGATCATATTGCAACATAGGTAGGTCCACCCTTTCTCAAAGCCATCGCCAAGTGGCATGGCTTATTTCGTCTTTTCATAAACAACATTGGATTTCCCGCCGAACTTGGTGATCTCATTCTCGGGGACTCCCAGCTCGCGGGAGAGGATCTCCACCACTTTGGCGCCGCAAAAGCCGCCCTGACAGCGGCCCATCCCTGCGCGGGTGCGGCGCTTGACGCCATCCACATCACGGGCGCCTGCCGGGGCGCGAATTGCATCGCGGATTTCGCCCTCCGTCACTGTTTCACAGCGGCAGACGATGTGGCCGTAAGCCGGGTCCTTCGCGATGAGCTCCCGCTGCTGTGTGCGCGTCAGCTGGTGGAAGCGTACGGGGCCTTTGCGTACCGGCGTGAATTCCGGGCGCTCCTGCAGAGCGAGCCCCTGCTTCTTCAGAATCTCCACCACGAATTCCGCTGTGGCAGGAGAGGCGGTCAGGCCGGGCGATTCGATGCCCGCCACATGGATAAAACGGCTGTTATATTCGCTAGGGCCGATGATGAAATCGCCTTGATCCCCATGCGCGCGCAGGCCGGCGAACGAGGTGATCACATCGTTCATCTTCATCGTCGGGATAGAATAGCGGACGTATTCCTGCACATCCTGCAAGCCCTTCACCGTGGTGGAGGTGTCATACTTATCTTCCACGTCCACGGCGTTCGGCCCGGCGAGCAGATTGCCATCCACTGTTGGAGAGACGAGCACGCCCTTGCCCATCTTGGTCGGACACTGGAAGATGACGTGGGAAACAAGCGAGCCCATGTTTTTATCCATCACCAGATATTCTCCGCGCCGCGGCGTGATGCGGAAGGAGCGGTCGCCGATCATCTCCGCCACCTCATCCGCGTGAACGCCGGCCGCGTTGACGATATAGCTGGCGGAAAAAGTGCCCTGCGGCGTCCCGATCGAAAACGAATCTTTTTGGGAAACAATCCGCTCTACTTCGCAGTTGCGGAAGAATTCCACGCCGTTCACCACTGCATTTTCCACGGCGGCGATTGTCAGCTCATAAGGGCAGACGATCGAAGCGGTTGGCGCCCAGAGTGCGCCGCGTGCCCGCTTGGATACGTTTGGCTCCATCTCGTGCAAACGCTCCTGGCTGATGATTTCAAGCTTTGGCACCCCGTTTTTCTGCCCCCGCTCCAGCAGAGTGTGGAGCGTTTCCATCTCCTCCTCGTTGAAGGCGAGCACAAGAGAGCCGATGTTGCGGTATGGGACGGAAAGATCCTCGCACAGGGAGCCCATCATCTTGGCGCCGTGCACATTGAGCCTTGCCTTGAGCGTACCCTCCTTTGCATCATAGCCCGCGTGGACAATGGCGCTGTTTGCCTTTGAGGTTTCCGTCGCCGCATCGTTATTTTTTTCTAACAGGGCGACCTTCAGGTCGTAGCGGCTCAGTTCCCGAGCGATCAGCGCGCCGGTAACCCCTGCGCCGATAACTACCACGTCGTATACCATGTGTTTTCATCCTCCTTTGGGGTTTTCCTATAAATCCAGAGTGATAAAACGCAAAAAACTGTCTCTTTTGTATTTTATCATAGTGTTTTACCGGGTGCAATGGTTTGTTTTCAGCATGATAATATGGTATAATAATTTCTTCTTCCGCCGGCAGCATAAGGGAACTGCTTCTACCGGCACATTGAAACGGGGGATACGATGCTTCATTTGATTCTGGGGCGCTCTGGTAGCGGAAAAACACAATCTATCCGCACCCTCCTGCATGATCTTGCGGAGAAGGGTGCACAGGGGATGATTCTGCTTGTGCCGGAGCAGTTCTCCTTTGAGAGCGAGCGCGCCATGCTCAAGCTGCTGGGCCCACGCAACGCGGCGCGGGTAGAGGTTTTGAGCTTTTCCCGCCTAGTGGACGCGGCCTTCCGTATGTATGGCGGCGCAAACGGCACACGCATTGACGGCGGCGGCCGAATGTTGCTGATGAGCCTTGCGCTAGAGCAGGCGCAGGATCACCTCGAGCTTTATGCGCGCCATAGAGAGAGCCCTGCGCTCGCCGCAAAGCTGTTGGATCTTGCGGCGGAGTGCCGCCAGTGCGCCATCACGCCCGAAGCGCTCCGGCAGGCGGCAGATCAGCTGCCTGACAGCGCTCTACGCCGCAAAGCGCGGGAGCTTTCCCTCATACTCGACACCTACTATGCGCTTGTGGCCCGCTCCTTTCTGGATGATCAGGAGGAGCTGGACCGCTTAAACGATACGCTGCTGGCGCACCCGTTCTTTCAAGGCCGCATTGTGGCGATTGACGCGTTTAAAAGCTTCACCGTGCAGGAGCAGCATATTCTTTCCCGCATTTTTGCGCAGGCGGACGAGGTGTATCTGACGCTGTGTGCAGACGCGCTTTCGGATGCGCAGGGGGGGATGGGGCTCTTCTCCCCCGTGCAGCGCACGGCGCGGCGGGTTGCCGCCCTCGCAAGGCGGCAGAATGTGCCGGTTGCCACGCCAGTGGTGCAAAAGAAGCAGTACCGTTTTGCCCGCGAAGCGCTCGCCTATCTGGAGCGGAATGTTTTTCGGCCGGAGGCTGAGCCCTTCCCCGGTGAAACGGAGGATATCCTGCTCTGCTCCGCGCAGGATAAGGCGGCACAGTGCGATTTTGTGGCCCGGACGGCCAAGCGCCTACTGCGGGAGGAGGGGCTGCGCTGCCGGGATATGGCGATCATCGCCCGCGATGCGGAGAGCTACCGGGAGGAGATGACCGCCGCGCTGCGGCGGTATGGCGTGCCGGTGTTTGAGGATAGCAGGCAGCCGGTTGACGCGCAGCCGCTGATGGTTTTTGTTCGCGCGGCGCTTGAGGCGGCGCAGAGCTTCGGCATGGAGCCAGTGCTGCGCTACCTGAAAACTGGATTAGCAGGCTTTACAGTAGACGAAATTTCTGAATTTGAAAACTATTTGCTGGAATGGAATTTGGGCGGCGAGCGGGTGTTGCGTCCCTTTACGCAGCACCCGGAGGGCTTTGGCAAAACGCTTCAGCAGCAGGATCTGCAAAAGCTGGAATCGCTCAACCAGCTGCGGGAGCGCGCCATTCTGCCGCTGCTTCACCTGCGGGATGCTTGCCGGGAAGCGGATGGAGCGCAGATCAGCCGGGCAGTATACGCTTTTTTGGAGGAGACGGATGCTGCCGGCCATCTGCGCGCGCTGGCGCAGAGCCTCAGCGACGGCGGCGAGGAAGCGCTCGCGCTGGAGCAGGGACGTATCTGGGAGCTGCTGATGCAGCTGCTGGGCCAATGCGCCGCAGCGCTGGAAGGGCATGTTATGACGCTTGCCCGTTTTGCCCAGCTTTTTGACGCTGTGCTGGCCTCACAGGATATTGGCGCGATCCCGCAGGGGCTCGATGAAATCCCGCTGGGCAGTGCGGATCGGATGCGGGTTTCCTCCCCGCGCGTGGTGTTTCTCATTGGCGCCAACGAAGGGGAGTTCCCCCGTACGCCCTCCGCAAGCGGCGTCTTTTCTGATGCGGAGCGCCGCAGGCTCATTGCGCTGGGGCTGGAGATGACCGATCCCTACGACTTACAGGCTGTGGAGGAGCGGCTGCTCGCCTACCAATCGCTCTGTGCCGCGCGGGAACGGCTTTATGTCTGCTATACGCGGTCGGATGAGGAGGGGGGTGCACAGGCGGGCTCTGTGATCGTTTCAGAGCTTCAGCGGCTTTTCCCTTGCTGCCCGCACCTGGATGCGGAGGAGGAAAGCCCGCTCGCCCGTGTAGAGGGCGCTGCGCCCGCCTTCCAGCTTGCCGCCTCCCGCTGGGGGAAGGAGGATTCGCTCTCAAGCGCCTTGAAGCACTATTTTGCTTCCCGCACGGATTATGCGGGCCGCCTTGCAAGCATTCGCCGCGCTGCGGACAAGCTGCCCGCACACTTTGAAAATCCGGAAAATGCCCGCCGACTGTTTGGCGAACAGATTTATCTCTCCGCCTCTCGGGTGGAGGTTTACCATAAATGCCGGTTTCAATATTTTTGCCGCTATGGGCTCGGCGCTCAACCGCGTAAGGTAGCGAGGCTTGATCCGCTGAGCAGCGGCACGGTCACGCATGATGTGCTTGAGCGGCTGCTGCGTGCGTATTCTCCGCAGCAGCTCTATGACATGGGGCCGGAAAGGCGCGCGCAGGAGATTCAGCGGCTGCTGCTCAGCTATCTGGAAGAAAAAATGGGCGGTGCGCAGGAGAAGCCGAAGCGCTTTGCTTACCAATTCAACCGGCTGGCCGTCGTTTTGGAGGAGGTGGTGGCCCGGCTCTGTGAGGAGTTTCTGCATTGCAGCTTTGTGTCCGTCGATTTCGAGCTAAAAATTGATCAGGATGGTCAGGTTCCCCCCTACTCACTTTCCCTGCCGGATGGCGGCACGCTACAAATCAAGGGCTCCATTGACCGGGTGGACCGCCTGGAGCGGGATGGGAAAGCCTATTTGCGCGTAGTCGATTATAAATCCGGCGGCAAGGAGTTCCTGCTCTCCGATGTGCTCAGCGGGCTGAATATGCAGATGCTGATCTACCTCATGTGCCTGTGGCAAAACGGGAGCGAGCGCTATGGCGAGGTTGTGCCCGCAGGCATCCTCTACATGCCCGTGAAGGCGGCGAGCACCACCCTTGGGCGGAACGCTTCACCTGAGGAGATCGAAAAGGCGCGCACCAAGGCCTGCCGCATGAGCGGGATGGTGCTGGACCATTCCCTTGTGATAAACGGCATGGAGGATGACGGGAAGGGCGTGTTCATCCCCGCCCGCAGGGAAAAGGATGGAGGCGTGAAGGGAACACTCATCAGCCTTGCCCAGCTTGCCCGTCTGCGGAAGCGGATGGATCAAATCCTTTGTGCAATGGGGGAAAGCCTGCACCGGGGCGAGATTGGCGCGGCGCCTTGTGTTGGCACGGGATATGACCATGTGTGCGACTGGTGCGATTATAAAAGCGTGTGTGGATTTGAGCCAGGCGCGCCTGTGCGCCCCATTGAGAAACTAACGCATGCGCAGGCATTGGAACGGCTGGAGGAGAACTCTTAGCTTATCCTTTTGCCGCACGGCAAAGAGAGGAGGGCTGCCCCATGGCGCAACGTAAATGGACGCCTGAGCAGAAGAGTGCAATTGAAGCGCGCAGCGGCACGCTGCTGGTCAGCGCAGCAGCGGGCTCCGGCAAAACGGCGGTGCTCGTCGAACGCGTGATCCAGCGGCTGCTCGACCCAACTGGCGGCTGCGATGCAGACCGGCTGCTCGTCGTTACCTTCACAAAAGCGGCTGCCGCCGAGATGCGCGAGCGCATTGCGGCTGCCATTTCGGGGCGTCTTGCCGCCCGGCCGGATGACGCGCGGCTGCTCCGCCAGCAGATGCTGCTGCCCTGCGCGCCGATCTGCACAATTGACAGCTTTTGCAACGACTTGGTGCGCGAGCATTTTCACCTGCTTGACCTCCCGCCGGATTACAGGATTTTGGATGCAGGGGAGCTCACTCTTTTGCGCGGCGAAGCGGTGGATACGGTTTTGGAGGCGTTTTATCAGGAGAATGACCCGGCCTTTATAGAGCTGCTGGAGCTTGTGCGCAAGGGCCGGGATGATGCGGAGCTGAGCGATACGGTCTGCCGCCTGTATGACTACATACAGGCCTACCCCTTCCCGGAGGAGTGGATTGAGAACGCCCGTGCACTCTGCGGCGCGAATTTGCCGGAGCAGGAGAACCCATGGATGGCGGAAATCCGCGATTACATCGCACAATCGCTCGATTTCGCACGGCAGACGGCGCAGAGCGCGCTGGATATGCTGGCGGCAGAGCCTTCGCTGTGTGAAAAATATGCCCCGGCCTTTGAAGGGGATCTCGCCATTCTTGATCGCGTGCAGTCCGCGCTGCACAGCGGGTGGGATGCGCTGTGCGAAGCGGCAGCTTGCGTCAAATGGGCGCGCCTGCCGAATGCGCCGAAGGAATATGCGGATTCCCCCGCGAAGGCCGCCGCCAAGGAAAGCCGTGACCGCGTGAAGGATACCGTGAAAAAAATACAGGAGGTGTTGTGCGCGAACACGGCGGAAAACCGGGAGGATATGGCCTGCCTCTCACCAATGCTCAACAAGCTGTTTGACCTGACGCTGCGCTTTGGCGAGGAATTTCAGCGCCTGAAGCGGGAAAAGCACGGCGCCGACTTCTCAGATATTGAGCACATGGCGCTCTCCCTGCTGATAGAGCGCAGGGGCGGGGAGATCTGCCGCTCCCCACTCGCGCAGGAGCTTTCCGGCCGGTATGCGGAGATATTGGTGGATGAGTATCAGGACACCAATGAGGCGCAGGACCTGCTCTTCCGGCTGCTTTCCCGCGAGGAGCAGAATCTTTTCCTGGTGGGAGACGTTAAGCAGAGCATTTACCGCTTCCGCCAGGCAATGCCGGAAATTTTTTTGCACCGGAGGGACAGCCTCCCCCCCTACGTGAACGGGAATTATCCTGCCCGCATTACGCTTGGTCGGAATTTTCGCTCTCGCAGGGGCGTGACTGGGATGGTGAATTTCCTCTTTCGTCAGCTGATGAGTAAGCAGCTCGGCGAGATGGAATACACACAGGAGGAAGCGCTTGTGCCTGCCGCCGCTTACCCGGAGAGCCTGGAGCCGGATTGTGAACTGCATGTGCTCGACGCGGGCGAAAAGGGTGACAGCAGCGCTGCGGCATATGAGGCACGCTATATTGCCGCGCGGATTCAGGCGATGCTGCGCGCCGGCCTCACCGTGCAGGAGGGTGGGCAGGCCCGGCCCGCCCGGTGGAGGGATTTTTGCATTCTTCTGCGCGGTGTGAAGGGCAGGGCAGAGCTTTATGTGCAGGAGCTGGCGCGCTGTGGTGTGCCAGCCTGGGCGGAGCTTTCCGGCGGATTTTTTGACACGGTGGAGATACGCACCATGCTCGCCCTGCTGCGTATTTTGGATAATCCTTTGCAGGATGTGCCGCTGCTGAGCGTCCTATTTTCCCCGATCTATGGGTTTACCCCCGACGAGACGGCCTCCCTGCGGGAAATCAGGCGGCATACGCCGCTTTACCGCTGCATGGTGCAGGCGGCGAAGCAGGGCGATGCAAAATGCGGGGATTTTCTTGCGAAGCTCTCCTTTCTGCGGCAGCTTAGCGCAGCGCTGCCTACAGGGGCGCTCCTGCGCCGCATTTATGAGGAGACGGGCTACCCTGCCATTGTGCAGGCAATGGAGGGCGCGGCGCAGCGCTCCGCCAACCTGCAGCTGCTGCTCGCCTATGCCGCAAAGTATGAGGCGGCGGGCTATCGGGGGTTGACAGGCTTCATCCGCTTTATTGACCGGTTAGAAGAGCAGCAGGCGCAACTTTCCGCAGCCTCCGCCGTTTCAGAATCGGCGGATGTGGTGCGTGTGATGAGCATCCATAAGAGCAAGGGGCTGGAATTCCCGGTTTGTATTCTGGCAAACTGCGCGGGCGCATTCAATTCATCCGGCCACAGCCAGCGGCTGCTGTTGCACACAAAGCTTGGCGCGGGCCTGATGCGGCGGGATGCGGGCACATTGCGGCTGTTTACCACCCTGCCGCACACCGCCGTCCGCCTCGCGTTGGAGCGTAGCGAGCTCAGCGAGGAGCTTCGTGTCTTATATGTTGCACTGACCCGTGCGCGGGAGAAGCTGTTGCTTGTGATGACGGTCAAACACCCGGAGCAGAAGCTTGCCTCCCTCGCCTGCACGCTCGGCAGGGGAACCAGTGTGCCGCCCTTTGCCGTGCGCAGCGCAAAAAGCTATGCGGATTGGCTGCTCACCGCCGCCCTGCGCCACCCGGATGCCGCACCGCTGCGCGCGCTCATTCCGGATCGGGAGATTCCCCTGCTGGAGGCGGATTTCCCGCTGCGCACAGTTGCTTGCACTGCGCCGCCTGAGGTGGAAGAGGCACCATTGCCGCAGGGGCGCGAGGCGCTGCCGGACCCTGCCCTGGAGGAGGAGCTCCGCCGCAGGATAGAGTATGTCTACCCCTATGCGGCGCTCTCCCGCAGCGTGGCGAAGCGTGCGGCCTCTTCGCTTGGGGAAAAGGAATTGCAGTTTTCCATGATTGGCGTATCGCGCCCCGCTTTTTTGGAGAAGGAGGGCCTCACTCCTGCCGAGCGCGGCACGGCGCTGCATAAATTTATGCAATATGCCGACTACCGCCTGGCGTGTGAAAACCCGGAGGCAGAGGCGGCCCGCCTTGTGCAGAGGGGCTTTCTCTCTGAGGCTGAGGGAAGGGCTGTGAATCAAAAGCGTGTTGCAGCCTTTTTCCAAAGTGTACTTGCACGGCGGATGCTGCACAGCGAAACGCTGCTGCGGGAATATAAATTTACCTTCTTTCTCCCTGCGGGCGAGTGCGATGAGGGGTTGACCGGCGAGGCCGCTCAGGAGCAGGTGCTCGTGCAGGGTATTGCGGACTGTGTTTTTGTGGAGGATGGCGCGCTCGTCATCGTCGATTACAAAACCGACCGGCTGACCGATGAAGCGCAGCTTGCCGCGCGGTACCGGGCGCAGCTCTCCGTCTACCGCCGGGCGCTGGCGGAGTGCATCGGCCTGCCTGTGAAGCAGACGCTGCTCTACTCGTTTTATCTGAGCAAGGAGATCGAATGCGAATAAAAAGCTTCGGGCCTGGGGGCGTAAATGCCTCCCAGGCCCTCATTGTTCAAATATCCAATAAAACCTACTGGCCGTTTCGCTCTGTAGGGAACGGTCTTGACCGTTCCGAAGTGTTCTATTGACCGGCTATGTTTCATGGTAATTTTGTTTCCCGCTCAGGCCGCGTGGGCCCCTCCTTTTCCGTTCAGCCGGAAAAGGAGGCAAAAGGGGCCGTTATGAACGGCACTGCGGCGGCGGTTGAAAGATAAGCCACACCACAGTGCGTTCGGCGAACGCTTCCCGAACTCACCGCCTCACGGCGGCTCAAACAGGCGGGAAGGTTCGCTTTTTGCCCTTCGGGTCAAAAAGTCCCCTCACGTGCACGCATTGAGTGACAGCAGCTGCCGCCTGGGCCTATCGTTACGTTTGAGGCCCTGAACAACGGCTTACAGGTTCCGCCGGGCCGGAACGAAAGTTGATTGTAGGGTCGGGCCTTGACGGTGGAAATAGGATGTTGGATGCGGAAATTAAGAAATCGCCGTCTCTGAGGCAAGACTTTCAATACAGTCGCATCGATCTAATATCCAATTTCTAAGGTCTAATATCTAAATGTTATCTAAAATGCTTCGGGCCTGGGGGCGTAAATGCCTCCCAGGCCCGAAATTTATTTGGTTTCAAGGGAATCCGGGTGCGGCTTTCGTAGCCGTGCAGCGCCTACTGCTTGCCGGCAGAGACGGTCTCTTCGCTTTCCGCCTTGCCAATCCCGGCGTGCTTACGCATTTCGATCAGCTCGTTTTCAATGCGCCGTGCATCCTCCGGCGTGTGCTTATACATGGAGCGCGCGAGCAGGAAAATAAGGTTATCAAACGCGCCGGATAGGGTGAACATGGGCCACATGTATTTGACGAATTTGGGCGGGAGTGCCTCGCCGCTCTCCTTATAGCCGCCGGTGTACCCTGTCCACTGCAGGAATGCATTGCCTGTGACTGTGCCGATATTGTTTGTAACGATCTTGGCGAACAGGCCGTTGATGGAGTTGGTAACGCCCTCTGTACGGAAGCCTGTTTTGAGTTCAACCAGATCGAGCATTTCATAGGTGAGCATTGTGCCTGCAACGGAATCCATATCCTGAATGACGTAAAGGCCCGCGTCAATGACGATTTGGATAGCAAGCTTCCAGAATTTATTGATGCCGAGCACGAATTTTAACAGGGAGGCGGCAACCTGGATGATGCTGTGGAGCTTGTGCACGCGCAGCGGGCCGCCGCACCAGTTGACAAACTGGCGGGAGAAGGGCTTTGTAAAGGAAATTGGGATGCCGACAATATAGTCGCGAATCGTCAGGAAAATCTCACCCGTAACCTCCTTGCCGTTAATTCTAAAACGAGGAACCAAATAGCGGTAAATGAGGGTGGAGTCAACAGACGGCGTAAACACCGTGATAAAATTGGCGACTGTATTCCAGATAAAGTATTTATTGTATTTCACGACTTCAAAGCTCTGAAGCATGCTGAGCTTTGGCTCGCCTGTTTCGGGGTCGATTTCAATCTCGCCGTTTTCGACCATTTCTCTAAAATCTTTCTCCTTTGCCTTCTGCTCCTTTTTCCACTCACGTTTTTCTCTGCGGGTCATCTGGGCAAGCATCTCGTCGCGCTCTGCACGCGCCTTGCGGTAGCGTATCTCCGCCTCGCGCGCCTCGGCCTCACGCTGCGCGAGTTCCTCTGGCGTGGGCTCTGGATTCTCTTCCTGCATTTTTTTCTCCAGAATAATATCTCTCTCGGGGATAGAGGGCAGCGAGTTTATGGGCTTGCCGGCGTATTTGAAATCCACACGCTGTTTGATAAAGGTGATCATCATGGAGCCGCAAATATTAAAGGGAAGCATGATCGCCGTGCCGACAACGATGATCTGATAGTCGTTCCAGCCGAATACGTTTTGAAGGCCCATAAGCACATTGGGAATTGCCGCAATCACAAAGCCCAGCGAATTTCCAATCGAGGTCCAGACCTGCGTACGCGTGCGCTGCTGCGTGTAGGGGCTAATACCGGCGCGCAGCTTCTGCCCGGCCACCGAATCCAATGTGCCGATGATATCCTGGATACAGTTGAGCGCCACCAGGGTGACAAGGTGCTGCATCTCCGTCATGTTCCCGCCGAAGTTGATCATTTTGAAAAGCACAAATACGTGCCCCGTCACGGCTGCCAGACGCATGACAAAGCGCCACTGCTTCGGGCCCATCTTTTTACGATCCATCCACGAGCCGAGGATGGGGTCGTTGATTGCATCCCATAGGGAGGAGATAACGCCTGCAATGGACATCTTGTTTGGCGCAATGTGATAGTATTCTTTAAACAAAAAGTCCAGCCGGCCGGAAAACCCACCGCCGCCGCACGTTAACATGGTGGAAATCATAAATATCGCAAGCTCCCATGGCGTGACATGCCCCTCCGGCGTATCCACGCCCTTAAACCAGGATACGGGGCTCAAGATGATTTTGCGGACCTCCTCCTGATTTTCGGCGGACAGCTTACGGCGAACGCGGCCGGCGGGCGTTGAGATCCAATTGGCAAGCCGTTCACGGGCGGGCAGCTTTTCCGACGGGTTCTTTTTTGGTTTCCTCTCCCTCAAAACGGTCTTCCTTTCTATGTATTTTTAACGTTAAAATATGCCCCCTTATGCTTTAGTATAAAAAAACAAAATATATTAACGAAATGTTAACATAGAAAATGGAATAAGTCAACTAAAAAAATGATATTCAAGACGAAAAAATATGGCAAAATGACCGTATTGATTTAGCCGAAGAGCGATACTCCGGTCGAGGTGTCCAGTTAGCCGGCCTTGCTCATCCATTGCAAAAGCTGTTATGCTGCGTGCGCAAGGCGGCAGATTGCAGCAAACGAAGGCCTGGGGCGCGAAAGCCCCAGGCCTGGATTGCGGATGTGGAGATGGAAAGGCTAACGCCGCCGGGCGGACTCCGGTGATTATGCTTTGGCCCAGCTCTCCAATGCCAGCAGAGCCGCGCCGAGCGCACCGCAGATCTGCGGCTCCTCCGACAGCAGGAGCGGCTCGCCGGTTTTCTCCTCGATTGCGCGGCGCACACCCTCGTTTTTGGCTACGCCGCCGGTCATCATATAAGCCCCCGCTGCCTTCACCCGTGCGAGCAGCGCGCCGATTTTGGAGGCGACGGATTTGTGTAGCCCATGCACAATATCTGCCGTGCGCTTATTCTGCGCGATGAGGGAGACAACCTCCGATTCCGCAAATACCGTACATATGCTGGAGATGGTAATTTCCTCCTTCCAGCCGCGATCGACTTCCCCCATGTGGGAAACGTCCATTTCCAGCGTGCGCGCCATCATATCTAAAAATCGGCCAGTGCCTGCGGCGCATTTATCATTCATGACAAAATCGGTGACCCTGCCAGCATCGTCCAAACGGATGACCTTGCTATCCTGCCCGCCGATGTCAATTACTGTGCGCACCTGCGGGTTCAGAAAAAATGCGCCTTTTGCATGGCAGGTGATCTCTGTCACGCCCTGATCGCCCTCCCCGATATGGGCGCGGCCATAGCCGGTGGTAACGGTGCGGGCGATCTCTTCTCTGCGCCTGCCCGCTTTTTGCAGCGCCGCATTCAACGCCCTGTGCGCACTTTCCCCAGCGCGTGCGCCGGTTGGAACAACGCAGTAGGCGAGTATATGCTTATCTGCGCTGAGCAGCACGGCGTTTGTGGAGGTGGAGCCGCTGTCGATGCCTGCAAAAATTGCGTTTTGATCCATTTTGGCCGATCCCTCCTGTGGCTTTTGCGGCTTTGCCTCCGGCAGTGTTTCCAGAAACGCCTCGATGCGGGTTTCCAGCTGGCCGGGAGCGGGCGGTGTGTAATCCGTTTCAATTTTAGTGATCGGGAGGCGCCCCTGCTTGAGGACGCTGTATTCATAATCATAATAATCACAGAATTTTACCGTGTGGTAGATCACGCCGCCGAGATAGGGGCTTTCCGTAATGCGTCTGCGGCCGGAAGGATTTGTCATGCGCATGCAGGGCGTTTGCCCAAGCAATGCGGCGGCATAGGCCTCCCAAAACGCTTCCTCCGGCAGCGCCTGGGAGGGAAGAAAAACATCACGGCGGCCGGTGCAGGTATCGTTTTGCACAGGCAGGGAGGAGCTGGCCTGCACTGCCCCCAGCAGGCTTTCCGAGGCGCGCGCGCCGAGCAGGCTGAGATAGGGCGCATCCGGCGATGGAGCCGCGCTGGAGAAAGCAGCACAAAATCGCTTGTAAGAAAAGCGTAGCCCACTGTAAGCGGCGTAAGCCTCCGACAGCTGTTGAAGAGCTTGTGCAAAGCGCTTTCGCGAGCAGGCGGTTTCACAACGCGGCAGATCAAGCAGGTAGAGAAAAGGAGAATCCCCCCGCTGCTGCAAAACGTCATAAACGCGGCGTATGGAATCGCAGCAGTTGACGAGCACCAGCTCGCCGGTACCGTTTCGCAGGCAATCCTCTAGCAAGGCGCGGCCAAAGCCGCAGAGGTTTTGGTGCGCGGCGCCGTCGGCCAGCTCAAAGCTCTCCACCTTTGGTTCCCGGCGGGCGCATTCCACGCCAAAACCGGCAAATAGCTCAATAGGGGTGTATTTGCAAATGTATTGGATCACTGCGCGCTCTCCTTTCCCTCCAACAGCTCCAGAAACGCTTCCAGCCTGGTCTGCATTTGGCCGTCGTTGAGATTGCGGCGGTCGCAGCCATCCCCATCCAGCAGGAGCATGGGAATACCCACCTGCTCCAACCGGCTGCGCACAAGCCCTGCGCCGCCGATGGTGTTTTTACAGCCCCAATGGCAAAAGAAGACTACGCCGTTTGCATGCAGTTTTTGCGCCATTTCGGCAATTTTATCCGCACGCCGGGTCATAGAGCCGTTAAATGTATTGCAGAGCAGCCGTCGGGCCATGGATTCATAGGGGCGGTCGGGCTCCGGCTCATAAAGCGCGTCAAAGCTCATATCCGAGCACAGCAGCTGATTCTTTTCGCTGAAATTGAGAATGGTGCGCATGGAGTTCTGCCAGTAGGGTAGGGAGTGCACCCACAGGATTCGGTTGCCGCCTCGAAACGGCACGGCATTTTGCGCATCCTCACAGAGCAGCTCAAAATAATGCTCAATCTCAGGCCGGCCCATGAGAATATGGGCGGCAAAAACCGTATACATCTCCGAGGTCATCTCATTGGGCAGATAACGGTCCGCGAGTAGATCATAATATCTTTGGCAGGCGCGTATCGATCTGCCCTCACAAGCGAGCACGCTGCGCAAGGCTTCTTCCTTTATAGGCTCGTGCATCACGTCCTCCAGAAAGCGGGAAAGCTCCCGCAACTGCTCTGCCACATATTGCACTGCATCCTCCTCCGGGCCGGTGCAAGGCGTGTCCACTGTGAAATGCGGCACGCCGTAGTATGCGGCCAGGCGGCGGAACGTGTTTGTGTTTGCATCGCACGCGAGCGTTGTGTTGGCGATGAAGCGCGGCTTTGGCAGCACGCCGGAGAGGGCGATGCCCGTTAAAATTTTGTGGTAAGAGCACAGCGTGTCCGGCACGCCAGATTGACGCGCGCGCTCAATGAAATATTGCTCGCTGCCTGCGCCGGCGAAATAGCAGGAAAGCCCCTCGGCGATCTGCGGCTCAATGCGCATGGCATGCAGGAGTTCGCAGGGCAGAAAAATGTTGACGATGGCGGAACGCTCCGGATGCACCAGCGGGTGGAGCATGGAATCCATGCATACCGGCGAAATATAAGCGCGGCTCCTTGGTAGCTGCCTGGAAGGGAAATGCTTTGCCTGGAGGTTAGCAGCGCGGAAAGCAAGCGCCAGAAGACGGCGCGCGCGCCGCGGATGGCCGGCCGCCGCCCTGCCTACCAGCGCGCCGAATTTTTCAATCATTGGATTCATGTGAATAAAATTCCTTTCGCAGCCCAATACTCAAAGCGCCCAGATATTTGGGTTGGTGGTGGAAACGCCGAGCGCGCCCGCACCGAGCGCGCTGATCACATCCTCCTTTTCAGTAATGAGTCCGCCGGCGATCAGCGGCGTTTCCAGCTCGGCGCTGAGCTCGCGCAGAATCTTGGGCATAATGCCGGGCATAATCTCAAGCGCCTCCGGCGCGAGCAGTCCGGTTGTTTTTGCGGCGGTATGCATGGACAGGGAGTCTATGATGAAAATCCGCTGGATAGCAGATAGACCAAGCTCCTTTGCAATTTTGATCTGGCTGCTTTTTGTGGAGATAATGCCGGTGGGGCGGATGTGCTCTGCAATATAGCGTAGAGACACTGCGTCCCGAGAAAAGCCCTCAATCAGATCAACATGAATATAAATATCCTTGCCGCACTGGCGCGCCCTCTCGACGATCCCCTGCAAATTAAAAATATTGCCGCACAGCAGGAAGATGATCTCGCTTGGGCTGGCGAGCGCAGCCTCCAGCGACTGCTCATCCTTTACGGCGGCAATCACGGGGTTGCGGGCGAGCGTATCGTAAAGATGTTGCTTCATTTGCTTTTCCCCTTTCCTGGGCGGTAAGGCCGTTTTCAAGAAATCTCTGCATAATTATAGCATTCGAAAAGACAAAAGAAAACCGTCTTTCAGGAGGAATGCAAAGATTCTATCCCTGGAGCGTTTTGTCGTTTTATATGGAACCGAAAATGTCGAAGCTCGATTTTGTAGACAAATAGAATACAAAATATGAATTCTATGGTTCATAGGGCTTGCCTGAGAGAATTTTTTCTGCTATAATAACGACAATTAGAAACGTCTCATGGGTTCAATTTCGGCGGAAAAGCGGCGCCATATCACCGGGGGGTTCAACAGGCAGCGCCGTTTTGACGATATAGCTTCTTTCCGCAAAGCGCGGACGACAGTTTGCGCCGGGTGGAAAGGGCGGGAAAAACAGAAAATTTAGGAGGCAGTCAATTCGATGAAAGAGCACAAACATGCTGCAAGGCTTCTTGCGGCGCTGATGACGTTGGCTCTGCTGTGTGGAATGCTGTTTGCCATGCCTGCGCAGGCGGCAGAGGAGCCTGAGACCACTCCGGCCGCTGTGGAGGAGTATGAAAACAGCCTGCTTGCCGCGCAGGAAGCCCTTGAGCAGGGCGCACAGGCGCAGATTGATACGCAGGCCGATAAGAAGAGCGGCTTTGGCGTATCGAAGGATCCAGAGACGGGGATCTCCCAGATCGTGATGTATGTTGGCGATCTTGAAGTTCCGATGGGTCTGTTCTATGACCCGGCGCAGGAGATCTTCTATGGCGCGAACAATGCCGGCCTTCTGGGCATCGGCTTTGATTTTGACGTGGCGCAGAAGATTTTCTACACGCCAATCAACCCTTGGCAGCGCAACTTTGGCTTCTGCGAGCTATATGATGCAGCTGCGCCGTTCACCGGGATGTTCTACAACACCGTCCGCTTTAAGTTTGAGTATGCAGGCAAGGATTGGTTGATTCAGCTGTGGAAGGGCCAGTATGGTATCACCACGGGCGGTGAGCTCGGCGTTTACAACAAGAGCCAAAACCGCGAGACAGAGTTTTATGACTGCGCCTCGGATGAGGATATGCTGAACATGGGCTTCACCCTTTCTAAGAAGGGCGTAGGCGAGTTGTTTACCCGCAAGATGCAGATGCACTGGTGGCAAACAGGCTTTGTGGTTTTAATGGCCACGCCGCCTTCGGCGCTGACGATGTCCTGCAAGATTGACATGAAGGATGCCGATATGCTCAAGGCTTTTGAGCAGTCCATGCTGGAGCAGGGCTTCAAAAAGGGCGACGGCGAGACGGACGGCACCTATGCCATCGACGGCCTGCGCGTAACCTTTACGTGGGGTCAGAAGGTAGCGGCTGAAACCCAGGATGCGGCGGACGATACGCAGGCTCCGGAGGATGTTGAGGTCAATGTGACGCCGACTGAGGCTGCGCCGGTCGTTAATGAGACGCCGGTTGAGCAGCAGGATGCGGCGGAGACGCTTCCTCAGCCGGAGGATCCCAACATGGTAGAAAATGCAGAAATCCCTGAAACCGGCGACAGCGGCGTGATTGCCCTTGGCGTTCTGGCGGGCGCAAGCGCATTGACGCTTGGCGTAGTGGCCGTGCTAAAGAAGAAAAAAAGCGGCAATGCATAAAAGCAATTGAACCGCTGAAAACCTTAATAAGGGATTAAATCGGGCAGGCGGAGGAAGCCCTCCGCCTGCCTGTTTTTGTGGTAGGAGGGGCTTTATGCGCAGAGGGGGACAGTGGGCTTTCAGGACCCCACAACGGCGCCTATGATCGTGCGGCCCGGGTCAAATAGAACGCCTCTACCTACCCGTAGAAACCATGGCTGCCAGTTGAAAGCTTTGCGGAGCCCTACCCGCAGGTTTAGTGGAAGAGCGTGCGGAGATGGGTTGGCACTCTGCTCGCCTGGGGGCGTGACGGTTACCTGCCGTGCTCCCGAACCGGCATGGAAGCGCTGTGGATTCATTACGAAATAACATGGATGTTTTGGTTATTACTTATGGCTGCTGGATGGCGGCATTTCATAGGATGATTGGAGTGGGCGGCTTGTACGAAGAGTTAACACCGGCAATCCGGCTCTTAATGCTGTGGCCTTGTCCCATAGCGTGTGGGGAGGTGCGGTAGCTTTGGATTTGCATAGGCGCTCAGCCTGCAGCAATACGGGCAAGTTTTCAACGAAGGAGGAATGGCGTGCCGCTATGGAAAAACGGGCGGCGGCGCTGCTGGACGGTAGGCGACTGCTTGGCACGCGGAGGATAGGCCCCTGGCACGCGCGCCGAGGCGGTGGAGACTCCCTTGTGCAAGGGCGGCGGGAGATGGCAAAGCTCCTGCTGGCAGCGGGGCTATATGAGAGGTTGACTCCGGCGCTGTTTCAAGCGGGGCAAACACACATCGCATCTCTTTTAACGCAGGAGGGAGCGTGGAGGAGCCAACCGGTGTGCGCAGGCGATGCGCTGCTGGCCTATGCGGTGCTATCCTATCCGGGTACCGATCTCGCTTTTGTGCGGCCTGCTATGGAGCAAACGGCGCTGCTATTGCAGGGCTTAGCTGGAGAAACAGGCACCGTGCCGGCGGACACGACCAGGCCTTCTATTCGGCTGGCGCAGACGGTGGCGGATATCTGCCCGTTTTTAACGGCTTATGCAGCCGCCTATGGCGAGCCTTTCTACCGGAATCTTGCCATGCGGCAAATGGATGAATATTTGCGCATGGGGCTTCACCCCTCTGCGGGGCTTCCGGCTGAGGGGTTTGACAGCAGCTCCGGGCTACCGGTTGGAGCGTTTGGGTGGAGCGGTGCATGCGAAGCGCTCGCTTTTGGGCTGATGGAAACAATCAGGCAGCTCCCTGTGGAGGATGCGTGCAGTGTAAGCTTGGCGGTGCATAGCCGGCTGTTGGCAGGGCGGCTTTGCGCACTGTGGGAGGGAAATGGTTGCTTCCCGCGCTTACCAGCCTCTTCACTAACAGATATAGAAGCATCCTCTATTATCGCTGCCTTTTTGCAGGATGCTTACCAGCGGACGAAGGATAGGCAATACCTGGCGCCTATTTTTTGCACGCAAAAGGAACTGCGGCGGCGCACAGGACAAAACGGCTGGGTAGGAGCTGCCCAGCCGCCCAACGAAGCCATTGGGTTTTATTCTACGGAGGAAACGGCTACCGTGGGCGCTCTTGCAGCGGCGCTTTATGCTGTGGCAAAGCTGGAGTGTCCGTATGAGATGGCTGACGATGAAAATAGCCAGGAGGGAGGAGCGTAAATGGGCCGGCTTTTTATCTTACTACTTGCGGTGGGCGTATTTCCTGTTTTGGCGGTGCAGCTGCAAAGCATTTTGTGGATTGAGGGCTCGCCCGGGCGTGGGAAGAGCTCTTATCTCACAGGCATTCTTTGCTCGGCGGGCGCTGTAGTGGTTGTTGCGGTTGGCTTCTACTGTATTGCGGGCCATAACCCACTGACGTGGAGCAGCTCCTCTTTTTTACTGCTGCTGCTCGCCGCCCTGGCGGGCGATTTACTGTGGCTTTTGTTTCGCACCCGGCCGGTATACCGCCACAAGGAGCATCCACTTCGGAGAGAGCTTTATGTGGTTTGCGGGCTACTGCTGGCCGTTATTGTGCTGGAAACGACCGCGTTTAACTTCCGGGCGTTTGAATCCCTGCGGTTTGAGCCGATCACCGGCTATTCCGTTGCGGGCGAAAATATTCGAATGACCATGGAGGAGAATGGCGCCTGCCAGATCCGCACCAGTGGGGATACCATTGAATTGCTGGATATCGGGCAAGAGGTGAAAAATATGCGCCTGAGCGTACGCACAGGGAACGGCGGGGCCTATACAGCCAAGGTAACTCTCTTTGCGACGGATGAGGCGAATGCGCTGTATTTTGCGCTCCCACAGAGGATGATTTCCTCCCAGGTGGAGCGCACGCAGTATTTTCGCCTGCACCTCAGTGGCGATTCCGAGAAGCTAAAGATCCAGTTGACGGATTTTGAAGAGGATGAGGCTGTTGTTGAGGTGCAGTTAAATACACAGGTCCCTTACAGCATCTCTCTGCTGCGGCTAGCGGCTGTGTTTGCAGGCGCGGTCTTTTTGCTTCTGATTCGGCCGGGCTCGCCGCTCTACCGCTACCGCCTGCGCTGGAAGCTCCCTTGGCAGCGGATGCTGATCTTTGGCTATGCTGCGCTTCAGCTTGTGCTGCTCGCGGGCCTGACTATGCAGAACAATACGATGGTGCATGCACAGCAGGTGTATGCCCACCATGCGCAATATCAGGAGCTGGCGCGGGCGTTTGCACGGGGTGAGCTGTTTATTGACGATGAACCGTCTGATTCGCTGCGCTCCATGGAGAATCCTTATGATACGCTGCTGCGCCGCCAGGTAGTCAACGAGCAGGCGGGGGAAACCTACCGGTGGGATACCTCCTATTATGAGGGGAAATATTATGTCTATTTTGGCGTTTTGCCGGTACTGCTCTTTTACTTGCCGTTTTATTTGCTGACTGGGCAGGATTTTCAGACGGTGTGGGGGATTGTGATTTGCGAAGCATTCTGGATTATGGGGGTAATCCTGCTGCTGAGCGCCTTGGCTCGGAGATATTTCCCGAAGACGCCGCTGCTGGTCTTTCTCCTACTCTGTATGACGTTTATCAATGGCTGCGGCCTGCTCTGGATTGCACAATCGCCCAGTTTTTATTGCCTGCCGATTTTACTGGCGGCGGTATTGGCGGTGTGGGCGCTGTATTTTTGGATCTCCGCTCAGCAGGGAGAGACGCTCTCCAAAGGATATCTCTTTGCCGGTGGGCTGTGCGCGGCATTGACGGCGGCGAGCAGGCCGCAGTTCCTGGTGGTTTGCATTCCCGCGGTTGCGCTGTTTTGGGATGCGGTATTCCACAGGCGAACGCTCCTTTCAAAGAAAAGCTTGGGCGCAACGGCGGCCCTGGCAGTTCCTTTCTTTGTCGTGGCGGCAGGCGTCATGTATTATAACGCGGCGCGATTTGGCTCTGTATTCGATTTTGGCGCAAATTATAACCTGACGACCAACGATATGACGCGGCGCGGGCTTGTGCCGGGGCGGATCCCGCTGGGGTTCTTTACCTATTTCTTTCAACCTCCCGCAATCTCTTCCCAATTCCCTTATCTAAAAAATGTGTCCATTGAAACTGGCTATATGGGGATGACCATTACGGAGGCATTTTTTGGCGGCGCCTTTGCCACAAACCTGACGCTACTGTTTGGCCTATTCCCGCGCTGTGTCAAGCGGGAGCTGAAAGAAAAGCGGCTGTATGCGTTTACCCTCCTGGCGCTGGCAGCCAGCGCGCTGGTTGTGGTAGCGGATACGGAAATGGCTGGCCTGCTCCAGCGCTATATCACGGATTTTGCGTGGCTGCTCGCGTTGGCGGCGGCGATCGTAGCAATGGCCATGTTTGAAAAATGGCGGGCTGGAGAAATGCGCCGGGGGCTGCTATATGTTTTTGCGGCTTTCTGCGCCCTGAGCCTGCTATATGACCTGTTGCTGTATTTCTCGCCGGGTGAGACCTCAATTGCCAGAGAGAACCCCGCATTTTATTACACCGTTTCAAGCCTGGTGCGGTTTTGGGCGTGATCCAGCGGCAGATTGGGCTTGTTTTCGACGGCGGAACGCAGTATACTAAAATGAGATATCAGAAAAGCTTGAAAGGAGCGTGTTTATGGAGGAGGCCTCATCGGATCTCCGCTTGGCGGTTTTAATCGATGCTGATAATGTTCCATACGCCAACGTCAAGGCGATGCTGGCGGAGATTGCGCGTTATGGCACGCCAACCATCAAACGCATCTATGGCGATTGGACGCAGCCAACGCTTTCCGGGTGGAAAAAGGTTCTGCTGGAGAACGCAATCTCGCCCATCCAGCAATATAGCTATACGACGGGCAAAAACTCAACCGATTCCGCGATGATTATCGACGCGATGGATCTTTTATACACCAACCGTGTGGACGGCTTCTGCCTGGTGTCGAGCGACTGTGATTTTACCCGGCTTGCTACCCGCTTGCGCGAGGCGGGTAAGCTGGTAATCGGCATTGGCGAGCAAAAAACGCCTACGCCGTTTATTGCGGCCTGCGACCGGTTTATTTATCTGGAAATTTTGCCAGATGAGAAAAAGAAAAAGCAGCAGCAAACGAAAAGCAAAAGCCAGGCCGCGCCGGAGGAACAGGGGATGCCGGCTTCCGCGCGCCGAAAGAAAACCCGCTTGCCGCAGGATGTGGCGGAGATGATCGTCGCCTCCGTTAATGACCTGGCAGATGAGAATGGCTGGGCCTTTTTGGGCGATGTCGGGAACCTTCTGCTCAAAAAGCAGCCGTCGTTTGACAGCCGCAATTATGGCTACCCGAAGCTATCGCAGCTGATTCAGGCGATGGATTATTTTGAGATTGAGCCGCGCGACACGGCGAATGCCCATGTGAAGCATATTTTTATTCGTGAAAAATGATATGAAAAGGCAGCTTTTTGTAAGCGGTCGTTCATATATGGTTCATATTTTTACCTTAAAATATAAACAATGAACCATGATGATTTCGTATAGAAAGGAAGTGTTTCAATGATCGCGATTATGGAGATTGTCCTGAGCCTGCTCAGCGCTATTTCAAATCCCCTTGCCGAGGCTTTTGGCGATTGGATGCAGTCCATTGTGCTTGGCATCTTTGGCTAAACGGAATAAAAAATGCTCTGGGAGGCATGTGCTTCCCGGAGCGTTTTTTATTTTACAATAGACAGGGGAAAAACACAATGGGATTGCAGGCGCCTTACCATTTCGCCTTTTAAAGAAGACCGGAGGAATTCTTTTTACATGTGCGTGCCGGCGGCTGCGGCGATTTTCTCACGCACAGCAGCCCCCAGCCCTTTGCGCTCTTCCCGGCTCAAGCCTGCAGTAGAGATAGGCGGCAAAACAGTGAGTGTGACGCGGGCCGGCTTGATCCACATATGGTTTGCCTCCATCACCAGGTAAGTACCGCTGATACGAACGGGAACAAGTGGCACCTGAGCCTTTTCCGCCATTTTAAAAGCACCGCTTTTAAATTCTCCCATTTCTTCGCCGCGACTGCGCGTCCCCTCCGGGAAAATGGTGATGGAATACCCCTTTTGCAGCAGGGCAACGCCTTCCCGAAGGGATTCCATAGCACTGCGCGCATTTTCCCGATCCAAAAAGATACAGCCGAGATACCGCATCCAGGTGCGGATCATGGGGATTTTATCTGCCTCCTTTTTAGCGATCAGGCCGTGTGGTTGATCCAAATATCCAAGCAGGGTAGGAATATCGAACAGACCCTGATGGTTGCTCACGAATACACAGGCGCCTGTGGGGATGTTTTCAAGCCCGTGGACAGCTACCTTTACCCCTGCAAGCCTCAATAGCCTACGGGACCATTTCTGCACAGCTTGGGATACCAGCGCATCTCTTTCCTCGATTTTGCCGGATCGTGTCAGCTTTTTCGCGTGATGTATCTTGGGAAGGACGGCGATGAGATAACCCCAAAAGTATAGGAACCAAACGATTGTCCGCATACGATAGAATCTCCTTTGTTGTATATTGCCGTGCCATCATAACATTCCAACAGCCCAAAGGCAAGGAAAAAGAGAGGAAAAATGGGTGGCGGATTTCATTGGAGCAATGTGTTAATCTGCCGCCATTTCTGTGTGCTCCATATAATTGCCGAGCAGGGTGAAAGCGGGAAGCTCTTCCTGCAGGGCGCACAGCAGGCGCAGGGTACTCTCTTCCCGCACGCTGCCGGTGAAATCCAGATAAAAATAGTATTGAAAGTTGCTATCCGGAATAGGGCGGGATTCAATCTTAGTGAGGTTCAGCCCACACCGTGCGAAGCGGGCCAACACATTGTAGAGCGAGCCGGTGGTGTGCGGTAGGGTGAAGATCAGGCTGATTTTATCTGCCTGCGGCAGAATACGCATCTCGCGGGAGATGGCGATAAACCGAGTGGCGTTGTTTTTGCTCGTTTGAATATCCTGCTCTAAAATTTGCAGCCCAAAAATGCGCGCAGCGTCGGCTGAGGCGATTGCGGCGGCATCCCGCTCGCCTGTTTCCGAAAGGCGTTTGGCGGCCGCAGCTGTGTTGGAGCACGGCACAGGGGAAAGGCCGTGCGATTCCAGATACTCGGCGCACTGGGCAAGCCCCTGCGGATGGGAATACACCCGCTTGAGTGCTTGAGGCTCTACCCCAGGCAACGCCATCAAGCAGTGGTGGATCGGGAGATCCGCAGCAGCTGCGATGGACAGGCGGTACCGGAGCATCAGGTCAAACGTTTCATGGACAGAGCCGGCATAAGAGTTTTCAATCGGCACCACGCCAAAATCGGCCGTCCCTTCGGCGACGGCTGCAAAAACATCCTCAAAGCCATGGTAAAAGGAAACCTCTCTCTGGGGGAAGAGCAAGCGTGCGGCGGCATCCGCATAAGCGCCGCTGACGCCAGAGCAGGCAATCCGGGGTATTTCCGGCCATATCTGACCAGCAGCCAGAGCATGGGTCACCTGATCGCGCAGGGCCTGGCCGCCGCCGAGCGCGTCATGCTGCAGGGCACGGCTTGCCTCCATCATTGATGCATAAACGCCCTGCAAAGCGCTCCCATAAACGCCGCCACGGATGCGAATGCGCTCCAATATCTGCTGCTCACGCTGTGTGTCTAACACCGGCAGCCCGGCCTCACGCTTAATTTCCGCCACCCTGCCGGCGGCCTCCATCCGGCGGGTCAGGAGAGGGAGAAGCTGATCGTCAATCGCGTTGATCTCCTGCCGGATTTCATAGAGCTTTGGATTATCCACGGCAGGTCACCTCCCCCTGTGTGAGCATAGCATCCAGCAGGGCTACTGCCACTGCAGCCTCTACCACAGGCTGGGCGCGCACAGCGATGCAGCTGTCGTGCCGGCCCTTAATGACCAGGGTGGCGTTTTCGTGGGAAACACAGTCGATGGTCTGCTGCTGCTGCGCGATGGATGCAGTCGGCTTGATGGCAACGCGCAGCAACAGGGGCATCCCGGTGGAAATGCCGCCAAGGATACCGCCGTTATGATTGGTGCGGGTTTTGACACTGCCGCTCTCATCATAATACATGGAATCGTTTGCCTCACTGCCATGCAGGCCGGAAATGGCGAATCCATCCCCGAAGGAGACGCCCTTCACCGCCGGTATCCCATAGAGGAGAGAGGCAATCCGGCTCTCCAGCGCGTCGAACATGGGGGAGCCGATGCCTGCCGGCAGGCCGACGGCCGCGCATTCAATCACACCGCCCAGGCTATCCTTTTCCGCCTGTGCCTGCGCAATCTGTGTGCACATTTCGCGCTTCTTTTTTAAATCCAACACAGTAAAGGGCTCCTGATTCAGGCGGTTGAGCGTGCCAGCATCCACATGGACCGGGTCAAAGGGCGTGTCACAAATCTGGTGGATCTGATAAACGTGTGAGCCAATCGTGACCCCGCGCCGCCCCAGAATTTGGCGGCAAATAGCGCCGGCCGCCGTAAGGGGAGCGGTCAGCCTGCCGGAAAAGTGCCCGCCTCCACGGATGTCGTTATACCCACCGTAGCGTACGCTGCCGGTATAATCCGCATGGGAAGGGCGGGGGAGGTGCAGGATGTTGGCGTAATCATGCGATTTGACATTGGTGTTTTCAATCACAACGCAAACCGGCGCACCGGTCAGCCGCCCCTCCAGCATGCCGGAAAGCACATGTGGCGCGTCCGCCTCCATGCGAGGCGTGGAGCCTGCAGTGAGCCCAGGCGCGCGGCGAGCCATCTGCACCTGCACGGCGGCAAGATCAATGGGCTCCCCTGCGGGGAGACCATCCAGCACCATGCCGATGGCGGGGCCATGGCTCTCGCCGAAAATGGAGAGCTTAAGGGTGTTACCCCAAGTCGACGACATTCGCAACGCCTCCAATTTTTCTATAATCCTCAAAGAAGGAGGGGTAGGATTTTCGCACGCTTTGCGCATCGCTGATGATAACGGTATCGTCGGCCCGCATTGCGGCGACGGAAAAGGCCATCACGATGCGGTGGTCGTTATACCCGTCGACCGTGCCGCCTCGGATCGCATGCCCGCCGTGAATGGTGAGGCTGTCCGCCGTTTGGGTGACCGGAATGCCTAGCGCTTCAAGCCCGGCGGCAGTGCTCTCCAGCCGGTCGCTTTCTTTTAGCCGCAGCCGGGACGCGTTGTAGATATAGGTATCGCCCGCGCAGCAGGCGCCCAGCACCGCCAGGATGGGCACAAGATCGGGAATCTGGCTGGCATCGATTTGAAAGGCGCTCAGGGGGAAGGCCTTGCTGGTGAGGGTGTCTCCCGACCAGCGCAGGTGCGCGCCGCATTGTGTAAGAATTGCCTTACAGGCGCGGTCCCCCTGCATGGAGCGGCGATTCAACCCGCGCACAGATACCTCCCCACCCATGGCTCCCGCAGCTAGGAAAAACGCGGCGGCAGACCAATCGCCCTCCACCATCATGTTGTGCGCCCGATAGGATTGACCGCCGGGGATACGCCAACCGTTCGGTATTTTTTCTATCCGCACGCTGAAGCTGCTGAGCATCTGAAGTGTCAAATCTACATATCCGGCGGATTGCAGAGGCGTAGTCAGGCGGATTTCACTATCCTCCTCGCACAGCGGGAGCGCCATGAGCAGCCCGGTGATATACTGGGAGCTGATATCGCCTGGGAGCTGGAAAATCCCGCCCTGAAGTCTGCCGCTAATTGCCAGAGGAAGGCTATGTACGCCATCAGTCTCACAGGCGACGCCATGCTCGCGCAGCAGCGAGAGCAGCGGGTCGAGCGGTCGCTCCGGCAACCGCCCGCTACCGGTAAAGGTGCAGGCAACCCCGCCTGCTGCGGCGATAGGGACAAGGAAACGCAATGTAGAGCCGGATTCTCCGCAGTGAATCTCCGCGCTTTTTGCTTGAAATATATGCGTGCCGTCGATGATAACCCCGCCCGGCTGCGGGCGGACAGAGGCACCCAGCAGATCGGCCGCACGCAGTGTGGCGAGAATGTCGGCGGAGAGGTCAAGGGAGTCGACCACACTCCTACCGCGGCTGAGCGCCGCGCAGAGAATGGCACGGTGCGCAGCGCTTTTAGAAGGGGGAACGCGCACCTCCCCCTGCGGCGTTGCCGGCGACAGAATAACCTTTTTCATATGGGCGGCTCCTTTCAAAAACGCTTTTGCATTGTTAAAGGATTCCATTGGCGCAATGGCGCCCGATGAAACATCCCTTATATAGTCTATTATATAGGAAAAATGTTACAAAAGTATAAAAATACAATAGCTTTTTATCTGAAAACGGAAGTTTTTAAAGCGTTTTCATTGCCGCGAAAAAAGCGGGGAGCTGCTCAATGGCGAGCGGGTGGAGAAAGCTCTCCCCAATCCGGCGCAGAAGCACAAAGCGGATCGTATCCCCCGCGCGCTTTTTATCGTTTGCCGTGAGCTGTAGCAACGTATCAAGGGGCGCTTCGCAGGAAATAGGCAACCCATATTTTTGAAGCAGGCTTTGGATACGCGCGGTAGTGCCCGCCTGCGTCAGCCCATTGCGCTCGCCGGCGGCGCACACCAGCAGCATCCCAACGCCGACCGCTTCCCCGTGGGTTAGCCCTTCAAAATGGCCGTATTTTTCAATGGCGTGGCCAAGCGTGTGGCCAAAGTTTAAGAGCATCCTCCGGCCGCTCTCACGCTCATCCTCCTCCACAATGCGGCGCTTAATCTCTACGCAGGCGAAAAGCATTTCCTCCAGAAAATCCTGCACATTTTCCCGCTCCAGGTGGGCAAACAGGGAGGCATCCGCGATGCAGCCGTATTTGACTGCCTCCGCCATGCCGTCGGCAAAGAAGCGGGGCGGCAGGGTGGCGAGCAGCTCGGGGTCGATGAGCACAAGGCGCGGTTGCCAGAATGCGCCGCACAGGTTTTTGCCCTGTGGCAGGTCAACGCCGGTTTTCCCCCCCACGGAGGAATCAATCTGCGCCAGCAGTGAGGTTGGGATCTGCACAAAATCAATCCCACGCATATAGGTGGCGGCGGTAAAGCCCGCCATATCTCCGGTTACACCGCCGCCAAGTGCAACGATCAAATCGCCGCGCGTAAACGCATGCTCCGCCAGGAAGGAGAGCATACCGCCAATGGAGCCTAACGTCTTGCTGCTTTCTCCGGCGGAAAAGGTGTGTGAAAATACCTGGAAGCCTGCATGCTCCAGAGAAGTGCTCACTGCGCCGGCATAGAGCGGGCCTACATTGGAATCGGTGATGATAGCGGCCTTCTGCGCCCTCGACACACGGCGGATTTGCTCGCCGCAGGCCTCTAGGCAACCGTGCTCGATCAGGATATCATAAGGCCTCCCGGTATGGACATGCAATGTTTTTGCCATTGTAGCATCCACCTTTCTGCAAAAGGGCAGGTTTCGTTTTTATTCAGCCACACCCCAGTTATTGACCTTACGGCCCATGGCCTCTGTCAGCTGTGTCACATGGGCGGCCACCTGGTCGAATGTGTCCGGCGTCAGGCTTTGCGCACCGTCGGAAAGCGCTTTCTCGGGGTTGTTGTGTACCTCGATGATGAGGCCGTCCGCCCCCGCCGCAACGGCTGCCAGGGAGAGCGGCTCCACCAGCCACGGAATGCCTGCCGCATGACTTGGGTCAACGACAACCGGGAGGTGCGAAAGCTTTTTAAACACCGGCACGGCGGAGATATCTAATGTATTGCGGGTATAAGTTTCATAGGTGCGGATGCCGCGCTCACAGAGAATCACGTTTTCGTTTCCGCTCGCCATAATGTATTCCGCGCTCATAAGAGTTTCCTCAATTGTGTTGGCAAGTCCGCGCTTGAGCAAAATCGGCTTATTGCAGTGGCCAAGCTCCTTGAGCAGCTCAAAATTCTGCATATTGCGCGCACCAACCTGGATGATGTCCACATCCTCAAAAAGCGGCAGGTGAGAGGGGCTCATGATCTCAGTGATGATCGGCAGGCCGCTTTTGCGCTTGGCCTCCAACAGGAGGTAGAGGCCCTCAGCCCGCAGGCCCTGGAAGGCGTAGGGCGATGTGCGGGGCTTAAAAGCGCCGCCGCGCAGAATGCCCGCCCCGGCTTTTTTGACCCGGCCGGAGATGATCTCCATCTGCTCGGAGGATTCCACGGAGCACGGCCCGGCGATCAGGGTGAGGGAGCCGTCGCCAATCGTGTTACGGCCCACCTTGATAACGGTGTTATCCGGATGAAATTTCCGGTTGGCCTTTTTATATGGCTCCTGAACCCGCTTGACGCTCTCTACAATCGATTGCGCCTGAATATACTCAATGTCAATCTTTGCTGTATCGCCTAACAGGCCGAGCACAGTGGAGTGCTCGCCATACCAGGCGTTGACAGTCACATTATATTGCTGGTTTAGCTCATTGGAAAGCGCGCTGATCTGATCCTTGGTGGTGCCTTGCTTCAATACGATGATCATATAAAAACCTCCCTGTAATGTGCGGGAACGGGGCCAGGCAAAATAAAAAACCGGAGCTCACACCATGAGCTCCGGTTTTGCCCGTATCCGGTATCCCTGATTTGGACGGCAGACAGCTCACGATGTAAATTCAGGCACGGCAAAAAACTCTCTGCTAAAGAAATAGCCGAGAGTGCTCATAAAGAAAAAGAAGCTTTTTGCAGTGCCGGTGAGCATTCCAATCTTCCTCCCAATCGTATGGATTCAATATAATACGAGGAAAAGGCGATTGTCAACCCTTTTCCATAATTTTGGAGGAATTGTGCATATTATTTTTCAAATAATCCGTTAATTTCATATAAAATATCAGAAGCAATCTCTTCCGCAGGGCGCTCTTGGCGGATTGAAACAGTCAGATCAGCCGCTTTGCGGTAAAGTGCCATCCGGCTGGCATGCAGCGCCTCCAGCGAGCCCTCTCGCTTTGCCTGTTGCAAAACGGGGCGCGGCGTAGGATCCCGCTCCAGACGGGTCTGCAAAAGCGGAAGGGAAACATCCAGCAGGATGATGATCCCATTTTGCCTGAGCGCCTTGGCATTTTCCGCAAAGGTAAGGGCTCCGCCGCCTGTGGCAATCACCTGCCCTCCCTGCTGGGAGAGCGTTTTGCAGGCCTGCGCCTCTAACGAGCGGAAATGCGGCTCGCCGTAGCGGGCAAAAATCGCCTCTACAGGGAGCCCAGCCTGCTCTACAATATATTGATCCATATCCACAAAGGCGAGGCCTGCCTGTGTGGCCAGCGCCCGGCCGACTGTGCTCTTGCCGCAGCCCATAAAGCCGCATAGGACAAGGTTTCTTCCCTTCAATGAAAAACACGCTCCATTTCCCGATTGGCCTGCTCAATCACAGGCGCAATCTGCCCGGCGGTAAAGGTTCGGCCATTCCAAATCTCCTGTGCGGCGGCGGCCTGCCAAACAAGCATTGGCATCCCATAAGCACAGACGGCGCCGGTTTGCCGTGCGGTGCGCAGCAGGAGCGTCTCACGTGGGTTATAGACCGCATCGAAAACCGCTTTGCAGCGTGCAAGCACATTTGCCTCCACTGGCATACAATCCGGGTGGGGATACATACCAGCGGGAGTAGCGTTGAGCAGCAGATCGAACGCTCCGCTGACCGTATCGTAGGTCAGCGCTGTGATGTTTGCGCCGGGAATCTTCCCACGCACCTCCTGGGCCAGGCTTTGCGCGCGCGAAAGGCCGGAGGGCCTTGCCGCGATGGTGACTGTGCACCCGGCCATAGCGGCCTCGAACGCCATCATGTGAGCGGCGCCGCCTGCACCGCAGAGCAATACCCTGCCGGAAAGTGTGATCCCGGCGGACTCCAATGCGCGTAGGAAGCCGATGTAATCCGTGTTATAGCCCGTCAGGATGTTTTGGCTGCACTTCACTGTGTTGACCGCCCTGTAGAGCGCGGCGCGATCCTCCAGCTGGTCAAGAAACGGAAGGATAGCGCTTTTGAGTGGAATGGTGAGGTTGAAGCCATCCAGCGCCCGCAGGGAGGGGAGGGCCTGCGCCAACGCCTCCGGAGGCAGCTCGCGTTTCTCATAGCTGGCGCTCATCCCTTGGGCGGTAAATAATTTTTCATGAATAAAGGGGGACATCGTGTGCTCGAGCGGATAGCCGAGCACGGCGTATCGGGGAGATGACATGATACCTAAGCACCCTTCCTAGAATATAAAATCCAAAGCGAAAAAAGACGAAAACAGAGCGTATTTTAAAGCGGATTTTAAGCAACTGTAAATAAACGCAAAGTTTTCTCTTCGAGGGGTTGACAAAGAGATAAAATCTTACTAATATCTCTATAGTCAGTCTTTCCTGTAATGGCGGCAATGTAGTGCATTTTGCAAGTAGTGTAGCACATTTCGCATTGTTTGTCTATTTGCGCATGGTGCGCGATCACAAGAGAGAAGGAGGGAGACGGGATATGGTTTTTGAGAAGCTGAGAAAGATGATCTGCGATCAGCTGGAGCTGGACGAGGAAAAGATCACGCTGGAGACCAATCTGCGTGACGATCTGGATGCAGACAGCCTTGATCTTGTGGATCTGGTCATGTCGATCGAGGATGAATTTGAAATGGAAGTGCCGGATGAAGAGATTGAAAAGATGAAGACGGTGGCGGACGTTGTCAAATTCATTGAGGAAAATCAGTAAATAGATTTGCGGCAAGCAGTATCAAGATAAAAGCTGGCGGGGAGAGACCCGCCAGCTTTTATATAGCGTTTGACATTTATTTCGTGTCAGGTCAATAAGATGTCTCCATATAATAATTAATATGGGAATTATTTGACAAAAAGTGAAAGAGAGGCACGAAAGATGTATAAACTTAGGGTGAAAGGCGATAAACTGAACACCACGGGGGAGCGTATCGCTGAATTGCGTGTGGCAAGAAACCTGTCGCAAAACGAACTCGCGGGTCTGCTTCAATTGAGAGGATGGAGCGTTCACAAAAATACGATCTCCCAGATTGAGCAGGGCAAAAGGACTACATCCGAAATAGACCTGTCGTTGATCGCTGACGCCCTGCATGTGACGATATATGATTTGATTCAAGGTGTGGCAGAGAACGGGGTGAATCTAATGCCTTAACAAGGGATTGCGTTGCAATTAGGAGAAGTGGGGCAAAGCTGTTGATGTGCATATTTCGGAAAACGACCTGTGAAACGGCGGAATGTGCCAGCCCTATGAGGGCGTAGGTGGTCATCTGTTCGCGATTGCCTGCGCTTCTGTGCAAGGATATAGGAAACCAAAATCGTGCGCTCCTCCGAAAACGGATAATTCCTGCACGGGGCACTTGCATGCTACCCTGCACACGGTGGGGCAGATTACGCTTGTAGCGGATTTCATGAACGTTCGACGCGCTGCATTCCATACTAAAGAAGTGCGAAACGCCATTGCCCGGCAAAACGAAAAAACCTCAAGCCCAGTATCTACAAGGCTTGAGGCTCTTTCTATGTGGAGCGGGAAACGGGATTCGAACCCGCGACTTTCGGCTTGGGAAGCCGACGCTCTACCGCTGAACTACTCCCGCAACATCTAATATTATAACACATGGCCTTTTAAAAATCAATCCCTTTTCGCTGTTAAAACAAGGCCTTTTTATTGGAGGTGGAGCTAACCGCAGCCGAAAAACAGGGACTGCTCATTAAAACAGAATAGGCAGTATCAATTTTCGGGCACACCAAAAGGGCGATGCAGTTCTCCGCCGACAACAGGCGCGCGTGGGACAGCTTTTGATATTCGGCAGGGGCCAATGTTTGGAAGGTTTGCATTTTCAGTTGGATATGGGCGTTTAAAGCGCGGATAATCTCTTGGCTGTCAGCGCCCGCTTCCAGGAAAAAAATCGCAACCTCATCTGCGCTGGTGTTAAGCGCGCTCATGTATACGGCGTAGTCGCTCAACAGGGAGAGATCAAAATCGTAATGCAGGGAGATGGTTTGGGGTTCTAATCGCGTCATATTGTCCACTGGGGTTTGGCTGATTACAGCCGACGCCAAACTTTCCGCTGTGATGGAAGAGGAGGAGCTGTCCGAATCCATATTTTTTTCTACGCCGTTGGGCGATACGCCCGGGGCGCCGCAGGAAGAGAGAACGCATAACAAAAGAGCCATAACAACAATCAAAAAACGGGGCAAACGGTAGCCTTGCATTGCAGTTCCACTCCCCTTCTATAAAATAGGATCCCGATATCTGTTCAGAAAATGTCTATACGGGCCGAACGCCAATGTTCTCCGGAACAGCCCAGGGCTATGATTGGCGTGCTGTTGCAGTGAGGTTATTTCGCCGAGGCCCAGCGAAAGCGGGCCGAACGCCAATGTTCTCCGGAACAGCCCAAATCTTTGATTTGGTTGCTGTTCCGTGAGGTTATTATAACACAAACCCCCGGGAAAGAAACTACAAAAGAATTACAATTTTTGTGCGCTATATGTAATAATCAGGGATTCTTATAAAAAATATGTGCAATATTCACCACAACAGGACACAAGTGGAGAAAAACAGTTTCGGTTTGCTCTCGCTGCTTGTTCATGATATAATAAATTTTCTAAAAGCCTGTTGTAGGGGAGAAACGGGGGGAGACGCTGAGATGGCAAAGGAAAGCCACCCAGAGGATAGAGTGTATCATCTAATTGAAGCTTATGCAAGGGGGCTTTGTGATACTGACTCTTTTACCGGGGAATTCATTGCGCTTTGTCAGGGGCCCGCGCTGAACGGATGCTCAAGCGAGGAGCTTGACCTGATGGAATCGCTTTGTGCAGGCGCACAGCGCTTTTCAGAGGAGAAATATGGGGGTGGCAGGGAGCTGCTAAACGAAGCGCAATTTCGGGATTTTTTTGATCGATTGTATACTCAATTAAGCGGCTGGGTTCCCTATTCGGTGCGCAAATGCTTTTGATAAAACGCCTTATTATTGAGAAAGGAGAGGGATTATGCCCGCTTTTTCCACACATTATCTGTTTGCCCGAGAATTGCTGGGCGATTTACAGGCATCTATGCCAGAGTTTCAGCTGAGCCCAGATGCGGTCTATTATGGGACGCAGGGGCCGGATGTTTTCTTTTTTCACCGGGTTTTGCCGACGATGCCTGGCAAAAGCCTGAACCCTGTGGGCTCCCAGATGCATCGGGCCAACCCGAATGTGCTGTTTGGCGCCATGCTAACCTACGCACAGAAATTGCCGGACAAGACAGCGGAGCGGGAGGCGGCGCTTTCTTATATTTATGGCTTTTTATTGCACTATGCGCTGGACAGAGTGGCCCACCCTTACGTTTATGCAACGCAGAATGCTATGATAAAGAGGCGCCATATTTGGTATGTGAAGGGTGTGGTACACAATCGGGTGGAATATGCGCTGGATATGCTGATGCTGCGCCGCCACTTACAGGTTGCATCTGCTCGTCAATTTGAAACAAAGCAGGTGCTCTCTACCGACAGTGCACTTCTGGATGCGATGGCGAGGGTGCTTTCGTTTGCGGCGCAGGAGGCCCTGCATGCCAAGGTGAGCCGGGCGCAGGCGCAGCAGGCGTTTTGTGATACGCGGGCTGTGCAATCCGCCTTGACGGATCGGTATGGCTGGAAGCTACCGGTGATGGCGTTGCTTCAGCTGCCGGTATATCCCTTCCTCGGCCCGTGCCTGACGACGATGTTACGCCGCACACAGGCGGACAGCCGCTGGGACTATGCCAATGACCGTAAGCAGAGGTGGGCGTATCCGGCGGATCCGGCTCGCACAAGCTGTGAGAGCTTTGAGGAGCTATTTGCCCGCGCAAAAGAGGATGCACTGTGCCTGACGGCGGCTTTCCAAGAGGCACTGGCCGGCCATAGAGACGCTTTGGAGCAGGCGGTCGGGCAGATTTCGTTTCTCACTGGCCTACCTGTTACCGGGCAGTCACTTCATTAAAAGGACCAATCTACATAGAAAGGAAGAATCAAAAATGGAACGTATTGCGAGTTTTCAGGTTGACCATACCAAGTTGCCGTGCGGGATGTATCTCTCGCGCGTGGATGGGGAGATCGATACATATGATTTGCGCACCCGCCGCCCAAACCAGGAGCCGGTGATGGAAAACGCTGCACTGCACACGGTAGAGCATCTGTTTGCCACCTTTGTGCGCAATGCTGCTGATGCGAAGCAGGTGGTCTATTTTGGGCCTATGGGGTGCCGTACGGGATTCTATTTTCTGACCTGCGGGATGGATCGCCAGCGCGCGATTGATTTGACCCGGGAGGCGTTTGCCTTTATCGCGGGATATGAAGGGAAAATTCCAGGCGCCTCCGAGCGGGAATGCGGCAACTGGCGCGACCATGATTTGGAAGGGGCAAAAAAAGAAGCGCAGAAAATGGAAATGTTATTAAAAAATTGGACGGTTGAGCAGTTAAAATACCCAGAATAGAGCGGGATGTCTTGTGTAAAACGCCGAAAAACTGCGAAAAGCTTGCGCCGAATGAACCTCCTGTGTATAATGGTAACTAAATTGTAACCGTTTTGTAACCGTTTTGTAGGATGAAAAAGGTTGGAGGTGTCTCTGTAATGTCGCTCAAGCATGCCAAGCGGGAAAAGGCGGAAGCCACCGTGCAGGAAGATGCCATCAAGCGGACAGAGGACAGCATGGAAGCGGCGCAGGCCGCAGTAGATAAAGCAAAACATTCACAGGCCCAGGAGATTGGTCAATCGGTGAGCGCAGCGCTGCAAATAGCTGGCCGCCAAGTGACTTGGGTCGGCTTGCAGGCGCAGCGCTATACGGCGCGGGCTTACCGCAGGATAGAGAAGTATCTCTGGCGGCTGACCGGTTTGATCGGGTTCGGGTTTCGGCTCGCTTTTGTTTCAATAGACCGGTATGCGTTTAAGGCTTACTACGAAGCGGCGGATGAAGCAAAGTTCCTGCGCAGGGAAATTCTTTCGGTGCGCAAAAATCTGAGGCGATGCCTCAAGCGCAGCCCACTCTCGATTTTTCCGGTGCTTGGGCATTATACGGCGAAGGCGTTCCGCCGGCATAAAAGGCTGTTTACAACCCTGTTTAACACGGCGCTGCCGGTTGGCGCCTGTGTTCTGCTTGCAGTTACAGTCGCACACTGGGGCAGCGTAACCTTTGCGCTGGAGGTCACTTATAACGGCGAGAGCATTGGATATGTGGAAAGTGAATCTGTTTATCTGGAGGCGGAAAAGCTGGCCCTCGGGCGGATTGTGACGGATACGCAGCAGGCTGAAGCGCCACAGGCAGAGAATACGGCGGCAGATGCTGGCGCCCGGGTAGTAAACCTGAGCACGCGCAGCCTGGAGGTTAAGCAGCAGGAAGACACATCGGATGAGCTCCTGGCAAAGCCTTCCTATAAGCTGAGCCTGGTTTCGATTGATAAGCTGACGGATGCAAACGCAATGTCGGATAAGCTAATCGAATATTCGAGCAGCAATATTACCAATGCATGTGGCATTTATGTAGATGGCACATTTGTCTGTGCGGTGAAAAATGAGACGGATGCCGTCAGCGTTTTTGATAAGCTGCTTGATGAGAAGCAAACAAACGAGGCCAACACCATTGTTGACTTTGTGGAAAAGGTTAGCTATGTGCAGGGCCTCTACCCAGATAATGAGCAGACGATGTGGGATGCGGAGCGCTTAGAGGAGAAGCTGCGCAGCAAAAAGGCCGAGGCCGTTTACTACACTGTGCAGGATGGGGACACCCCCTCTGAAATTGCGCAGGCAAACGATTTGACAACCAAAGAGCTCATGGCGCTCAACCCGGGCCTGACAGAGACGATCCATGTGGGGGATTCCCTGCTGATTTCAAATGAAGTGAATTTTGTGCGCGTCAAGGTGATTAAAACCGTGCAGCGCACAGAGGAGATCCCGTTTGAAACGGAAGAGATTAAAACCTCCAGTATGTATCAGGGCAGGACAAAGACGATTCGGGAAGGCGTTAACGGTGAGCGCCAGGTTACAGAGCTTGTCACCTATATTGACAATATTGCGGTTAGCACAGAGCAGGTCAGCAGCAAGGTGACGAAGGAGCCTGTGAGCAAAAAGGTAAATGTGGGCACAAAAGCCCGCAGCAGCTACAGCGGCGGCGCCTACAGCTCCTCTACGACGCCGGAGTATTATGATACCGGGTCCGTTTCCACACAGATGATGTGGCCCGCGCCATATGCGCGTCAGGTTTCCCAAAGCTATGGGCACAATGGCCATAGGGGGATGGATATCACAAGGAACGGCGCTCTGGGCAGCCCGATTGTTGCCGCAGCGAGCGGTACGGTTACCTATGCCGGCTGGGATTCCACCGGGCATGGTTACCGCGTTGTGATCAACCATGGGAATGGGCTGCAAACCTCCTATTCCCATTGCCAAAAGGGCTCGATCCGTGTGCGCGTGGGGCAGTCGGTATCGCAGGGGCAGCGGATTGCCAGCATTGGTTCAACGGGTAATTCAACGGGCCCGCACCTGCATTTTGAGGTGTCGCGCAATGGCGTGCGCGTCAACCCGAGGCCATATATCTCATAGTGGTTTGCTTAAGCAGCGCTGCGTAAAGCAGTGCGGATAGAAGAGCCATGGGCATTTGATAGGCCCGTGGCTCTTTTTTGCGGCCAGGCGCCTTGGTTTGACAAGATGAGCGAAGTGTGCTATGCTAAACCCGGTCAAAACAACAAAAACAGGGGAGCCGCCACCGGCTGAGAGGAAGGCAAAGCCTTCGACCCTCGAACCTGATCTGGATTATGCCAGCGTAGGGAGTTATAGAGCCGTGCATCCACTCCCGCTGTCACAGCGGGATTTTTGTTTTTTCGACCATATAATCTGGCCGCTTGGTCAAAAATACAGGAGGGATTTTAGATGAACGCAAGTGTAGCAATTCAGGTCCTGCCCGGTGTACAGGGGGAAGAGGTGCTTCGCATCGTCGATGAGGTGATCGCCTACATCAAATCCAGCGGGCTGAATACCTATGTGGGCCCCTTTGAAACCACGATTGAGGGCGATTACGATCAGCTGATGGAAATCGTGAAGGAATGCCAGCTCATCTGCATCCGCGCTGGCGCGCCGAGTGTGATGTCCTATGTCAAAATCAACTATAAGCCGGGTGCAGACGGGGTGTGGACGATTGAGAAAAAAGTTAAAAAGCATCACGAATAAGCTGTATTCTGCGGCGGGGATCGTCCTGCTCCTGCTACTGTGGCAGGCGCTGTGCTCCTTTGGCGTGGTGGCAGATTACATGCTGCCTTCGCCCTGGACAGTTTGCAAATCGTTTATCGAGTCGTTTCCCGTCCTGATGGGCCATGCGAAAACCTCGCTGCTGGAGGCGTTGCTTGGCCTCTCCATCGGCATCGCGTTGGCGTTTGTGATCGCGGTGGTGATGGATCGCTTCCGTGTGATTTACCAAATGACCTATCCGCTGCTCGTGATTACGCAGGCGATCCCGGTGGTGGCCATCGCGCCGCTGCTGGTGCTGTGGCTCGGCTATGATATGACGCCGAAGGTGGTGCTGATCGTGATCGTCTGCTTCTTTCCGGTGGCTATCGGCCTGCTGGACGGGCTGCGGGCCGCCGATGAGGATCAGATGAGCCTGCTGCGCGCCATGGGAGCGAACCGGCTGCAAATCTTCTGGCATATCAAGCTGCCGGGGGCGTTGCCCGCCTTTTTTTCCGGGCTGAAGATCTCCGTCTCGTTTTCCATTGTCGGCGCAGTGATCGCAGAATGGCTCGGTGGGCAAAGCGGGCTCGGCGTATATATGACGCTTGCGCGTAAATCCTTCGCGTATGCTGATATGTTCGCCGTGATCTTCCTGGTGGTTGCCATCAGCCTTGTGATGATGGGGCTGACTGGATTCCTGGAAAAAAAGCTGACGCCCTGGCGCCAGATCAAAAAGACATGAGCAGTATTCTGATAAAAGGAGAAATGAACGATGAAATGGACAAAGCGCGCTTTGGCGCTTTTGATGGCTGCTGTCTGTGTGCTCGCCGCCTTTGCCGGCTGCGCGAGGGAGGAAGGAGATACTGGCGCGCAGCAAAAGGCGAAAATCACCGTTGTGTTGGATTGGACGCCGAACACAAACCACACGGGCCTCTACGTTGCGCTGAAGAACGGATATTTTACTGATAACGGCCTGGAGGTCACGATTGAGCAGCCGCCTGAGGATGGCGCAGAGGCCTTGGTCGCCTCCAATAAGGCGCAGTTCGGCATCAGCTTTCAGGAGAATGTCGCCAGTGCGCTGACGGCGGATTCCCCGCTGCCCATCACGGCGGTCGCCGCAATCATTCAACATAATACGTCCGGGATTATCTCTCTCAAAGAAAGCAATATCACCTCGCCGAAGGGTATGGCAGGGCACACCTACGCCTCCTGGAATACGCCTATCGAGCAGGCAATCCTGCGGGATGTCATTGAGAAGGACGGCGGCGATTTCAGCAAGGTGGAGATGATTTACAACACCGCGACGGATGTGGTGACCGCCTTGCAGACCAATATTGACACCGTTTGGATTTATTACGCATGGGATGGCATTGCAACTGAGGTGAAGGGGTTGGAGACCAACTATTTCGCCTTTAAGGATATCAACCCTGCCCTGGATTTCTACACGCCTGTGCTCATTGCGAACGACACGTTCCTCAGCGAGCATCCCGACCAGGCGAAGGCTTTCCTGAAGGCCGCACGGATGGGCTATGAATACAGCATTGAGCACCCGGAGGAGGCCGCCGGCATCCTCTGCGAATATGCGCCGGGTACGGATGAGGAGATCGCCGTTGCCAGCCAAAAATACCTGGCCACGCAGTATAAGGCCGAGGTGGAGCGCTGGGGCGAAATCGACCAGGAGCGCTGGGATACCTTCTACGATTGGCTGTATGAAAACAAGGTGATCGCCAAGGAGATCCCTGACGGGCAGGGCTTTACCAACGACTATTTGAATTGAGCATGGAAGGAAGAGGCGCTGAGATGGACCGGCTGCGGGCAGAAGGGATTACAAAAAGCTTTGGCGGCAAAACGGTGATTCAGGATGTGAGCCTGACACTGCACGAGGATGAGCTGGTGTGCCTGCTGGGCGTCAGCGGCGTGGGGAAGAGCACGCTCTTCAACGTCCTCTCCGGCCTGCTCGCGCCGGATAGCGGCCGGGTTCTGCTCGGCGGGGAGGAGATCACCGGCCAGACGGGCCGCATCAGCTACATGCAGCAGAAGGATTTGCTGCTGCCGCACAAGCGTATTGAGGATAACATCGCCCTGCCGCTCGTTTTAAAGGGCATGCCCCGCAGGCAGGCGCGCGCGCAGGTGCGGCAGGGGTTGGCGGAATTTGGCCTGGAGGGGACAGAACGCAAATACCCGGGCCAGCTCTCCGGCGGCATGCGCCAGCGTGCGGCGCTCTACAGAACTTACCTGTTCAACAGCGAGGTGGCCCTGCTGGACGAGCCCTTCAGCGCACTGGATGCGATCACCAAATCGCAGTTGCACCTGTGGTATCTGGAGATGATGAGCCGGCTGCACATGTCGGCCATCTTCATCACGCACGATATTGATGAGGCGATTTTCCTCTCCGACCGGATCTATATCATGTCCGGTTCTCCGGGGACGATCTCGCAGGAGATCGAGGTGCGCCAGCCGCGCCCGCGTACCACGCGCTTCACCGCCTCGGAAACGTTTATGGAATATAAGCGCCAGATTCTGGATGCGCTGAAGATCCAATAAACCGAGCAAAAGCTATCACGATCATACAGCCGCCGGAGGCCGCCGCTCCCGAAACGGGCAGAGCGGGCCTCCGGCGGCCCTTTTGCGCGCGCAGAGGGCCTGTCAACGGCTTTGTTAAGCGAGGGGGAGGAGGGAAAAATGCGGGCGGAAAAACGAGACGCTCTGCTGCCAAATGGAGGCGAGAGCACGGCCGCCCCTTGCCCGGCAAGGTGAATTTGAGTATAATAACAGTAATTTATGAGCCGCCGTATCGCAGGGCGGAGGAGGGCGGTCAAGATGCGCATTGCGGTTTGTGATGACGAACCGGCCATGCTGGAGTATCTCGGCGGGCTTGTGCTCCGCTGGGGGGAGCAGCAGGGCGAGCAGGTTGCGGTGGAGCGCTTCCCGAGCGCGCAGGCGTTGTGGTTCGCTTGGGCGGAGAGCCCGCGCTTTGACCTTTTGCTGCTCGATATCCAGATGGAGGGGATGGACGGCGTGGCGCTGGCGCATAAGATACGGGAGCGGGATGAGCGGTGCGTGATCCTTTTCATTACCGGCACGACGGAGTTTATGGCGGAGGGGTACGATGTGTCCGCGATGCATTATCTGCTAAAGCCTGTGGATGAGGCGAAGCTCTTCGCCTGCCTGGAGAAGGCTGCCGCCCGGCTGCGGCGCGCGCCCCGGCAGCTGCTCCTGCCCGTCGATGGGGTGCAGACGCGCTTTTGCGCAGAGGATATTTTTTATGCTGAGGCCTTCGCGCACACGGTTTGCATTCACACTGGCGCCTCGCAGGCACAGGTGCAGGTCAGCATCAGTGCGCTGGAGCAATTGCTCGCGGGCGAGCCGTTTATCCGCTGCCACCGATCTTACCTTGTGAACTTGCGGCATATCCGCCGCATCGGCAGGGAGGAGCTTTTGCTCGACGGCGGGGAGAAGCTGCCGGTCAGCCGGCGGCTGTATGCGGCGGTGAACGAAGCGTTTATCCGGTTTTTTAAAGGGGAAGAAGCATGAAAAACGGGCTTTTGATCGCGGGCGCGGCAGTGTTACTGCTCCTGCTGGCGGCAGGAATGGCGCTGCTGGTGCGGCGGCTGGTCAACCGCAGCGCGGAGAAGCGCATCGCCGCCTACCAGAATGAGCTGATGGAGCGGCACTACCATGAGGTGGAGAATATGTACCGCCAGATGCGCGGCTGGCGGCATGATTACCATAACCATATCCAGACGATGAAGGCCTACCTCGCCATGGGGCAGGCGGACCGGCTGGAGGGCTACCTCGCCTCTCTTGATCAGGATTTGAACCGGGTTGACACGGTGGTGAAAACCGGCAATGTGATGGTGGATGCGATTTTAAACAGCAAGCTCTCCATGGCGCAAGCCAAGGGCATCGCCGTGAACGCAAAGGCGGCGGTGCCGCCGGAGCTCTCGGTAGCGGAAACGGATTTGTGCGTGATCCTCGGCAATCTCTTAGATAACGCCATGGAGGCCTGCATGAAGCAGGCAGAGCAGGAGGCGCGCTTTATCCGCGTTTATATCGGGCGCTTTAAGGGCCAGTTTTATCTCTCTGTGAGCAACTCTGTGGGCGGGCAGCTGCAAAAACGCGGCGGCGTGTATCAGAGCACGAAATCCGGCAGCCACGGCTTTGGTCTCAAGCGCGTGGATGCGCTCATTGAAAAATACGGCGGCTATCTCAACCGGCAGGATGAGGGCGATGTGTTTGCCACGGAAGTGATGCTGCCGCTGGAATAGGTGGGAGATCCCAAACCGTTCGTGCAGCCAAACGAGCCGTTCATGCAGGAACGGCTCGTTTTTTGCAAAAGCATGGTATGGTAGCAGCAAAGAAAGGAGGGCTTCTCATGAACAACGCCTCAGAGGAGTACCAAAGGAAATACACGACCCGGGAGAATCTCCGGTTTCTCCTGCGCGGCTTTTGGCAGTTGGACAAAAAGCAGATGCTGCTGTCGCTGACGCAGCTTTTCCCGCGCATTTTGCTGCCGCTGTTTTCCCTGCTGCTGTCGCGGCTGTTCATCGACTGCATCGTCAACCACCGCTCCGCACGGGAATTGATCGTGGCCACGCTGCTTTTCATCCTGGTGTTCGGCGTGCTGCGCATTCTGGAAAAGCACCTCGAGGTCTCCACCACCCTGCTGGGCGTCAAACGCCGCCACCAGTATTACATCGACCGCTTCGACAAGCTCGTCACCATTCGCTACGATGTGCTGGAAAGCCCCAACGGCCGCAAGCTCACCAAAAACAGCGAGCAGTTCATCCGCAGCGAAAATGGCGGCGCACGCGCCTTTTGGGATCACTTCCGCGTGTTGCTGCTGGATCTGCTGGGCATTGCGGGCTACAGCGCCATCATCGGCGCCGTTCAGCCGTGGCTGATCGTGGTGGTGCTGGCGATCACCATCCTGATTTTCTGGCTGGGGCAGCTGGACAACAGGCAGCAGGTGAACAAATACCGGCAAATCTCCACCAATTACTTGAAGCACATCTACCTCCAGCGCACGCTGCGGGAATTGACCGCCGGCAAGGATGTGCGCCTGTTCGGGATGCGGCCTTGGTTTACCGCCAAGCGCCACGACGTCTCGGAAGAACGGTTCGCGATTGACCGCCAATACGGCCGCAAATTCACTGTCTATGAAACGCTCACCGCCGTGCTGGTGGCGGTGCGGGATTTGACCGCCTACCTCGTCTTTATTGCGCAGGTGCTGCAAGGACGCATGAGCCCCGCGGATTTTGTGTTCTGCATCGGGCTGGTCATGGGCTTTTCCAACTGGACGCTCAACATCCAAGAGAAGATGCGCTATCTTGACCACGATCTGCGCGAATGCGATGAATTCCGTCAATTCCTCGATTTGCCGGATACCCAATTGTGCGACGCGCCGCCCGATCAATCGCTCGCGCCCTGCCGGGTATCGTTTGACCACGTCCATTTCTCGTATCCGAACGCCAAAGTCCCCGTGCTGAAGGACGTGACCTTCACCGTGGAGCCCGGGGAGCACATTGCGCTTGTGGGCGTGAACGGCGCGGGCAAAACCACGTGCATGAAGCTGCTGTGCGGGCTGTATTTGCCCGATCAGGGGGAGATCCGCATCGACGGCAAAAAGACCTCCGACTACCGTCCCGGGGAGCTGCTGCAGCGGTTTTCCGCGCTGTTTCAGGAGTATGTCTCGTTGCCCGTTTCCGTGGCGCAGAACGTCTCCATGCTGCCCGAAGCGGAGACGGATCAAGCGCGCGTGCGGTTTTGCCTCCAGCAGGCGAGGCTTTTGGAAAAAATCGAACAACTGCCGGACGGCCTCGAGACGCTGCTGGACAAAACGCTCTCCGAAAACGCCATCGACCTCTCCGGCGGGGAGCGGCAGCGGCTGCTGCTGGCGCGCGCGCTGTACAAATCGGCGCCCATCATTCTGCTGGATGAGCCCACCGCCGCGCTCGACCCGCTGGCCGAGCAGGAAATGTATCTGCGCTACCACGAAATGACCCACAACCGCACGGCTTTTTACATCTCCCACCGCTTGGCGAGCACGCGATTCTGCGACCGCATTTTGCTGCTCGAACACGGCCGCATCGCCGAATGCGGCACCCATCAGCAGCTGATAGACGCGCACGGCAGCTACGCCAAAATGTTTGAGGTGCAAAGCCGCTATTACCGGGAACAGGAGGAAGCGTGATGAAACAACGCAAAGAACAATGGTCGCTGTTTGTGCGCGCGATGCGCGAAACGCAAAAATTTGCTCCACACTATTGGCTTGTGCAGGTGCTCGCCGCCTTTTTCGAAGCCGTGCGCCCCTTTCCCATGCTGTGGTTCGGCGCAGCCATTGTGGATGAACTCACCACCCTTTGCCGCCCGCGGATGCTGCTGATCGATCTGGCGTGGGGCATCGGGCTGACCCTTGCCGCGCAGGTGGGCTACGCGGTGCTGATGCGTTACGCCTGGCCGCTGATCGACGATCACACGTTCGGCGGAGAGGCCGAACAGGTGGAGCAGTTTTTGCTGCGCATCGACTACGAACAGCTGGAGGATCCCGCGTTCCAGGCCAAGCTGCTGAAGCACCGGGAAATCTCCGAAAACGGCGGCGGTTCCCTGTATGGCCTGCACTACGCGATGCGCATTCTCTTCGTGGGCATTTTTCAATTGGCGTTCTCCGTCGCCTTGGCCGTGCCGATGCTCGGCGTGCTATTGCGCACTACGGGCGATTCCTTCTGGCAATCCGCGCAGCTGAACTGGTGCATGGCGGGGATTTTGCTGGTGTGCATCGTGCTGGAGATTCTCTTGAACGCGAAGCTCAACAAAAGCGGCACCTACTACCAGGATCAACTATACCGGGGAGTGCGGATCTACACGGCCTACGAAGAGCTGCTGGAAAACTACCACTGCGGGAAGGAGCTGCGCCTGTTTCACACCCATCGATTGATCCATGAAAAAACGGATGAACTGTTGCGTACCTTTATGTTCTCCTGCTACAAAGGAAGCTACGACGACCAGCGCCGCGCTGCAACGCCCATGGCGGTGGTGGAAACCGTGCTCACCGGCTGCATTTACCTGTTTCTGGCGCTCAAGGCGATGGCGGGGCTGTTCTCCATCGGCAATCTGGTCAAATACGTGGGCGTGATTCAGCAGCTGGTGCAGGGCATTTCGTCCATCGGCGCCAGCGTCTCCATGGTGTTCTTTAATCTCCACTATGCGCATTATTATTTTGATATCATTGATACGCCCAACGTGCAGCATCCCGGAACGCTGCCGGTGGAAAAGCGCGACGATCACCAGTTTTTGCTATCGTTTGAGGATGTGAGCTTCCATTATCCGGGCAGCGATGCGTTTGTGCTGCGCCACTTTTCCGCCACCTTCCGCGTGGGCGAACGGTTGGCGGTGGTCGGGCCGAACGGCTCCGGCAAGAGCACGATGATCAAGCTTCTGTGCCGCCTGTATGACCCGCAGGAGGGGCGCATCACCCTCAACGGCATCGACATCCGCAAATACAACATCGAGGAGTACCGCACGCTGTTTTCGGTGGTGTTCCAGGATTTTCAGATCTTCTCCCAGCCGCTGGGCGAAAATGTAGCCTCCGGCACCCAGGTGGACGAACCGCGCGCCGTGCAATCGCTCGAGCAGGCAGGCCTGGGGGAGCGGCTCAAAACGCTGCCCAACGGGCTGCACACGCAGCTGTATCAAGATTTCGAGGAGGGCGGCGTGGAGATTTCCGGCGGCGAAGCGCAGAAAATTGCGTTTGCGCGCGCGCTGTATAAAGATGCGCCGTTCATCATTTTGGATGAACCCACCGCTGCACTCGACCCGATGGCCGAGGCGGAGTTATACCAGAGCTTCAACCAGTTTGTCGGCGGACGTACCGCGATCTATATTTCCCACCGGCTGTCCTCCTGCCGTTTTTGCGACAAAATCCTCGTATTCGACAAGGGCGAGGCCGTGCAGTCCGGCACGCATGAATCCCTGTTGGCGGAGAAAGGCGGCTTGTACCACGCCCTGTGGAACGCACAGGCGCAGTATTACATCCCGCAGGAGGAGTAAGCGGCCGGACGGAGCGAAAGGCAGTAGCCTGCCAATCGATGGGTAAATCGGTTGGCAGGCGTTTTTTTCAGTACTTGCCTGACATAGGGGGGCGTTTCCGGTGGTTTCCAAAGAAAAAGGGAATTTGTCTGTAGTCTATATTTTTGTTTGGGTTGACTCCATAATTTTTTTTATTTATATTGTAAACAACAGGTCAATACTCACAATATACAGCGAAAAGAGGAAAACATATGGAAAACGCACCGTTTGATGTTGCGGCGCTGTTGGCCCCGCCAGATATTTTGCAATGTAGGCGGGTGCTGTGTATCCAGCCACATCCGGATGACAATGAGATCGGCATGGGTGGGGTGATCGCCACGCTCGCCCAAAACGGATGTGAGGTGCACTACCTGACGGTGACGGACGGCAGCCAGGGCAATAAGGATCGCACTGCTTCCGCGCAGGAGACCGCCCGCATCCGGCACAAGGAAGCGATCGCAGCGGGAACCTGCCTGGGGGCGCAGGAGTTCCACTTCCTCGGCCACGAGGATGGGACGCTGTCGGATGTGCTGGCGCTTTCGGCGGAGATTGCATGTGTGATCCGCCAGGTACGGCCGGACGCTGTTTTTGCGCCGGATCCTTGGCTGGAGTATGAGAGTCATTGGGATCATATTGTCACCGGGCGCGCGGCTGCCAACGCCTTTTTGATGAGCGGCAGAAAGAATGTGCCGGGCGCGGAAGGGACGCAGCCCCATTCCGCAGCGGCCATCGGCTATTATTTTACGGCGCATCCCAACACGGTGATTGATGTTTCCACCGTGTTTGAAAAAAAATTTGAGGCCATTGCGCTGCATGACAGCCAGATGGATGCGCAGACGCTGGCGATGTATCGCGTTTATTTTACCATGAAGGGTCAAGAACTGGCGCAGGGGCGCGGTTTTGCGCTGGGGGAAGGGCTGAAGGTTCTCTCCCCGTTGCATGTGCACTGCTTTGCCGACGCCGGCCGTATTTGACCGAACAGAAAGGAGAAAAAGTATGGCAATTGAAAAAGCCAAACGCTATAACCGGCCGTGGCGGTATGCGCTGATGATGTTTGGGCTATCCGTTGCAGGGTATATGTATACGACGTACGGCACCTATTTTTACACGGAGCAGGTTGGGCTGACGATGGCCTCCATTGCTTTGGCCAACACGATCTATGCGATATGGGATGCCTTCAACGACCCGATCGCCGGCTATTTATCCGACCGTACCCGTACCCGCTGGGGCCGCCGTAAGCCCTGGCTTCTGGTTAGCGTTCCTGTTTTTATCGCCGCGTCAATCCTCTTTTTCAGCCCGCCCGCCGCTTTGGGCACCGGCGTAGGCCTAGTTGTTTATTTCACCTTCTTTTTGATGCTGACGGAAACGGGGAACACGATTTCCACGGTTAACTACCACTCTCTGCTGCCGGAGCTGTACCGCGATGAAAAGCAGCGCAACCAGGCCAATTCGCTGCGCCAGGCCATGCAGCTTGTGGGGATGATTATTGGCGTTTCTCTGGTGCCAATGATCACCAGCCGCATCGGCTACCCGAATACGGCCTTGCTGCTGGGGCTCCTCAGCGGTGTATTGCTCCTCTATTCTATTCTGGGCTGTAAGGAGCGCAGCGAATTCAGCAGCAGCCGGCAGCCGGGCCTTTGGGCTTCCTTGAAGGCACTGGCGGCAAACAGGAACTTCTGGATGGTGGCCATCTCCCACTTCTTTTATCAATCCACAAGCGCACTGCTGCTGGCGGGCATCCCTTTTTATATCAAATATACGCTGGAGCTCCCGGATCAAAACGCCACTTTCCTGTCGGCAGCGGTGTTTGTCAGTGCGATTCCGGCCATGTATCTTTGGTATCGCCTGATCAACCGCATCGGCACGCTGAAGTGCTGGCGCATCGCCTTGGCGTGGCTCGGCCTCTCCCTGGTGCCGATGTATTTCATTCATTCCCTGTTGCCGGCCTGCCTGTGCGGCGTATTGGTGGGCATCGGGATTGCTGGCGTAACGGCCAACCTGGATATGGTCAATTCCACCTTGATTGAAGATGACGCTAGGCGGAACGGGGTGCGCCGCGAGGCGACCTTCTTTGCAGGCATCAGCTTTATCAGCCGCCTCTCCAGCCTGACCCGCAGCGGCGTTTATATGCTGGTGTATGTGCTGTTTGGCTTTGAATCGGGGGATAATCCGGGGACGATGCCAGGTACGGCTGCCCGTTTTATGATGATTGTTTTCCCCATCGCGCTTATGGCGCTGTCGTTCCTGTTTTCACTGCTTGTTCGCTTGAAAGCAGCGAGCGCGCCGGCCGAAGCAGAGCGGGCTGCGGAAGAATAAAAGCCGGATGGTAGCCGGCGGAGTTCAGTTGCGGGAGCCAAAAGGCTTCCGCATCTTTTTTGCAGCACAGAGCCCCCCTGGAGGTTTGCAGCAAACGGAAGCCGGGAATAGAAGCCGGAACGCCTGCGCGCACTTTTTTGCGCCGCAGGCGTTCCGGTTCCCTTGGCTGAGCCTGGTGTTCGTTCTCTACAAGCCGTATTTACGCGGTGAAACACTGCACCCAATAGAGGGTGTCCCCTTCCCGAATGCAGCCAACGCCGAGCTGTGTAAAGTCGGGGTTTAGAATATTGGCGCGGTGCGCGCTGCTACCCATCCAGCTCTGCATCACGTCCTCCGGGCTATTCTGCCCGCGCGCGACATTTTCTCCGTACGCATGGCTCGGGGGGAAGGCGGTAAAACAGCTGCTCCCATCCGGCCTGGTGTGGGAATAGGATTTGGTCAGCTCCACTGCGCGCAGATGCGCTGTATCCCGCAGGGAAGCGGTAACGGTGAGCGCAGGTAGGCCGTTTTGTGCACGCTGCTCATTCACAAGGCGCGCCACCTGCGTTTCATAACCAGTCAAAAAGGCGTTGTTGTTCACAGCCGGCAGGGTTTCAGAGGCGGTTGCAGGCCTTATCTCCCGCTGTGTGGTGGGAGCGGGAGCAGCGGTTGGCGCAACGGTAGCCGCTGCCGTCGCCCGTTGTGTGGCGGCCACTGTGGATTTGCCCGGAGGCGTTTGAGCGGCAGCGGGCGGCATTGGAGCGGCAGCGGCTGCGGCCGCTTTGTTGGCGCTGCTCTCCGGCCTGGTGCCAGCTGTGGTGGCCTCCCGTGCGGCGGCGCTTTGCAAGGCCTGCGTTTGCCGGAGTTCCGGCTCTGCGCAAGCAGTGTCACCAGACTGTGAGGCAGGCATTGTGTCCTGCTCGGACGCACGGCTTGCGCGCTCGCTTTCCCACATGCGGGAGGGCTCCATCTCAGTGTCCTGTGCCGGTGCGCATGCTGCGAGGCACAGCGGAAGGATACAGGCTGCCAGAAACAGCGGCCCCAAGCGCACGATTCTGTTTTGTTTCATCCCTTTAACCATCCTTTCCCTTTTCCTCAGCGGGAAGAAGGAGGCAACGGCTCCGCCCGGCGGTGTGAGACCATAGCGTTTGAAGCCGCTGCGTCTCTATCCGTTGAAGAATGATTCTCCATATCGTCATTTATTGTAGCAGATTGACGAAGGGTGTCAATGAGATAAAAGAAAAACAGCCTGCGCACAAAACAGAAAAACCAATTTCAGATGAAAAAGAAAAAGCTGACGGCCCCGCTCAATCCCCTTTGCGGATTGAACAGGGCCTGTTTCAGACTCGGTAGATTGTGCTTATGCGCCGATTGCATTGCCGGTGTATAGCTGATAATACCGGCCCTTTTGGGCGATCAACTGATCGTGTGTGCCACGCTCGATAATACGGCCCTGTTCCAGCACCATGATGCAGTCGGAATTGCGCACAGTGGAAAGGCGGTGCGCAATCACAAAGGTTGTGCGCCCTTTCATCAGACGATCCATTCCCTCCTGCACCAGCGACTCGGTACGGGTGTCAATGGAGGAGGTCGCTTCGTCGAGAATCAGCACCGGCGGATCGGCAACGGCGGCGCGGGCAATCGAGAGCAGCTGCCGCTGGCCCTGGCTCAGGTTCGCACCGTCGCCGGTCAGCATGGTCTGATACCCTTCCGGCAGGCGCTTAATAAAGCTGTGTGCATTTGCGAGCTTTGCGGCTGCAATGCATTCTTCGTCGGTGGCGTCCAGCCGCCCGTAACGGATGTTTTCCATGACGGTGCCGGTAAAGAGGTGGGTGTCCTGCAGCACCATGCCCAGAGAGCGGCGCAGGTCGGCTTTTTTGATTTTATTGATGTTAATGTTGTCATACCGGATTTTGCCATCCTGAATATCATAGAAGCGGTTGATGAGGTTTGTAATGGTTGTTTTACCCGCGCCTGTGCTTCCCACAAAGGCGATTTTCTGCCCCGGCGTGGCAAAGAGCTTGATATTGTGCAGAACCATTTTATCATCCTGATAGCCGAAGTCCACATCGTGAAAGGTGATGCTGCCTTCAAGCCTTGTGTAGGTCACGCTGCCGTCCGCCTGGTGCGGGTGCTTCCAGGCCCAGAGGCGCGTGTGATCTGTGGTTTCGGTCAGGCTACCGTCCTCGTTTTCCTTCACATTGACAAGCTCGACATAGCCGCGATCTTCCTCCGGTGATTCATCCATCATCTGAAAAACGCGTTGCGCGCCTGCCATTGCCATGACGATGCTGTTGAGCTGCTGGCTGATCTGTGTGACCGGCTGCGTAAAGTTTTTGTTAAGCGTCAAAAAGGAGACTAGCGTGCCGAGCGTCAGCCCGGAATAGCCTCCCAGTGCAAGGATGGCGCCGACGACCGCGCAGAGCACATAGCTGATATTGCCGAGGTTTGCATTGATGGGCATCAAAATGTTGGCGAATTGATTGGCGAGGTTGGCGCTTTTTCGCAGCTCCTGGTTGAGCTGGCGAAATTGAGCGAGGCTTTTTTCTTCATGGCAGAATACCTTGACGACCTTTTGGCCCTCCATCATCTCTTCGATATAGCCATTGACCGTGCCGAGATCCTTTTGCTGCTTTGCAAAGTATTGGGAGGATTTGCCTCCGAGCTTTGAGGTTACAAGCAGCATGAGGGCCACCATGGCAAGCGTTATTAGCGTCAGCGGGATATCCAGCGCGATCATGCTCACAAAAGCAGTCAGGATTGAAACAAAGGAGTGAATCGTCTGCGGAATGCTCTGGCTGATGAGCTGCCGAAGCGTATCAACGTCGTTCGTGTAAACGGACATAATATCTCCGTGCGCGTGAGTGTCAAAATATTTGACCGGTAGGGACTCCATGTGGGAAAACAGCTCTACCCTTAGGCTTCGCATAGTGCCTTGGCTGATGTTTACCATGATTCGGTTGTAAGCCCAGGCGCATAGGATCCCGACTGCATAGATGGCCGCCATCGAAAGAAGAGCGGACGCCAGGGCAGAAAAATCGGGAGACTGCGCTCTTGTCAGCGGAACGATATAATCGTCAATCAGGCGCTGCATAAATAAGGTGCCCTGCAGCGTGGCCAGGGCAGAGCCCAAAATACATACGACCACCAGAAAGAAGGAAAATTTATATTTGCGGAGCATATAGCCGAGCACGCGGCCAAGCACTCGGAGGGAGTCCCCTGCGCTCATCCTTCCCTCAGGCCTTTTGTGTTGCATCATGCTTGCACACCATCCTTTCCGATTTTAGCACCAGAGACTGGCTGCTGATCAAAATCACCGCCACCCTTCTGCTGTATCTCATAGATTTCCTGATAAATTGCATTTGTCCGCATCAGGTTCTCATGCGTATCAAACCCGCTGATCTTACCATCCTCCAGCACCAAAATACGGTCGGCATCCCGCACGCTCGAGATACGCTGGGCAATCATCAGCTTGGTTGTGCCTGGGATTTTATGTACAAAGGCCTGGCGAATTTTTGCGTCGGTTGCAGCATCTACTGCACTGGTGGAATCATCCAGAATCAGCACCTTTGGATTTTTCAGCAGTGCTCTTGCGATGCAGAGCCGCTGCTTTTGTCCACCGGAAACATTGCTGCCGCCCTGCTCAATCCAGGTGCCGTATTTTTGGGGAAGGCGCTCGATGAATTCATCTGCGCAGGCCTGCCGGCAGGCCTCCTCACACTCCTCTTGGGTGGCGTCTTCTTTGCCCCAGCGCAGATTTTCCAATATCGTGCCGGAGAAAAGTACATTTTTCTGCAAGACCACGGCGACCTGGTTGCGCAGCGCCTCCATATCGTAGGCACGCACATCCCGCCCGCCTACGCGGACCGTGCCGCTGTCCACATCGTACAGACGGCTGATCAGGCTGACAAGGCTGGATTTGCCGCAACCGGTGCCACCGATGATACCGATTGTTTCTCCAGAGCGGATATGTAGGCTGATGTCATGCAGTGCTTCTTCGCCGCTTCCATGTTGATAGGAAAAATGCACATGGTCAAAATCGATGCTTCCATCCGCAAGCTCCATAATCGGGCGCTCTGGATTCTTCAGATCTGGCTCCTCCTCTAGCACCTCTGCAATACGCCGGCCGCTGGCGGTGCTCATGGTCAGCATAACAAAGATCATGGAGAGCATCATAAGCGACATCAATACGCTCATCACATAGCTGAACATTGAGGTCAGCTCCCCTGTTGTCATGCTGCCGCCTACAATGAATTTGGCGCCAAACCAGGATAGGGCGATGATGCAGCCATATACGACCAGCATCATGACGGGGTTATTCAGCGCCAGCAGCCCTTCCGCCTTGACAAACAGACGGTAAAGCTTTTCGGCCGCTTTGGTGAATTTTTCATTCTCATGCCCTTCACGGACATAGGCCTTTACCACGCGGATAGCGGAGACATTCTCCTGCACGCTGGCATTCAGGCCGTCGTATTGGCGAAAGACCTGATCAAAAATCTTCATCGTTCTAAGCATGATATAAATCAATGCGGCGGCCAGCACGGCAATGGCAATCAAAAAAATCATGCTCAGCTTTCTGTTGATAAAAAAGCACATGAACATGCTACAAATAAGCATCAGCGGCGCGCGCACGGTGATACGCAGGATCATCTGGTAAGCATTCTGCACGTTGGTAACATCCGTTGTCATGCGAGTGACCAGGCCAGCTGTGCTGTATTTATCGATATTGGAGAAGGAAAAACGCTGGATATTCGCATACATTCCGTCTCTCAGGTTGCAGGCAAACCCGGAGGAGGCTTCCGCCGCATACTTCCCGGCCAAAAAGCCAAACACAAGGCTGAGAAAAGCCATGCCCAGCATAATGGCCCCGTACAGATAGATTTGCCCGAGATTGCCTGCTTCAATCCCCCGGTCGATAATCTGTGCCGTGATGAAGGGGATGAGCACCTCCATGAGCACTTCCAGTGCTGTAAACACAGGGGTCAGGATAGAAGCTTTCTTGTATGCTCCGACCTGCCGGAGCAGTGTTTTCATCATGCGTTATTCCTCCTTTGGTTTTCTTGTTTCATATTGGCGAGCATGTGGCGCAGGCTTTCCTCCAAAATTTTTAAATTTTGTTCCGGAATCTCCTGGCACAGGCAAGCCTGCCGTTTTTGCAGGCTTGCCTCAATTTGCTGCTCAGCCTGACGCGCTTTGTCCGTGAGGACGATCTGTTTTTTGCGATCGTCTACCGGATCAATGGTCATTTCCAGATAGCCCTTCTTCCGAAGCCCCTTCAAAGTGGAAGAGATTGCGGATTTCGAAATGCCGCTTTCTATATGGAGATCGGTTGCATAGGGTACGCCGCCTTTTCGGGTGAGCAGATAGTCCAGCATCAGGCTTTGGGCGGGCGTCATATCATAACCTCCCAGGATCTCTCTCCCGTGTTGTTCCATGGCGATATGCAGCTGCTTAAGCAGCCAGATGATCTGATAGCCCTCCATTGGACAACGCTCCTTTCTACAAAAATAATACGGGCGTTCATTGTTCGGAACCGAACAATCCGCCTGTGTATTATTGTACGCATTTTTGCTTGCAAGTGAAATTAAAAAATGTTATTATTAATAAAAAATTTTTATTAATATAAGAAATGGGGCGAGTGTGGATGAATACTTTTCAATTGGAGTGCTTTCTGGCGGTGGCGGAAAACCTGAGCTTTGCGCGGGCTGCAGAGCAGTTGAACGTCACCCAGCCTGCGGTCACCCATCAAATTCATTCGCTGGAGGAAGAGCTTGGCGCCAAGCTGTTAAAGCGGACGACGCGTACCGTTGAGATGACCGCTGCCGGATATGCATTTCTGGGAGACGCCCGTAATATAATTGCGCTTTCCATCCGGGCGAAAAAGCGCTTTGAAACGCCATCGGATCGAGAAATACAGCCTTTTTCCATCGGCTGCCACAGCGATACACTTTTCTTTTTACTGCCGGCGACGCTGCACCGGCTAACAGGCCTTTTCCCCAATTTGCACCCACGCCTGCATACCGTTCCGTTCCGGCATTTGTACCGCCTGCTGGAGGAGGAAGAAGTGGATGCAATTATCGGATTTCGGGAACCGGATACCAAAAAAATTCCCGGGGTTTATAAAGAATTAAAGAAATCACCCATTGTATGTCTTTGCCAGGCGGATCACCCTCTGGCCGCGTGGGAAGAAATTGATTTTGATCAGCTTAGATCACAAAGGCTGATCCTGAGCGACCCCATTACCGTGCCGTCAGAGATTGCGCAGCTGCAGGGTATCTTGCTGGAGGGGCGGCCGTTTTCCGACCTTTATTTCTGCCAGTCAGCGGAAGCGGCGGCGGTTTTGGCGCAGTCGGGGTTAGGGGTTGCGTTGCTGCCTGAGCTGCTGATCCCAACGGCTCTACCGTTGGCCCGTATTTCGATCAAAGGGGTGGGGGCGGCGTCGTTTGGCGCCTATTACAAAACGCTGCGAGGAAATGCGCCGCTGAAAAGCTTTTTGCACATGCTGCAGGAGGCGCTGCAGGAAATGCCGGCATAGCGGAAAGCGCCAGAGCGCGTGCTGTGAAATCCATCGGCTTTATCGCTTAAAAAAATCCTGTGAATGTATATGTTAAAATGATGTGACCCCCAAAAAGAGGAAGTCAAAGGCTCACTATGGTAGAATGAAATCACCACAACCATTCACCAATAGAGAGGACAGAGACTTCCCATGAAAAGAGTAGCACAAGAAGCGCGAATCCGTCAAGGAGTCGTGAAGTATGCGGAGAAACACGGAAAAAGTGAAGCAGCGCGGAAATACGGAGTAAGTCTGTCCAGCGTGAAGCGGTGGAGCAAGCGGTACGATGGGACATGGCAA
>CASDTH010000005.1 GCA_949283655.1 uncultured bacterium
GAGGCCCAGCGAAAGCGGGCCGAACGCCAATGTTCTCCGGCACAGCCCAGGGCTATGATTGGCGTGCTGTTGCAGTGAGGTTATTTCGCCGAGGCCCTGCGAAAGCGGGCCGAACGCCAATGTTCTCCGGAACAGCCCAGGGCTGCGATTGGCGTGCTGTTGCAGTGAGGTTATTTCGCCGAGGCCCAGCGAAAGCGGGCCGAACGCCAATGTTCTCCGAAACAGCCCAAATCTTTGATTTGGCTGCTGTTTCGTGAGGTTATTTCGCCGAGGCCCTGCGAAGCACGGGCCGAACGCCAATGTTCTCCGAAACAGTCCAAATCTTTGATTTGGTTTCTGTTTCGTGAGGTTATTATACCATCATTTTACCCCATCTTACACATTTCAGAAGTATTTGCCGTTTCTGGCGGTCCAATGAAAGGAGTGCCTATGGAAGCCAAACGAAAAAAACGATATGCGGTTATTGGAACAATTGTGCTCATGACAGCAGCCTTCGCGTTTCTCGTGTATCTCAACCAAAGGCCCTACGCGCACATTGAAACGCACACGCTGGCGGAAATACAGGCAGAGGCTATTACGCAGGCCATCGCCCAGAAGCTTCGGCTGGAACCGGAGGCGCTGTGCGTCAGGCCTTCCGGTAAAATCAGCTTTGATGTAGATGCAAACGGAAAACTGATCCGCCCGCTTCAATTCGATATTCAGGCGATTGAGGGAGAAACCCTGCAAACAGGAACGCTCCTTCTACGCGGCCAGGGGCTCTATCTCTACCGGAACCAGAAAGAAAAGCTCGCAAAAGAAGACGCCTCGTCACCTACATTTACACAGGATATTCCGCTCAGTATATTTTTATCCGCTCTGCACGCATTCCCGATCGCACAGGCCGCCAGCCTAGCTGGAGTAGAAAAGCCAATTTTTTACTCCGTAGAGTGGGTGTATGATGCTGCGCCTTCGGATGCAATGCCCACATTACTGTGGGAAAATGGACAGATACAGGTAATAGAAAATGCCGCCATTACGAATCCCGAAACGCAGTGCCTCTTCATTGTGACGCCGCATACCGGCCATATCAGCAGGGGGCAGACGCATGTGCAGGTGATTGTAGCGTTAAAGGCATGATCAATCCAGACCAGAAAACAGGGAAGGGAAATGATTGATGAGGCAGGAACAACGGCGTTTTGTCAGCCAGGAGCTGATTTTAGCAGAAGCGATTGCAGAATTCGGACAGTATGGATATGGAGAGGCCTCGTTGAACCGCATTTGTGACAGAGGCGGCATTTCAAAAGGACGCCTGTTTCACTACTTTAAGGATAAGGACGCGCTTTTTCTGGCCTGCGTCCAATTTTGCTATGATCATTTGCAGCAGGTACAGGAATTTTTTCAGGTAACGCCTGGCGATGGGGTAGAGCAGACCTTTCACAAGTATTACCAACTGCGCCAGCAGCATTTCCGAAGCCATCCCCATGAAGCGTTAATGCTGCGGGTGGCCTCTCTCTCCTCCCCTGTGCATCTCAGGGAGCAGACCAATCAGATCATGGAGCGCTTTGTGGAAGCAACCTCGCGTGTTCTTATGAATATCCTGCCGGCCGTGCAGCCCCCTTTACCGCCCTCTATTTTTTCGGAGGCAGTGCGCGTTTTTCACATTGCCAGCTACTATTGCCACTTCCGAGTGAGAATATTGGGAGTCCTGCCTGAAAAGGAACAGCACGAAGAGATGGAGCATGAGCTCGCGTTTTTTGACCAGTTGGTTCACATGATGCTTTATGGGCTTTTCCCGAGGGACTCTACAGATCAAAAATAAACCATCCGGTCTGTTTTTTTGTTTATTATTCTAAATAAACCGACTGGTCTCTTTTATTATTTGGTGATTTTTTATAATAATTTACGAAATTTCTTCTTCGTGAAATAAAAACCCCTTTCAAAAGATGCTATCATAAAAGCAATCAAATAGAAAGGAGATACTCCCTATGAAAAAAAGCATTACCAGAGTTTTAGCGGTCACTGCGGTCTGCACGATTGTGGCAGGCGCAGCATTTGGCACACAGGCGCTTTCCCGCCGCATGGAGCAGCAGCCGGAGCAGACCGCTCAAAGCAGTGTTTCCCCCCGCGAAGAACGCAAAGCGGAAAGAGCTGCCAAGCGTGCGGAGCGGCAGGGTAACTGGGCGGAAATCGCCAGTGCGCACAAGGAATACGGCAAAGAGGTCGCCTCTGAGTACGAGGAGTACGGCAGGGAAGTCGCCACCGAGTACGAGGAGTACGGTAGAGAAGTCGCCTCCGAGTACAAGGATTATGGCAAGGAGGTCGCCTCTGAGTACGAGGAATACGACAGAGAAGTCGCCACCGAGTACGAAGAGTATGGTAGAGAGGTCGCCTCTGAGTACGAGGAGTACGGCAGGGAGATGGCTTCCCAATACAAGGAATACGGCCTGCAAAAGGCTCAGGAAGCGCTTGAAAAAGCTGGCGTGCATTAACACACCTATAAGCCATCTGATTAACCAAACGAACCAAAATGTCCCCTCAATAAAGATTCACCCGCCTGCATATGCAAGCGGGTGAATCTTTATTTGATAGAGCATGGATTAAAAGCAAACCACTCTTCCGGCAAAATCCGAAACAATCCGGTGCCTGCCGGAAAGCGCTACACGGCCAAACACCGGAGCGCCTACGCTTTGCTTTGCAAGGACCGCTCCATTTGCCGGGTCAAGCGTATAGAGCATACCGTCGGAAGCGCCGAAAACCAGCTTCCCATCCGCCAGAATCGGGCTGCTCTCAACCGTTTTAGCGCCAACGCCTGCATAAGGGGCGGTGCCGACCATCGCGCCGCCGACCTCACATTCCCAGAGAATGGCCTTTGCAGTCAAATCAAAGGCGAGCACCCCCTTATTGACCGTGGCGACATAGGCAACATTGCCGGAGATGAGCGGCTGGGCGCTGGAGGCAAAATTATAGCCCTCCATCACGGTCTTACTGGTGATTTTGCCGGAATTGCTATCCACAATCATCAACGCATCATCATCTGCAACAAACAGTGTATTCGCGTCGATCACCGCAGGAGTTGAGCTGCGGAAGCGGATGTCTCCATCGCTGTTTTCCCACAGCTTTTTGCCCGTATCCTTATTGAGCGCCACAAGTGCATCCCAGTGGGAGCTGACAATCAGCTTATCACCTGCAAGCACAAATTCCGCCGCCGAATTTTCGCCCTTGCTGCGCGCCGTGTGCCAGCGCGTCTCGCCCGTATTCAAATCAAGCGCCGTGATCGCCCTGACGCCGCCTGTATAGACGGTACTCTCATCCGCGCAAAGCCCCGTGCTTGTACCCAGCGCGCCGCTGCCGAGATCCACCTGCTGCCGCCACAGGAGCGTGCCGTCGTTCGCATTCAGGCAATAAACTGCGCCGTCACAATCCTGCGCAACGATTTTGCCATCCTGATAGACCAACATATTTTTCACGGAATTCGCCGTCTCATAGAACCAGTTAATTGATCCGTCCGCTGCATTCAGGCTGTAAACGCCGCAGGTACGGGGATAATCGTCATCCACTGTGGCAGCGAACACCTGATCCCCCACGGCCAATGTATCGGCGAACAGGACGTTTCCCTCCAGCTGTGTGCTCCATTTGGCGCCCTCAGGAGCGGCTGCTGTAGCGGCGTCAAAATCATAATAATACATCTGCGTGGAAACCTGGCCGTCCGCCGTGATATTGATCAGCCTGGAGCCGCTGGCGGAAGAATCAATGCCGCCGCAATCCGGCCGGCCGGTGCTGATATTGAGCACTCCATGATTCTCTTTCACATAATTATAATGATAATGGCCAAACACCCAGGCGATGAGATTATGCTCCTTGAGATCCAGCTTTTTCAGATCAAAGGAGAGCACATAATCCTCCGATGGGGACTGCGTGTGGTTGAAGATGACGACCTTCATGTTGGGATCCGTATTGGCCAGATCATTTTCCAGCCAACGCCAACGGTCGTTTTTGTTGTAGCCAGAGGCATAGTCGCCGCCGGTCTGAAATGGCGTGACCACATAGTGGACATTGCCTACATCGAAGGAATACCAGACTGGGCCATAGATGCTCTCAAACAGCTCCTCGCCATATTTGCCCTGCACGTAATCGTGATTACCAATGATATAGCGCACCGGCACGCCCATGTTTTCAGTGTTCATATCCTTGATATGCTGCTTGAGGCCGTCCTCATAGCAGATATCGCCCGTGTGGATGAGGAAAACCGGATCCGTCTCCTGTACAGTCTCCCTCACATGGTCAATCCATGCACCCACGCCGCCTGCACCGATCTCCGTATCAGAAATTTGCAGGAAGGAGTGATCCTCCTGTGCGGTTTTTTCATTTTTCTCCAACAGGAAATCATAAGTTTCCTGCTCCTTTGTAACCGGAATATAGAAATCCTCCGTCCAATACCCTGCCGGGGTCGTGACCGTGACAAAACGGCTCTTGAGGTAACCAGGCAGCGTGTAAGCGCCATTTTCATCTGTTTTGACAACATTGCGGCCGTCTGACACGCTGACATTCGCAATGGGCTCGTTTGTGGCGGCATCCCGCACCGTGCCGGTGAACGGGCCGGGCGTGATCACATCAACAAGCGCAAAGATTGCCTCCATGAGCACGATAAGAGCCACCGTGCAAAGGATGAGGATTTTTTTTGCCATTTCTTAACCCCCCCTTTTTGACTCGTGGGAACACGATATCCCCCAGGCACACCTGCAGCAAATTTGGTTCCCCCGTTTTTGTTTATATTACCACAAAGCGCCACAAAGTTCAAACGATTTTTGCACGAAACCGTAAACAGGCATACAGAAAAACGTAATCAAATCCCCTTGGAAAAGCACAGGCTATAAAGGCCGGGAATCCGCTGGGCTTCCTGGCCTTTCCGCTACTGGATACGAAATTAAAAGGAGATCATCTCACCTTTAAAAGCCGCCGGGCAGGATCGCCAACGATCCTACTCGGCGGCCAAGCAAACAAGCCTTGTTCCAGAAATCTGAAAAAGCGCCCGCGATTTACAAAAAATCATTGCTTTTGATTTTTAATTACCTTCAGGCGGGAGAAATCTTCGCGCTCCTTTTCCTCCAGCGCTTCGGTGATGAATTTAATCGTCGATTCAAACTGCGGGATCATAATATTATGCAAGGCGTTGGCTCTCTTCTGCGTTTTTTTAATCGCCTGCGCGAGGCGGTAGACGCTGTTTTCAATCTCCGCAAGCTCCGCTGTAAGGTGCTTGACCTCATCAAAGCAACGGTAAGCATCATCCAGCATGGAATTTGTAGAGTGCAGGCCGTAATGGATCCCCTCTACTGTGTCGCCCAGCGACACGGTCGGCAGCTCCACACCCATCACGCTGCGGAAATCAACCGTCAGGCTGTGATCCACCGGAACGGCCTGCGCAAAGGAGGAGCAGAGGCCCAGCGTCACATGCGCCCGCTGCAAAGCAGCATATGCCTTTGTGTAAGTGCTGTCGATGCGGCTCTGCACTGCGTTTGCCTTATCAATCATCAGCATCATTTCACGCACCAGGATGTTACGCTTGCGATCCAACAGGTCGTAACCGAGCTTGGCAAGCTCCAGCGATTTACGTGTGCTGATCAAATTGCTCTTGGTTGGAAACACCTGGCCGGCCATGAGCGGTCACCTCCCCTCTCAGATATCAGCCGCCGGATTAGCCACGGTAATGCTTATCCAGCATTTCTTCATCCACGCGATCCAACTGCTCACGCGGCAGCATGGAGAGAAGCTCCCAGCCCAGGTCAAGCGTCTGTTCAATGGTGCGGTTCTCCAGATAGCCCTGGTTGATAAATTTCTGCTCAAAGACGCGGCCAAACTCCATCAGCTGCTTATCGGCCGCAGAAAGCTCATCCTCACCGATAACAGATGCGAGCGCCTTGGCATCCTGCACCTTCGCATAGGAAGCAAAAAGCTGGTTGGAAAGCATGCTGTGATCCTCACGGGTGTAGCCTGCACCGATGCCATCCTTCATCAAACGGGAAAGCGACGGCAGCACGCTCACCGGCGGATAAACGCCACGCGTATCCAGCTCACGATCCAGAACGATCTGCCCTTCTGTGATATAACCGGTGAGGTCAGGGATCGGGTGGGTGATATCATCGTTGGGCATGGTGAGGATGGGGATCTGCGTCACAGAACCGCTCTTTCCCTTCACAATGCCCGCGCGCTCATACAGCGACGCCAGATCAGAATACAGATAGCCGGGAAAGCCCTTTCTGCCCGGAATTTCACCCTTGGAAGAGCTGAATTCCCGCAGCGCCTCTGCATAGGAGGTCATATCCGTGAGAATGACCAGGATATGCATGCCAAGATCAAAGGCAAGATATTCCGCCGCAGTCAGCGCACAGCGGGGCGTTAAAATACGCTCAATGATTGGGTCATTGGAAAGATTCAGAAACATGACCACGCGGCTCATAACGTTGGCATTCTCAAACGAACGGCGGAAATACTCCGCCACATCGTTTTTAACGCCCATCGCAGCAAAAACAATGGCAAACTCCGAATTATCCTTGATGGATGCCTGCTGCACGATCTGCACCGCAAGCTCATTATGCTTCATGCCGGAGCCGGAAAAAATCGGAAGCTTCTGGCCGCGAATCAGCGTGGCTAGTGCATCGATAGAGGAGATCCCCGTGTTGATATAATCCCTCGGGTAAATGCGGGAAACCGGGTTGATCGGCGCGCCGTTGACATCACGGCGGCAGGTGGGATAAACCTCGCCCAAACCGTCTATCGGGCGGCCAAGCCCGTCAAACACACGGCCCAAAATCTCTGGGGACAGCGGCAGCTCCATCGGGTGCCCGGAAAGCCGCGTGCGGGTGTTGACCATCGAAACGCCGCGCGTACCCTCAAAGACCTGGATCACCACGCGCTTGCCATCAATCTTCACAATCCTGCCCGCGCGGACGCTGCCGTCATCCAGATGCAGCTCCACCATTTCCTCATTGCTCGCGCCATCCACGCCGTCCAACACAACGAGGGAACCGTTGATTTCCTTTAACCCAATGTGTTCCAATATCATAATCAGAAAGACCACCTTTCCGCAGTTGCCGGAGGCCCGGACCATGCGCGGTTGATTTCAAAAAGCCCTTCAGGGAAAGGCGACTCGCCCCCATATGGCGTGCCATGGGCTGCGCGCCAAGCCGTCAGACACCGGCAAATCAGATTTTACTCAGGATCTGATCTATCTCCGACTGATAGCTGTCAAACAACTCCAACTGATCGTTCGGGATATCATATTTCATCTTGACAAGCTTATCAAACAGGCCTGTTTGCAGAATTTTAGAGATCGGCACCTGACGTGCCACAATCTCCTGGCATTTATGATACAGGCATAAAATAACCTCCATCATCCTAAGCTGCTTCTCAAGCGGAACGTAGGTATCCTCCGCATGGAAAGCGTTCTGCTGCAAAAAGCCGACGCGGATAACACGGGCGATTTCAATAATCAGCTTCTGATCATCGGGCAGCACATCCGCACCGATGAGCTTCACAATCTCCATAAGCCGGTTTTCTTCCAGCAAAATGCTGCAAAGCTCCTCACGGAAAGCCATGAAATCTTTACCGACATTCGCCTCATACCAAGGGGAGAGGTCGTTGATATATTCACTGTAGCTATCGTTCCAGTTGATGGCGGGGTAATGGCGCGCATAGGCAAGGCTTTTATCCAGCGCCCAGAAGCAACGGGTAAACCGCTTGGTATTCTGTGTGACCGGCTCGGAGAAATCCGACCCCTGCGGGGAAACGGCACCGATCACAGTGATAGAGCCCTCCTCACCGCTGAGCGTTTCCATATAGCCGGTGCGCTCATAAAACTCTGACAGGCGGGATGGCAGGTATGCCGGGAAGCCCTCATCTGCCGGCATCTCCTCCAACCGGCCGGAGATTTCACGCAGCGCCTCCGCCCAACGGGAAGTGGAATCCGCCATCAGAGCGGTGTGATACCCCATATCCCGATAATACTCCGCAAGGGTAATCCCTGTATAAATGGAGGCCTCACGCGCTGCCACAGGCATATTTGAAGTGTTAGCGATCAAAACGGTGCGATCCGTCAACGGGCGGCCAGATTTTGGGTCAACCAACTCGCCAAATTCCGTCAGCGCCTGCGTCATTTCATTGCCGCGCTCGCCGCAACCGACATAAATAATAATATCTGCATCGCACCACTTGGCAAGCTGGTGCTGCGTCATAGTCTTACCTGTGCCAAAGCCACCGGGAATGGCTGCTGCTCCGCCCTTTGCGATGGGGAACAGCGTATCGATCACACGCTGGCCCGTAACCAGCGGGCGTTGCGCGGGCAGACGGTTTTTGACCGGACGAGGCGTGCGGATCGGCCAGCGTTGGCAAAGCGTTAGCCCATGCTCCTGACCATTCTGATCGCGCAGGACGACAATTTCATCCTCCAGGCGGTATTTTCCATTTGGTTTCACAGAAACCACCTCGCCCGAGAGCGCTGGCGGTACCATCAGCTTGTGCGTGATCAGCGGGGTTTCTGGGCACTGCGCATAAATTGCACCGCCTGCCAACTGGTCGCCGGGCTTAACAAGCATGGTGACCTCCCACTCCCGCTCCGGGTCAAGCGCAGGTACGCTGGAGCCCCGGCCAATAAACGCGCCGGAGACCTCCTCCAGTGTGTTCAGAGGGCGCTCAATGCCGTCAAAAATGCTACGGATGATGCCGGGGCCGAGGGTAACGCTCATCGGCGCGCCGGTGGAAATGACAGGCTCCCCCGGCTTCAGGCCTGTGGTTTCCTCATAAACCTGAATGGTGGTTTTCTCCGCATCCAGGCCGATGACCTCACCGACCAGATGTGCATTGCCGACATAGACCATCTCCATCATGCGGAGTGTTGTTGCGCCACGAACAGTCACAACAGGGCCGTTGATGCCATAAATCGTATTGTTATTGGAATCGGACACTTCTGTTCACCTCCGGCGCAATTATTGTGCAAGCGTCAATTCCGCCTGCTCTAAAAACCAGGCGCGCTGCCCCTCCAGGCGGCTATCGAGCGTATCATCCGCCAGCAGACCGCTGGCTTCGCAGCATACCTTCAGCCCGCCGATACGGATGGCTGCATCCGCGCGCACCTCGCAGGGACGCCCTGCAAACGCAGCCTGCAGGGCCTCTGCACGCGGCAGATCCGCTTCGCGCACATAGAGCACTACTGCCTGCTCTGGTAAAAGAGCTGCGCAGCGCGCGGCGCTTTCTGCGAGGAAACGCTCATATGCCGGTTTTTCAGTAAACGACGATAATTCCTTCGCAGCGGCTTCAAACACCTGGCGGGCAATCTCCGTGCGCCGCCCGGCGAGTGCGGCGCGCAACTCGGCCTCCTGCTTCGCAACCTTTTGGTTGATCTCCACACGCCGTTTTTGCAGCTCCCGGTGAATCAACTGCTGCGCCTGCTCCTGCGCACCAGCCCTGGCGCGCTCCAGCGCCTCTTCATTCGCCTGCTGCACCTGCGCCTCGATCTGCCTGCGGCGCTCCAATGCATCCTTGTCAATTGCATCTAAAAATTTGGCAATCCGCTCGTCTTGCTTGAGCATGTGCCTCACCTCAAATCTTTACGCCGATTGCTTCACGCACGTATCGGGTAATGGAATCCTTTGCGCGGCCGGAACCATGCCGGTCCGGAATCTCCACAATCAAGGGGCGGTCGCACCCCTGCTTGATTTTGGAAACCTGCTCCGGGCACAGCTTCACCAACAGCTCTGTAATCAGCACGATGCCAATATCCTCTGCCGCCATGGCGGCGGCCAGCGCTTTTTCAACTCCCTCCGGATCGTGGACGACTTCGCCCTCAATCCCTGCAAGGCGCATACCAGTCAGGGTATCCATATTATCGCTGATTAAATAAAAGCGCATACCGGCTCACCACCTGTCAAAAAAAGCGTTTCAAAAATATGCCTGAGAACAATCCGCTTAACTGAACAGCATCAACAGGGCGATAACCAGGCCATAAATCGCGATAGCTTCACCCAATGCCACAAACAACATGGATTTTGCAAAGGATTTTGGATCCTCGCTCGTCGCTGCGATAGCAGCGGGAGCGCCAGAGCCAACGGCGATACCGCCGCCAATGCCCGCCAAGCCAACTGCAAGGCCAGCTGCGATCATCGTCAGGCCCTGTGCGCTGCCGGTATCAGAGGCTTCGGCCTCCTGCGTTTGCTCCGCCGCAGGCTGAACGGGCTGCTGCGCCTCATCCGCAGCAGAAGCACCGAGCGCCAGCGCAGACATCAGTACAACCAGCACAAGCAGCGTAGCAACATGAGAGACCATCGCCTTTTTCATCGGCACGCCCCGCGCCCGCTTATGGAACAGGGAATAAAACGACCCCCCCAGCACGGCGACCGGAACAACGGCAAGCAAAGCATACAGAAATGTAGACATAATCGTTACCTCCAAAAATGCAATTGTTTTTTCAATTTATCTGCAACTGACGCCCTGCGTCATTGAACGGACTCTGTCACATGGTGCAGGCGCACCGGCTCGAACGAGCGGCCTTCACCGGCATAGCAGCGGCTAAAGAGCTCATAGAACTCAAGCCTCATCACCTGAATAGAGGTGAACAACGCCTCCAGGCACATAACAAATAGGTTGCCCAGCACGACAACGATCAGGTTGACAACCGTGCTGCTCGTGAGCCCTGCGATGGCGAACACCGCAGTCATCATCCCGGCATGCACCAGCACGAACGCACCAATCCGCAGGAAGGAAATCGTATTGCTGAAAAACGACAGGATATATTCAAACAGCTCAAAGAAATTTTCCAGAATATAGTCGGTCAGGCTCTCCGGCTTCCAATCCGGATGATGATCGATCAGGCCAATGAGAATCTCCTTGAAAAACAGGATCACACAGGATACGCCAATGAGCGCGCCAAGCACACCATTGGGAACGATGGTTTTCTCCGTCATGAAATTATAGACAAAACACACACCGGAGAGATAGAGAATGATCCCTGTCACGCCGCTCTGACTGAATAGGGCCTCGCCAAACCGCTTATGCCGCAGGCAACCATAAATATTGATGAGCATTGTGACAGTTAAAAGCACAACGCCAATACCGATAGATACCAGCAGCAGCCCTGTGATCGACTCCATAATATCGACCGGCTTGCCTGCCAGCCCCACCGCATGGTAAAGCGGATCAAACCAATCCTCATAGCCGAAGCATTCGCCATAGACCAAGCCGAACACACAGGCCGACGCGCCGCAGGGAATCAGAATTTTGCCGATCTGCATTCCCTTGACCTTCCACATCACAAGGCCTGCAAGGCCAAGCACAATCCCCTGCCCAAAATCGCCAAACATGATGCCGAACATCACCGTGTAGGTGATTGCAACAAAGGCAGTTATGTCGATATCCTTGCCGGAGGGCAGCCCAAACATCCCCACCAAGTATTCAAACGGGCGGAAAATACGCGGGTTTTTCAATTTAACGGGCGGAATCGTTTTGCCCACTTCGTCGGTATCGTTGATCTCGTAGGTAATCTTCCGCAATTTTTTCGCGTGCTTTTCAAACGCCTTGACTGCATCCTCCGGAATCCAGCCGACATAAAAGAATGAATCCTCGTGGCGGGCGGCATACCGGCGCAGATTGAACAGACCGCTAAACCATTTCAGGTGCGTATAAATCAGATTACAGTGATCGGCCTCTTCATTCCAATAGGAGGCAATTTTTGCATCCAGAGCCGCAATCTGCTCATTGAGCATATCCACATTCTTCTGGATTTCCGCGATAATGTGCTCCGGCGTGCCAGCAGCGCCCGGAATCCGCAGGCGCTCAAAGTAAAGGCTGGCGAAATTACGATCCACCTCTTCAATCTGCTCGCGCGGGGCAAAATACACGCCCCAATCCTCCTTGGCGTCGCTCGAGCACGGGAGAAACACCATGTAAGGATTATCTGCATAGGCGATGAGCTTTTCCGTTGACTCCTTTGGCATATGGCCAAAGCGCACCTTGATAAACTCACAGGAAAACAAATCGTCAAGGTCAATATCCAGCCCTGTAAAATGCTGAAACTGTGCGATGGCGTTTTGGCAGGTTGCAAGCTGGTCGCTGAGCACCTTCCGCTCGTCATACATTTCGCTCATGCGCTCGCCAAGTTGGCGGAGAAACGCCTCTGTTTCCTCATTTGTGACCGGTTTAGGAATCTGCTCCACCTCGCGCAGGTGGATACCGGAGGAGGAGGCCAGCTCCTCAATTTTTTGCAGCATCGGCGCATAGGGGTTATCCTCCACCAACTGGGAGTACCCCATGGAATCCGACATATACTGCATGGCTTGCTCCGGCTGGAACGTGCCATCCACACAGCAGGAGCCAAGGAATGCATCCAGCTCGCTGAGCAGGCCGATGACCTTGACAAATTTCATATTTGCGATTGCCATATCTGTGACCCTTCCTTTCGCAGAAGCGGAGCGCGCCAGGTATCCCGGCAGGGTGCCGGACCACCTTTCCGCCCGAAGGCGGCGGTGAAGCGCACCCGTTTGAAAAATGATATTTTCAAACCTTCACCTTTGCTCCTAATCACCTACGCCGATAAGCATCCGGCTGATTTCCTCCGGCGGAACCTGATAGCGGATGCCCTCGATGATATGTGTAATATTATTCAGTTCATTTTCCGCAAGGAACATAAAGCTGAGCATCACCACGCTTGGATTGGTTGAAAAACGTAAATCCTTCAGGCAGCGCCGATATTGCAGCTTCTGCACAGCATCCTCAATATAGGAAAACGTATCGGGCAATTTGCGCCCGTAGCGCGTGGCGCCCAAAGATTTCAGCATCTCAGCCGCGCTAGGCGCCTCCATGAGCATATCAAGCTGGCGCTTGCGCAGCTCACTGGCAGGCCCGAGCACCACAAAGCGGCGAATCTGCTCAGGTGAGGCATATCCCATCCGCTTGAGCCGGTAGATATCAACCAGCGCCTCCATATCCAACTGAAGACCCACCGCGCGCGTTACCTCCTTGCGCGCCTTACCCTTGAAGCCCTTTTCCAGAAGTTCCTCCAAGCGTTCATACAGGTAGCGGTGAAAGACCGCCTCCATATCTAAAAAATTTATCTCCTCCAGCTTTCGGCGGGCGAACAGCTGCATCAGGTCATAATACGGCGTGCCTTGTAGCGCCGCAAGCAGACCGTCAAATGAGGTCACTGCCGCTAAAGCGAACAAATCAAGCTTTGTGTGTTGGTTAAAAAAAGCGGGCATTGCAAAAAGGTAATCCCCAGGACGCCCTGTACGAAGCAACCGCGCGCAGGATAAAATCTGATCGATATCGCTGCGCACAATAAAATACTGATAAAAATCCTGCCCGATCGACATCTCATACCGGCACAGGGAGGCATATTGATCAAACATCCGCTTTTTCAGCATCGTCTCAAGCTGCCCGCGATGGATATCCGTAGCGGTTGTGCCCTCAAACATATCTGCATAGGCCGTCCTATTTTTCAAATAGTTGGCCACTTCATTGACACTGTGGCAATTGAGCAGCTCTGTGTAATTGCGCTCTGTCAGCCTGCGGCCATACATTGCGCGCGATTTCGCCAATATCGCATTCGACGACACCGTTTTGAGCATAACAACGACCCTCCCATTCCCACGCCGCCGAATCTGCACAGAAGCGGCTTTGCGCGGTCAGTGTGCGAACCCGGCCGGGCTGTGGAGCAAGGGAGCCCCTGCCCTGCTGAAAGCGGGCCGGTTTTGCAGGAAACCAGCGCCGGACTTTCAACATGCCCATCGGGCCAAGAAAATACAGCCCGCCATGCGGACTGCATCCTGATTTACCAGTATATTAAGCGTCCAGCGTGCGGCTTACAAGTTCCCGCACCCACTGGCCGCCCTTTTCACGATACAGGGCTTCCATCCGCTCGGCGGCGGCAAGATTACGTGCCCTAGCCTCTTCCAGCTTTTTCTCTGCCTGCTGCTCCTCACCGCGGGCCAATGCTTCGCTCTCTCTGCGCGCCTGCTCCAGCCGCTCAGAAAGCAACTCCTGCTCCTTAAACCGCAGCTGCTCCTGCTCCCTGCGCCGGTAGGCCTCTGCCTCCTCTGTGCGCTTGCGCGCCTGCTTATCCATCTCAATGATGGCAGCCACCATCTTATCCAAACCGGCCACTCCTTCCGGCAAAGCAAAATGAAAGTTACACAGGGCAATCCATCAGAAACGCTCCCTGCGATGGTCTATATTATAACACTCTGAATTCAAAAAACAACGGCAAAAAGCATAACAATCGTCTATTTTTTTGCGGTAATATCGTGCAAAATTGCGTTATATCCAGAAAATTTATATTTAAATTAGAATTAAGATAGCAAATTACAGCATCAAAAAAGCCCTCTGCGCCGCATGGAGAAAAGCCTCCAATGGGCGGCGCAGAGGGCCGCATGGAACGAAAAAATCTAGCTACAGCAAGGCTTCAGCCATCGCCGCAAGCCTGCTTAGGCAAACAGCTTGGAGAAGAACTGCACAACCTTCACCACCAGGTTAACCACCGGCAGCGCAAGCGTCACGGTGCGCAGCGCGCCGTTCGCGGAAGCACTATCCACCAACGCAAGCACCATCTTGATCATCAGCGAAACAAAGGGATTCATATCCATCGCGTCGATTGCCGCAACGATAGAGGCCATGTTATCATCCGACGTGATCTCTGTATAGAGATAACGGAAGAGGGTAACGTAAACATCCGTCGTGTCCGGTTTAATATCCACACGGTAGGCATTCTCGCGTGCAATGCTCTCGCTGACCATATAGGTGCCGCAGCCTGTTTGGCCCGGCCGGAATCCATCCGGCCAGAATTGGGAACGTTTACAGCCGTACCGGCTTTATACCCAGCAATTTAACTCGGGAGGCTTCCCCCCTTTTTTCGAACCGTTTGCAAAAGCATGAAACGGCATTCCCCCTTTATACTTGTGAAAATTATATTTCGTACGCCGAATATTATAACGTTTCGTTATTTATTCGGCATGAACGATCCCCATCGATACACGCCCCTGTGAGCACCCTTCCCCAACGATGCCACTCTCGTACTGTAGGAGCAGGCCGCCACAGGCGCCCTGCCCTAAAGCAGCAAACAGAATTCATTATCCTTTGGGTTCCCCAAAGGATAGCGGGGGCGCCCCCGCTCAATTTTTAAGAATTTCGACTTTTGGACTTTGCTATTCGATATTCAGAAACCGCGTGCATCACAGTTATTCCAAGCGCGATTTCAGCTCCTTTTCACACATAAGAGAAAGGCCGGTAAAGCAATCGGCAATAAAATTCCTCCCAGAGACAAATGACGGCTTGACATAGGGGCGGATTTTATCCGAAACTGCGTCAATCAGCATTTCCTCTGTTAAATCCACATCATATGCATATAGAATCACCCGCCCGGGATTCAGGATGGCAATCAGGGCCTGCAGCTTTTCCGCATAAAATGCGATCTCATCCCGCTGAGTAGAATACAGCGGCAAATCCCCTATCTCGCCCGCAGCGCCCATATCACCCTGCAGCACTTTACCATTCACCAGCACACCCGCGCCATAGCTTTGGCGCCCAAAGGAAAACACAACCGTAATCCCCTCCGCCGTGCCATCATATCTACTGGCAGCCAAAGCAGCAACATGCATATCGTTATCAAAAAGAATCCCTCGTAACGCCCGGCCGGAAAAATGCTCTGTCACCGACAGACCGTTGAGAGAGGGATACGCCCAGGAATTTATGATTCTACCATTGTGTGCCACTCCAGGCAAAGCTACCGCTAACATTGCAATCAAAGGATCCTGCATGCAGTCAGAGACGATATGCTCCATGCAGGATAGCACGGTCGCATCCTCTACTGGAAAAGCGCCGCTTTGCAGCACGCGGCTCATCAGGTCATGCACCTGGTAATACAGCTTGCGATTATCAGCCGCAATCAAGAGAAAATGCATATAAGAAGCGTTGAGCTCATAAATCTGCGCTTTGCGCCCGCGCTCCGCCTCTTCAAGCCCCACCGGGCGAAGCAGCCCTTTCGACAGCCCATACTCAATCGCTCTGGTAACCGCAGGGAGGCTAAGGCCTACCTCGCGCGCAAGCTGAGGGATCGTTGCACGCTGCCGCCTGTGCAAAACGCTCCAGACCGCTTTATAATTCGTAATACGCACCAACGATAGGTTTGCAGACTTCTCCAAAACAAAAATACTCCTTACTCAGCCGTAGCGGCGCGCAACCAGCCCTACTTCACAAGAGCACGCGCATATCTTACCGCTGTGCCCTGCTCACCGCATAGCACACATAAACAGATTTTACACCCGGCTAGGGATATTTACTGAATTTCTAGTTTTTAACATAGCAAATTATACGACGATCTCATTTGTATCTCAATACATAAATCACACAAATTAGAGTCCGCGTTTTTGTGTAACATGCAAAAAATTAAAAATGCTTTACAGACTCCTTCGCCACATTAAATCCGCAACGGGTTGAAAAAACAAAAAAAGGCTTGCATTTCTTTGAAAGACCTGCTAATATAGTTCTGTTATTTTTGATTTGTCCAGTGAAAAAGGAGGTGCGGCACATGGCAAAATGTGAATTTTGCGGCAAGGATGTGTCTTTCGGTATTCAGGTATCCCACTCCCACAGGCGTTCCAACAGGGTCTGGAAGCCTAACATCAAGCGGGTAAAGGCAATTGTAAACGGTACTCCGTGCAGAGTATATGCCTGCACGCGCTGCCTGCGTTCCGGCAAGGTGACACGCGCCGTTTGACACCCAGCTTTTTCAGCATGATATGCAAAGCAGGAAAGGGGAAGGCAAAACTGCCTTCCCCCTTTTTGTTTTTCGGCCTGGTACAGTATGCAGGCTTGGCATCAAGCCGCTATTTTCTCCCGCCCACAGGGCTTGTACCATAATGCGGTTGTTCCGCGCGGCTTGCCCGAAAACCCGGCCATACAGATTTTAGGCTAGACATCCCGGGCAAAAAAAGGTATGATATAGAAAAAGAGAGCGCAACAATTTTATGCCTTTGGGCTAGCATCTGTGTCCAGGGGGGGCATCGCCGCCTGGCAGGCTTATGCGGGCGCTCGCTGTGTTCTCGGGCACGGCAGGGTTGCCCGCCCTGCCGTGCCCTGCAGCCTTGCGATCCCCTCACCTGAAGCCATCGAAGCGCTCCTTCGGAGTTTTCAACCTGTGACCGTGTTCCTGGCAAGGCAAACGACCAGCCTTCCTTGCCGAAAAGCAAGGCAGATAACGCTGCCAGAGGCGCAGTCGCGGCACTGAAAACCGATGCATGCCCTTGTACACGGATGCTAACGATAGCTCTGAAAGCTAGATTTTCTTTTAGGGCCGACAAATCTTTTATTTTTCATTCTCAACGGAAAGGATGGTATGAAGCATGATAAACTCTAATAACATCGACTTTTCGGAGATCACGCCGCAGATTCACGAGCTTGCTCAGCGGTGCATCCGTAAAAACGCGATTGACCCCACGCTTTATACAAAATATCAGGTCAACCGTGGCCTGCGAGATCTAAACGGAAAGGGCGTTTTGACCGGCCTGACTGAAATTTCTGAAATTGAATCCTCCATTGAGGTAGATGGCAAAACGGTCTCCTGTGACGGAAAGCTCTTCTACCGTGGCGTCAATGTAGAGGATATTGTCGCCGGCTTCCTGCGGGAAAAGCGCTTCGGGTTTGAGGAGACCGTTTACCTCCTGCTGTTTGGCGACCTGCCGAACCGGGAGCAGCTGGAGGAATTCACCCAACTGCTTGCACGCTACCGTTCACTCCCCCCGAGCTTTGTGCGGGATGTGATTCTCAAGGCCCCCAGCTCCGACATGATGAACACGCTTGCGCGCAGCGTGCTGACACTGTATTCCTACGACAACAATGCAAACGACATCAGCATTGATAACGTCCTGCGCCAGTGCCTGCAGTTGATTGCCTCCTTCCCTCTGCTATCCGTATACGGCTATCACGCCTACAACTACTATCACAATGGAGAGAGCCTGTTTATCCACAACCCGCTTCCTGGCCTTTCCACCGCTGAAAACCTACTGCGTATCCTGCGCCCGGATAGCAGCTACACAGAGCTTGAGGCAAAAATCCTTGATCTCGCGCTTGTGCTGCACGCAGAGCACGGCGGCGGCAATAACTCCACCTTTACAACGCATGTAGTTTCTTCCTCCGGGACGGATACCTACTCCACCATTGCCGCCTCCCTTGGCTCCCTCAAGGGGCCAAAACACGGCGGGGCCAACATCAAGGTTGTTCAGATGTTTGAGGATATGAAGCGCAGCGTCTCCAATTGGAAGGATGAGGGCGAAGTTGCCAGCTACCTGAAAAAGCTACTCCACAAGGAGGCGTTCGACCGGGCTGGCCTGATCTATGGCATGGGACACGCCGTCTACTCCCTTTCCGACCCGCGTGCGAACATTTTCAAGAGCTTTGTAGAACGGCTGTCCGTAGAAAAGGGCCGTGTGGATGAATACGAGCTCTACTCCATGGTGGCAAGACTCGCCCCGGAGATCATTGCAGAGGAGCGCAAAATCTATAAGGGTGTCAGCGCCAATATCGACTTCTACAGCGGCTTTGTTTACAGCATGCTGGACCTGCCAATGGAGCTGTACACGCCCATTTTCGCCATCTCCCGCATCGCGGGCTGGAGTGCGCACCGCATTGAGGAGCTGATCAATGCCGGCAAGATCATCCGCCCAGCTTACCGCAATGTAGCGCCGCGCAGGCCCTATGTCGCCCTCGCAGACCGGTAATTTCATTAGAAAAGCCTGAAAAGCTATCCGATCGTTTCGCATAGCCTTTCAGGCCTTTTTGTATAAAAGCGGGAGGCAAGGCTCCCCAAAAGGGACGGTGTTTCGATTTGATAAAAAACAGCACACGCCACTTTCTTTCCCATGCGGCAACGAGGCTCGGCATTGCCGCACTTTATTCCTCCATGCGTTTGCATCCCACAGGATGTGAAATGCCGCAGGCGCAAAAGCGCCTCCCCTCCGCCTGCTCTGCGAGCACCCACCGGAAAGCGGCCCAAGGCTTTCTTTCTTCATTCAAAAAGGGAGGATGGAAAACGGCCGGCAGAGGACACTCAGAAATTGTTTTTACCTTTGCTCAGAAAACGCGCGTCAATACGCTTGTGCTGCGCGAGGCAGGCAGCCACATCCGCCGCTTTGTGTTGGAGTGCTGGCAAAATGGCGGATGGTCGCGCTTTTATGAAAGCGATAAGGTTGAGCGCTACCGCTACTGCTCCTTCCCGGCGCAGAGCTCCACAAAATACCGGCTGCTGATTCTGGAGGCCCGGGGTACTGCAAGGCTGACGGAATGCTCATTCTACGACCTACAGCAACAGCGCCGCGCGCTTCCCTTCCGCGTGAGCGCCTATATGCGTTTCGATACGCAGGACTTTCTCTCCATGACGCAGCAGGAGCGCGAGGCCTTTGCCCGCCACTTTGAAACAGTGAACGAGGTCATCCTCTTTGACACGCTCAAATGGTCGCGCGAGGGAGAAATCTGGTTTAACTACCGCGATGAAACGCAGACAAATGAGGAGGCAAAGCAAGCTTGGCTGCGCTACGCCGCCGGCGCCCGCGAGGTAATTGAGAAGAGCGGCAGGCCGGTAAAAGTGCTCGCCTCCTTTTTCCAGCCCGGGGAAGGCACAGTAGAATCTCTGGAAAATCACATAGAGAAGTTAACCAGCACGCTGGTGGCTTTCCTACGGGAAGCGGAGCTGGACGGCATTGAATTTGATTGGGAATTCCCGAAGGGGAAAAAGGAGTGGGCGCTATTCAGCCGCTTTTTGGTAGAGTTGAAGAAAAAGCTTGCTCAGGATGGTAAGCTTCTCGCCGTTGCGCTGGCGGATTGGGGCGTTCATCTCTCGCCGGAGGCAGTACGGGCAATTGACGAGCTCTCCTACATGGCATATGATATCATCGACCTCAATGGATACCACTCCTCCTTTGGCCGGGCTGCAGTGCGCGCTGTGGAATATGCAGAAAAGCGCGGCTTCCGGCGTGAGCAGATCAACCTCGGCCTCCCCTACTATGGCCGGCCGACCTATCAGGGCGAATACTGGCCGCTTTGGAAGGATGCAAAGGTGGGCTACTGGCAAAATTATGACCCACAGCTCACATTTGACGGCATTGAAATGGACGCTTATTATAACTGCCCCGGGATGGTGGCAGATAAAACGGCATTCGCCCTGCAGATGGGACTGGGCGGCATGATGATTTTCCCGTTAAATGCAGACCGGCCGCATGGCGATCCGCTCTGTCTGACGGATGCAATCCGCCGCACGATTGAGGACCGGGTAGAATAAGCGGCCTTCGCCGTGCGCACAATATGGCAAGGCCCATACCGCAGAGAAATACGGTATGGGCCTATCGTTTTGCAGATGCATTCAATCTCTAAAATCTGACGTCTGTTTGTGGTGCGGCCATGAGGCTATCTTTATTTTTGAATGACTGCCCGGTTTCGCTGTACGCGACCAGGCAGTCATTCAAAAATAAATACAACTTTCTGACCGCTTCGCCCTGTAGGGAACGGTCTTGACCGTTCCGGGATTTCTCATCAAGCAATATACTTCTGTTTGTTCCGCTCAGGCCTCGGAGGCCCCTCCTTTTCCGTTCGGCCGGAAAAGGAGGCAAAAGGGGCCGATTGAAAGGCTCTTCCTCCGTGCCAGACTGAAGGCCCCCGGAAGGTTTCTCCCGGAGCCTGCAAGTGGTTCGGAGCCGCAAACGTAACGATAGGCCCAGGCGGCAGCTGCTGTCACTCACTGCGTGCGCGTGAGGGAATTTGCCCGCTATGCGGGCAAACGAACCTTCCCGCCTGTTTGAGCCGCCGTGAGGCGGTGAGTTCGGGAAGCGTTCGCCGAACGCGC
>CASDTH010000006.1 GCA_949283655.1 uncultured bacterium
ATGCTTCTTTTGGAAATTGATATATGCATACCATTTCCCGGTTCTCCTATCCAAGCCAACACCGGTGTGTCCGGAAGTGTTATTTGAACGAAGGTGCTTGGAAACAACAATGTTGCTGACATTGGTTCCCTCAACCATATCATCAAAATGGCTTCCAGATAATCCTCCATTGCTGATGTTAAAGCCATTGGCACACCTCCTTTTATTGGCTATATTTTCAGCTTTAAGCAATACTCCAGCCTTCGGCCTGCTCGCGAATATTGATAAATCTTTTATATATCCCTTCCTGCCGGATAAGCTGATTGTGCGTACCTTTTTGCACGATTCGGCCATCGTCTACTACTAATATCTGATCTGCGTGTTCTATTGTCGCTAAACGATGCGCAATGACAATCACTGTTTTTCCTATAGTTAATTCACTGATTGCCTGCTGGATTAAATGCTCATTTTCCGGGTCGATACTTGCGGTGGCTTCATCAAGGATGACAATGTTCGCATTTTTAAGAATAGCACGGGCGATAGATACTCTTTGTTTTTCACCGCCAGAAAGTGTAGAGCCGCCTTCTCCGATGACGGTTTGATACCCTTCAGGAAGCGACATAATAAAATCATGGCAGCGAGCTTTTTTAGCGGCGGCAATCACTTCTTCCTGCGAGGCATTGGGATTTCCAAAGCGGATATTGTTTTCAATCGTATCATGGAACAGATAAACCTTTTGAAAAACCATTGAAATATTACGAAGGAGACTGTCGCAGGTCATATCTCTTACATTTTCACCGCCGACAAGAACTTTTCCGCTGTCTACATCATAGAAGCGGGCAATCAGGTTGCAAATTGTAGTTTTACCACTGCCGGAGGGTCCCACGATAGCTGTCGTACTGCCCTGCGGAATAGAAAAACTGATATTTCTAAGAACCGGAGTTTTATCATATGAAAAGGTAACATTTTGAAATTCAATGTCCGCATTCTTTAACACAATATCTTTCCCATCCCTGTCAATAATTTCAGCATGTTCAATAAGCTGCTTTTCTCCGCTGGACAGCGGGAATATTCTCCGGTCGAGCAGCCGGTCAATGTTCATCTGTGCGCATACTGTCTCTATCCGTTCCCGCATGACAGTGCGCGCCAATGGAATATTCTCCATGCCCAACGCAATCTCGTCGGTCGTATTAGTAGTGAAAAATTGGCTGCGCGGGTCTTGGAATACACTTCCCACCATCGTACCTAACTGATGAATTGGTATTTTAAGCGCGTCCTGTCCATCCAGAGAATAGCTGCCTGTAAGGTTTCCCGGATAAAACTGCGGACAAAGCCCGTTGAGAACCCTTGTCAAAGTTGTTTTACCGCAGCCGCTTTTGCCCGCCAGAATAATCAGTTCGCCCTTCTTAACCGTCAAATCAATGTGGCGCAGTTGGCTGTCCTCACAGTTGTTCGCATAGGAGAAGGAAATATTCTTTAATTCGATCACAAAATCCCTCCTTTCTCCAGCACAAAAACCGCACTGGCAATCAACACCATAAATACGCAAAGAGCGCCGTCCTTCCGGCTAAAATGGATGAGGCGGTAACTGATGGTTTCACCGGAAAAACGCACGCCGCGCACCGTCATAGACGCGGATAGTTCTTCTGCCACCTTTGTCGTCCTCAAAATCAGCGGGATTAAGATATATTCTACTGTAGAAGGAAGATGGGTAAGCGTGTGAACCACACCTACCCCAATTCCTCTAAACCGCTGTGAAGAACGGATAGCTCGATATTCCCCGGAAATCGTTGGGAAAAATCGCAGAACCACCGAGGCCGCTATCCCGACAGTCTTTGGAAAACGCATGGCCTGCAAAGCCGCCATCAGAGAGCCGGTAGGTTCTCTGGCAAGGGCGGTGGCAAAGGACAACGGAATCAATATTTTCCTCCCGACAATTCCAATACTGGACAGCATGGAACTCACAGAAAAGGCCACACTGCTGTCCAGCAGCCTTACACCTGCCCAGCCGATCCCATAGAAGACAATGTAATACAGCATATAAGGCAGGATCTTATTCGCGTTTCCCGACAAGAGATGGATCAGCAGGCACCCCAGAAACAGGCACAATCCTCCGATTTCAGAGTGAACCAGCAGGATCGAGGCAATCCCCAGCAGGCAGAGCAGCAACCATGTGCGGGGGTCTGGCCGGAAATAGCTCTGCTTTCGTTTTTCCATTACGCAACTCCAGCAGGCTTAAAGTGTTTGCCCAGCATTTTCATGCCCAGCGCATATCCGGCAATCGACAAAGCTGCGGCGGCAGCTAAGGCGATTGCAATATTCTGTGGGGCAAGCCAGAATCCTTCCAGAGATGCGATAGCGGCATCTGCACTGGCGGCGTCCATGCCCATAGCCACATAGCTTTGTACCAAACTATCGCGGAACAGCAGCATGGTCAGTGTGCTGCCCATTGCGTTGAGCATCCATGTAAGCGCATGAGGGATGGCCGGACGGATTTTGCTCTGATACCCGCCGCCCAGCATAATGAGTTCGTTTACAACCGCCAGAATTGCGAAGAACGCGAATACATAAACGCTGCCCGTAAACAGGAAGTACAGACCATAAATCATTGGGATGATAAACTGCGTGCCGATTTTCGGGCACTTCTTTACAAGCAGGACGTAGATGATACCGTTAATTAAACCTGCGAGGCCGGGCGCGAGAAAATAGACAAGCTGCAAATTTGCAGCAAACGGCATAGTGGTTACAAGCGCGATGGCTGTTTCTACGCAGGCCAGTAAAAGTACAATTACAAGCTCTTTGAGATTCAGAAACTTTGTTTTGTTCATTGATTTTCCTCCTAAGATTGTTTGAATGTATAATCTCCAGCTCGGCTTTGCAGCCCCCACAGTCGGGCATATAATCCTTTTTGCCCTATAAGCTGGTTATGGGTGCCTTTCTCTACGATCTTCCCATCCTGCAATACGAGGATTTGATCGGCGCTGCGTACTGTTTTTAATCGGTGCGCAATCATAATGACCGTGCGCTCTTTGGAAATCTCATCCAGCGCTTTCTGCACCATTGCCTCATTATCCGCATCCAAAGAGGCGGTTGGTTCGTCCAGCAGAAGAATCGGTACATCTTTTAAGAATGATCTGGCAAGAGAAATCCTCTGGCGCTCACCACCGGAAAGCGTTGCGCCTCCTTCGCCAATAACCGTGTCATATCCTTCCGGCAGGGCAGAGATAAAATCATGGCAGCGGGCTTGCTTACACGCCTTTATCATCTGTTCCTCCGCAATGCTCTCATTGCCAAAACAAAGATTATCCCGAATGGTTCCACGGAATAAATAGGCGTTCTGCATGACCATAGAAATGTTGGAAAGCAGACTGTCCGTTTGAACTTCACGAATGTCTTTGCCATCCATCCAGATATGCCCGGTCTGATAATCCCAAAACCGCGCCATCAGGCGAAGCAGGGTGGACTTTCCGCTTCCTGATGGTCCTACCAATGCAGTCAGCAAACCGGAAGGCGTATCAAAGGAAACACCTTGGATAATTTCTTGCCCTTTTGCGTAATGAAAAGAAACATTCTCAAAGGAGTAGGAATTTCCGGTTTCTATCTGTTGTTCCCCCGTCGGTTCGTCTGTTGTCATCACCTTGTCTAACCGCTCGCCGGAAGGAAGCATCCCGCGCAGCGCGGATATGCTGGTGACAATCATCAACTCCGCTTCTACCAGTTTAGTCGCTAAAACGAGAAAGCCTGCAAAATCTAAAACAGACAGTGTGCCGCCGATCAGCAGATAAAGCCCAACCGCAGCCGTAATGGGAACAATGAACTTAACCAAAGAAGAACACAAGGTGGACAAGCTGCCTGCAACTGCTTCTTCTTTCAGCGATTCATCCCGCAATTTCCGCATGGCCGTTTCCAAAGCATGAAATCCGTCTCCTGTACGATGATATGCCTTCAGATCTTTCATACCATGAAGATATTCATTGATTTGTGTAGCCGCATGGTTTTTTGCCTCCATGACCTGCCTGCTGTGTTTTTCTTTGATCCGGGCAATCCCGAACATAAGCGCCGCGCAAACCGGCAGCATACCAAACATGGCGACTCCCATTCGCCAGTCATACAGACAGATCCATACAATGGAAATTGCAAGCAGCGCCCCAACACCAATGGGATAGGGCAGCCAGTAGCAGAGCGTGTATTCCACATTTGAAAAATCATTGGCAAAGGAACTAATCAGCTCCCCCGATTCTTTGGAAGAAAAGAATCCCAGCGGCTGGCGGCGCAGCTTTTGGATATATGCCACCCGTTTTTTCGCCGTATCACTGTAGGCACGCCCGTAAGTGAAATAATAGGAAACCAGCTCTACTGCGTATTGAAGCAGGATATATCCCAAACCTATGGCGGTAAGCGTGATAAGAAGCTGCAAATCCAATGTGTACGGCGGTACAAAAGCCTGTCCCAGCGTATATATTGCCATATACGCCAGAATTGCTGGAAGCATACTGCACGCCTGCGAAAGAAACAGCCATACGGTAGGCTGAATGATTTCCTTCGGTCTATGGAAGGTGAATTGCCGGATTATCTGAAACATGCACTGCCCCTCCTTTCATTCGCCAGCTTTCGGTTTCGTTTTGAATGTCCCACAGATGGGCATACAGGCCATGCTTTTGAAGCAAGTCTTTGTGCGTCCCGCTTTCTTTCAGCCGTCCGTTTTCCAAAACGAAAATCATATCTGCGTCTTGGATGGAGTAGAGGCGATGCGCGATCATCAGAACTGTTTTTCCTTTCAGTAGTTCTGCCATACCTTCCCGCAATGCAAGCTCGTTTTCTGCATCCGTAAAAGCCATCGCTTCATCCAGCACGACAATCGGGGCGTTTTTCAGAATCGCTCTTGCAATGGCAATGCGCTGCGCTTCTCCACCGGATAATTTGTGCCCGCCGTCACCTAATTTGGTGTGATAGCCTTCCGGTAATGCTTGAATAAAATCGTGGCAGCGTGCGGCCTTTGCAGCATACTCAACTGCTTCTTGAGTTACATTTTGGTGCATGGCGATATTGTCGTACACACTTTCAGCGAATATATAGGTATCTTGAAATACAAAGGCAACCGTATTCATAAGCGCCTTGGTGGAATAATCCCGTATATCCTTTCCACCAATGGAAATGCTTCCGCTATCCACATCCCAAAATCTTGCCAGCAGTTGACCGGCTGTGGATTTTCCACCGCCCGACGGTCCGACTAAAGCCGCGAAAGAACCAGCCGGAATGTGCATTGTGACATGCTCTAGCGCCATGCGCCGCAGAGGGTCAGCCGCTTTTTGGTAGGAAAAACTCACATCCTGAAAGCTAAGCTCCGCAGAAACCGGCGGGGTATCGCACGTGCCTTCCGCTATCGGTTCCATCTTCATAACGTCCTCGATTTGATCCATCCGCACAGCCAGATTCCGAAGATCTGCGCCAAACTCCACCAATTCCATCAGTGGGCTGATGACTGCCGGGCCGACAATCAGAAACATCAACAGTTCCATCATCAAGCTGTGATCGCCGGGATTCAGATACAGCAGGACACATCCCACAGCCAAAAGAAAGGCCAGTACAGAAAGCGTGATGGTTTTGTAAGCGCCGTAAATAGGCGTAACCCGTTTTAAGTAAGCCATCATGCTTTTCCGATTTTTCTCTATCAGATTGGTTAGCCGTAAAGCTGCAGCCTCCGGCTTTCCAAAGATTTTTTCTTCCTCCATCCCGGACACATACTCTGAAAACGCTGCGTCCAATTCTGTAGAGGAACGGTTGAGATCTGTCCAAATCTTCTGCCCCCGTTTTCCTCCAAAAGCCGAAAATTGAATGATAAACGCAAGCACCAATGCGGCAATAATCGTCAAGGCAAGCGGCACATTGATGGAAAACAGCAGCACCGACAGCGAAACCAGCAAAAGACTGGCTCCTATAAGGTTTGATACATCGTGAGCAATAATATTTTCCATTTTTTCTATGTTATCGTTCATGGTCTTTTGCACCGCGCCGGACTGTCCACCCGTGAAGAAGCCCAGATTCAGCCTGCCCATGTGATTTAGAATCCTCATACGCAAACCATAGAGCGCATGAAAGGCACAGGAGTGGCAAATAAAGCTGCCGATAATTGAAAGCACTATGCCAACGACAATACTTGCCAATGTAATTCCCGCCCACAGCCATGCAGCAGACACGTCTACAGCCGTATTGTTTAAGGACGCTTCCAGAAAGATACGGACGATTTGGTAGATCGTATAGAATGGAACGCCCGACAGCAATATGCTGACAGAGGAGCAGGCTACGCCAATGATATATCGGGCTGAACTGCATCGCGCGGTTTGGAATACCCGCAGGACAGCGTTTTTCTTTGTCTCTTTCATAGTTCTCCTTTCTCTGCCTTTCAGATTTGCTGTTCGGAAAGACAAGTGTTTATCGTTGGTTAGCGCAAGCTAACCAACGGACATTATGCAACACTTCCCGCTTTCCGTCAAGCGGCCTTACAGTGCCTAAAACACAACGCTATTATCCTATGCTGTTCGAAAACCCCTTGATTTTAAGCGGTTTTCTTGATATACTTTATCTCAACAGTTAGTTTTTGCTAACCAAAAATCGTGCCAAAATAGAAAAAGATGTGCCATTTCCGTATAGAGGTGATTACTATGATTACAATTCATAATATAGATGAAACATTGCTGTTTTATGGTTCTCTGGGAGCCGAACAAAAAGAAATTGGGAACTGCACTTTGTTTACTTTTTTCGATAAGACTTCCTATGTCCGGTTTTGGGGAGATTTGCATGGTTTTTGTGTGGCTTCTGTTGACGTTATATTTCCAAAGGATATAGTGTTCCGTTCGCAAATCCAACAGAGATATATAGGAATCGGCTTTACGGAAGAAGGACAAATGATTAGTTATAACCGAAAATCCGAAATGAGAAAATCCCGCAACGGCATAGACTGCTATGTTTTTAATTCTCCGGTTCCTCTTTTTATGAAAATATCCGGTGGGCAGCGACTCCGGTTTCGGGGAATGTATTTTCAGGAATCTTTTTTTCGAGAAAATAATGTGTCTCTTTATGACAGCTTTTGGGAGGATGCTAAACAATCTCTAACCTGCAATGAGATTCATTCGCCGGAGTTGTTATCTGTCTATCGGCGTATTGAAAATTGCCCACTTGCAGGAGACGCATTTCAGCTTTGGATGCGTGGACAGGGATTGACTGCTGCGAGTTATCTGCTGGATTTGATGCAGCGATATACTTCGGCTTCGCCTGTTTACCTAAGTGAAGATGAAATTGCAGCCGTTTTACAGGCAAAACGATTGATTAAAGAAAACATCGGCAGTGTTCCCACAATTCTTGAACTTAGCAAAAGCGTTGCTCTTAACAAAAACAAGCTCCAAAAAGCATTTCAGCTTACAGAAGGCAAAAGCATTGGGGAATACATTCGGGCATTGCGGATGGAACTTGCTCTGGAGCTTCTTGAAAAAAGCGATATGTCCACTGGCGACATCGCAAAAGCAGTTGGCTATCATGGAGTATCAAATTTCTACCATATCTTTCAGCAGAGATTTGGAGAAACGCCGCAAGCAGTCCGAGTATTGCTTCAAAACAATTAGAAATTCAGTTATATTCATAGGCTGTTTTCACTTCTGGCAAGCAATTCAAACATATACATGTTTTGCGATTTTGGCCGGATTGCACCGGCCAAAATGCTTGTTGAGGGATTCCCCCCAAGCCCCCAAGATCGTCCCCATTCGGTGACGGCTGCGCGTCCTGCGGACGCTGAAAAATTTTAAGAAGCAAAAGAAAACCTCTATGCAAATGGTTCGTCCATTCACATAGAGGTTTCATATTTCCCGTTCACTTGGCATAGGTTAGTATTTTCGCAATACTTCTTTATGCTCCTCTGCCATTATCAGCCGGGGAGCAACAAATTGATTTGGAAAATATGAAAAAATCGTCACGTCGCTCCGGGATACGCCAGTGAAAGCCGTAGAAAAGAAGCCGTCGAGCGGTATCCTCACCGCTACACAAGGCTTTTAGCGCTCTATCACCCGGTCACGATACAGTAAGTCATCTCGCACAGAAAAGCCCTTGTTCTCCCAAAAGCGGTTTCCAAGCGCGTTATCCGTAAACACAACCAGAGAGGCTTTCCGGATCCCTTGACTAGCGAGCGCGCCCAACGCTGCTTCGAGCAGCGCACTCCCGATCCCCTTGCCGCGTTGTTCCTCCCTCACTGCCAGATGATATAAATATCCTCTTCTGCCATCATTTCCACTTAAAATTACGCCGGCCAACACACCCTCCCACTCAGCGACAAAGCATGTATCCGGATTGCGTTTTAGAAAAGCTTCGATGCCCTCTCTCGAATCATCCACCGTACGTAAACCCACACCAGAGGCGCTAGCCCACAGCGCATATACTTCCTCATAATCTGAAATCAGCATGTTTCGTATGTGTAATTGGCGATTCATTCGGCGCTCCTCTCTGATGCATCTGCCAGCTCTCGCAGCAGCTGGATTTCCCGAGCGTGGCCAGCATCATCCTGCGGTGTTTCCAGACACATGGGCAAGCCCGCAAAGACCGGGTGCCGCACAATCCTCGCAAAGGCCGGGAGCCCGATGCACCCCTCCCCGATGGGCGCGTGGCGATCCTTCGCACTGCCCAAAGGATTGAGGCTATCCGCCAGATGGAGGGCGCAGAGCTTCGGCAAGCCAATCACCCGGTCGAACGCCGTAAGTACACCGTCGAGATCATAGGCAATATCATAGCCCGCGTCAAAGACATGGCAGATATCCATGCATACGCCCACATGATCCCGCAGCTCTACCCGGTCGAGAATCTCACGCAGCTCTTCAAACCGGCGGCCGACCTCGCTGCCCTTGCCCGCCATGGTCTCCAGCAGCACAGTGGTTTGCTGCTCCGGCCGGAGAATTTGGTTGAGTGTGTCTGCAATCAGCGCAATTCCCTGCTCCACACCCTGGCCGACGTGGCTACCGGGGTGAAAATTATAAAAATTGCCGGGAAGCGACTCCATGCGCAAAAGGTCATCCGCCATGGTCTCCAGCGCAAATTCCCGCACATGCGCATCCGCAGAGCAGGCGTTGAGCGTGTAAGGGGCATGCGCAATGAGTTTGCCAAAGCCATGCTCCGCCATTAGCTCCCGCAGGGCACGGACATCGCCCTCATCCAACGCCTTTGCCTTGCTGCCACGCGGGTTGCGGGTGAAAAACTGAAAAGTATTCGCCCCGATGCGCAGCGCGGTTTTCCCCAACGCCAGAAAGCCCCTAGAGGAAGAAAGATGGCAGCCAAGGAATAGGGGCGGCATAAGCTCTCGCCCTCCTTTCAAAAATATGAAGGCTCAGCGGTCAAAACAGCGATGCTTGCGCCACACGCAAGCTTCTAGCCGGAGCCTCGGTGATCTTCTCCGTGCCATCCGGCCAGCCGAGCAACAGCGGGGAGTGCGGATCATGTGTCAGGCACCTGCGGCGGGCACGCTCCAACCCCTGATTCGCATAGCAATAAACGCAGCCGTTTGTGCAGCTGTCATAGGAGCCAACCTCCACACTCTCCATGCAGCCGCACAGTGGGCGCTGGTTCGGGTCCTTCCGATTTTTGACCGGGCACCCGATCACCTGCTCCACCAGCACAGCGTCAATGCACGCGGCGGGCTGAATGCCATATCCGCTCAAATCGACCGGCTCCGAGCAGGCAAACAGCGGCAGCCCATATTGCGCCGCAATCCGTGAAAAGCCCTGTGCAACCGTGCGCATAGAGGCCTCATCCGCTTCGGGAAAGCCGCTCTGATCCTTCGCGTAGCGGTCAAAAAAGCTGAAAATGCAGCGACAGGCATCGCTGTGCAGCGCAGCGCACAATCGCGCAAATTGCTCCACATGCCAGCTGGGCGGGTAACGCTCCGCTATAATGACGGGGTCATACCGCCACACCAGACGCTCCGGCCCGATCTGCGCGCTTAAGCGATGAAACGTATCCAGCCGCTCCTCCAGCGGCGGGAGGCAGCGCTCCACCGCCCTGCCATAGGGATTGAGCGTAAACTGGAAGTAGAAAAGGTGGCCCATCTTCGCAAGCTCCGGGAGGAAGTGCAGGAAGGGCTGCGGGTTTTTGCTCCAGAACACAATGCAATCCACCACATCCGGCGAGAGCGAAACCTTGCGCAGCGTGTGCGGCGAGCGGGGGCCCGGCACTAGCGCAAAGCCCGCCCGGAGGCGGTTCATAAACCATTCGCCATAAAGCGCCGGAAGATCCGTCCGCCGGCTGGCGCTGAGGATCATAGCGCACCCCGCTCTTCAATCTGGCGCAAGAGCTCCTTCTCCTCCTCCCTGCGCTGCTTACGCAGGGCGTTGCGGCGGCGGCCCGCCTCCCACTCTGCTTCATCCTCCGGCGTTTCTAAAATCAACTGCGGCACCTCCACGGGGCGCTCGTCATCGTCGAGCGCGACGGTGACAAGATAGGCGCGGTTGACAAGCTTGCGCGCGCCGTCGAGATTCTCCACAAAGGTATCCACCCGCACCTCCATAGAGGTACGGCCCACATAGGTGATTCGCCCCTTGATGACAACGGTATCATTGGCGTAGGCCGGGGCCTTAAAATGCAGGTGATCGATAAAGGCCGTGGTCACATTCCGATTGCTGTGGCGGCGCGCGACAACGCCTGCCACAACGTCAATCCATTCCACAAGCTGCCCACCGAACAGGCGGTGGTAGCCATTGATATGCTCCGGCATGACGATCTGCACCTGGCTCGTCATGGATTCTGAAACGCGCTTCGGCGCGAGCTCTGACATCATAAAACGCCTCCTGCTACATCATTTTACCGCTTTATTTTACCCAAAACAGGGCCGCATTGCAAGAAATCAGGCAAAAGGGCCGGGCGCATGCTTTACTGCGCCCGGCCCCACCACTCAACGATTGCCATACATTTTTTGATAGTATTTCTGATAATCCCCGCTGCGGACGTGCTCCCACCAGGAGCGGTTGTTAAGATACCAATCGATCGTTTTTTGAATTCCCTCATCAAAGCCTGTTTGCGGCAGCCAGCCAAGCTCGCGGTGGATTTTGGCCGGATCGATCGCATAACGCCGGTCATGGCCCGGGCGGTCCTTCACAAAAGCAATTAGATCTTCACTTTTGCCAAGCGCTTTCAGAATCGTACGGACCACCTCAATATTTTGCCGCTCATTGTGACCTCCGATATTATAAACCTCCCCAACGCGACCCTTTTCCAGAATGAGCGCAATCGCGTGGCAGTGATCCTCCACATAGAGCCAATCACGCACGTTTTTGCCATCCCCATACACAGGCAGCGGCCTTTCCTCCAAGGCGTTAAGGATCATCAGCGGGATCAGCTTTTCCGGAAAATGATAGGGCCCATAATTGTTAGAGCAGCGGGAGATGGTCACGGGCGTACCATAGGTGCGGTGATAAGCCATCACCAGCAAATCTGCCGAGGCCTTGCTCGCAGAATAAGGGGATGAGGTGTGCAGCGGCGTTTCCTCCGTAAAGAAAAGCTCCGGGCGGTCAAGCGGGAGATCACCATAGACCTCGTCAGTGGAAACCTGATGGTAACGTCCTGTGCCAAATTTGTTGCAGGCGTCCAGCAGCACCTGTGTGCCGAGGATATTGGTTTTTAAAAAAATCTCGGGTGTGTCAATGGAGCGGTCCACATGGCTCTCTGCCGCAAAGTTGACCACTGCATCGAAATGCTCCTCCTCAAACAGGCGATAAACAGCTTCCCGGTCTGTAATATCGCCATGGACAAAACGTAGACGGGAATCGCCAAGCACAGGCGCCAACGTCTCCAGATTGCCGGCATAGGTGAGAGCATCCAAACAGACGATGCGACAATCCTGACGGTTTTTCATCAAATAGTGGATAAAATTACCACCGATAAAACCGGCGCCCCCGGTTACCAATATATTTTTCAAGCAAGAAACATCCTTTCCTTAAATGAATCTGCAACGCCCGATGGAACCAAGAAACAAGCCGCATAACGGAAATATCCATGCCTGCTACAGCAGATCAGGCAGGATAACGCTGCCTTTACACAGCGTTATTATACCCCGGCGCCAAACAGAATGCAAGGTTCGCCGCGCTTTCTCCCATAGACAAATCCTCAAGCAAAATAAGGCGCTGAAAGAAAAACATCCGCCACTTCCCCTGTGGTAAAAACTTTCCTGATCCATTACAACCGAGGCCATCCCAACGGCGCGCAGCCACTCGGTCAGGCCTTACCTTGCCAGGCGCTAAACGGGATTTGCCGCTTTATGCAGGCATGCTTTACAAAGAATTCAGGTTATGCTATGCTGAATCAAAAAGCTTCCCCCGCCGAACCAGTGCCTGCCGGGCAATCACCCTAGCAACACCACAAACCTAACAAAGGAGGAGGAGCCTCATATGGATTATACAAAAATCAATTCCGAAACGATTGACAGCTGGGTGGAGGAGGGCTGGGAATGGGGCATTCCCATCACCCACGAACAATTTTTGGAGGCGTGCTACGGGAATTGGAACATGCTCCTGACCCCTACTAAACCCGTACCAAAGCAGTGGTATCCAGAGCTGGCCGGTAAAAAGGTGCTCGGCTTAGCCGCCGGCGGCGGCCAGCAGATGCCGATTTTCGCCGCATTGGGCGCCGACTGCACCGTGCTGGATTATTCCAAGCGGCAAATTGAGAGTGAATTGCTGGTTGCAAAACGGGAAGGATATCAGATCAACGCGATTTGTGGAGATATGACAAAGCCGCTCCCGTTTGAGAACGATTCATTTGACCTGATCTTTCATCCGGTCTCCAACTGTTATATCGAGGATGTAATGCATGTCTGGCAAGAATGCTACCGCATTCTGAAAAAGGGCGGGAGGCTCATGGCGGGGCTGGATAACGGCATCAACTTCCTCTTTGATGAGGCGGATGAGCGCACCATTCGGCACCGCCTCCCCTTTAATCCGTTGAGGGACCCGGTGCTACTGAAATCTCTGAAAAAAGAGGATGGAATCCAGTTTTCGCACACACTGGAGGAGCAAATTCGCGGCCAGCTACGCGCAGGGTTCCGATTACTCGATCTCTATGAGGACACCAACGGTACCGGCTTTTTGCACGACTACGGCGTGCCGGCCTTTTGGGCAACGTTGGCCGTAAAGGAACGAAATCCAACGTTTCATGCAGTTACAAATCGCTAAAAGCACAAGAGCGTTGAGATACTGTGTATTTTGAAAGCCACTCGCACATGCGAGTGGCTTTCGCACAAAAAAAGGCGGAGCAAGCCAAACTTGCTCCGCCATGGAGGCGCCACCCAGATTTGAACTGGGGAATCAGGGTTTTGCAGACCCTTGCCTTACCACTTGGCTATGACGCCATCTAAAAAAGGACGCTTAAACCGTACTGCTACTTTTAAGCGTCCTTGGAGCGGATGACGAGGCTCGAACTCGCTACCTCCACCTTGGCAAGGTGGCGCTCTACCAGATGAGCTACATCCGCAAATGGTGCCTCCGACCGGAATCGAACCAGTGACACGAGGATTTTCAGTCCTCTGCTCTACCAACTGAGCTACAGAGGCAAAAATGGCGACCCGGAACGGGCTCGAACCGTCGACCTCTAGCGTGACAGGCTAGCGTTCTAACCAGCTGAACTACCGGGCCATTTTGCTGGTGGGAACAACAGGGCTCGAACCTGTGACCCCTTGCTTGTAAGGCAAGTGCTCTCCCAGCTGAGCTATGCTCCCGTTGCCCGCGCCGCCCGCACCTCTGTGTGGCGGCGACGTGTTATACTATACTACAAACCAGAGAGAATGTCAACCACTTGACACAAACTTTTTCCAAAAAAATCTTCGTCGTAAGTTTGCTCGGCAGACGGTAACTTTATGCGGCTGCACACGGCGTTTATCATGCAGCTCTTCCCCAACAGCGTATTGCGCTTGAACCAATGTATGCGCAGCCAGCGCTCCTCATTCACACAGCAGCGCCTGAAGATCCTCGCTTTTGATCTGATACTTTTTATCGCAAAATTGACAGCAAACCTCTGTCACCGGATCCCGTGCGAGCTCCTCTACTGATTCCCGCCCAGTTGCCGCCAATGCACGCAGCACACGCTCTCTGCTGCAGTTGCAGCGGTAAACTGGCTGTGCTTCATCCAGCACCTCCAGCGTAAACTCCGGTAACGCCGCGCGGCAAATCTCCTCTGGGGAAAGCCCCTCCTCCAGCAGCTTTGTCACTGGCGGCACCTTAGCTACACACCGCTCCACCGCGTCAATCACCGTATCATTCGCCGCTGGCAGCAATTGAATCAAAAAACCGCCGGCCCGGCGGATGCTCAAATTCGGATTGACCAGCACGCCCAGCGCGCACACGGTCGGCACCTGCTCGCTGGAGGCAAAATACTGTGTGACATCCTCGGCAATCTCACCGGATACCAGTGGAATTTGCCCCACGTAGGGTTCCTTCATCCCCAGGTCCTTGATAACCGTCAACGTCCCATCTATCCCCACCGCACCTGCAACATCCAGCTTACCTTTTTCATTTAAAGGCAGCTCTACAACAGGCTGGCCGATGTAGCCACGTGCGTTCCCGCCGCTGTCGGCCACGGCGAGCACTGTCCCGGCGGGTCCGCCGCCATTCAGGCGCAACGTCACGCTATGATCAGCCCCCTTGAGCTGATCGCCCATCATAGAGGCCGCCGTCAACAGCCTACCCAATGCCGCCGAGGTGACGGCCGAGGTCTGATGAATACGCTCTGCCTCGGCCACAATATCCGTGCTGTCAAGCGCCATCACGGTAAGCGCCCCATCCTCCGAGATGCACCGAACCAATTTCCCCATAAGTCCCCTAAGCTCCTTTTTTCCTCACCACATAGACCACACGCTGCGTATCCGCTTTGGGAATCGCCTGCTCCATTTCAGCATACCGGCAGATCAAATCAAGGCCCGACTCATCCAGCAGTGCAAGCAACTCCGCGTGGCTATAGGCGCGCTCCGCAAACTGCTCCCCATAGCGGAGATAAGAGCCATCCTCCTGCTCTACAAAAAAATCAAGCGTGATCTCCACAACATCGCCCGGCTGCGTAAGCTCATTCTGCCAGACGCAATAAAGCCCTTCCAGATCATATACAAAGGTATTGCCGCCCAGAATCTCCCGATGCTTATACGGCGTGTTAACATCAAATACAAATATACCGCCCGGCTCTAAGAAGAGCGAAACGCGGCGGAACGCCTCCCGCAGCGTCTCCATCTGCGTAATGTGGTTCAGGCTGTCAAGCGTGCAGACGGCTGCACGCACTGTACCGTACAGGTCGAGCGATTCCATCGGTTGGCAGAGAAAGAGCACCTCCACCCCCGCCTGCATGCATTTGCCCCGCGCTGCGCAAAGCATATCGGGGCTCGCGTCCACGCCGATCATTTCGTACCCAAGCTTGGCGAGCTCCAGCGTCAGGCTCCCCGTGCCACAGGCAAGATCTAAAACCAGGCCCTTCTCCACGCCGTTTTCTGCCAGCAGGCCAGCCAAATATGCCGCCCGCTGCGGATAGCCGACATCCTCCGTCAGCCGGTCATAAAACGCCGCAAAATCCACATAGCCGCTCACTGCTCTACATCCTCGCCGGTATCTTCTGCCTGCCCCTTGTCAATGCGGGCAAAAATTTTTTCGTAGCCGTCACAGCCATAATTCAAAGAGCGGTTTACGCGGCTGATCGTGGCCGTGCTCGCCCCTGTTTCGCGCACAATATCGCTGTAAACACGTTTCTGGCTGAGCATATGAGCCACTACAATGCGCTGGGAAATCGCCTTGAGCTCTGTTACCGTGCAGAGATCCTCAAAAAAGTCGTAGCACTCCTCCATGGTCTCGAGCGCCAAAATCGCCTGAAATAAAAAATCTACGTTATCATCCTTGAGCTTATTATTCAAGACAATGCCTCCCCGATTGATTATGACGCTTCTTGAGAATGAGCGATCCTTTTAACAATCCAATTTGTGAAAATTGTGCCACATTAAAAAGCCGAACATTCCCTGATTTAGATATGCTTTATTTTAGCACTCTAAACTCTAAAAGTAAAGAAGCGCAAAGGAAGAATTTCAAAACCGGCTTGCATGGCAAACACCGGCTGTTGTAAAATACTGAGGATATCACGGAAAAAGGGCGGATAATCTATGCGAGAAGACGAGCTGCTGCTGGCTGGGCTAGAAGACAAAATGGATCAATGTGAGCGCTATGGGATGCTGACGCACTCCGCATTTCTCGACATGCATCAAGGCGCCCTGGCACGGGCCTTCTGTGCAAAGCGGCGCGGCTTGCAAGCCTGCTTTTACGGCGGATATGAGGGTGCAGAACGAGTGCTCGCCGTGTTTTTCCCAGACTATCTGAGCCTGCCTACACAAGTGGAGCAACTCGCCTGGCTTGCACAAAATGAGGAGGAGAATCCACTGGCCATCCTGCGTGTACAGAAAGACCCGTTTCATACACTCACGCACCGCGATTATCTGGGCGCGCTCATGGGACTCGGTGTGAAGCGGGAAACCATAGGCGACCTGCTCGTGCAGGAGGACGGCTGCGATATCCTTCTGTTGAAAAGCGTCGCCCCATACCTGCGGGAAAACCTTACACAGGCGGGCCACGCAAGGCTGGACGGCACGTTCGTTCCGGTAGGTGAGCTGCGAAAAGCGAAGGAAATCCGCGTGCAAATCCCCTGCGTCGTGCCCTCTCTCCGGCTGGATGCGCTCGTTTGTGCCGCCTTTTCCGTCAGCCGGTCCGAAGCGGCTGACGCGATTCGGAAGGGACTCATTTTTTTAAACGCCCTTCCCTGCGAAAAAGCTGCCGCTCCTGTTAAGGAAGGCGACCAGCTTGTCTTTCGCACCAAGGGCAAGGTAAGGCTCGCCGAAGTGGGCGGCGCCAGTAAAAAAAACCGGCTTCATATCACAATTGAAAAATATTGCTGATAGACTCTGATGTGTCAAAAATAAAACGGCTTTTGCGGGTTTCAGGCAAAGCGTGCAGCGCTAATCTTCGGGCGCTTTTTCCAGGAAATATTGCTATTATCCCGCCCTTGAGCAACTTAGCGTGCGCAAGCTTACCCCGCATGCTACCCGGCATACGTTTATCAGCATAGAGCATCGTGCTAGAGCGAATAGACTGAACGTAAAGCGCATTGTAGGCCACGCCTCCGGAGACGTGACGGATAAAATCTCTACTCATGTTGAACTTGAAGAGCTGCGAAAAGCGGTGGAAATGCTTGCCTGAAAGTCAAGGCACTGTGTCAGTAACGTGTTAGCAACCGTAAAAAAGAATTAAGCATTTTTACGCGCTATAATTCCTTATTAAGAAATAATAAAGCCATAAAAGAATAAAAATACAGCGCTACCAAACGCAGGTGCGCCGTATTTTTGTATATTATATAGTTTTATCTTAGTTCCGTGCGACAGATTACGGCATATGAGCCGATTCCAAAAATCACTCCGATTACAAGAAATGATAGGATCGGGAAAGAAAGAATTATTGTACCATCGCTCATAAATCCCATTGCTTTCAAAAGAATTTCCACAGTCTTTCTTGCAAACTCATCTGAAAATACAAACTGAAACAGCGCAATAACGAGAAGAATTATACTGCAAACTCCAACTCCTATCAAAAGCGAAACTGTTTTCCCAACTCTGTTGATAACTAAAACCGCAAAGTAGAAAAGGCTGCAAAACATCAAATATAAAGCAGTAAGCCATAACCAGTTTGTAAAAACATTTCCGAATCCGTAAAGGCTGCTATATAGGGTAAAATAGTTACTATTGAATAAATGAATGTAGTTGCCGATTATGGTATCAATAAGTGCCATTGTCCCTGCCAGCAATGTAAACATACAAATAGTCGCCCCAAAGATATATTTTCGGGTATATCCGTTTTGGATCAATGCTTTGAAATCTTCTTTATAGCCTAATACTCCTATCACACTGACAAAAACAACGGAGCTGAACTCTAAAGTATTGGAGCCGGTTTCATTTCCTTCAGTACAAATTGCAACAATCGCAAAAATGAGAGCTACAATCAAATATTGAATCAAATAGAAAATTCCCATTGCCTTTATTTTAGTTGAGTATTCATATAAAACAGCAGATTTTAATTTATTCATTTTCGCCGCCACCTTTCTCTGTCATCTTGACAAACAGCTTTTGCAAATTCATCGCAGTAATTTGCAGATTACTTCCTTGGGGCAAAGTTGTTTTCTCTCCTAATATATAGGCAATTTTTAAGCCGCCCAACTCATCATATCCGATGACATTCCTACCTTCACAATAACTATCAACCTCCTGAGACACCCCGGAAATGCTGTATCCTTTCTCCAACAGTTCCTCAACGGTTTCCTGAACAAGAATCTTCCCTTTATCTATCAAAACGACTTCTTCAATAATATTGGAAACTTCCTCAATCAAGTGCGTCGCAATAATAAGCGTCCGCTCATTGTTTTCAAACTCTTTCAGGAGTAGGCTGTAAAACAACTCCCTATGATTTGCGTCAAGCCCTAATACTGGCTCATCAAAGATCACATACGGAACATTGAGCGATAACGCAATAATCAGCTTGAAAATGGACTGATACCCTTTCGATAACGCCTTGAATCTTTTGTTAGTATCAAGATTAAACTTTTTGGAAAGCTCAAAGGCTTTATTCAAATCAAAGTTACTATAAAAACGATTTGTCCACTTGAAGTGATCCTTAACCTTCAAATCCCTATCGTATAAATCCGCTTCGCTCATACAAAAAATCTTTTCGTGAACACCCATATTTTCTTTAGCGGGAATACCATCAATCAGGACTTCTCCTTGATCTGCGAAAATACGGTTTGCAATAATATTGATAAGGGTAGATTTGCCTGCACCGTTTCTTCCTAAAAATCCGTATATTTTCCCGAATTCAAATGAAAAAGAAACATCATCAAGTGCTGTAACATCTTTATATTTTTTCGTTATATTCTTAATTTGAATGGCGTTCATTGTCATAGCCCCTTTCTATCAGAGAAATTATATCTTCCTTAGACATTTGCAGCTTCATCGCTTCGCTTATTAAAGTGGAAACATAATGCTCATAAAACTGACTTTGTCTTTTCTTTCGTATTTTTTCGACTGCTCCTTCTTTCACAAACATTCCAAGCCCTCTTTTTTTATAGATGATTTCCTCATCAACCAGCACATTCATTCCTTTTAGAACAGTATGCGGATTGATACTCAACAAAGCAGAGATTTCATTCGTAGATGGAATCTGTGTTTCTTCAGGAAAAACCCCGGTGAATATGGAATCCTCAAGTTGCTCCGCAATTTGAATGAAGATCGGCTTATCTATGTTAGGATTTACATTCAATCATAGCACCTCCTATATACGTTTGGCTGTTTGTTAGTTTAGTAACTAACCGACTTACAAGCAAAGTATACTCACTGGGATTCTATTTGTCAATACCTTTTTACGAATTTTTATGTAATCAAGCCGCCTGCATTTCTGCACGCGGCTTGTTTTGGATGTATCCTAAAAAAGTGGACAAGTGTGTTAGAATAAGCGACAAGAGAAAATAGAAAAGAAAAGCACACATGCCTAACAAAAACATCCCCACAAAGTACAGCGAGGAATTTAAGAAAACCATCGTCACTCTCTATCAATCCGGTAAAACTCATGCTGACATCAAGAAAGAGTACGGCGTCTCCTCTTCCGCCCTCTCCAACTGGATTCGGAAATACTCCCAGGTTCAGGTGGACGAAGACACCGTTCTCACTGCCCAGCAGATTAAAGCTCTTCAGCGCCGCAACGCTGAATTGGAAGAGGAGAATCTCATCTTAAAAAAGCCATTGCAATCTTCACGCCACACTCAGACAGAGACTAAAAGCAGTTCAGGCTCTTTCCAAACAGCATCGTATCTCCATCCTTTGCCGGGTTCTCAACGTGAACCGGAGCACCTACTACAAGTACGTTAACCGTCAACCTTCTCACAGAGAGCAGAAAAATCAGCTGCTTAAGCAAAAGATTCTGGAGATTTATGCTAAAACGGAGAAACGCCTTGGCTCCTGTAAAATAAAGCTCTGTCTTGCGCAGGAATATTGCATCTCCATCAGCGAAGGTCGAGTGTACCGGCTGATGAAACAAATGAATCTTCCTAAAATGAGCACGGTAAAACCACCGAAATTGAAATCCTCTACCGAAGAAACCGGCATCTGCACCAATTTGCTGGCCCAACAATTTAATCAGCCAGCACCTAATTTGGTTTGGGTGTGTGACTTTACCTATGTTCGAGTAGGAACAAGATTCTTTTATCTCTGCGTCATCTTGGATCTATATGACAGAAAAAGTCATTGCCTGCCGGGTCGGCAAACGGATTGATCGCTTTTTAGCTATTGATACTTTACGGGACGCTGTTCGGCGCAGAGGGGTTTCAGAAGGAGTGATGTTCCATACAGACCGGGGTTCCCAATTTACTTCTTGCGATTTCCGCAAAGAGATTGATTCGCTCCACATGGTTCAATCCTTTTCTGCCAAAGGACACCCTTATGACAATGCTGTGATGGAATACTTCTTCAAATACCTGAAAAAAGAGGAATTGAACCGCCGTCATTTTCAATCTGTGGAACAATTAAAGCAAAGTCTGGTTTCTTACATTGCTGGATTCTATAACCTACTCAGACCTCACTCTCACAACCATAGCCTTTCTCCAAATCAAATAGAAGACCGCTATTTTGCTAATTTCACTTCTCCACTTTATTGACTATAGTCCACACAGGACGCCGTGAAGGAGCTATTCCGCAAGCTGAAAAGGAGGGCAAATATTCCCCGTTTGAAGCCTCACCTTTTGCGCCACACCTTTGCTACACGGTACTTGGAGAACGGCGGGGACATTTACAGCCTGCAACAAATTCTCGGTCATGCGTCGCTGGAAATGGTCAAGCGGTATGTGCACTTGATTCCTTCAAAATTGGCAGTCAATTTTCATTCTTACAGTCCGCTGGATAACCTCATGAAATGATAGAAAAAGGGCGCAGATACAAGCTTTTTCTCGTATCTGCACCCTTTTGGTGATCCATCGGAGATTCGAACTCCGGACACCTTGATTAAAAGTCAAGTGCTCTGCCAGCTGAGCTAATGGATCAAGCGGTTCCCTTTGCTGAAGCGCTCAGGCACTTAGTTATGATATCCGATTTTGCGGAAAAAGTCAATACGTATTCTTGAAAAATTTTCTCTCGCGTTCTGCGTTGGTCGATTATGGGCTAAACAAAGCGGAGGGGCGCTTCTAGGACTTTGCCAGCCCAGAGGACATAGTCTCTTTGAATTGATGATCTGCCTTTACAGGTACAATATACGAATCAACCACAGGAAACAAGGAAGCCTTTACAGTGGCGGAACGCAGGCCGCAGTTACAAAAAAGCACGCAGGCCTATTTACCTGCGTGCTCTCTTCCGCTAAAGTGCGATAGATTATTCCGCGTATTCTGCACCGAGGCGGACCGCCTCCATATTTTTCGCCACCAGATGCTGTTTTTTGGGCGGAACAATTTTCTGGAGGGTTTTCTCCATTGTTTCTATTGTGCAAAAATCCGTCAACGCCATGAGCTTTCCCATTAAAACGATATTGGCAAGGCCCTTCAGGCCGTGCTCCTCCGCCATCGCGGTAGCGGGAACATAGTGCACATCGATATCTGTGCGCTCCGTCTTTTTCGCAATCAGGGAGCTGTCAACGATTACAATACCGCCTGGAACGACTTTATCAATGAACTTATCGAAGGAGGGCAAATTCATCACGATCAAGGCGTTGGGGTTGTTCACCAGCGGGGAACAAATTGGCTCATCGGAGATGCAAACGCTGCAGTTTGCCGTGCCGCCGCGCATCTCCGGCCCGTAGGAGGGCAGCCAGGAAACCTGCTTATCATCATACAGGCCTGCATAGGCGATCACCTTGCCCATGAACAGGATGCCCTGCCCGCCGAACCCGGCGAGAACCGCATTCATATCACGCATTGCCGGCCACCTCCTCAGCAGTTTTATCTTTATAAACGCCCAAAGGATAATACGGAATCATATTCTCCCTCAACCAGTCAAGCGCCTCGTTTGGAGAGAGGCCCCAGTTGGTCGGGCAGGCGGAAATCACCTCAACGATGGTGAAGCCCTTGCCAGCTATCTGCGTTTCAAAGGCCTTTTTGATTGCTTTCTTCGCGCGGTTGACATTCTTCACGCAATCCACGCTTACGCGTTCCGCATAGGCGACACCGTCGAGCGTGGAGAGCATCTCGCACACCCGTACGGGATAACCAGCCGTGTGCACATCGCGGCCATAGGGCGTGGTCTGCGTGACCTGACCCGGCAGAGAGGTCGGCGCCATCTGGCCGCCGGTCATACCATAAATTGCGTTGTTGACAAAAATGATGGTGATATTTTCCCCACGGGTAGCGGCATGCACTGTTTCCGCCGTGCCGATGGCGGCCAAATCGCCGTCGCCCTGGTAGGTGAACACTACATTCTGCGGCAGCGCGCGCTTAATCCCCGTGGCAACAGCCGGCGCACGGCCGTGCGGGGCCTCGATCACATCGCAGCCAAAATAATCATATGCCATAACGGCACAGCCAACCGGAGCGACGCCAACCGTCTTCCCCTCTACGCCCAGCTCATCCAGGCACTCCGCTACCAGGCGGTGAATAATACCGTGCGTGCAGCCCGGGCAATAATGCGTGGGCACATCCTGCAATGCATGGGGCCTTTTATATATAACAGCCATTACTGATTACCTCCTGTGAGCTTATGAATCTCTTCTATGACCTCTGCAGGCGTCGGGATGATGCCGCCGGTCCGCCCGAAGAAGGAAACGGGCACCTTGCACTCGACCGCCAGACGGACGTCATCCACCATCTGGCCCATGCTCATCTCCACACACAGGAAGGCCTTTGTATGGGCAGCGGCCTTTTGCAGCGCCTTTTTCGGGAAGGGCCACAGCGTGATGGGGCGGATTAGGCCAACCTTCAGCCCCTCCTCGCGCGCCTGGCGCACCGCAGCTTTTGCGATACGGGCGGAAGCGCCGTAGGCGACGACGATATACTCCGCGTCATCCACCAGATACTCCTCAACCATCGGCTCTTTCTCTTCGATGAGCTTATAGCGCTCAAAACGGGCGACGACGAGCTCCTCAAGATCCTGTGCCTGTAAGTACAGAGAGTTGATGACGTTATGTTTCCGCTCATTGTTATGCCCGCAGACAGCCCATGGCTTTTTGGGCAGCGGCTTCGGCTCATCAGAAATCTCCAGCTCCACCGGCTCCATCATCTGGCCAAGCATACCATCTGCCAGGATCATTGCCGGCATCCGGTATTCATCCGCCTTATCAAATGCCCGGGAAACAAGATCCACCATCTCCTGCACGGAGTTGGGGGCAAAGACGAGCACATGCAAATCGCCATGGCCCGGGGCTTTGGTCGCCTGCCAATAATCCGACTGGGAAGGCTGGATGCCGCCCAGGCCAGGGCCACCGCGCTGGACGTTAATGATCAGCGCAGGCAGGTCAGAGCCACACATGTAGGAAATCCCCTCGGATTTCAGGCTGATGCCCGGGGAGGAGGAGGACGTCATCGCGCGCACGCCAGCAGCAGCAGCGCCCTGCACCATGTTGATCGCGGCGAGCTCGCTCTCCGCCTGTAAATACGTCCCGCCGATCTTGGGCATCCGCTTGGACATATAGGCCGCAACCTCTGTCTGCGGAGTGATCGGATAACCGAAGAAATGACGGCAGCCCGCCTGAATAGCGGCCTCCGCAAGGGCTTCATTGCCCTTCATCAAAACTTTCTGCGCCAATGAAATTCACTCACCTTTCCACCGTTATTGCACAATCCGGGCACATCGTATAGCATGCCGCACAACCGATGCACTGCTCTGCATCAATCACGCACGCGGGGTGATACCCCTTGGCGTTGAGCTTGTCGGCTGAAAGCGCGATGATATGCTTCGGGCAAGCGGACACACACAGCTCGCAGCCCTTGCACACATTCGCGTCGATGGTTACCTTCGCCATAGTCATCTTCCTCCAATCATACTTCTATATCCTTTACAGGGGATCTACCCACGGGGGATGCACGAGGATTTCAACCGGATATAGGTGTTCTACACGCTCGCTCAACTCCTCCGCCAGCGCTCTCGGCGCCGTCGTCATCACGAGCGGCAGCGCGGCCTCGCGCGCCACTTCCCTGGCATAGGGCAGCGCGGAGAGAATATCCTCCTGCGTTGTCAGGGAAGAGAGATGGGAATTATTGACAATTCCCGTCGCTCTGAGGTGAGAGGCGGCCTCCACCTCACGCAGCAGGGCAACTGCCTCCTGCGGCGTTTCGATCAATTTGCGGTAACGATTCACCACATAGAGCATTTCATAACCGCCTGCCTGAATCCGCCTGGCAAACCGGCCGAGCGCAGCGGCGCCTGCGTCATCTCCGCCGACGTCGAGCACCACGTAGCCCTCCGGACGGTCAAAAATGGAAAAAATCTCCGCATTAATCTGCGGAGCGTCAATCGTTGTGCCTGCGCTATGCGGGCTGATGACTCGAATCCCTTTTTCCTCAAGCACTTCTTTATAATCAGCGGTACGAAAATAAGGATTGACGATATCAAGATCCGCCACCGTAACCGTTTCGCCTTTCTCACAGAGGGAAAGCGCCACGTTCAGCGCCAAATTGGTTTTCCCGCAGCCGTAGTGCCCACAAATGATCTGGATACGGTTTTTAATCACTTCCACCCCCCTGTTTCTGTATATTTATTAAAAATTATAACACCTTTCCCCTAGTGATACAATACAATGAACGCTTCCAAATACAGAGAAAAGAAGGCGCGAAAAGATGGCGGTTTTGTGCAACAAATCGATAAAGAGGGCGGGACAGGCAGAAAAAAAGAGCCTGACACTCCTGTGTAGGCTCTGTATGCCGATTGAGAGAAACGGAATGCTGTTCACCGTTTACACAGCCGCTATTCCTGCCCTCCAACTGTAGACAAGCCATAAAACGCTATAAAAAACTGTAGAACATATTTTTTAGAATCAAAGCAATTTCTTGGTGAAAATGATTTCGAGCGGCTCTTCCGGCAACAGCAGCGCACCGGAGTCCACGTATCCTAACTTGCGGTAAAAATGCTGGGCGGTCTCGTCAGACTGGGTGGAGGTCATGACAAGTGAATACCCCTGCGCTTTCATCAGTGCTTCCCAATGGGAAACCAGCTGCCTCCCATAACCCTGACCACGTGCGCCCTCCAGCAAATACAGCATCGTCATAAAAGGCGTGTTATCCCAGAACAAATTCCAACGCAACCATCCGAGAATACCGTTTTCCGTTTCCAGCGCCAGCATCCTGCCCCGAACGATAAGCGATTGGAGCTCCTGCGAAGCGATATGCTTATCATGCATGAGCAGGAAATCAAGATCCCTCCGCTCCGCTTTTCGAACCGTCGCCACCTCATACCCTCCTCACTTACAGCTTGGCCGGCTGTTTATCGCAGCTGGCCAAGCCCTATGTTATTTACCCTTTTGCATTTAAATAATCCTGAATGCCGTTCACCGTGGCCTGCGCAAGCAAATCCTGCTTTGCACTGTTGAGCAAGGCTGCACGGTCGTTCGCGTTGGAGATGAAGCCATATTCGATCAATACCGACGGGCACTCCTGCACGCGGGTAACGCGGAAGGGATAAAACCGCGTGCCGCGGTCTATCTTAGATACCGTCACGCTCGTACCCTTATAAATTTGATCCCGCCAAGTGCTGACCAACCGCTTATGAATCGCATTGGCCAAGTCATAGGAATAAGGCGTATAATAATACCCCGTCGTGCCCAAAGCGCTGCTGGTATCTGCCGCGTCACAGTGAATGCTGATAAACAGATCCGGCTTTTTGGAGCGCTGTGCATCACGCCGCGCATCCAGCTCCACATAACTGTCGCTCGAGCGCGTCATGAGAACGGTAGCGCCGGCAGCCTGCAGCTTTTGCTGCACCTTTTTGGCAATTGCTAGATTCGTAGGCGCCTCCCAGCCCGCCGAGCTGCCCGCGCCGGGATCCTTTCCCCCATGCCCCGGGTCAAGCATGATGGTATAGCCGCTCAGGGAGGTGCCTCCGCTGTTTTTCAGCGAAATAGTCAGGCTGCCATCCGCGTTATACTGCATCGAATAGCCGAAGAATGAGCCGGTCTGCTTCAGATACAGGCGCAGGGTCGTTTTCAGATTGCTCTTGTCAACAATCCACTCCGCCTTGCTGAATACATTACTGCCGGAAAGATTCACGCTGCCGCTGGCCGCAGCAGTATAGTTGAACACAAAATCCACGCTCTGAGCCGTGAAGCTGTTGACGGCATAGGGCCGGTTATCGGAGCTGTTGACATATTTCTGCGGTGTGAAGGCCACATCGACCGGAACCTTCCACTTTGTATACAGCGTGATATTGGTATCGCCACTCGTGGCAGAGGATTTTACCTTCAGGGAGTTACTGGGCATCATATAGCCCTTGGGGATTTCCTTCACATCCTCCTGATAGACACGGCGGCCGGATTTCAGCTTATAATACCGGTTGCTGCCATAGCTCGTCTCTTCCACAATATAGTCAAAGGTACCCTTGAGAATCGGGACATAAGTCGGGCCGCAGGCGTCGTTGGAGGTGTTGCCGGGCAGTGTCTCCGCATCGTCAGAGGTTACCTCGCACATCCGTGCAAAGCCTGGCACGCCGTTGGATTGGTAAGGGGTGAGCTGCTTGGCAAAATAGTCGTCTACCCCGCTGCCGCCCGTCGTACCAGGGTCGGTAGAAGAACCTCCCTGCGTTGTATCAGAGGCGCCGCCTGTGGTGGTATCAGAAGGCTCGTCCGGCTCTACAATCGGGATTTTGATCTCTGGCGGTTTGGCGTTGACCGTCACACTGCCGCCCTTCATCTGGGCTGTACGCCCATCATAGCTCACATAAACGGTAAAGCTGCCAATATTGCGCGCATCCTCCTGGCTCTTGGGAAGCGTATAGGTGCCAATATAAGAGATAAAGTTGGAATCCTCTGCTTCCGGCTCTTCCTCATCGCCGCCGCCCGGCTTCATCTGCACAGTGACGCCATTGATTTTTGCATAGACCTTCGCATCACGCACTGCAACCGCTGTGATCTCCAGCTTAGCGCCGCCGCTGGCACGGGTGGCCGACATGGGTGCAACAGAGCGGATTAATGTTTCATCAAACGTAATGGTATAGGAAAGCTTCTGATCCTCCTGCTGGAAAAGGAGAGTATTTTTTCCTTTTTCCAAATTTACGGTATACGAAAAACATCCAAACCGCGATTGGGTAACTTTTTTGCCATTGCAGGTAAGCTCCATACCCGGCACGCTTGTGCCCAGGAAGGTGAGTTCGCCCTTTTTCGCTGTGAATTGGAGATCCGGATAATTTAAAACCGCAAGCTTGGCTTCCTTCTGCACGGTAGCGACGCCGCCCGTCAGGAAAGACCGAACAAAAGCGTTATCGCCATATTGCGCTTTCTCCAGAGCGGAGACGGAGTCAAGCACGCTGCCGAAGAATGCGCCATTTTGCGCGACAATGCTCATCTGAGAGGCCAACTCGTCCGGCAGCAGGCCGTTCGTCTCCGTGGCAAGGCTGGCTGAAACCCTGTGCCCCATGTAGAGAGCCGCCCCGGTCTCCACCGCCAATTCATTCCACCAGGCGGCCATGGTTTGCAGCGGTACGGCCTGATCTGCCGTCAAGGACGCAGAAGAAAGATAGACAAAATCCACGCACTTCTCTTCCATCCAGCTCTTCACATCGGCAAAACCATCCTGCAGGCTTTCATAGGACGCCTTTGTCCCGCTCGCCTCGTTCGACCAGACCAGAGAGGAATCCACACCAAAAATAAGGCTAGGCCTCCCTTTTTCCGCAGCGCGACGAAGCTGCTCCACCGCCTCAGTCAGGGCTGATTGCTTGTCGCTTGATGAGGCCTCCCAATCGGAGAAATCCATGCTGCGCAAATCAGAAAGGAGCAACACCTCCGGCTGATAAGCCTGACAAAAGGCTTCCAAAGCCTCCGCATCCACTGTGAGCCCCTCGCCTGTGATCTTGATATAATCCGCAGCAGGCACGCACACCACCGGCTGGAACCCCTTGGCGGAAGCGCTCTCCATAGCGTAACGCAGGATATCCACCTCATCGCCGGCGGAGGAGACCACAACTGCCTCGCCATCCTCTGTAGCCTCTAAAAATACTGTAGCTACCGCATATTCCGCAGCGCGGTCCAGCGCCTCATCAATCCCATTGCGCGTCTGCTTGGCGGAAGATTTCACTGAAAAATCTTCGCCCGCCGTCAGCCAGGCTCCCGCTCCGCGCGGCAAGCTCTTTTCCACCTGCAAAGGCGTCTGCTGTGTCTCCCCTGTGCTCTGCTCAAGCGCTTCCACTGCGTTCCCATCCGGCGCGCCGCCCTCTCCGGAAAAGCGCTTTAACACCGTGCAACCAGCAATCACACCCAGCACGCATAAGATCAAGCCCAGCGAAACCCACTGCTCTTTCCTCAGTTTTTTCACGATCGATCCCCCATTGCAAAAATCTATTTTGCCACAATACGTGCTGTCAAATGCTCTTTTATCATCATAGGTCGTACGCACGCCGCTTGTCAAGCCAATTCTGCGCCCCATACTACTTTATTGAGGCATTCTTCTCAAAGCAAGACAATTTATTCTATTATAAGATATTTTTTAAAGAATTCAACTCTTTTTTTAAGCTTTCTGTCATTGAATCACCAAAGGAATACTCCCAGGAATACAGTGCAAAACCCGCATAAGGATTTTCTGACCGCAGAAAGCTGACCTGGCGGGAGATGATATCGCTGCTATGTATCCATTCGTAGCGGGGGCCCGATTGTGCATCGTTCTCCGGGCCCGCATAGAGATCCTCTTCCCCACTCTTGTAAACGGCCAAGCCCGCATAGAGCTTCACGCTGTCACAACGGATCAGCCTTGCCCACTGGCGGGCCGTCTCCTCAAAAGGGCTTGCGCTGTTTTCAAAGCCGTAGTAAAGCTGCGGCATTAGATAATCCACATAGCCCTCCTCTCCGCCCCAACGCGCGGCGTCTGCATACAGTTCCTCCCGATTTTTTTCAATATCTCCAGCAGGGCTGATGCCCACCTGCACCTGCGGCCGGATGGCCTTAACTGCCGCATAAAGGCCGCTGACAAAGGTGTTCACATTCTCACGCCGCCAATCTGCCAGGGAACATTGGCCGCCAGCCTCCGTATAGTCCTCATATTGTGCCCGGTCAATCGCCGCATCGGTAGAAGGGTAGAAATAATCATCCATGTGGATGCCGTCCACCTCATAATTGCGCACGATCTCCCGCACACCGTCAATAATCATGCGCTGCACCTCAGGGATAGCCGGATTGTAATAAATCCCATTCTCCAGCACAAAAAGCCAGCTGTCATTGGCACTCTCGCCATCCTCTTTCCACTTGCGCGCAGGGTTCTCCGGAGCGAGCAGGGAAAAATCCGTGTGGTAGGCAACGCGGTAGGGGTTGATCCACGCATGGATCTCCAGCTGATACGCGTGCGCCCGCTCCACCAAAACGGCCAAGGGGTCATAGCCGGGATCTTTCCCCTGCGCACCGGTCAGATACTCGCTCCATGGAAAAAATTCTGAAGGATAGAAAGCATCTGAATATGGGCGTACCTGCACAATCACGGTATTCAGTCCGGCTTTCTGCACCCGGCTAAACATCTCGTCCACTTTTTGATAAAAGGAAGCTTCGTCTCCACCCTTTTCCGCCTTCATGGAAAGCTCATAATAGGTAATCCAGACCGCGCGCAGCTCCTGCGCTTCCTCGCCGGTATCTCCGGCTTGCGATGCGGAAACAGAGCCAGTTCCCACCGGCAGTGATTCCCCTTGCGGCTCCCCTGCGCAGGAGGACAGCAAAGCAAAAAGCAAGCAGGCGGCCAGAGCAAGCAAAATACGCTTCATGAATACAATTCGCCTCTTTCCCGGCACAATTTTAACACGGCGGCTTGACAGGCCGCCAAAATATGAATACGATAAAAGTATAGCAACGCACGATTGCTCCATGCAAAAGGCAGGTGTTGCGCTGCGTAAGTAGGAGCATCCTCATGTTGATACAGATAGGCGCTGCAAGCCATGCATTATGGAGGGAATAAAATGTTTTCACCAGCCCGCTTTCACAGCAAAATCAAATCGATTGGCAATTCGCCTGCGCTCAACTGCCCTTCCTGCGGTGAGGAGGTAGAGATGCCGGTTTTCAATAGCTTTGAGCTGTTTAAGATCCTCGAGATTCCCGTGCATTCCTTCAACAGCCGCTATTTCACAGTTTGCCCCCAGTGTGCGGCCGTGTTTGAGCTGGCGCCAAGCGCCGCCATGGCGTTTGAAAACGGGAACCCAGCCTTTCTCGCGCAGCAGCTCACCCCAGTGCAGCCGGGGCGTCGCTCAGCCACCGAGGGAGCAGGCAAATGAAGCTGTGGATATTCGCCGCATGCGGTTACGCCCTGCTGATTTCGCTGGCCGCCATAGGGCTCACCATCCATGACAAGCGCCAGGCCAAGCGCGGCGCAAGCCGTGTGCCGGAACGGACGCTGATGCTCCTCGGCCTGGTTGGCGGCGCGCCCGCAATGTATGTGACGATGCGGGTCATCCGCCACAAAACCCTGCACCGTAAATTCATGTGGGGCCTGCCGGCTGAAATCGCCCTCCAGGCAATCCTGCTGGGCGCCATTCTCTATTTGACTATAACACATTGACCGCCGGTTCGACAAGGCTCGATCAAATTCCCATAAAACAGCCTGCACATTTGGCGGCGTTACAGGGTGGAAAAAACGCCTCTATCTCTATTTGTATGGGACACATGGTTACTTTATGAGGAGAGCGCTGCAGGCCTGTTTATCATTCAACCGTTGCCTTTGCGCACAGAAACGGGGATTTTTTTGAAAAAAGTCTTGATTTTTTGCAGGGCTTCGTATATAATAATCACCGTTGTCCATAGCATCGGGGTGTGGCGAAGTTTGGTATCGCGCTTGGTTCGGGACCAAGAGGCCATGGGTTCAAGTCCCGTCACTCCGACCATATTATGACGTCACACTGATAGCGGTGCGGCGTGAGAAAAGCCTCCGATTTCTCGGGGGTTTTTCTTTATTTTGCACCAATTTTGACTTCTTTGATAGACTTTTTCAGCTTACAGAGCCGCTCATTTTTTGTCACGAGTAGGTAACATTTTATTTTTGCACCAGTTTTTAAAATTACATTAGCGTGGAAAAATTAAAAATTGGTGCAAACAAGCATAAGCCACACGGCTTCAAAAACGCTCTAAATATATCAGTTATACGAGTTGTTTTTACCGTATGAAATAAAATCGCTCAAAGGTCTGTCTGATGCTGTTCTCCAATACGTTATTCCGTTACATGCCCCACCGCGAATAAAATTCGCGGCTCCGGATGGCGTATTGAATATGATGTCCCGGATAACGACCGTTCCGTCTGCGTTCAATGAATCGGCGTGCTCTTTTCTTGACTTTCGGATACTACTTTCGCTTGATGTGATTTTGGGATCTAGCATAGACCCCTCAAGA
>CASDTH010000007.1 GCA_949283655.1 uncultured bacterium
GCTTTTACTCATGAGGGACAGAGCTCCTTTCCGTGGGTTGTTTGGTGCCGTAACTTAACTATACCTATGAAGGCTCTGCCCTTCTACCTTTTTATTCGCTTTTTCTTGCCCACGCTGTCCAATATGTATTGTAGCTCTACATTTTTTGCAGGGTAAACTGTATTTTGGCGCTTGCATATTCCCGCTGTTGCAGGTATAATAGCAGTATTACAAAATCACGGAGGTAGCAATTGAATGGTAGCTTTTCATCTTTTGACTTCGGGCAGCGGTACGGCGTCCTCATCCCCCTACACCATGATTCTTTTGATGGTCGCCATGTTCGCGATTATGTATTTTGTTATGATTCGCCCGCAGAAGAAACAGCAGAAAAAAGAGCAGGAAATGCGCGATAGCCTGCAGGTGGGCGATGAGATCACGACGATCGGCGGCATCATGGGCCGGGTGGTCACTGTGAAAGAGGATTCTCTTATCATCGAGACCGGCGCGGACCGTAATAAAATGCGCATCGCCCGTTGGGCCGTCCAGACGAATAACACTGCAAACGAGAAATTAGCCGCTGAGCGCGAGGCTGCACAGGCCAAAGCGCAGGAGGAGCGCGCTAAACGCGCCGCTGAGGAGGGCGCGAAGAAGGGCAAACGCCGCGGCAGGAAGAAGGATCTTCCCGAAGCTACCTCTACTGCGCAGGCTGAGGAAGTCGCTCAGGCGGAGAAGAAGGACGAAGAATAAGCACAGCCAAGGGGCGCCACAGGCAGGCGCTCCGGCAAACCCCATATTGGTGGGCGGCAGAGCAGCTGGGAATACCGGCGGTTCTGCCGCCCGATTTCTTTTTATCAGCGCATCCTACGCCTCTGCCGGAAGGCGTGTGTGGAAGATTGGCTCCGCAGCATATCCGCCCTCCTTACTTCATATTTTTAATACCAGAACAGGAGGGGGATTGTATGCATCAGATAAAGAAGAAAAAAACAGCCGGGCAAAACAGACCGCACGCGTTGGCTGTTCGCCTTGTGATAGGGTTTGCCGCTGGTATGGCAGTCTTTCTGTTGCTGTTGGTGCTTTTTGCATGGATTGTTGTAAAATCGGATTTAAATGGGAGGATCGTCTATGCCCTGGGCCTGCTTGCGGGTGGCCTCGCCTCTTTTTTTACCGGCTTTTTTGTGACGCGCCCCTTCCACCGCAAAGGGATTCCGTTCGGCGTTTTGGCCGCCTTGCCACTCATTGCGGCGGTCAGCGTTATGGTGCTGATTGCAAACCATGGCTCCGCAGGCGTTCTTTTTTATATTCTTATAGCCGCCATGCTGTTGTGTGGTGCTTTGGGCGGGATTTTTGCGGCCAACCTGCGCAAATTTAAATAAAAAGGCAGCGGAGGAAGGGGCACTTCCCCGCTGCCGTGGAGGCACTTATTCCATATATTCCCGCACCCGCAGGGGAAGCCCCGCCTCCTGCGCAACACGGCGGCAGGCCTCCAGCTCCTCCGGCGGCAGGCAATCCACCACAGAGAGCACTGCCTCCGGCAGGAGGCGTTTGCAATCCTGTGCAAATTGCAGCATGGCGCGAAAGGCGGACTCGCCAAAAACCGGATGGCACAGCTGGTTGTAGGCGGCAGCATTTGGCGCGTTCAGGCTGATGGAAACGGAATCCACCAGCCCGCGTAGCAGGCGCGCGGTCGGAAAGCCGTGGATCAAGTCGCTTAGGCCGTTGGTGTTGACCCGGAGCTTGCAGCCCGGGTCTTTTTCTTTGAGATATTTGCAGACGGCCACTACGAGGTCAATGCGCTCCAATGGTTCCCCATATCCGCAAAAGACGATAGAATGGTAGGCGGAAATCTCCCGCTCCTCAAACGCGCGGATCACCTCGTCAAAATCAGGCTCATGCTCCAGCCAAAGGCTGCCTTCGCTGCCGATTCCCTTGGTTTTTTGGCGGATACAGAATGCGCAGCGGCAAGGGCAGCGGTTCGTGAGATTGACATACAGGTTGGATCCCAGTTCATATAAGATCGTCATGGCGGTTCCTCTCATCCGGTTTATTTTGTTCAGATATTATCATGTTTTTCGCAGAAAATCAACAAAGCGCGATCTGATGTCTATATTTTATATATTGTTTATAATGTTAAGCAATTATTTTGTATATATTTCTTGACTTCTTTAGATGGCGCGAATATAATTGAATTTAGATTCTGGGAATCTTCGTTCAAAAATAATATGATTGGAGAGGAGTCAAAAAGATGGGAAAAGCCAAAAAGATTCTGGCGGCCGTATTGGCGCTGTGCATTTGTATGAGTGGTGTGTCCGCTTTGGCTGCCGGCGGAGGAGTCACCTATACTTCTCCCTCGGGGGAGTATACGGCGCAGAAAATTTCGCATCCGGAGGCCGGGCTGGGCGAGGTGGACGGTATCATCGAGTATGACAGCGGCGAGAATGACCGGGGGCAAAGCTATTCCTGGTCCGCAGTCGGCTATGGGGACTATATGTATGTAGGCACCTGCTATGCTGCAATCTGGTCCACGATTAAGATCCTGGCCATGCAAAGCGGTATGGGGCTGGATGTTTATAAAGCGGTGCTGGATGCGCTGTATAACGGCTCCATGTATACGGGGGATACGGAGAACAATCCCTCAGACGCAGTGCGCGGCGTTTTGCTGCGGGTGAACATGCGGACAGGCGACGTCAAGATTGTGCGTGGGCCGGAGAACACCTCGCAATATCGGGCGGCCATTGAATTTAATGGAAAGCTGTATTTCGCCTCCTCCGGAGGTGGGCTGGGCGCCTATATGGTAGAGGTGGACCCCGCGAACAACGATGCCTCCAAAATCGTCTATGTCTGCGAAAAGCTGACGAACCCGCTGATTTCGGTCAGCATCCGCGGCCTGACCACTGTCAATGGCAAGCTGGTCGCGAGCATGATTGGGAACGATGGCGCTTATATCGTTGCCTCCGAAAACCCCTCCGCCGGGCAGGAATCCTTTGAGGTGATCTGCACACAGGAGGATCTGCTGGATTATCCGGCGTATCTTTACAGCGACAGCATCTTTGGCGGCGCGATCTGGGATATGGTAACCTTCAATGATAAGATCTACGTCACCGTGGTTACCGGGAAGAGCGGCAATAAGCAGGCGTTTGCCATGTTCTGCGGCGAAGAGGATGCTTCCGGCAAGTGGAATTTCCGCCTGCTGATCGGCGACCCGAAGGATGGCGCCCGTTATCCCTATGGCCTTGGCGCCGACCGCTCGGGCGCGGCCAATCTGGTTGTCCATGACGGATACCTCTATATCGGCGGCTATAATGATCCGATGATCGCTCTTCCCGCGGTGTTGCAGATGAATTTTGAGGAGCTGTATAAGGACTTGGACGCTCCTGTTTGCCTGTGGCGCATGGACGCGGAGGAGAATATCGAGATGGTTGCCGGCGAGCCGAATGAACTGTTCCCGAAGGTAAAGGGCAATCTCGGCGCAGGCCTTGGCAGCAATCTGAACCAGTATGTCTGGCGCATGGTAAGCTATGAGGGCAGGCTGTATGTCGGCACCTTTGATATCGGCAGCCTCGCCTATCCCGTTATGCAGCTGACCAACGGCGATATTCTCAGGCGTACGCCGGAGGAGTGGAAAACACAGCTTCAGTATATCAAGGAGCTTTTGGAGCTGATCGGCCGGCAGAATGACCAATCGGCCGCCAGAAGCGCCGGTGCAGAAAGCAAGCTGAGCACAATGGCGGGCGCAATGTCCGGCATGACAGAGCTGCTGGATCAGGGCGGGATAGACGATCTCACCTCCACAGAGAAATTTTATGAGCTGCTTCGCAAGGTGGTTTCCGCTTACGAAAGCATTCGCGATTATCTGCCGGATTCCGTCAAAGAAACGCTGGATGGCATCTTGAATCAGGAGACGGTGGACAATTTCTACTATTTCATTGGCATATGCCAATATCTCAGCCAGGGAGAACGTGGGTTTGACCTTCTGGTGTCTGAGGATGGGCTCAACTTCGACGCCATCACCCGCAATGGCTTTGGCGATCCATATAACCACGGTTGCCGCGTGTTTGCCGTTACGGATGCGGGCCTGTGCATCGGCACCGCAAACCCCTTCTATGGGACGCAGCTTTGGCGGCTGTCTGGTCCGGTTGAGGAGGACTCAGAGCAGCCGGTTGAGGGATCCACCACAGAGCCTGATGCTGCACAGCCTGACGGCACAGCGCCGTCTACAGACATCTCAGAGAATGTAACAGGCGTTGATAACAATAATACACAGGCGCCGGACAGCAGTACCCAGGCGGCGGAGGAAACACCCATGCCCGACATTCCCTTCACGGGGGAGGGGCTGGCAATTGCTCTGGCGGCTTCCGCCATCCTGGCGGGCGGCGTGCTGCTGGTGCTCAGCCGTAAGGGAAAACAATAAACCGGATTATGAGCTGATCAAATACCCCCCCTTGGAAAACAGCTCCCCTATCCACCGGTTGACCGGTGGATAGGGGAGCTGACGTATGAAGGGAAACGGCCCTTACGGGCAGGCTAAGAAGGCAGTGCAGCTGCTGTGCCGGAAACGGAAGCTTATTTGGCTGCGTTCTCCACAGGCTTTTTTTTGCGGTGAATAATGAACCGATTGCAGGGGTAGGTCCACACTGTGGCGAACAGGGCGGCAAACGGCTTACCGATGATATCGCCGAAGGTGCCCATGCCGCGCTGGGTGAAAAATGCAATCACAGCGTTGCCGATCAGCGTTGTTGCGCAGATGGTAAAGAGAACCATCAGAATGTACAGGATGATGCTCAGCGTTGGGTTCGCATCCGCCTGGAAGGTAACCTTGCGGTTCAAAACAAAGGCGATTGCGTATCCGATTGTGGTGGAGACGATAAAGGCCCACATATAGCCCTTGCCTTCAAAGGGAAAAATCCAGAATTGGAACGGCCCATCGTTGAGCGATTCAAACACCCAGCCCTGTAAAATATAATGAATAATCAGCTCAATAATGGTGGATAAACCGCCCGCAAAAGAAAATTTAATGAATTTCCAGAGCTCGGCATGCTTTGAGGTGAACCCTTTCACTTTTTCCGTATTTTTTGTAGCCATGTGCTTTCTCCTCTCTTTATTAAAGCAGTTTTGTCAGCAGAACAATCAGCGCTGTAATACCTGCAACAATCCCTAATCCTTTCAAGATCAGGGGGACGGCGGCTTCCGGTGTGGTGGGGGCGTGGACGTAGATAAAATCTTTCACAGGGTTGGAAACCTTCTTGCCGAACAGCTCCAGATAACTCAGCGTATGTGTCTGATAAGAACGGGGACGTTCCTGATGCAGCTCGATGATGCGCACAGCGCGCTCCACACCGGGCCCGTAAACATTAAAACCGCTGCCGGGGGTGTAGACGAGGTCTACGCCCTGATAGTGCCCTACAAAGCTGTTGATATGGTCGTGCCCAACGAACATGGCGAGCACGTCTCCCTTTTCGGCGATCGCTTCAAATTCCCCAGTGTTGATATCCGGAACAGCGGGAGACTCCCGCATGAAGCCGCCTTCCTCCACCATATCCGGGTTCAGAATATAGGATTCGTTCTTGTGGGTGCGGTAGGCGCGCACGGCGCCCGGCGTTTTGTGCGGCACCTGTGTGAGCACCTGATAATATTCCTGCACAGGGATATGCTGAAAGAGGAGCGAGGGCACTGCCTTGCCGCCATTTTCTGCGGCGAGCCGGTCACGGGTCGCGCGGTACCACGCAATCTGCTTCGGATCAACCGGCGCATAACCGCCGCCCTTTGCACTGCCGTGAGAATCCATGAGATAGAGATTGAATAAGAGCTTTTGCCCATCGTTTGAATAGATGGGGAGGGCATAGGTGCCGCAGCCGGGAATTGACGGATCGTCCGAGCCCAGGCATTGCTCGTAGCTTTGATACATCTGCATCTGCTCCTGATTGGTGCAACCAGCCTGCCCATCGTGGTTGCCGAAAATAGGTGCGAAGGGTATATTGCGCTGAACAACAGGTTCCAGCAGCCTGCGAAGGGTATCCGCCACCTTTTTTTTACGATCCCCGCCAAGGAAGGTAAGCCCGTATCCCTTGATCTGATCGCCGGTGAAAACGACGAGATCCGGTTTTTCGCGGTCGAGCGCGGCGTTCATCAGCTTCAATGTATCTGGAGAAATTGCAGGGATTTCCTGCAGGTCTGCAATCTGCATGATTTTAAAGCTGCCGTCCGGCCGAACGCAAAGCTTTTTTTGAGGTGCCATATGCGAAGAGCCTCCTTTTTTCTCAATCCTAGTTATGTTAACGCGAAACACAGCGGATTGCAAGCATTCTGAACAGAATGGAAAATTAAAATTATGTAAAAACGCGTTTGCAAAATGGTTGTTGCCATTTTGCAAACGCGGTTTCCGCTTATTTTGTCATATACATCACAGTGGCCGTTTTTGGCCCACAATGCGCAGAAATTGTGCACCCGGCGCGGGTGATGATTACTTCCCGGAAGGGCGCGCATTTCAAAATTTCCTGCTTCATGGCCTCCAGCGTTTCCAAGGAGATTCCGCCGCCGGAATGGGAGAGAAATACCCGGTCCAGATCCAGCCGCTCCGGGTTGGCCAGCTGATCGCGGATATATTGCAGGTAGACTGTTTCAATCTTCCCACGGTATTTTTTACCCACTTCTAGGGCTCCGTCCACCATCTCGATGCTGGGCTTGATGCCGAGAAGGTTGGCGCCAAAGGCCGTTACAGCGGAGCAGCGCCCGCCCCGGCGAAGATATTCCAGCGTATCCAGAATAAATGTGGTGTGCACCTTTTCCCGTAGGGCGGCAATTTGCTCCGCAATCTCCTTTGCAGAAAGCCCTGCATCGCGCATTTCACAGGCCTTGATGACCAGCAGCGCCATGCCTGTGCACAGGCTTTTGGTATCCACAGGGTACACACCTTCTATTTCCGATGCGGCAAGCACTGCGTTCTGAAAGGAAGAGGAGAGCTTGGCGGTGAACCCAAGATGTACCACTTCATACCCCTCATTGGTGTAACGATGAAATAGGGAGATATAAGTGCTCGGCGTTACGGCGGCGGTTTTGGCCGTGGTCCCCGTCCGCTCATAATAAGCAAAGATCTCGTCCGGCGTAATATCAAGGCCGTCGTCATATGCCTGTGGGCCGAGCAGAATGCTCAGCGGCACCATCGTAACGTCATATTTTTGGCACAGCTCCGGCGTCATGTCACAGGTGCTGTCCACTGTGATTTTAACCTGTTTTGGCATGGGTTCAACCCTTTCCCTCTTTTTTCAGGAATGCAAAAAGCCTTCCGGGGGGTTATTCTACCACAGAGCCGCTATTCCGTCAATTCCTGTTCCTGATCCCGCAAAACGAGATAGGCAAGCTCCTCCAGCTGCTCCATGCTTTCCAGCGCGCCGATTTCCCGGCGGTAGCGGGCAGCGCCGTGCAGCCCCTTCATATACCAGGCTGCGTGCGTGCGTGCCTGCAACATTCCGGTTTTTAAGCCCTTGTAATCGCAAAGCGTGCGGATGTGCTCAAGCATAATGCGCATTCGCTGTGCAACAGGCGGTTCCGGAAGGAGCGTACCAAATTTTAGGTAGGCGCTGATTTGTGAAAAAACCCAGGGCCTGCCGAGTGCGCCGCGGCCCACCATTACGAAGTCGCATCCGGTTTCCTCCAGCATGTGGGCGGCACTTTGCGCATCGCGCACATCGCCGTTGCCGATCACCGGAATCGAAACGGCCTGCTTTACCTGCCGGATGCTCTCCAGATCAACAGGCGGGGCATACATTTGCTCGCGAGTGCGGCCGTGGATGGTGATGGCGGCCGCGCCTGCCGCTTCACACCGCTTGGCAAGCTCCACCGCGTTTTTTTCGCCGGTATCCCACCCGGCGCGTAGTTTCACTGTGACAGGCACATCCACCGCCCTTACCACGGCGGCTACAACGGCCTGCGCCGTTTCTGGCCGCCGCATGAGGGAAGAACCGCTACCACTACGCACCACCTTTGGCGCAGGGCAGCCCATGTTGATGTCAACAGCCTGCGGTTGGTGGACGAGCGCTTTCTCCGCAGCCTGCGCCATAATGGCAGGGTCGTCGCCAAACAGCTGGATAGCGGCTGGGCGTTCCGCGCCGGATAAGGTGAGGAGCTCGGCGCTTTTCCGGTCCCCCATGGTGATCCCCTTGGCGCTGACCATTTCCCCCACGACGTAAGCCGCGCCGAACCTAACGCACAGCTCGCGGAAAGCACGGTCCGCTACGCCGGCCATCGGGGCGAGGGCGGCGGATTGATCAAGCTGAAAAGAACCAATTTGCAACTTTTTACACTCCAATGCGAATACCGGCGCTGTTTTTTATAAGCGCCGGCATGTAGGGTAGAAGGGATGAAACCGCTCCCTTCTATTTTCACATGGCCGGGTGCTTTCACCGGTAGTGCGGCAACACCGGGCCAACTGGATTGCGGTACGCTTGTTGAACGGCGAGAAGCTATTTCAGCTCCAATAGCTCCCGGATCGGGCCCTCAAACGGAGCGCCTGCTGGGATTTTTTTGCTTGGATCCTTCAGGAAGGAGGAAAAGGTGTTGCTCTTCCAGAAAAAGCTGGTCTGGAATTTGGAGATCAGCGTGAGCAGCGCCTGATGCCGGTCCTCGTTGCCGCGCTTGACGATCTGCTTTAAAGTCACATCGATCCGCTCTGTAGGCGTTACATCCTCCAGTGTGAAGCACAGCTCTCCGTTTTTGCAGCAGGGGTTAGCCACGGCCGTTTGGCCTGCTCGGGTAATTTGTACGCCGGCACAGCCAGATACGTCGGCAAAGCGCAGGCGTAGCGTCCGCCGGGCGGGGAGAAGCGTGGCGTCGCCCTGCGCGGGCAGCACGGTGAAGTGCAGATCCCCTGCAGCCTCTCGGAGGAGAAACGGGGTAGTGGCGCTCGCGCCATGCTCAAAATCATTGGTCTCTCCATCATCCTCATACAGGGCAAAGCGGTTGTTGCCGCGGAAAATCAGCAGCTCAAGCTGCTCCGGGTTTTTCCAATCGTTTGTTTCCGCCTGTGTGCTGAGGGGAAGGATCGCTCCCTCCTTGGCGAGCACGGGAATGCTTTCCACGCCGCGATACATTGTGACAAACCGGCCACCCTCATAGATGCGCCGGGTGAAAATGTCGGTCCAACGCCCGTGCGGCAGCCAGACGCGGACACCGGCGAGGTTGGTTTTTGGGTCTACCGGCTGCGTGATTGGCGCAACGATCAGCTCGCTGCCAAAAAGAAATTCATTCGGTACGGCATAGGCTTCGCCGTTTTCCGGCCAGCCGTAGTACATTGGTTCGCACAGCGCGCGGCCTTCGCTGTGGGTGCGCCAGTTCATCGTGTAGAGATAAGGAATCAGACGGTGGCGCAGGCGCAGGTACTCCTTTGCGAGCGTGTAAACATCCCAGCGGTAATTCCATGGTTCCTTTCCCATAAAGGGGTTATTGGTAGAGTGCAGCCGCATGATCGGGCTAAATACGCCGAGCTGCACCCACCTGAGATAAAGCTCATCGTCCTTTTCTCCCTGATGGTGGCCGCCAATATCATGACTCCACCAGGTATAGCCCGCGTTTGAAGCGTTGGCGGTGAAATAGGGCTGGAAATCCAGCACCTCCCAACTGATTTTGGAATCTCCGGAGAAGCCCAGGGGATAGCGGTGGCTTCCGATCTCCGCATAGCGGGAGAGGATCAGCGGGCGTTTATTGCCATGGCGATTGTCGAGATAATGATAATGGTTTAGCGCCCAGAGAGGGTCAAGACCCTTTATTTTGGAGTGGCTGCCCTGCTGCCAGTCGATCCACCAGAAATCGACGCCCTCCTGCTCATAGGGGTGATGGATGCATTGAAAATAGGCTTCAATGAATTTAGGGTTGGTGATATCAAAGGCAATCGCCTGGCCGGAGGCAGGGTCGATCCCCATGGCCGTGGCCATCGCCGCATAACAATCTTCAAACCGGCGCACGCCGGCGGCAGGGTGCACGTTGAGCGTAATATGGAAATTCTGCTCCTTGAGCCAGCGCAGGAAAGCGCGGTAATCTGGAAAGAGCTCTGTGTTCCAGCTGTAGCCTGTCCAGCCGCCGCTCGACATAGAGTCGAACCAGGCATCCTTGGGGGAGGAGTATTCGGCCTGCCGGGCGGCATCCCGGCCAAAGCGCGCTTTCACGTCCGTCCAGTGCCAGTCCATATCCACAGTCGCGACCGTAATTGGAATTTTTTCATCGATAAAACGCTGCATCAGCGCCGTATATTCCTCCTGTGAATAGGCCTTGTAACGGCTCCACCAGTTACCCAGGCACCAGCGCGGCACCAGCGGCACCGGCCCCGTGAGGCGGAATAGGTCGCGAATGCAGCCGCGGTAGTCATGCCCGTAGGCGAAGAAATAAAGGTCCGAGCCGCCCTTTTGCCGCGGCGCGATGGAGCCATCCTCCATCAGCAGTAGGGAGGTGCTGTCATCCAGCGTTGCCACACCATCTTTGGAGACGACGCCCTTGGTCAGCGGCACAGCACCGGTGGATTGATCTAGTGTGCGGGCCGTGCCGCGCAGGTTGCCGCTCTCAAAATCTGTAACGGTTTTACCGCCGCGCAGAGTGATGCTCTCCATTTTCTTTTTCCGCAGATGATAGTGAAAAATTGCCTGCTCTGTGCGCACGGTGAGCAGCGGCCCCTCTTGCGAGGCATCGAAACGCGGCTGCTCAAAATCACGGTACCAGACTTTTTGCGTCGGCTGGTCGCAAAAAGACTTATCGGTATCCATGGTTTCCACCCGCAGCAGACGGCTGGTCAGCACACTGATGCGGACATCGCCAAACACCGCCGTCTGGCTCTCCCGTGTTTTGCTTTGCACATGCATCCCAAATTGCTCTTCAAAGTAGCCCAAATTGATTGCCTCCTTTATTGTTCTGTGAGGTAGGTTTGATAGATCAGCTCTGCGCACAGGCTGTCCGCCCAGGCGAACCAGGGGCGGGTGAACTGCGCGGGGTTATCTGCGTCAAAGCTTTCGTGCATCCGCCCACAGCCGGCGGTGGTGGCCAGCAGTAGGCGGATGAGATGCTCCTTTTCTGTGTGGCTGGAAGTAGTCAGCCCCTGCATGGAGAGCGCAATCGGCCAGATAAAGCCCTTTGCCGTGTGTTCGCTGCCGACGCCGCAGGCGGCCCTGCCCTGGAAATAGCAGGGATTTTCTTCGCTCAGCAGCCAGGCACGGGTGTTTTGATAGACCGGATCCTCCGGTGCGAGATAGCCGAGATAGGGGAGAGAGAGCAGGCTCGGCACATTTGCATCGTCCATGAGCCGGTAATGCCCGAGGCCGTCCGTCTCATAGGTGTAAATCCTGCCGTAGCGCGGATGGTGGACGGTACCGTATGCTTCAATGCCCTGCACAATCTCCCGCCTTATCTGGTGTGCTTCTTTCGTCAACACTGCGTCCTGCCAAACGCTTTGCGCAATTTCGGCAAGCTCACCGAGGATGACGGCGGCAAAACAGTTTGCAGGGATCAGGTAATGATAAGCGCATGCGTCGTCCGAGGGGCGAAAGCCCGACCAAGTCATGCCCGTATAGCCCGTGGGCGTGCCAAGGCCGCCGTTTTGCAGCGTTTCCCGCGCGTTGTGCTCCTCTACGGCCCAAGGCCGGATAAAGCGGTAAGGCGATTGCTCGCGGTGGCGCTGCTCCGTGCGCAGCGTAGCCACAATTTTTTGCGCTGCCTCATGCCATTTGGACGTAAAAATTGCAGCGCGGCCTGTCGCCTTCCAATAGGAATAGGCGAGCCAAACCGGGTAGCACAGCGAGTCCGTTTCATATTTCCGCTCCCACGTCCACGGAGTGAGAAAGGTTTCATCCTCATCCCACCGGCTGTTATCCGGCTTTTCGTTGAACGCATTGGCGTAGGGGTCGATGCAGATATAGCTTGCCTGCCGTGCGATCAGCCCTTCCAAAAGGGCTTGCAGCTTTGCATCCTCCTTCGCAAAAGGCAGGTAGTGGCGCACCTGCGCGCTGGAGTCGCGCAGCCACATGGCGGGGATATCCCCGGTGAAAACAAAGGCTTCCCCGCCGGCCAGCAGCTTCGCAGTAGTCTCGCACGTGCTGGCAAAGCAGGTGCGGTATAGCTCGAACAATCCTGGCGTATGGGAAAGAAGCGCCTGCGCTTTGTTTAAATGTGCCGTCAGGGCGGGGGTTAATTCCATCTCACATTCCTCGCTTTACAAACCGGGATTGCATTCTTCCAGTGCGCCAATGCAGCCATCCCCTGACACACCGGTGATCATAACCTCCTGAATCGTCCCGCAGAGCGCTTGCGGGGCGCGCACGCGCACGGGCGTATAGTTTGGCGTGTAGCCCTCCAGAAAGCCGTCCGAATTTATGGCTTCAAACAGAACGGGGAAGCGCTTGCCGGCCTCTCCGGCCAAGAAGCGTTGGCGCATTTCGTCCGCCGCCTCCCGCAGCCTGCGGGCGCGCTCCTCCTTCACCGCCTTGGGCAGCTGCGGCATCGCAGCCGCGCGCGTGCCGGGGCGGGAGGAGTAGGGGAACACATGGATTTTTTCAAACCCGATTTTTTGCACGAACGCAAGCGTCTGTGCAAACTCCTCCTCCGTTTCCCCGGGGAAACCGGTCATCACATCCGTCGTCACCGCTGTATCCGGGAAGCAGCTGCGCAGGCTGCCGCAAAGCGCCTCATATTCTGCGCAGGTGTAATGCCGGTTCATCCGGCGGAGTGTTTCGTCGCAGCCGCTTTGCAGGGAGAGGTGGAACTGTGGGCAGAGCTTTTCACAGTGTGAGAGCCGCTTTACCACCTCCGGAGTGAGGTGATCCGGCTCCAGGGAGCCGAGGCGCACGCGCAGAATGCCGCCGATCGAGCAGGCAAGCTCCACCGCGTCGCAGAAGGAGAGGCCGAGATCCTTCCCATAGGAGGAGAGGTTGATCCCCACGAGCACAATCTCAAGAAAACCCGCATCCCGCAGGCGGAGCAGTTCTTCCTTTAGCTCGCCCAACGGTTTGGATCGCACCCTGCCGCGCGAGGTGGGGATGATGCAGTAGGAACAGAAACGGTCGCAGCCATCCTGAATTTTCACAAAAGCGCGCGTGTGTTCCTGAAAGCTGGAGATCGTCCCGCCATGGAAGTGCTCCCCGGTTTCATGTGGGCGCACATGGAAAATGCGCTTGCCGCTGAGCTGATATTCGTCGATGGCCTCAAGAATTGTTTCGCTGTCGCGGTTGCCGATGACAATATCCGCTTGGGTGAGCGCCTGTGCCTGCTCCGGGTAGGCCTGCGGCATGCAGCCGGTGAGCACAACAATGCTCTGCGGATGCAGCCTTTTGAAGCGCCGTACCGCCTGACGGGATTTTTGGTCGCCCGTGCTGGTCACCGTGCAGGAATTTACTAGATAAAAATCCGCTTCCTCCTCCGGCGGGACGATTTCAAAGCCTTTTGCCCGGAACTGCTCGCACAGGGCCTGTGTTTCATATTGATTCACCTTGCAGCCAAGGGTATAAAATGCGGCTTTCATAAGGGCGACTCCCATTTCCGTTCAAAATAAAAGCATCTTTCAGTATAATCGAAACAGCGGCAAAAAACAAGCGCCCGTCTTAAGCTCTTCATAGCGTTTGAGCGCCGCCAACGGCGTCAAAAACAAACGTATCTAATAGAACGATCATATTTTTCTCCGTTAGCTTTTTGGCCAAAAGCTGCTGGAATTTGGTTGTGCGGGTCTTTCCGGCCAGGCGAAGCGTTTCCAGCTCCCGGGCGAGCGATTCCTGGTTTTTGCTCAGCTGTTCATACAGCTCCTCCAGCCGTGCGAGCCGCTCAGCCGCAGGGCCGGCATACCCGTTTTCAGCAGGAGACAGATAGGCTTCGGCGATCAGGGGCGCGGCCTGTGCAGTTTCGCTGCGAATTGTATATCGTTTCATTGTTTCACGCTCTTTTCCGTTTCGTTCATACCGTGAGGAATCCTTAAAATATGTCAAAAAAATAATCCAGTGTAGGCACAAAATCACCCGCGCGGTAGAGCAACCTGATTTCCTCCTTGGTCATCCATTTGGCGCCTGCAACCTCGTCAGTTGTCGCACTTTCCAATGGAATTTCCCCTTCGTAGGGAAAAAGCCAAATATCCAGCAGATCATTGAATCGTGTGCCGCCCACGTTTTTTCGGACGATAGAACGCACCAGCTTCCCATCCTCCGGCGAGAAGGCAATGCCAACCTCTTCCCTGACTTCCCGCACAGCTCCCTCCGCGCTGGTTTCACCCAGCAGCACGGAGCCTCCGACACATTCCCACTTCAGTGGGAAGGAGGGGCGGCTTGCCGCCCTTTGCGAAATCAGATATTGCCCCTTTGCGTTGACAATCCAAACATGCACCACCAAGTGAAACCGGTTTTCTGGCAGCGGCGCTCCACGCAGGTGCGTTTCTCCTGTTTTGATACGTTTTTCCGTGTAGAGATCCCAGAGCTCCATTCTCAATCTCCCCTTTTGCGTTCCTTCCGCCTATTACAGCCGGTTCCTTCTCGTCTTTTCCGGATGAGATGGGCCTTATGGATTGACACAAAGAGGAAAACGGACGTATGGGGTACGCATACGTCCGTTTTCCGTTATCTCCTTTGCGGGGCAAAACCGAATTTTTACTGCGGGATGGCTTTCTGGTGAGAGCCGTTCACCGCCTGCAAAGCGGCGGCTTCTTACGCGCTCTGTGCGTCCCTTGCAGCCAGCACGCCGTCCAGCCACTTCATAATATCATTATAAATCTTCTCGTGGTCGTTTTCGTTGAGGATTTCATGCCGGTCGTTGGGGTAGAGGATCACGGTCGGTTCGTTGCCCGCAAGCTCCAGATTATCCGATACTGCCAGCACGCCCCGGCCGTTAAAGCCGACGGAATCCTTCGCGCCGGAGATGAGCATCACAGGCAAATCCTGCGGCACCTTTTTGGCCCAATCCTTGCGGCTGACCTCCATCAGGATGCGCACCACGTCGCGCGTGCCGCCGAGCTTAAAGTTAAAGCCGCACAGCGGGTCGTCGATATAGCGGTCGAGATTCTCCTCGCTCGTGCTGATCCAATCGATTTTGGTGCGCGGGTTTTTGAACTGTGCGTTAAACACGCCGTTGCCTATTTTAAACAGTAGATCCGCATTGGCGCGCGGGCCGATTTTATCCACAATTTTATCAAAGGCGGAAACGAGCCCCTCCATCGCGGCGGGCAGCTCGCCCGTACCGCAGAAGATCGCTCCGGCCAGCTCCTTGCCAAAGTGCGACGCATAGGAGCGCGCGAGGAAGGAACCCATGCTGTGGCCAAACAGAAAATAGGGCAGGTCAGGGTAGCGCTTGTGCATGATGTTGTGCAGGATGTGCATGTCGTCCACCATGCGGATATGGCCGTTTTTATCGTCCATATAGCCGAGATCATCCAGCGTGTTGACGGATTTGCCGTGCCCGAGGTGGTCGTTGCCGCACACGATAAAGCCGTGCTCGGCCAAAAAACGGGCGAAATCGTCATACCGCTCAATGTGCTCCGACATGCCGTGCGCAATTTGGAACAGCGCAACCGGTTTGACGCCGTCGTCCTGCCAGAGCATGCAGTGGATTTTGTTTTTGCCGGTGGAAGAATTGAAATATGCCTCTTTACGAATGATTGCCATCCGAATCGACTCCCTCTGCTCAAAATGATAGTTGTATTATACACGAAATTGATAGAAAAGTCATGGTCTTTTCTCAATAAAATAGAAAATTTGCATTCTCATAGCCTTGTTTCAGAGAAAGTCCCTTGGAACGGACCGGAAAAGCGCTGCTCTTTTTTTGCTGTGCAGCAGCCGGGAGCGCTTGACGGAACGCCGCAGCGAGTCTAAAATGCTACAGGCGCATTGAACTTGTGGGAGAGGCAGTGGAAGGCAAAGTGAAAGGCAAAATGAGAGAACGAGTTTATTCCAGAGACGTCATTTTAATCCTGGCAGCCAGCTTTTTTTATTTTTCAAGCCCTATGGTGGTCACGCCGCTGATCACGGGCTTTTCCGGCAGCGTGGGAGCCTCCGCTGCCCTGATGGGGATCGTCGGCGGCCTGATGAACCTGTGCTCGCTTTTTTGCCGGCCGCTCGTCGGGAATCTGGCGGATAAAATCAGCAAATTCAAGCTATCCTTCTGCGGCGCAGGGCTGATGGCTCTGGCCTGCCTGGAGTATATCGTGGCGGGCAATCCTGTGGTGATCGTCATCGCCCGGGTGATCAACGGGATCGGGTTCGCCTGCTGCTCCGTGTGTATGTCCACGTGGATGTCCAACATGCTGCCCAAGGAGAAAATCGGCTCCGGCATGGGCGTTTATGGCATGATGAATGCATTGGGCATGGCAATCGCCCCAGCCATCGGCGTTAGCGCCTATCAGGCGTTTGGCTATCGGATTTCCTTTGGAATCGCGTTGTTTATTTCGGTGATGATTATGGTTATCATCCCGTTTGTTCAAAACCGGGGTGAGCCGGAGCCTGCGGCGCTTTCCGGGGATGGCGTAAATACCACGGCAAGTTGGCAGATCGTCGATTGGAAGGTGATCCCAATTGCTCTCATCATCATGTTGTTCGCGATCCCCTATTGTGCAACGCAGTCCTTCCTGGTCAATTATGTGGAAGCGCGGGGGCTCTCCGTGACTGTCAGTCTGTTTTTTCCGCTGTATGCGGTGGTTTTGCTGCTGCTTCGCCTGGGGCTGAAAAGCCTGTTTGACCGCCTGCCGTTCCATTTCTTTTTGATCGGCAGCTCGGTCAGCGCTTTGGCGGGTATTTTGTGCCTCGGTTTTATGAAAAACAATCTGCAGATGTTTTTGGCTGCGCTGTTTATGGCGGGCGGCTATGGTGTGATGAGCTCGGTGTGTCAGTCCACCGCGATTCTGCTTGCCGGGAAGGAGCGGCGCGGCCTTGCCAACAGCACCTACTATATCGGGCTGGACTTAGGTATGACATTGGGCCCGGTCATCGGCGGCTTTTTATATGGGCATATGGAGCTGTCTTTGTTTTATCCCATGCTGCTGCTGACTGTCCCGCTGGGGTTCATCGTGTTTTTGGCTGCGCACAGGCGAAAAATTCTTTGAGCGCTGTCCGGTAAAACGATTGTCGCGAAGCGCAGAATGAAGCTGTTTCTCTACCAATATCTATCCCAAACACGGGAGCCGGTTTAAAATGACCGGCTCCCGTGTTTGATATTAGATTTTGAAATCTGGCATCTGGCTTTAAAGGGCGTGATCCCTCATGAGCGGCGCGCCGGACCAGGCCTTTTCCCAGGTGATTGGTTGCTCTGCCTCCGTCCAGAAGGGAGAGGTAGGGGAAAGGCCAAGCGGCAGAAAAATTGTGGAGCAAAGATAAAGGCTGCCGGTGTTGATATAGGATTCGGCAAGCTTGGGCTGGCAGCCAGAAAGCCCTTTTTGCAGAAAGCCCGCTGTGTCAAACAACTCTGGAGAGGCGAGCATCCTGCGCAACGCGAGGCTGAGCGCACGGCGCACCTGGCCGGGCGGCAGGGTGCTTGGCAATTGCCCGGTGAGCGCTGCGTGCGCCAGAGCGTGGAGTGCGCCCGTCCGGTAGGCGATCGAGCGCCCCATGCAGGGATATGTCCCATCGGGCGCAATCATTCGCTCCAGCACCTCACAATAGCGCGCAAGGCTTTTGACGAATTGCTCCCGGTAGCGGCTCTCCCCAATCATCGGCTGCGCCACTCTGGAAATCTCTTCGAGCATGGGCTGGATGACAAAGCTATTGTAATAATCCCAGTGAAACAGTTCCCCATCGCCGTAAGCGCCATCCCCTTTATACCATTCATAGTGCTTACTTAACGCGTATTCGATGCGCATGCCGTCTCCAATCCCCGTGAAGCGGTAACGCATCGCTTCAATCATGGCGGCGAATAAAAGCCAGTTGTTGCGCACAGGCCGCATCAATCTCGTCTGCCCGAAGGCGGAGAGCAGGTTGCTGCGGGCCTGTTCAGGTAGCAATTCAAACAGCTGCGTGGGCGCTTTCAGTAGGGCGCTGGCTAAAAAGGCGGCATCCACCATCGGCTGATCGGGGGAGAGGAAAACGCCGGTTTTGTTCCATACGCAGTAATCGGCGGCGGACGGGTCGCAAATATTGATCAGCGTTTTGCGCGCGAGCAGCCGGTACTGCTCCTGCAAAGTCCGCTCTTCCTTCGATGCGCGCCGGGGCAGGGAGAGCTCCAGCCAGGGTGCGATGCCAATCAGCGTTCTGCCGGCTGCCTCCAGGTAGGCCACGCCGCGCCGCTTCTCCGCTTTGGACAGCGGCAGCACGCTGTGCAGCCGGTTATCCGCAGCTGCTGAAAGAATGGGAAAAGCGATTTTGTGCATGGCCTCCAGCCACTCCGAACGGATTTCTCCCCTTAGGCACATAAAAACATCCGCCTTTCTGCAACAGGATTTTGCTTCAATGTAGCATCTTCTCGGGTACATGTCAATGATTCCGCTGTGAAACATAATCCGTAGGCTCTGCGCATATAGATTAGGGAATTGCATCGGTACGCTTCACTTTAACGGAAAACGGAGGGCTCATCTTGAAGGGTATTGTGGAAGAAAGAGCCGTAGAGCTCGGCGAATATATCATTGAGCACAAAGCAACTGTCCGTGCAGCAGCAAAGGAGTTTGGAATCAGTAAATCCACAGTGCATATGGACGTGTCAAATCGTCTGCGCCGGGTGAATCCACAGCTATATCAAGAGGTGCGGGAGGTGCTGGATATTAATAAAGCGCAGCGCCATATCCGGGGAGGGATTGCCACACAGAAAAAATACCGTGCCATGCACCCATAGGGGAAACATAGGAAGCAGAAGAAATGCCCGCAGGGAGATTTTCCTGCGGGCTATTTTACTGCTGGGCTCGGATATATGCGTTTAGAAGAAGCGGTGCTTTACTCTTGATTTTTTTCGCAGTGTAAAGTATGATAGATACCATACAATTAAGTGGAACGGATGATACTGATGTGAAAGGAGTTCTTTGGTTGATTTTGACTGGTTAGCTGTAGACATTTAGCAGGGGAGAGCACGCCAGGGTTTTCTCTGGCAATTGTGTGGAATGACAAAATGAGGGCTGCCCAAGTCCCTGCGCTGTGGGGCTGCGGCGGCGGAACGGAGAGTATTATGAACGATACGCTGCAAATTTTAATTGCGATGGTCATCTACATGGCGGCAGTCATCGCAATCGGTTTTGCCTTTGCCAAAAGAGCGAATAAAAATTCCGATAACTATTTTCTCGGTGGGCGCAGCCTTGGCCCATGGGTTACGGCGATGAGCGCGGAGGCGTCGGATATGTCCGGTTGGCTGCTGATGGGCCTGCCTGGCGTCGCCTATTGGTGCGGCATTGCGGACGCTGCGTGGACGGCGATCGGCCTTGCCGTGGGCACTTACATCAACTGGCTGATCGTATCAAAACGTCTGCGCCGTTACAGCGTAAAGGCGGGAAATGCGATCACTTTGCCGGAATATTTCTCAAACCGTTTTCACGAAAAAAGCAAGGTGGTCATGACCATTGCGGCTGTTTTTATCCTGATCTTTTTCACGGTTTATGCGGCAAGCTGCCTTGTCACCTGCGGCAAGCTGTTTTCTACGCTGTTTGATATGCCCTATGTGCCGATGATGATTGTCGGCGCGCTGTTTGTGCTGATTTACACCATCATTGGCGGCTTCCTTGCTGAGAGCGCCTCTGATTTCATGCAGGCAATCATCATGGTGGTAGCTCTTGTGGTGATTGTAGTCGTGGGGACGGTTTCTGCAGGTGGGTTAGGAGCAGTTGTTGAAAATGCAAAGTCCATCCCCGGCTTTTTGGATTTCTTTGGGATCGCCACCCCGGTTACGACGCAGGAGGGCGTGCAGCAGGTGGTCAATGGCCAGCCTCAGTTTGGCGCGGCAGGGGAATATGGGTTTCTTTCCGTGATCTCCACTGTAGCCTGGGGCCTGGGCTATTTTGGTATGCCGCAGGTTCTGCTGCGCTTTATGGCGATTCGGGAGGAGCGCGAGCTGACCCGTTCCCGCCGTATCGCTACTGTCTGGGTTTTGATCTCATTGGCTGTGGCTGTGTTTATCGGCGTCGTCGGCCGTTCCCTGTTCCCCACAGCGTTGACGACTGCCTCTTCGGCGGAGAATGTGTTTATCCTTCTGTCCACCAATCTGCTGCCGCCGCTGCTGGCGGGCTTTGTGATGGCCGGCATTCTGGCCGCCACGATCAGCTCCTCCGATTCTTATCTTCTCATTGCGGCCTCCGCGCTGGTGAAGAATATTTATCAGGGCCTTTTCCGCAAAAACGCCACAGAGAAGCACGTGCTGAGCATTTCCCGTATCACGCTGCTGCTGATTACTGCCGTTGCTATTCTCATTGCATTGGATGAGAACAGTGTGATTTTCACCATCGTTAGCTTCGCTTGGGCAGGCTTTGGCGCTACCTTTGGTCCGCTGATGCTTTTGAGCCTGTTTTGGAAGCGCATCAACCGTGCAGGGGCAATCGCTGGTATGGTTAGCGGCGGCGTGATGGTATTTGTTTGGAATCTGCTCATCCGTCCGCTTGGCGGGATATGGGATATTTATGAGCTGCTGCCGGCATTCCTGTTCTCCTGCCTGTGCATCGTGGTGGTTTCGCTGGTGACAGCGCCGCCCTCGGCCGAAATTCAACAGGAGTTCGACGAGGTCAAGGCCGGAAAATAACCTTTGGCCTGGTGGGTCCGGATCAGCTGTCTTTCAAAACACTTTTCAGGGCGGCTTTCTCCTTCATTGCATCAGGGAGAAGGCCGCCTGTGTTATGTGATGGGCGTTTTCCTTCCCTTTCTAGTTATGCTGGTCCGGCATTTTTAAGCAGGCCGGCGCGGTGATTGCCGGAGCGTTGTGCATAATGTTTCGCATCCGTATACAAAGGGAACATCGCCGCCCGGCGTGTTCAAGCGGACGCTCGCTGCGTTTTCAGGCACGGAAGGGCGGCGTTGCGATCCCTTCGCCTGAAGCCGCCGGAGCGGTCCTTCGGAGTTTTCAACCTGTGACCGTATTTCTGGTAAGGCAGACGGCGCGGCCACGGCGCTGAAAACCGATGGGTATCCCTGTACACGGATGCTATCAAAATAAGGAAAGAGCATCCTCTCCCAATGGGCGGCGGGAGGATGCTCTTCTGAATTGGTCCCTCTTGCTTACCAGATACCCAGCACGTGCTGCATCAGCAGGCTGACGCCCGCGATACCAACCCAACAGCAAAGCCCCATCACAATCGGCTTACCGCCCGTTTTGACCAGGGAGACAATGTTAGTGTTCAGCCCGATGGCCGCCATTGCCATCACGATAAAGAATTTGCTCAGCTCCTTGAGCGGGCTTGTCACAGCCGCCGGCAGATGGAAAACGGTCGTTACTACGGAGGCCAACAGGAAGAAGAGGACGAAAAATGGGAAGATTTTTTTCAGGTTTACCTTTCGCCCTCCGGCGCTGTGCTTCTCCCTGCGGGTGCGCACGAGCGCGAGCACCAGCGTGATTGGGATGATGGCGAGCGTGCGCGTCAGCTTCACGATCGTGGCCGCGTCGAGCGTATTGCTGCCGTGGATGCCATCCCACGCCTGCGCGGCTGCGGTGACGGAGGAGGTGTCGTTGATCGCCGTGCCTGCAAACAGGCCAAATCCCTCGTTGGAGAGGCCGAGCAGCCCGCCAAGAGTGGGGAAGATCAGCGCGGCGATCACATTGAACAGAAAAATCACGGAGATGGATTGCGCGATCTCCTCATCGTCCGCATCGATCACAGGCGCAGTCGCCGCAATCGCTGAACCGCCGCAGATAGAAGAACCCACGCCCACGAGCGTTGCGGTTTTGGCGGGCACCTTCATCGCCCTGCACAGCACAAAGGCGATTATCAGCGAGGTGGAGATCGTCGCCAGGATGATCGGGAGGGATTGCCTCCCCTTTTGCAGGATATCCGTCAGGTTCATTCCGAAGCCCAGCAGCACAACGGCGGCCTGAAGGATTTTTTTGGAGGTGAAGGTGACGCCGGGCTGAATCCGATCCTTCTGTTTTAAAAGCAGCGTCAGCAGCATCCCGGCGAGGATGGCGAATACAGGGCCTCCAACCACAGGGATGAGCTTGCCCAGAAACCATGCCGGGATGGAGATGGCCAGGCAGAGCAGCAGGCCGCTCCAGTTTTTTTGCAGGAATGTTTTCATCAAATTTCTACCCCTTTTGACGGAAAGCGCAGCCTTTCACGCGTTCTCCCGGAATTTTGTTCCATCATACCACAGTTTATTGATAAATAAAAATGATATATATTTATTAATCAATAAAAATATGTTATGATAAATGCAGCAATAGAAAAAGCGAATTTCAGGAAAACGCGGAGGCGGTTAGGATGCTGGATTTTCGGCTGGATACCTTTTTGGAGGTTTGCCGCTGGATGAATTTCACAAAGGCTGCGCAGGCGCTGCACATCACACAGCCCGCTGTTTCGCAGCACATCCGTTATCTGGAGCATCTCTATGGCGTCAGGTTGTTTGATTATCAGGGCAAGCGCCCTGTTTTGACCGAGGCGGGGGAGACGCTCTTGAGCGCCGCAACCACCATGAAGCACGATACGCTTGTTTTACAGGAGAGAATGCAAACGCTTGGCAAAGGGCACAGGAGCCTGATTTTCGGCGTTACGCTGACCATTGGAGATTTCGTGGCGCCCGTGCCGCTTGCCTGTTATCTGCGCCAGAATCCGGAGGCGGATGTGCGATTGACTGTGGCAAACACGCATGAGCTGCTCCGGCGCCTTGATTCCGGTGAAATTGATTTTGCCATTGTGGAGGGCTTCTTTGAAAAACGGGAGTATGAATCGCTGCCCTTTTCCCGGGAAGCGTATCTTGCGGTTTGCGGCGTGCAGCATCCCATCCCGGAGGCTCCCTGCCAAATGGAAGATCTGTTGGGCGAGCGGCTGCTCCTACGCGAGCCGGGCAGCGGCACGCGAGAAATTCTGGAGCGCTTTCTGGAGGGGCGCAACCTGACCGTGCGGGATTTCCGGCGCACAGCGCAGGTAGGCAGCCTGCACGCGATCAAAACGCTTGTGCGGCAGGGCTGCGGCATCACATTTCTCTATGAAGCGGCTGTGCGGGAGGAGCTGGATGCGGGCCTGCTGCGGCGGCTCCCGGTCGAGGGATTTCCGCTTTCCCATGATTTTACCTTTTTATGGCGGCGGGGAAGTCTGTTCGCGGCGGAATACCGCGCTGTTTTTGAGCAGCTGCAACCGGCTGCAGCCAGCGCGGATGCGTGCAAAACGGCAACTGGCGCAACAGGCCAGCCGCAAAACAGGCAGAAACCGTTGACAATTGCCTCATCGTGGCCTAAGGTGTAGTCGGCCGCTGATCCGGACGGCGGCCGCTATGGACTCTGAAGGAGGCATTTTGCATGAAAGAAGAAACTGCGCTGCGGGATAAGCACGACTTTGGCCGTTTTATCGCGCAGAAGAGAAAAGAGGCCGGCCTGACCCAGCATGAGCTGGCCGCCCGCCTGTATTTGACGGATACCGCCGTATCCAAATGGGAACGCGGGGTAACCTATCCGGATATCACGCTGATCTCCGCCATCTGCGATGCGCTGCATATCACTGAGCATGAATTGATCACAGCCAGCGAGGATTTGCACCAGCTGGAGATTGAAAAGCAGGCTGAGAAATGGAAGCGCCTTGTGCGTGTTTACGCCGGCATCCTGCTTGCGGCGTATGGAATTTCTCTGCTCGTGTGCTTCATCTGCAATCTGGCGGTACAGCACACCTTGTCCTGGTTTTTCATCGCCCTGGCGGCGGAGGCAGTCGCCTTTTCACTGACGCTGACACCTGTGCTGTGTAAAAAACGCCGTGGCCTGTGGACGTTTGGTTCCCTTTATCTCTCCCTAAATTTTTTACTGATTGTCTGCCGGGTACAGTATGGCGGGGAATGGCTGTTGGTTGCCCTCTTAGCGGTTGCGATGGGGTTTGCTGCTGTTTTTCTACCGGTTGTGCTCCGCCAGGCCGCTCTGCCGCGCGCGCTTTCCTCCCATAAGGCATTGGTTTGCCTGCTTGCTGACACAGTGCTGCTTTTCCTTTTGGTGACCGCGTCCGTCTGTGTGACCGGCCATAGCGCGCTTCTTTTGCGAACCGCATACCCAATCACACTATATGGCACCCTGTTACCGTGGTTGTATCTGCTGGCAATCCGTTACCTGCGGGTGAACCCCTTTTTCCGCGTGGCGGTTTGCACGGCGGGAACCGGTATTCATCTTTTCCTGTTGGATAGTGTACTGCGCGCTCTGCTGAATGGTGTCCGCTTTACCCTGCCTGCCGTTCATTTGGGGGAGTGGGGAGTGAATATGCCCAATGGAAATTATCTGTTTCTGATTTTGGCGATTTGCGTTGTCCTCGCCTTCGTGTTTGTGGTTGGCGGTGTCGTCTGGAGCCTGACACGCCGGGAGGTAAGGCGGTAGGGCGGTGCGCACCGCGCCTGAGCTTTTCCCCTGATTGAAAAGTGCAGAAGGCGTTCCCCACGGTATGATCCGCAGGGAACGCCTTTCGTTTTGATGGATGTGCCAGAAGGGTAGTTAGCGCTCATTTTCCCAAATCCGGCGTTGTTGGCCGCCGGTCTTCATGCCCGGCGAGAGGGTGGATTTAAGATCTGTCTCCACAAAATGGACGGCGGAGGTATCCCAATATTTTTTGTAAACCCGTTCCTCGTTGCCATCTAAGTTTAACTGATACATGCGGAAGGTGACCAATTTATTTTTTGGTTGCCACTGCTCCTCATAGGAATATTGATAGTGCATGCCCACATTCCGCATCACGCCGCCGCTGCGGGGGTTGTTGCGGTCATGCGTTGCCGTAATATAAGGCAGGCCATCCTGTTTTACCTGCGCGATGAGGGCTTTGCCCGCCTCCGTGACAATTCCCTGATGCCAAAATTCCTTGCGAAGCCCATAACCGAAGTCATGATGCACTTCCATATCCACATTGATATAGCCAATCGGCTCATTGTCTTTTTGCAGGCAGATCGCATAGGCGTAAGCCTGCGGCTGCGCGTATTTGGCCGCATATCGCTCCTCATAAAACGATCGCGCCTGCTCCATGCTTTTGAGCGGGAACCAGGGCAGGAAGGTGTTTACCTCCTCGTCGCTGAGGATTTGATAGAGGGCCCCCACGTCGTTTTCCGTAAATTTCCTCAGGATCAGCCGCTCTGTTATAAGGGTTGGCGTATTCATGTTTTACCTCCGCTACACGGTTGATGAGGGGCCCGTTTGGCTTCGGCGTTTCCTCTTCGGTAGGGCGCTTCGCACCATCATTGAGCCTGCAAAGCTAAAAAAGAGAAACCCCAAAACACCGAAGACCACAAATCCGAAGGTTGGCTCCAGATAATGCGTCGAATCCTGCGGCGCGGCGGGGTTATACTTGATCTCAAACGTTTCCCCGTATTGCCTCCCTGTGTTTATGCCGTAAATCGCGTCTGTATAGACATTTCCCTCCGCCTCATATTGATAAAAGATATCGTAGACCGTGTGGCGCGCGTGGGAACGCCCTGCGCCGCTCTCAATGCGCTTGTTGACGTGGATGACCGTCGCCGTTGCAGACGGCCAGTCTCTCTGACGGAACTGCTGGATATACGTGTTAACGTCATAAACAAGGGTATAAATCGCAGCGCCGAGAAAGAGCAGGCCCGCAATGGCGATGATCCCTTGAATGAATTTGGATTGGTTTCTTTTTATCATTTGTTTCACTCGCCTTTTTGAGGTTATCCATTTTGCAGGTAGCCAAGCTCCATTAAAATATCATTGATTTCATTGAAAGAATCGGGGGAATGCGCATAAACGACCGTATCGTTTTGATATAGCACAAGCTGATAGATGCCGTTCAAAATGGCGGTAAACATTTTGCACCCTCCAGGCAGCGTTGTTTCGTGGCTCTCGCGCTCTGCGGGCTCCATATCCTGCGAAATGCTGGATAGGATTCTGTTGTATACGCCGCCAACCGTTTCGCCATCCGTGTATTCATAAAACTCAAATTTATTTTCGCCCTTTACCCCTGCACACACGTTCAAGAGCTTACTTTCGTCATAAAACCAGTAGGTGGTGGGGATATTCGCCGTCTCATAGCCCTTGTTTACCAGCACGGTATTGACATCCTGCAGGCTTATCTGCTCCGGCTGCGCCGTTTTCCTTTGCGTGCCGATGCTTGTGATGCCGAGGAAAAAGAACGATAAAACTGCTAAAAAGAAAGCGCCCACGATGCCGTAAACCAGAATGCTTTTGACGAGCGTTTTTTTGCCTTCCTCTTTTTCTTTGATCCGCTGGGCCTCCAGCCGTTCCGCCGTGTGTTCATCCAGCGGGTGCTTCCGCCGGTAAGCCCTGCCCGCGAGGGCGATCCCGATGTTGAGCGTAAGTAAAATCAGGTCGCCTGCCAGAGCATATTTGAGCTTATCCGGATGAAGCGCGATATATTCGGCCAGCAGCAATGCGCCCAGCCCGGGCAGTGTACAGATGCCGAACGCCCACAGAAGCTTTCCGGAGGCTTTGGGATCGGAGCTGTGCTCAGAGAAAAAGCGGAGCAAAAAACGTTGCCGCACGCCCGGCCGGTCCGGTAGAACGGTGCGGGAATTTCGCTTTAAAAATGACTGAAAGGTCATCCCTGTCAAATTTAACGCCTCTCTGAAGAGCCAAAAGGCGCAGCAGAGATTGATGGGCAGCAGGAGGATGGAAAAAAGAAGCGTGCAGATGAATCCAGGCATGGTCTGTTCCCCTTCTCTCAATGGAAATCATTGCGGGCAGCGTGCGTCAGCCTCTAAGCAGCAGTCCATGGCTGCCGCGTGATACTGGGCGCCGTTTTATTGCGCTCTGTGTACGTGTTCTGCGGTGATTTTATCACAGCGCCGCCCGCTCCGGCAACCCTGACTTTTGTTTGGATTGGATTTTTGTTGCATTTTTCAGGGCCAAGATGCTATAATTTTAGCAAATCATCCGAATTGATAGCAGGGAGGGAGCAGCATGCAAAAGAGCGTATTCAGGCCACTCACCACAAGGCAGCTCAAGCCGGAGGGGTGGCTGAAACGGCAGCTGGAGATTCAGGCGGAGGGCCTCTCTGGGCATCTGGATTTGATCTGGCCGGATATCCGGGAGAGCAAATGGATCGGTGGGGATCAGGATGGCTGGGAGAGAGTGCCCTACTGGCTGGATGGCTTTATCCCGCTGGCATTTCTGCTGGATGATGAAGGCTTAAAGCGTCGTGCCAAGCGGTATGTAGATGCGATTCTCGACGGGCAGGCTGAGGATGGTTGGATCTGCCCATGCAGCCTTGCAGAGCGGGAGCGCTATGACGTTTGGCCGGCTTTTTTGATCTGTAAGGTGCTTGTGCTGTATGAAAGCTGCACAGGGGATAGCCGGATCGAGCAGGCGGTTTACCGGGCAATGAAGCAGCTGCTGGGCCACATTGCAGCACACACACTGTTTAACTGGGCGGCGGCCAGGTGGTATGAATGCCTGATCCCGCTTTGGTGGCTGTACGAGCGGCGGCCGGAGGAATGGATGCTCCAGCTCGCCGCGTTGCTGGAGGCGGAGGGGATCGATTATGAAAAGCTCTACCGCCGGTTTTCGTTTGAGCGGCCCGCCGGGCGCCGTTACTGGAGCCAGATCAACCATGTGGTAAATACGGCGATGGCACTGAAAAGCAGGGCGTTGATGGCCCGCATGACGGGGGAATCGCCGGATGCGTTCGCCCAGCATATGTACCGCACGGTGATGCAGCATAACAGCATGCCCACGGGGCATTTCACCGGGGATGAATGCCTCTCCGGCGACGAGCCTACACAGGGCAGCGAGCTCTGCAGTGTGGCGGAGGCCATGTATTCCTATGAGGTACTGCTGGCGGAGAGCGGGAATGGCTTTTGGGCGGATCTTTTGGAAAAAGAGGCGTTTAATTGCTTGCCTGCAACCACTACTGCCGATCTGTGGGCGCATCAGTATGTGCAGATGACCAACCAGATCAGCGCTCAGCGGTTCCCGGACGAAGCTGTGCCCTTTAATTCCAATTCGGGGGAGGCAAATGTTTTTGGCCTGGAGCCGAATTATGGCTGCTGCACGGCGAATTTGAATCAGGCATGGCCGAAATTTGCCCTGTCTGCGATTTTGGAGAGCGAGCGGGGGCTTGCGGTCAGCTCGCTTGTCCCCTCGCGGGTACAGGTGGAGCGGGATGGGCATACGATCTGCGTGCACGTTTGTTCCGACTATCCATTTCGTGATGAGGCTGTGCTGGAGGTGTCGGCGGATGCTCCTGTGGCGTGCGAAATGATCGTCCGCATTCCCGGCTTCGCGCAGAAAGCGTGGGTGGACGGTAAGCCCGCGCAGCCGGGCGGTTGGTTCCCACTGGGCGCCATTTGGGAGGGCGTCACGCACATCCATGTGAAGCTGCAAATGGAGGCAAAGCTCATAGACCGCCCGCATGGCGCAAAGGCGGTCGTGCGCGGGCCGCTGGTCTTTGCCCTCCCCGTTCGGGCACAGGTGACGAAGCTGGAATACACCCGGGATGGCGTGGAGCGCAAAGCGCCCTATTGCGATTATCAGATGCTTCCAGCCAGCCCATGGAATTATGCGTTTTGTTCCGAGCAGTTTGAAGCCGTATTTGGAGAGGTTAGCGCCTATCCGTTCTCGCCGGAACACCCACCCATTTGGCTAAAAACAAAGATGCTCCCCATCGCCTGGGCGGAGAAGAATGGAATTTGCGCAAGCGTTCCCTCAAAAATCGATGTGTTAGGGCAGCCAGAGGAGCTGCTTTTACAGCCGTATGGCTGCACCGATCTCCGGATGACCGAGATGCCATTTGTAAAAATATGACGCGCTGCTTTGCCGGAATTGCCTGCTGAAAAGGACGCCCCATAGACTGCCAGGTGCAGCGGGGCGTCCTTTTGATTCAGGCGGTCAGTTCCACATAGGCTGCGCCAAGCAGCGCACACAACCGATCCGGCTCGATGAGCACCATTTCCCCGCGCTTCCCGGCGCTGATGGAAATACGCTCCCATTCGTGCGCGGAGTTATCCAGAAAGGTTGGAAATTTCTTTTTCATCCCGACCGGCGAGCAACCGCCCCGGATATAGCCCGTCACAGGCAGCAGCTCCCGCAGGGGCAGTAGCTCCGCGCGTTTATCTCCCGCAGCCCGCGCGGCCTTTTTGAGATCAATCTCCTGACAGGCTGGAATGCAGCAGACAAAATAGCCGGTTCGTTCCCCGCGAAGAACAAGCGTTTTAAACACCTGACGAGCGGGCAGCTGCAAAAGCTGGGCCGCGTGTACGCCGGATAGATCGCTTTCGTCCACCGGATAGGCGCGCGCCTCATAGGGGATGCCTGCCTGCTCCAGCAGACGGATGGCATTGGTCTTTTTCACAGGAATCCCTCCTCTCTGCGTCAAAAGGCAGCCTGTCTTTTAAAGCTGCGCTAGTATTTCTCCGATTTTTCCGCGCAGCACCAGATTGGCTCTCTGATCCAGTGGAGTCGCGTCCCGGTTGATCAGCGCTAGCCGGCTGCCGGTGTAATAATCCACAAGCCCGGCCGCAGGGTAGACCGCGAGCGAGGTGCCGCCCACGAGCAGCAGATCCGCCTGCGTAATCGCTTCGACCGCTTCCCGCAGTGTTTGCGTATCAAGCCCCTCCTCATACAGCACAACATCCGGCTTGATGATTCCACCGCAATCGCAGCGCGGCACGCCCTGACTGCGCACAATCGATTGCACGTCGTAAAATTTGCCGCAGTTCATGCAGTGGTTACGCAGTACGCTGCCGTGCAGCTCAAGCACCCGTTCGCTGCCGGCGGCCTGGTGCAGGCCGTCAATATTCTGCGTGATAACGGCGCTGAGCTTGCCCTCCCGCTCCCATTGCGCGAGCTTTTTGTGCGCAGCGTTGGGCTTTGCATCGAGGAATAGCATTTTTGCGCGGTAGAAGCGAAAAAAATCCTCCGGCCTACGCAAAAAGAAAGAATGGCTCAAAATTTCCTCCGGCGGGTCGTCATACTGCTGATGATACAGCCCGTCCGTGCTGCGAAAATCCGGAATTCCGCTCTCGGTGGATACGCCTGCGCCGCCAAAGAAGACGATGCGCCGGCTTTCCTGCACCCATTGCTTCAGAATGGAAAACGCGTTCTCCATGAATCCTCCCTCGTTTCCAAAAACAGCCGCCTGCAATCAGGCGGCCGTTTCTTCTTGATTTAGTCTATCAACGGTCAAACAGATTCCCGCCCACGCAATCGATCGCGACCGTCAGCGGAAAGCGTGTGAGATGCAGCCGTTTCACTGATTCACACCCCAAATCCTCATAGGCGATCACCTCGCAATCATCCACGCATTTTGCCGCGAGCGCACCGGCGCCTCCCACTGCGCATAGGTAAACCGCCTGATTCCGGCAGATTGCCTCGCAGACTGCGCGGCTACGTTCTCCCTTGCCGATCATTGCGGCGAGACCGTAGTCAAGCAGGGCAGGGGTGTAAACATCCATCCGCCCGGAGGTGGTCGGCCCGCAGCTGCCGATGGGGAGCCCTGCGGGCGACGGCGTCGGCCCAGCATAATAAATGACAGCTCCTTCCAGAGCAAAAGGGAGCGGTTCCCCTTGCTCCAGCGCCTGCGCCATTCGCTTGTGCGCAGCGTCCCGCGCCGTATAGGCTGTGCCGGAGAGCAGCACCCGGTCTCCTGCGCGCAGGGAACGCGCGGTATCCTTTAGCTGTGCGCAATCCAATTCATAGACCGCCATTCTTTTCCCCTCTTTCAAGATGAGCGTGCAAGTAGTTATTTGGAAAACATGCTGTCATCCGGAATAACGTCCACAAACCGGCTGTAGTCAATCCCTCCGCCCTCCAGCTGGGAGGGGGGATCCGGCACACCCTCTGTGGGGAGTGGGGAGGAGCTATCACTTTGCTTTATGGCTTCACCGCCGATTCCGGCTGGCTCACCGGGCTGAATGGCCTCCGGCTCTGTGGAGCAGGGGGCGGCAACCGGGCTGCCGGGCGCTCCCTCCTGTGCCGGGGCGCTTGCAGCGGCTTGCCCGCCTGCGCCTGCATCTGCCTGTGGAATGGCCGCTCCTTCCCGCAGTGCCTGCTCCGCTTCGGCCACATTGCGGCGGATATTCGCCTGTAATTGCTCGCCTGCCTCCTGCAGCGAGGCGGTTAACGTCTGAATCTTGCCAGAGACCTCCTCAAACAGGCTCTGATAACGCCCCTGTGCGGATTGCGCATCCACAGAGAGGAGGTTGATGTGATTCGTAGCCTGATCAATCGCCAGAGAGGCCTGCTGCGTAATGCGCTCTGCCTCCTGGCGGGCCTGTGATACAATCCGGTTGGCATACATATGCGCACTGACCATCAGGGAACCGATTTGCGTCTCTACTGCCTGAAGCTTGGCTTTATCGGCCTCATAGCCGGAAACGCGGGCGCTTAAGTGACGCGCTTGCTCTTCTGCCAGCCGCGCGCGCTCCTCCAGCGCCTGGCGCTCCTGCGCGAGGCGGGAGGCCTCCTGTGTTTTTTGTTCAAGCTGCGTTTCCAGCACCTGAACGCGCCGCTGCGCATCCTGTAATTGGCGTGTGGCCTGCTCCAGCTGCATGCCGTTTTCCAGCGAGGATTGCTTCATCATCTCGATATACCGCAGCACGTCCTCCTTGTTAAAGCCGCCGACTGCGGCGTTGCGGAACAGGGCTCCCTCTCCCATTGCGCGCGCCTCCTGTTTACCTCAATCTTTCCAGTTTTTCTGATAGTCTCATTATACCAGCAGCCGGCGGCAAAAACAACCGCCGTTTTTTCATTTTTTCCAGTGGCCAAAACCATTCGCCGGTCCCCTCCGGCTGTGCGGAGGAGTATAAAAAATAAAAAGCGGGAGGTCTGCGCTTTTTGCTGCAACGCAGGCTCTCCCACTTTCTGTTTCAGATTCAATTTCTGCTCTCAGATCGCTTGTTCCAGCTCTTTTTTCAGCCGGTCGATGATTCGTTTCTCTAGGCGGGAAATATAGCTTTGGGAGATGCCGAGCATATCCGCCACTTCCTTTTGCGTGTGCTCCTTTTCTCCTGCAATGCCAAAGCGCATGCGCATGATGAGCCGCTCCCGCTCCTCTAACCGGCTGACGGTTTCCAGCAGCAGGTTGCGTTCATCCTCTACCTCTATGCCGGTGTTGACTGTGTCCGGATCGCTGCCGAGCACGTCTGAGAGCAGGAGCTCATTGCCATCCCAGTCGACATTGAGCGGCTCGTCGATGGAGACCTCGGAGCGTTGTGAATTTGTTTTACGCAGATGCATTAAAATTTCATTCTCGATGCAGCGGGAGGCGTAGGTGGCCAGCTTAATGTTCCGCGTTGGGCAAAAGGTATTGACCGCCTTGATCAAGCCGATGGTGCCGATGGAGATCAAATCCTCAATACCAGTGCCGGAACTCTCGAACTTGCGCGCAATATACACGACCAGCCGGAGGTTGTGCACGATTAATTGCTCGCGCACGCTTTCATCTCCCTGGGCGAGCTGCCGGATGAGCCGGGCCTCCTCCTCCTTACTCAGCGGGGCGGGCAGGGCCTGGGGACCATTGATATAAAAAATCATCCGCGTGCGGCCAAACAGCCCGCATAAGCGGCGGAACAGCTTATGTACCACGGCTATGATGACAGCTCTCATCTGCTTTGCCTCCCTGTATCAGGCTGTTATTGAGAAGCGCTGAAAATTCCCCGCCGGATAACTGGTCCTTGACGACAGCAATCAGCACATCCCGGGTTTCCGTTTGCGCCTGGCCGTCGCTGATGATGACCCGCTCCGGCCGGAAGGCGGGCAGCAGGCCGGTCCCCCCCACGCAATGATAGGGGATCAGGCGAAAGCCGGCTGCGGTTGCCTCTGGCGGCGCCGTTAGATCTGATGGGCGGCGTTTAAAAAACTCCCGCAGGCCGGGCGGCAGCAATTGCCGGGCGCAGGTGTATTCCAGCAGGATGACCGGCGTGTCGCTGAAGCAATCCGAAAGGTTGTTGCCGGTATCCAGCAACGCCTTGGTGCGCAGCGTTTTACCATCCAGCTCAATTTGCAGGCTGTAGATTCGGTTCTCCGGGGCGCGGCGCCGCAAGATCCTGGAGAATAAGGTGAGCAGGCCATAACAGGCCGCCGCCGTCAGAATCAAAACCGGCACACTGATATCAAAATAGACCGCTCCATTTTGATAGACCATGCCCCTGGGCTGGAATAGCAGCCATAGCCCCATCATCGCCCCGGCAAACACAAAGTTTGCCGCCAGGAAACAGGCGGTTAGCCGCCCAAACTGCCGTAACCCCCGCGCGGGGTAAGCGGCCAGCACAATTGTGATGCAAAACAGGATCTTTAACAGCACAAAGACGGGGGTGGGCAGCTCCGGTAAAAAAATAATCAGCGAATAAACTGCCCCCAGAGCAGCACCGGCGAGCAGCCTCCACCGCCGCACACTCTGCCGGAGCAGGCAAGCGCCGGAGAGCAACAGCAGGTAATTCATCAGAAGGTTGAGCGCGAGCAGCACATCGACATACACAATCTGCGGCACGTCATCGCCCCCCCAAGCCTGATGGCATTATTATAAGCCTCTGCTACGCCGCTTTTCTGTCGGTTTTGGTCATGCAACCCGAATATAGAAGAGGCTTTGCAAAACACGCATGAGCATCGCCGTATGCATTGTTTAGGGGGCATGCAATCGCATTGTTTGATCATTTTTATTTTTCCATTGTTTTCCTGCATATTCCGCCGAAACGAGCCCATACTATCCATGAAACCATTGAAGGAGTTGAAAAGATTGCTGGATCGAATTTCTCTGATCCTCGTTGTGATCGGCGCGATCAACTGGGGAAGCATCGGCCTGTTTAAGTTTGACATCGTCGCGTGGATTTGTGGTGGGCAGGGCGCGATTTTGAGCCGTATCATCTATACGGTGGTCGCACTTGCGGGCATTTGGTGCCTGTCGCTTCTCTTTCGTGAAAACGAAGTTCTGGAAGTCCATAACGGGGAGCAATAAAACAGTTTTCCAAAGGCGAACGCCCCGCATACCCAGCCGGATAAAAACGGCAAAGGCATGCGGGGCGTTTTTATGATTCTATGATTCGTTAAAAATCCTGGCTTGCCATACACACAGCCAGCCAGTATGCATCCGTAAAAGCGTGGCATGTAAAGCGAAAGCCTGCTTGGTTGGAGCGCACCGTTCCATCCTGCGCAAAGGAAAAGGAGATTTTGTGGAGCGGAGCGCCAAGCCCTGTGCCGGTGCATTTGACAAAGCTTTCCTTCAGTACCCACAGCCGGCAAAACAGCTGGGAGGGATCCTCGCTGTGCGCAAGCAGTGATTGCTCAGACTCGCTGCATACCCGCTCTGCCAGCCGGGGCTGGTATGCCCTTGGCTGCTCGATGTCGACCCCGACCGGACGCTCTGCCACAGCGCATACGGCATACTTCCCGGAGTGGCTGATATTAAAAAATTGGCCGGAGCCGTCAGCGAGCATCGGCTTCCCATGTGCGCCACGGCAGATGGAGATTGCGTCCGGCGGGCGGCGCAATACCTGTGCGAGCATGGCGCGGGCCAATATTTCGCCGCAAAGAGAGCGTTCCTGCGCACCGGCGGCTCGCTTGGCAAACAGCTCCTTCTGCCGTTCGGGGGGCAGGAGGGCGAGCCAGTGCGCAAGCTCCCGCTCTGGAATTTTCTGCCCCAGGTGGACTGCCATGAGTTGCATATTGCTGCCTCCTATTTAAAAGAAGTGGAGCTGCTGCGCTGCCTGAGGGCGGTGCAGCTCAGCCGCTGTGCCGCGCTTGATGTCCTCTTCCGGGATTTCTGATAAAAACGGCGAGGGCTCGTCGTTGGTGAGCAGGATCAGCTCATCCTTTGCCCGCGTCATGCCTACATAAAACAGGCGGCGTTCCTCCTGCACATCGGTGGCCCGGCCCGGCGCCTCCAACGGCAGCAGTCCTTTCTGAATGCCGCAGAGGAATACCACGGGGAATTCCATCCCTTTTGCGCCGTGCAGAGTGGAGAGCGTAACGGCGTCCGCCATATAGCTTCGGCTTCCACTGCGCACGATGTCGCCTTCCCTGCCGAGCGAGAGGGTATCCAGCAGGGCGGGCAGCGAGGAATACAGGGCGGCTGCATCCAGCAGCCGGGCGAGGGGAGCGTGCTGTGTGAGCGCGAGCTCTTCCGCCCACTCTGCCAGCAGGGGCAGCGGCTTTTCCACAGTGGCGCGTGGAGCATATTTTTTCACAAGGGCGGCGAATTGCTGTGCAGCTGGCTCTTCAGGTATGCCGGTGGGCAGCCCTGTTGCCAGCAGCGCTTCCCGCTCCAGGCTGCGGCAGGCTTTCAGCAGCTGCTGTGCCGCGAGAGGCGGGCAGCGCAGCACGGTCAGCAGGCAGGCACGCAGGGAGAGCAGATCGGTAGGATGCAGCAGAAAGCGGAAGAATCCAACGGCGCCCCGAACCATATCATCCGTGAGAAAGCTTTCCCGTCCTGTGACAGTATAGGGAATGCCCTCGATCCGCAGGCATTTTTCAATCCGCTCAGCCTGCCGGTGCGTGCGGTAAAGCACTGCAATATCTGAAAAACCGAGCGGGGCGCCGCGCTGTAGCTGGACAGCTTGGCTATCCAGCATGTCGATGCCGCCAACCATGTGGTTAATTTCTTTCGCCAGAAAAAACGCCTGGGCAAACGCATCCTCCACCTTGAGCAGCCGGACCGGTTTGCCGTGCGGCCGTATGGCAGAAAGCCTGCGCTCAAGCCCGCTGTTGTGGCCAATCACCGATAGGGAGCAGCCCAAAATTTCCGGCGTGGAGCGGTAATTTTGGGTGAGGACGATCGTTTGCGCTCCCGGGTGCTGCTGCGCAAACTGCGTAAAGCAATCCGCGTTGGAGCCGCGAAAGCCGTAGATTGATTGATCTGGGTCTCCTATGAGAAAAACACTCCGCCCTTTTTCGCTCCATTTTCGTATCAGCTCAGCCTGGATCGCGTTGCTATCCTGAAATTCATCGACCAGGAGATAGGGGAAGGTTGTGTCAATCGCCAGCGCATCCAGCAGTAGGTCGTCAAAATCACACGCGCCGTATTCCCGCAGCCGCATGCAGTAACGCGCATAAGCTTCAGGGTGCGCGGGCTCGCGGCATATGCCGCTTTTGGCCAGCGAGACCTCCTGTAAAAAGCGCGCAGGGGAGAGCCGTAGCCCCATCTCTTTTAAAATTTCTCCTGCCAGCGCCGCCGCTTCACTCTCATCCACAATGGAAGGCGTCTGCCCCTGCGCTGAGAGCAGATCAAGGCACAGCGAATGGAAGGTGCCGATGTGGATGCCGGCAATCGCATCCCGGTTGTCGCTAAAATGCCGGGTCAGCCGTTGGCGTATCTCCTGCGCCGCCTTGTTTGTGAAGGTGACGGCAGCAATTTCCGCAGGGTGAATCTTTTGCTCTTCCATCAGCCAGGCAATGCGGGCGATTAGCGTTTTCGTTTTGCCGGCGCCCGGCCCGGCGATGACCATTACATCCTTTTGCGTGGCTGTGACGGCCTCCCGCTGCGATTCGTTTAAACCGTCCAGTAGGCCGCCCCGTGCCGGGGGTTCTGCAACCGGCTGCCGTTTGGTGGTCCGTCCGGCTTTGGGGGCGGGCGCTTTTTGTTTTGTGCGCTTTGCTTTTGCCGGTATGGCCGTCCCAAACAGGCTGATCTGACCGGAAAGGGCGTTGATTTCCGCCTCATCCAGCAGATGAATCTTGCCGTATTCTCCGTCATAACCGGGCGAGAGCCTGACTTCATTCGCGCGCATGCGGCGGATTCCCTCCGCCACGCTAGGGCCGGCCGCATGGGCAATCTCCTCAAGAGGCGCTTCCCGCAGGATGTAAAATTCCGGGCCCAGGCTGTGCAGCAGCGCCTCATAACGGGCCTGCACCTTTGCGCTGGCGGGCGTAAAGCCAATGGAGGCCGCAATCACCTCCGGCAGGGGAATCACGCTTTCAAAGGGGCGCGCCTGCACGGGGTGGAAGCCCTCCTCCCGATCCGCCAGCGCCTCCACACGGTGCAGTACGCCGATGGTAAGCTTCTTGCCACACACCGGGCAGCGCCCATCCGCCTTACGCGTCTCGGAAGGCTGGAGGCAGATTTGGCAGTTGCGGTGCCCATCCAAATGGTATTTCCCCTCCTCAGGGAAAAATTCGATTGTGCCTGCAAAGCCGCCGGAGGAAGGGCCTTCCAGCGCCCTTGCCATCTCAGCATAGGAGAGCGCGGTGTCAAACAGGTTTGCCTCCCGGCCGAGTTTTTGCGGGGAATGCGCGTCGGAGTTGGAAACAAGTGTGAAACGATCCAGCGCGGAGAGCCGCCAGTTCATCGGCGGGTCGGAGGAAAGCCCCGTCTCCACCGCATGGAGATAAGGCGTCATATCGCCAAAGCATTCCTCCACTGTGTCAAAGCCGGAGAATGCGCCGAACATGGAGAAGTGCGGCGTCCAGATATGTGCGGGGATAAAAATGGCCTGTGGGCAGAGCTCCATCGTGATCTCCAAAAGGTCGCGGCTGTCAAGCCCCAGAATCGGTCGCCCATCGGAGTGAAGGTTTCCAATTTCCTCCAGGCGGTGCGCCAGCTTTTCCGCATCCTCCAGCGAGGGGAGAAGGATGAGGTTGTGCACCTTGCGCACCTTGCCGTCTTTTTTGTAGATGGAGCTGATCTCTCCAGACACCAGGAATCGCGGCGTATGCGCGGCGCCATCCGGCGCATCGGGGAGGGTGTATTCTCTTTTTAAACAATATAACCCATCCTCTGCCGGGCGCAGCTTTTCCCGCAGCTCCTCCCGCCAGGCCGGGTGTGTAAAATCCCCTGTACCCACCACTTGGATGCCCTTGCGCCTGGCCCAAAGCTCCAGCGCTTCCGGTGTGCAATCCCGGCTGGTCGCGCGGGAATATCTGGAGTGGATGTGTAAATCGGCAATCAGCATGACGTGCCTCCCGTGAGCTCCTTTTTCAGCGGCCGCAGGCTTTCTTTCTTGGTGTGGCTTTCAGGCAGCCGGCGGTTCCCTTCTGAAAGATCATAATCTTTTTTGAAGGTCTGCACAAGAGCGAAACACGATTTTGAGCGGTATTTTTAAAGGAGATAGGCGCGCTGCGCCGATGCAGCCATGCCGTTCACCGCGCGGTGGGCGGCAAAATTCTGTCGCGACTTCTTTGGGTAAAAATTTGTCAAAATTCCGCTGGAACCGGCTTGACTTTTGCCATTTCACATTGTATGATGTACAACGTTCAAAACTTTAATGGCAAAAAGCTTTAAAGCATAAAAACTTTAAAGCGAAAAAGAATATGGCGCTTCGTATGGAAAGGTAGGATTTGTGTGGAGAATATGGCAGTGTGGGTGACGATTGCGGTCTATATCGCCGGTATGATAGCGGTTGGCGTGTATTCTGGGCGGCAGTCCAAAAGCATCGCGGATTTCACAGTTGGCGGCCGCAATGCGGGGGCGTGGCTTTCCGCTCTGTCCTATGGCACTGCATATTTTAGCGCCGTGATGTTTGTTGGCTACGCGGGCGGCACCGGGCGGCAATATGGCCTTTGGGGGGTTGCCGCCGGCATCGGCAACGCGGTGTTTGGATCGTGGCTGGCCTGGAAGGTGCTTGCGCGCCGCACGCGCGATGTTTCCGCCAGGCTAAAAATCAAAACCATGCCGCAGTTTTTTGACGCCCGCTATCAATCTCGGGCGATGAAGACCTTTGCAGCCGTGGTGATCTTTATCTTTCTGGTGCCGTATTCCGCCTCTGTCTATAAGGGACTGGCCAGCGTAGCGGAGGTTCTGCTTGGCATTGATGTGACGGTTTGTATGCTGATTATCGCTGTGGTATCCATGCTGCTGCTGTTGCTTGGCGGCTATGTCGCGCAGGCACGGGCGGATTTTGTGCAGGGAATCGTTATGATGTTCGGCGTTGCGCTGCTGATCTTTTTTGTGCTGCGCTCTGACCAGGTCAATGGCCTGGAGGGGCTCGCCGCCTATGCCAAAACGGAAACCGGCCTGCCCAGGCTGTCCGCTTCTCAGGCAATATCGCTGGTTGCCACGGTGTTGATGACGAGCTTCGGTACCTGGGGATTGCCCCAGATGATTCAAAAGTATTTTGGCATCAAGGATGATAAACAGGCCAAGCGTGGCGTAGTGATTTCTACCTTTTTTGCGCTGCTTGTCGCGGGCGGCGGTTATTTCATCGGCTCGCTGTGCTATCTGTTTTTCACAAAGGAGAATATCCCTGCGCAGGATTATATTGTGCCGGTGATGCTCAAGCTGGTGCGCATGCCAAGCGTCTTGCTCGGTGTGGTGCTGGTGCTACTGATTGCGGCCTCTGTTTCCACATTGTGCTCCATTACACTCTCCGCCAGCTCAACGCTATCCATGGATCTGATTAAGGCGCGGCTGCGGCCCGCCATGGCGGAGGAAAGGGTTTCGCTCCTGACGAAAGCGCTTTGCGCCGTGTTTGTGGCCGGCTCCTATATTGTGGCCAATACCGATACGCCGATCCTTGACATGATGAGCTACTCTTGGGGGATCATTTCCGGTTCCTTTTTGGCGCCCTACGTTATTGCGCTGTATTGGAAGGGGATGAACCGTGCCGGGGCGTGGGCCGGGATGTGGAGCGGCTTTGTCATTGCGATGATCCCTGCGGCGAGCAAGCTCCTTACGGCGGCCGGCGTAACTGCTCCGGCAGTTGTGCGGCTTGCAGGGCAGGGGCCGTTGTTTGCGGTGATTGCAATGCTCACGTCCCTGCTGTTGTGCTTTACCGTCAGCGCAGTGGATAACCGCACCCGCCATCCGGCGGTCAACACATTTTTCTATAGCGGCGTTGTGGAGCAGGAATAAAGGCGTGCCTGCGTGCATAAAGGATGGCAAGCAGCTTCACGCGGCACTCCGGTTTCCACATGCTTGATGGGTCAGGCTGCGCGGCTATGCGCGCCTGCCATTTTTTATGGCAAAAAATCATTTGTCGAATTCGCAAGGATATGCTATAATAAACATAACTTTGCGGTTTTTCGCCAACAGTTTAAAATGTATACTTGATTAAAGGGAGTTTCTGCTATGTTTTTTCAGCCGGAAATTGAAACAATGCCCCGCAAAGAGATGGAGGCGCTCCAGCTCGAACGGTTAAAATGGACGGTGGATTACTGCTACCGCAATGTGCCCTTTTATACAAAAAAGCTGGACGAGGCGGGTGTAACGGCCGATAAGATCAAATCCCTTTCGGATATCCGATATATTCCGCCTACCACAAAGGCTGACCTGCGCGATAATTATCCATTTGGCCTGTTTGCGCAGCCGATGAAAAAAATTGTGCGCATCCATGCATCTTCTGGCACGACGGGCAAGCCCACCGTAGTTGGCTACACGAAAAATGACCTGGAAATGTGGTCGGATTGTATGGCGCGCCTTGTCACTGCCGCCGGAGCGACGGATGAGGATATTGTGCAGATTTCCTTTGGCTACGGCATGTTTACGGGCGCGCTTGGCCTGCATTACGGGCTGGAGAAGATCGGCGCTACCGTGGTGCCCAATTCCAGCGGCAACACGGAAAAGGCGCTGATGTATATGAGAGATTTTCATACTACGGCGCTGGTATCTACGCCCTCTTATGCGCTCTATATGGCGGAAACGGCAAAGGAGCTGGAGTTCCCCATGAGTGATTATCATCTGCGGTTGGGGCTGTTTGGCTCCGAGGGCTGCACGCCGGAGATGCGCACGCAGGTGGAAAAGGGATGGGGCCTTTTTGCTACGGATAACTATGGCATGAGCGAGCTCGTCGGCCCTGGCGTATCCGGTGAATGCCGCGAGCGCGACGGCCTGCATTTTAATGAGGATTGCTTCTACCCGGAGATTATCGATTCTGAAACGCTGGAGCCTAAAGCACCGGGGGAGACGGGTGAGCTGCTCGTTACAACCCTCTGTAAGGAAGGATTGCCCCTGCTGCGCTACCGCACCAAGGACATCACGCGCCTGAATTACGAGCCCTGTAAATGCGGCCGCACGGGCGTGCGCATGGATAAGGTCAAGGGCCGCACGGATGATATGCTTAAAATCCGCGGCGTGAATGTGTTTCCCTCCCAGATCGAGAGCGTGTTAGTGGGAATGGACCGTATTGGCCCGCATTACCAGCTCATCGTTCGCCGCGAGGGCTTTGCCGATACGCTGGAGGTTCGGGTGGAGCTGATTGATGGCAGCGTGCTGGAGAGCTATAAGGAGCTTGAGGAGCTGCAAAGCCATATCCGCCGCCGCCTGCAAACGGTGCTTGGCATCCAGTGCAAGGTGAGTATTGTGGAGCCGAAAACGCTGGAGCGTTTCCAGGGCAAGGCCAACCGGATTTTGGATCTGCGCGGTCAAAAATAAAACCATCGGTTTCAATAAAATTACATAAAAAAGCGGAGGATCAGTATGAAGAAGCTTTTGTTGGGCAACGAGGCGGTTGCGCGCGGCCTTTATGAGGCCGGGTGCCGGGTGGCTTCCAGCTACCCGGGCACGCCGAGCACGGAGATCACGGAGCACGCCGCCAAATATGACGAAATCTATTGCGAGTGGGCGCCGAATGAAAAGGTGGCGATGGAGGTCGCCTGCGGCGCATCCATTGCTGGAGCGCGCTCCTTCTGCGGAATGAAGCACGTCGGCCTGAATGTGGCGTGCGACCCGCTGTTTACGGCATCCTACACGGGCGTCAACGCCGGAATGGTGATCGCCGTGGCGGATGATCCGGGCATGCATTCCTCGCAGAATGAGCAAGATTCCCGCCATCATGCGCAGGCCTCCAAAACGATGATGCTGGAGCCCGCCGACTCTGCGGAGTGCCTTGCCTATACGAAGCTCGCCTATGAGCTGTCGGAGCAGTTTGACACGCCGGTCATCCTGCGGCTTTCCACGCGCGTTTCTCATTCGCGCAGCCTGGCAGAGGTAGCTGAGCGGGAGGATAACGGCTTAAAAGAATATGTGAAGGATCCGCAGAAATACGTGATGATGCCTGCCATGGCCAAGGGCCGCCATGTTGTGGTGGAGGAGCGCTTCCAGGCGGAAACCGCCTGGGCGGAGACGGCGCCGGTCAACACGGTGGAATATAACGACACTTCCATCGGCATTATCACGGCGGGCATTTCTTATCAATATGCAAAAGAGGCGCTGGGTGGTCACGCCTCCTACCTCAAGCTTGGCTGTGTCTATCCTCTGCCGGTCAAGCTAATTCAGGAGTTTGCGGCAAAGTGCGATAAGGTCTATGTGATTGAGGAGCTGGATGATTTCATTGAAACCCACTGCCGCAAGATCGGCGTGGACGTTACCGGCAAGGAGGCGTTCACCTTCTGCGGTGAATATTCCCAGGCAATGATCGCCAAGGCGATCCTGGGCGAGGAGAAGCCGTCGCTTCATGCGGCGGTAGAGGTGCCGGGCCGTCCGCCCGTACTGTGCGCAGGGTGCCCGCACCGGGGCCTGTTTTATGCGCTCAAAAAACTGAAGGTCACCGTCAGCGGCGATATCGGCTGCTATACGCTCGGCGCGCTGGCGCCGCTTGGCATGATCGATACCTGCATTTGCATGGGCGCTTCCGTTTCCGCCCTGCATGGGCACAACAAGGCGCGCGAGGGCTCCAACCGGCGCTCGGTAGCGGTGATCGGCGATTCCACGTTTATCCATTCCGGCATTACGGGCCTGATCGATATCGCCTATAATCAGGGCAATTCTACTGTGATTATTCTGGATAACAGCATCACCGGTATGACCGGCCACCAGCAAAACCCGACCACCGGCTACACCATCAAGGGCGATCCGACGGCGGCCGTCAGCCTGGAGGCGTTGTGCAAGGCGGTTGGCATCAACCGCGTTGTGGTGGTTGACCCCTATGATTTGAAGCAGACGGAGGAGGCCATCCGGCAGGAGCTGGCCGTTGACGAGCCGTCCGTGGTCATTTCCCGCCGTCCCTGCGCGCTGCTGAAATATGTCAAGCACAACCCGCCGCTATATGTCAACACCGAGAAATGCACCTCCTGCAAGATGTGCATGCGCATCGGCTGCCCCGCCATCAGCATCAAAGAGGGCAAAGCGAATATCGATTTTACGCAGTGCGTCGGCTGCGGGGTATGTACGCAGCTGTGCCGCTTCGGCGCGATTGAGAGCAAGGAGGGCTAACCATGGCAGTGAAAAGTATTATGATTGTCGGCGTTGGCGGGCAGGGGACGTTGCTCGCCAGCCGCCTGCTTGGCAGCGCGCTGCTGAGCAAAGGCTATGATGTGAAGGTGTCTGAGGTGCACGGGATGAGCCAGCGCGGCGGTTCCGTCGTCACCTATGTCAAATATGGCGATCAGGTTTATTCCCCTACGGTGGAGAAGGGGGAGGCGGATTACATCCTCTCCTTTGAGCAGCTGGAGGCAGCCCGGTGGCTACCTTATCTTAAACCGGATGGGAAGCTGATTGTCAACATCCAGCAGATTGACCCCATGCCCGTCGTCATCGGCGCGGCGGAATATCCGCAGGGCGTTTTGGAGGCGCTGGAGGCGAGCGGCGCAAGCGTTACCGCGTTGGATGCATTGTCCCTCGCATTAGAGGCAGGCTCTGCCAAGGCGGTCAATGTGGTGCTCATGGGCGTTTTGGCGCAGCACATGGACTTGAGCCGCGAGGTTTGGAACCAGGCGCTTGAGGAGACGGTACCTCCCAAGTTTTTAGAGATGAACCGCCTTGCCTTTGAAAAGGGCTATGAATACACCGCATAACACAGGAAAGGAAGCGAAACCGATGGACCGTTATTTCAATCCGGAGATCGAAACCGCCTCGCGGGATTATCTTTGGGCGCTGCAATCCGCAAGGCTGATTAAAATGGTGCACAACGCCTATCATAATGTCCCCTTTTATCAGAAGAAATTTGATGAAATCGGCCTGCTGCCCGGCGATATCAAAACAATTGACGATATCACGAAGCTGCCCTTCACCGTGAAGCAGGATCTGCGGGATAATTATCCGTTTGGCCTCTTTGCCGTGCCGAAGGAAAAGCTGATGCGTATCCACGCTTCTTCCGGCACAACCGGCAAGCAGACGGTTGTGGGCTACACGAAGCATGATATTGATGTCTGGGCGGAGGGCGCCGCCCGTGCGCTGGTGGCCGCCGGCGCGACAAAGTCGGATTCCATTCACGTCTCCTATGGCTACGGCCTTTTCACTGGCGGGCTTGGCCTTCATTATGGGGCGGAGAAGATGGGCGCTACGGCGATCCCTGTATCCTCTGGCAACACAAAGCGCCAGGTGCAAATTTTGCAGGATTTTGGCTCCGATCTATTGTGCTGTACGCCCTCCTATGCGATGTTCATCGGCGAAACGGTCAACCGTATGGGGATCGATCCCACCACGCTGCGCCTGCGCGCGGGTCTGTTCGGCGCAGAGCCGTGGTCGGAGAATATGCGCCGTCAGATCGAAAAATCGCTGGCGATCAAGGCCTATGATATCTACGGTCTGTCTGAGATCGCGGGCCCCGGCGTCTCCTATGAGTGCCGGCTCCAGGCGGGCCTGCACGTGTGTGAGGATTATTTCTACCCGGAGGTTGTGGACCCTGATACCCTTCAGCCTGTGCCAGATGGGACATATGGCGAGCTGGTATTCACCTGCATCGGCAAGGAGGCACTCCCGCTGGTGCGCTACCGCACGCGCGATATCTGCGCGATCAGCCATGAAAAGTGTGAGTGCGGCCGCACGCTTGTGAAAATGTCGAAGCCCAAAGGCCGTTCGGATGATATGCTGATTATCCGCGGCGTAAACGTCTTCCCATCTCAGGTGGAACATGTTATACTGGAGCTGGGGATGGACCCGAATTATCAAATCGTTGTCACAAGGGAAAATAACCTCGACGTGATGGAGGTCTATATCGAGATGTCCGAGTCGCTGTTCTCCGACTCTGTGCGCAAGATTGAGGAGACGGAAGCACGCATCAAGGCCGCCATGCAGACGACGCTGGGCATTTCCGCAGTGATCCATCTGGTAGAGCCGCAGTCGATTCCGCGCTCCGAGGGCAAAGCGGTGCGCGTGATTGATAAACGAGTGCTGGATTAATTTGATTCAGGAAGGTGGGTTTGACATGCCAATCAAGCAAATATCCGTTTTTGTGGAGAACAAGCCCGGCCGGCTGGCCGATATCACCGCTCTGCTCGCGGAAAAGGGCGTTGATATCCGCGCGCTTTCCATTGCCGATACCACAGACTATGGGATTCTCCGCCTGATTGTCGACGATCCGGAGAAAGCGGAGGCGACGCTCCGGGAAGGCGGCATGACCGTATCGATGACCAATGTGCTCGGCATCGGCATTCCGGATGAGCCGGGCGGATTTTCCAGGGCAATCCGTGTGCTGGCGCAGGCGAACATCAGCGTGGAATATGCCTATGCGTTTATCACGCCGGAGGTTGGCGCTGCCTATGTGATCATCCGTGTGGAGGATAACGAGGAAGCAACGCAGGTGCTGACACAGGCTGGTATCAAGCTGATCGGCCAGAATGAAATTTTTGCATAACGGTTCAAAAATTAGGCAGGGGGAACCATAGCTTTGGCTTTGGTTCCCCCTCTGCCTTTGCAGAGCAAGCCGAGCATTGCTCTCGCTTCCCGCTCAGGCCGTTTTTCCGTTCGGCTAGAAAAGGAGGCAAAAGGGGCCGTTGCGGACGGCCAACGGCGGCACGGATAGGATTTTGAATCCCTTTAATGTGTTCGGCAAATCACCCAAAAAACTCGGCCACTCACGTGGCCTCAAACATTTTGGGCGCTCGCTTGCCTGCAAGCAGGCAAGTCCCCTCACGAGCCCGCCAGGAATGTGTGGAGCCTGCCTCCGCTGGCCTATTGAAAGGCTCTGCCTCCGCGCCAGACTGAAGGCCCCGGAAGGTTTCTCCCGGAGCCTGTAAGTAGTTCGGAGCCGCAAACGTAACGATAGGCCCAGGCGGCATTAGATGCCACTCACTGCGTGCGCGTGAGGGACTTTGCCCGCCATGCGGGCAAACGAACCTTCCCGTATGTTTGAAGCCGCGTGAGCGGCTGAGTTCGGGAAGCGTTCGCCGAACGCGCTGTGGTGTGGCAAGTTTGAAAACCGCCGCCGCAGTGCCGTTCGCGGGGTCGAGGGGCGAAGCCCCCGGCTGCTTCTATTCCTATCTTCTCTTACAGAAGTAAGAGAAGATAGTCGCGTACAGCGAAACCAGGCAGTCATTAAAAGTTAAAATAAAATCTCATGGCCGCACCATATTTTAAAAAATTCTTTTTATCCCGCTCGGGCTGCGGGGGCCCAATTCAGACATCAGATTTCAGACATGAGACATCAGACGTGAAAGGCAGAAGCGGTTGCCTCGGAGGCGGTGGCAGAAAGCAAATTAGGGGATAAAAATTTCGCTTTTTATTGCGGAGACAGGACTTTATTGTAACTATATCTGAAATCTAACATCTGATATCTGGTATCTGTTTGGCGCTCGCTTGCCTGCAAGCAGGCAAGTCCCCTCACTGGCCCGCCGGGAGTGCGCTGAGCCTGCCGCCTTGGCCTACCGGTAGCAGTATCCTCAGAGTGAGACGGAAGGCCCCGGAAGGTTACTCCCGAGGCCTAACACTTTCTGCCTCTGCTTTTTTGGCTGAAACTTTTCGGCTTTCGCGTCTGGCGTCTCATGTCTGAAATTTGATGTCTGATCCATAAAAGCCTCACCTCTACCCCTTTACACGCATAGGATAGCCTGAAAAGGTATCAAAAAGAAGGGGAGTGAGCGCTATGCAAATGCAGGGTCAGAGTGTTTCCTGTGTTTTGCGCACGCAGCCTTATGCGCAGGCCGTGCTGCGCGGCGGTACATACGCACCTTTTTTGCGTGGAACCGTCAGCTTTTATCCATGGGCGCATGGGACATTGGTCAAAGCCGAGGTGGCCAATTTGCCGCCGAATACGCCGAAAACGGAGAAAAACCCGCAGACTGGGCCCTTCGGATTTCACATTCATGAGCGTGGCTGCTGCAGTGGGGATTTTTCCTGCGCGGGCGGCCACTATAATCCGGAGGGGAAGCAGCATCCCTTCCACGCAGGGGATTTACCTGTCCTGTTTTCCAACCACGGGTATGCTTACATGGTGGTTTATACGGATCGTTTCCGCCCCTGCGATGTGGTCGGGCGCGCTGTTGTGATCCACCAGAGTCCGGATGATTTCCGCACGCAGCCTGCTGGGGATAGCGGCAGCCGCATCGGCTGCGGCGTGATCCTAAAGTGCTGAGAAGACGCTAAAATGCAATCAAAATACCCGCAGCCGAAGGGGGGAGAGCCCCACCTTGGCTGCGGGCGTTTTGCTGCAGAGCAGCCGGCTTTTATGCGCCGTATTGGCTGTAGTATGCATCGATGGACGCCTTCAGGGCATCGTCAATATAAATCTGGCCGCGATAGGGGCGGTTGTAGAGTTGCTCAATTACATCCGCCATGGTGACGATGGCATGTGCCTCAAACCCATAGGTTTCCTGAATTTCCTCCAGAGCGCTCACCTTGCCACCAAGCCCTTTTTCCATCCGGTTGAGGGAAACCATCAACCCCTTTACCTGCACCTTCGCCTGCTGTGTCAGGATAGGAAAGGTCTCTGCAATGGATTTGCCGGAGGTTGTCACATCCTCAATCATCACCACGCGGTCGCCATCCTGCAGCTTGCTGCCGAGCAGGATGCCCACATCTCCATGATCCTTTACTTCCTTGCGGTTGGAGCAGTAGCGGATTTCCTTGCCGTAAAGCGAACTGTAAGCAATTGCTGTGGCAACGCTCAGTGGGATGCCCTTATATGCGGGACCGAACAGCACATCGAAATCATCACCAAAATGCGCGTGAATGGCTTTGGCATAATATTCTCCCAGCCTGCGCAGCTGCGTGCCGGTTACATAAGCGCCAGCATTCATGAAAAAGGGCGATTTGCGCCCGCTTTTCAGGGTGAAATCGCCAAATTTCAGCACACCGCTGTCCACCATGAATGCAATAAATTCTTTCTTATAATCTTCCATTTTCTTCTCCTCCACTGCATTTTCAGGAAACATCTGTTTTATCCAAGGTGCATAACATGCGCCGGGGGATCCATACCGGGGTTCCGCCTAAGGGCCTTTTTATTGCTGGGCCCCAGGCTCCTGCTGAGAAAGCACATCTGAGGGTGATAGGGCTTCCTCGCTGCTGAGCGCAGCAGGAGGCTGTTCCTGCTTCTGCTGCGCCAGGGATTTTTGGCAGAGCCGCTTCGAGGCTTCGACCAGGCCGAGATACAGCATAAAAAATTGCAGCTCTTTCGGTGTTTGTAGCGAAAACTCAAAGACAGAGAAAACCAGAAACCCCATCAAAGAGGAGAGGTAGGCAATTCCCATTTTATACCATCTCTTGCCACTGCGCAGCAAAAAGAAAATATCATAAACAAGCAAGCCGAGCACGATGGCAAAAAACAGGATGCTGACCAATCCCCCCTCTACAAGCAGTTCAAAGTACAGGCTGTGCGCATGGGGTTGATTGATGCCGAAGCGCGTTTGCAGCAGGGTGGTGACGTTTTCCGTCCCTGCGCCGACGCCGAGAATCGGGTGCTCAATAAAAATATTCAGGCAGCCGCCCCAGATTGCCAGGCGCGTCACTGTGGAAACGTCAAGGTCAAGGATGGCAAACAACCGCTGATAAACGCTTTGCGGCAGCACAAGCAAAATGCCGGCAAACAGCGCGGCAATGCCGGCCGCCTGTTTTTTGCCCAAAAACATCATCACAACCAGCATCACGATCACGGCAAGGTATGCGCCGCGCGAATAGGTGGCGGCAATCCCACCAAAAATGAGGAGGACGCAGACAGCGGCAATCACACGCTGCTTTTTTTCTTTTAGCTCAAAGAGACTGTAAATAGAAACCGGTAAAACGATGATGAGGTATACCGCTAGGATCAGCGGATTGTCAAAGGTGGCACTGGCCCGGGTGGAAACAAAATCCGTTACAATGGAAAACGGAAGAAATTGAAAGATAAAATGATCCACATCCTCCCAGAAGGGGATGGGGAAATCGATTTTCAACGTGATGCACAGCATCTGGATCAGTGCAACGATGCTGACCGCCGCCGCGCCGAGCGTTAGGCAAAACATGGCTTGCCTCAGTTTCTCTCTTTTATCAATCAGGTTGGAGAGGAAGATATCCCCCAGGAACATCCCCATCCACAGCAGGGGAACAAGCAGGGAGAATACCTTCGTATCCGACCAGAGGAAGGAGAGCATCATATAACACATATAAACCAGGAATACCTTGCCCACCGTGCCGATGCGGGCCTTTTGTCCGGTTTTGCTGAAATACCGCTTAAAAGCCAAAAAGGTGAGCAGGGTAAAAAACGGCGCGATATACTCGGGCAGGAATGCCGCGCAAAGAAGCGTTGCCAGAGCCATCCGCCAGGGAACCCGATCGCCGGGAAGCCGCTGAGCTCTGTTGCTTTGATGATTCACACCGATTCTCCTTAAAAGCCATGGGATAAAGCCCCACTGGCTGGTTCAGAATTTCGCTTCGCCAAAAACCAATTTATTTTACAATACATTCATTGAAAAAACAATAGATGTAACTGAAATGTGACGAAAATGTTATATGCCTGTCTGAGAAAAAATCAGCCAAGATAACGAGGTGATGCACTTTTGTATGGGGTGCTGCGGGCTTTTACGAGGATATTATGACGTAATTGTAAACTTTGCGTTTATACCTTGATTTTTCCAATGGAAGTGGCTAAAATATGTCTTAGCACTCAGGAAGTTTGAGTGCTAACCACGATGCAAATTATATTTTTAGGAGGAGTCTATATGACAATCAAACCGCTTTCAGACCGCGTTGTCGTGAAACTCGTTGAGGTAGAAGAGACGACGAAGAGCGGGCTCATCCTGGCCGCTTCCGCGCAGGAGAAGCCGCAGATCGCAGAGGTCGTCGCAGTCGGCCCCGGTGGGCTGGTAGACGGCAAGGAGGTTGAGATGTACGTAAAGCCGGGCGATAAGGTCATTACGAGCAAGTATTCCGGCACAGAGGTCAAGCTCGATAAAGAGGAATACACCATCGTCCGTCAGAACGACATCCTTGCGATTGTTGAATAATCGCCCTGTCTATTTCATCAATATTGTTGGAGGTAATCGATTATGTCTAAACAGATTATTTACGGCGAAGAGGCCCGCAAGGCCCTGCAGGCCGGTATTGATAAGCTGAGCAACACCGTTAAGATCACGCTTGGCCCGAAGGGCCGCAATGTTGTGCTGGATAAAAAGTACGGCGCTCCGCTGATCACAAACGACGGCGTGACCATTGCCAAGGAGATTGAGTTGGAGGAGCCCTTTGAGAATATGGGCGCGCAGCTTGTCAAAGAGGTCGCCACCAAGACGAACGACGTCGCAGGCGACGGCACCACCACTGCTACGCTGCTGGCGCAGGCTTTTGTGCGCGAGGGCATGAAGAATGTGGCCGCTGGCGCGAACCCGATGGTTGTTAAGAAGGGCATCCAGAAGGCGGTTGATGCTGCTGTTGAGGCTGTCAAGGCGAATGCAAAGCAGGTTGCAAACTCCGATGATATCGCCCGTGTTGCCACCGTATCCTCCGGTGATGAGACGATCGGCAAGCTGATTGCCGAGGCGATGGAAAAGGTTTCTGCCGATGGCGTGATCACAGTGGAAGAATCCAAGACCGCTGAGACGGATTGCGATGTGGTAGAGGGCATGCAGTTTGACCGCGGCTATGTCTCCCCCTATATGTGCACGGATACCGACAAGATGGAAGCTGTCATTGACGACGCCTATCTGCTGATTACGGATAAGAAAATCTCCAACATCCAGGAGATTCTGCCGTTGCTGGAGCAGGTGCTGCAATCTGGCAAGAAGCTGGTCATTATCGCCGAGGATATCGAGGGTGAGGCACTTGCCACCCTGCTTGTCAATAAGATGCGCGGCACATTCACCTGCGTTGCGGTGAAGGCGCCCGGCTTTGGCGACAGGCGTAAGGAGATGCTGCAGGATATTGCAATTCTGACGGGCGGTGAGGTGATTACCTCCGATCTCGGCCTTGAACTCAAGGATACGCAGATGACGCAGCTCGGCCGTGCGCGCCAGGTGAAGGTTTCCAAGGAGAATACCATCATCGTAGACGGCGCTGGCGATGCCGAGGCGATTAAGAGCCGTATCCATCAGATTAAAGTGCAGATTGAGGAGACTACCTCTGACTTTGACCGTGAGAAGCTGCAGGAGCGCCTTGCGAAGCTGTCCGGCGGCGTTGCGGTGATCCATGTCGGCGCTGCGACGGAGACCGAGATGAAGGAGAAGAAGCTCCGCATTGAGGATGCTCTGGCTGCCACGAAGGCCGCTGTGGAAGAGGGCGTCGTCGCAGGCGGCGGCGTTGCGCTGATCAATGCGATCCCCGCAGTGGAGAAGCTGCTCAATACCGATGATGCGGATGAGAAGACCGGCGTGCAGATCGTGCTCAAGACGCTGGAGGAGCCGGTTCGCCAGATCGCTGCGAACGCAGGGCTGGAGGGCTCCGTCATTGTCGATCAGATCAAAAAGGCCGGCAAGACGGGCTATGGCTTCAACTTCGCGACCGAGCAGTATGTCGATATGTTCGAGGCCGGTATCCTGGATCCCACCAAGGTGACCCGTTCCGCCATTCAGAATGCTTCCTCCGTTGCGGCTATGGTGCTTACCACGGAATCCCTTGTCACCGATAAGCCCGATCCGGCTGCGGACGCTGCTGCGAATGCGGCGATGGCAGCTCAGGGCGGCGGCATGTATTAATGTGGCCTAGGTGAAAATAGGCTCCCATTTTTAAAAATAGAGCGGCGCTCTTCTGCACAGGAGAGCGCCGCTTTCCCGTTATGCGCGGCACTGGCGTGGATTCGTTTGAAGAGCAAGTAACGAAACGGAGCCCTTTCCATTCCGGATAACAGGCAAAGCGCCCTCCTGTGGTAGTTTTCTGCTGCAGGAGAGCCTGTGTTGTTTAGGAAATCAGCGGGTTGGTAAAGTTATCTGAAAACCGTATTTTCGTTCCGATTGTTGTATAATTTATTCCGAAAATTGCATTGCTTTCAGATGTGCGGTTTATTATACTGGAAACGGAAAGGGGGCAACATCATGCAACGAATCACGGTAGATCAAACAAAATTCAAAAACGAATTGGGCGGCGAGGTCATCCTCTACGGCATCAATTATGTGGACAAAGGATGGCTCCGGCACAAGGGCAAACGTAAGGAGTATATCCATGTGCCGGATGAGAAGCTGTTGTTACGCTTCAAGGCGGCGGGGTTCAACTGTGTGCGATTGGGGCTGATCTGGGATGCCATCGAGCCGCAGCCGTCCCAATACAACGAGGAATATCTGGATCGCATGGTCGAAGTGGGTCGATTGTGCGAAAAGCTCGGCATCTATTTTTATCTCGATATGCACCAGGATCTGTATGGTTCAACGTTCAGCGACGGCGCACCGGAGTGGGCGTGTTTGACGAATGGCTGCGCGTATGAGAAGCCATCCTTTGTGTGGGCGGAGGGCTATTTCTTCGGCAAGGCTACCCACAACGCCTTCCATGCCTTCTGGCACAACGAGACGGTCAACGGCAAGGGCTTGCAGGAGTATTACGCGGACATGTGGCAGCACGTGGCGCAGCGCTTTTGCGACAACACCGCGCTCGTCGGCTACGATTTGATGAACGAGCCGTTTCCGTGCCGCATCCGGCGCGATGTGTTCACCGCCATCCTTGAGGCGGCGGTGCAAAAAACGGAGGAGCTCAGCGGCCTGCCTGCCGGCCAGCCGATGCATCTGCGCGATTGCTTTGCGAACACCACGGAGAAGAAGGGCTTTCGCAAGCTGGTATTCCAAATAGTGAAGCGGCTCAAGAACCCCAAAAAGGTGAAGGCGCTCCGGCAGGTGCTCATGGACAAAGAGCTGTTCCATGAGGTGGTGTGCAGCGTGGAGGACGAGATCAAAGCGTTCGATACATGCTATTACACGCCGTTCCTCAACCGCGTGGCGCAAAAGCTGCGCGCGGTGGACAGCAGCCATATCATTTTCATGGAAAATTCCTATTGGTCGAATCTCGGCATTCCCTACAGCGCCGAAAAGCCGCAGGTGGACGGCCGGACGGACGCGCATGTGGCGTTTGCGCCGCACGGCTACGATCTGTTTGTAGATACGCCGCTGTATCAATATGCGAGCGACGACCGTGTGCTGCGCATCTTTGAGGAGCATCAGCGCTCGCAGGAGCGGCTGGGCGTGCCGGTGCTGGTGGGCGAATGGGGCGCGTTCCCTGATAAGCCCATTGCGGTGCGCTGCGCGCAAACGCTGCTGGACTTTTTTGATGAAAACCAGTGGAGCAGCACCTATTGGTGTTACTATAAGCACTTCCTCTCCACCAAGGTGATGGAAGCGCTCAAACGGCCGCACCCGCAGGTGGTGTACGGAAAAATTTTACAATATCGGTATCAAAGTGACCGCAAGCTGTTCACGCTGTGCTTTGAACAGTCGCCCGCGCACACGCAGGAACCGTCCGTGGTCTATTTGCCATCTGCACCCAAGGCGGTGCAGACGGATTGCCGCACCGAGCTTGTGAAAAATCCGAAGGGAGAAGATTGCTTGCTGCATATTTTCTCAGAAGGCGGCAGCCATCTGGTCAAGGTGCAGCTGTAGCGCGGCCGTTGGAGGGGATGGAAAAGTGAAAAAACATGCGAAGCCGGCCATGGAGCACTATGAGGAATCGTTTCGCAAGGGCGATGGAAACGGATTGAAAACGCTGCTCCAGCTGTATCGGGGCAGCTATTGGGAATTGGCCGGATCGGCAGCGGCTTTTGCCGTTAAGCATTCGCCCTGCTGGATTTTGCCGTTGGTGATCGCCAACATCATCAACTTTGCCACGGGCGTTTCCGCGGTGAGCCAACGGGAGTTTGTGTGGAGCATCATCGGCTTTGCAGCGTTGCTGCTGCTCAACGTGCCGTTTCAATACCTGCATGTGCGGCTGTATTCGAAGGTGATGCGGCGCACGGAGGCCGGGCTGCGCTTTGCGCTGGTGACGAAGCTGCAGCAGCTGTCCATTCCGTATCATAAAAAGACGGAGAGCGGCCGGCTGCAAAGCAAGCTCATGCGCGACGTAGAGCAGTTTGAGATGGTGTCGGAGCAGCTGTTCATCAACATGGTCATGTTCAGCTTGACGCTGGCGTTCACCATTTCCGTGACGTTGGCCAAAAGCCCTCTGGTGTTTGCGTTTTTTGTGTGCGCTGTTCCGGTAGCGGCGGCTGTGATGCTGTTTTTCCGCAAGCGGGTCAAGCGCAAAAACCGCGATTTCCGTTCTGAAATGGAAAACACCAGCGCGCAGCTAATGGAAATGGTGGAGCTTGTGCCGGTCACGCGCGCACACGCGTTGGAGGACTGGGAGATTGGCCGCGTGGGCAAGCAGATCCATCGCGTCCGCCTGAGCGGATTTCGGCTGGATACGTTTCAGGCGCTGTTCGGCTCGGTGGCGTGGCTGACGTTTCAATTGTTCCAGGTGCTCTGCCTGGCGTTCACCGGGTATCTGGCATACCGCAAGATGATCCCCGTTGGTGATGTGGCGCTGTATCAAAGCTATTTCGGCACCATCGTGGGCTCCGTGACGGCGGTTATTCAGTTGATCCCGATCATCTCCAAGGGGTTGGAGTCCGTCTCCTCCATTGGCGATGTGCTGCTGTCTGACGAGGTGGAGCACAACGAGGGGAAGGAGCGCGTGGACGAGGTGCGGGGCGCATACCGGTTTGACCACGTTTCGTATCATTATCCGGACGATGATAAGCTGATCCTGCAGGATTTCAGCTTAAACGTGCAGCCGGGCGAGACCATTGCGCTCGTGGGGGAGAGCGGCGCGGGCAAAACCACGGTGCTCAACCTGGTGATCGGTTTTTTGCTCCCCACCAGCGGCTGCTTGCAGATCGATGGGCACGATATCACGCAGCTGCATTTGCAGAGCTACCGCCGCCACATCTCCGTTGTGCCGCAGGAGCCAGTGCTATTCACCGGCTCCATCCGGGAAAACATTACATACGGTTTGCCGGACGTTCCGGAGGATAAGCTGTGGGAGGTGATCGACGCGGCGCACCTCAGGGAGATGGTGGAATCGCTGCCGGAGGGGCTGGAGACGAAAATGGCCGAGCACGGCGCGAACCTCAGCGGCGGGCAGCGGCAGCGCATTTCCATTGCGCGGGCGTTGATTCGCGACCCGGAGGTGATCGTGCTCGATGAGGCCACCTCCGCGCTGGATTCCGTGAGCGAAAAGAAAATCCAGCAGGCGCTGCAGCGGTTGACGAAAGGGCGCACCACGTTCATTGTGGCGCACCGGCTGTCCACCATCCGCGATGCCGACCGCATCGCCGTCATGGAAAACGGCGCGTGCGTGGAGATCGGCGATTACGAGGAGCTCATGCAGAAGCGGGGCGCGTTTTACCGGTATCAGCAGCTGCAGCGATAGACGGTTGCGCACGTGGTTTTTGTGGCTTTGGAGAGAGTGGAATGCCGTTGGAATCTTCTAACTATTAACTATCGTGGAGACTGCAAGCCTCCTGTAGGCCGGAGGCTCGCAGTCACTGAAATCGTTTTCTGGTTTCGGAAAACTGTAAGCAGTTCAGAGGCAAAAGATAGCGGTAGGCCCAGGCGGTAAACGCCGCCTGGGCCTACCGTTACGCTTGAGTTTCCGAACTGCTTACAGGTCAAGCCGGGCCGGAACGGTCAAGACCGTTCCCTACACATCGCTCCTGTAGGGTCGGGTCTTGATCTGACCGCCCGACAGGACTTCAGTCCTGCGCGGGGGATGAGGCCTCATAGTAGGCCAACGGCGGCAAACTCCACAAATCCCCGGTGGGCCCGTGAGGGGACTTGCCTACTTGCAGGCAAGTGAGCGCACAAACTGTTTGCTCTCTCTGCCTCATCTTTTGCATGGTAAGGAATCTCGCACGCTGCGGAGCACGACCAAAGACGGTGTCTTTGGAAACTGCTATCTTTTTGAAACTTTTCTTAATTTAATCCGGATTTTCTTTTTGCAAGGTCTTCTACAAGTCGGAGCGCCCGTGTAAAAACACGAGCGCTCCGACTGTGTTAGGGGTTTACTATTTTCGAAAAGAAAGGCACCCTTGGCGCTCCCTGGGCGAAAAGTAGCGCCCATAGTGGCTGCAATATTGCCGTCCTTGAGCGTCTTTGTCATAGGGGTTCCAATAGACGCATCCGTCTGCGCAGTTGTTTCCATAGAACTTCCCACAGGGGAGCTGTATGGCGGTGTTTTTCTCTTCGGCTGATTTTTTCATGATTACCATCTCCTTATTTTTTGCCACGCGTGGGGTGGCGGTTATTCGTATATGCGTTCCAGAGGTTCTGGTGCAATCTTTACGCCGGTGGAAGTCCGCGCCGCGCGGAAGGCTACCAACCGTTCTTCTGGCAGAATGACCGGAAAAAAAAGCGTTTGAATTTGAACAGGCATCTGGGCCAGGATGCGTGCGATATAGCGGCGGTCTCCGTCGGACAAGGTGTCCGCCCCCGGTAAATGGCTGTGAAACATCCCGCAGAATGTGATTCCCGATTGCTCCCAATCCACGATCTGTCCATTCAGCCGCGCGATATCCGGCTCATAAACCGCACGCGTGGAATGCGGCCGTCCAAAGTCAAAATATGCCGCACAGACGATGCCGCCGCGGGCGCCGAGAATGCCGCCCGTCTCCGGGGGCGGGGGAGGAACCTCTGCCAGGAGCCGGTCGTATAGTTCTGATAAGATTTTCATCATTGGTTAAGCCCAATATCGTTCGTAGGCCAAATGATCTTCGATCTGCCGCTGGTGTGCTGCAATAATCGCCGTATTTTTCGCAGTGCGTTCGTTGCTGTTGGCAATGCGCACCGTTTCCCTGTAAATCCCGTCTGCAACCTCGTTCCCGCGTTGGACGGCCATATACAGATCGTGTTGGTTCTCACGGATCACGTCGAGCTTATCTGAGATTTCATCAAGCTTAGTGATGATCCGGTTTACCTGCATATCCCGCTCATATGTATCGTAGATTCCGCCGTGCCCCTCTACGGTAGTGCAACGCCCGGTTGCCAGATAGCCGTACATTGTGCTGACAGCCACAAAGTTCCGATAGATCGCGGGCAGCAAATTTTTGGCGTACAGATCGGATAGATTCTGCGTTGTAGTGTGAAGATCTGCGCGGAGTTCCTTTGCGGTGCGTCCATAGGTGATATAACGCTGGGAATAGTCGTCTACCTCCCGCTTGGCGGGCCCCTGTGCTCTTAAAAGATATTGGTGTTCGCCGGCATATATTCGCTCCGCATCCTTTTTGTGGCGCGCGTATTTGCGCAGCCGGCGGATTAGCGAGGATATGACGATAGGCAGGAGAATGAGTAGGTCGATGGCCATATTGACGCAACCGACAAAGAGCGCGTCCGTTCCCTCCCCTTGCCACAAGCCGATTGCAATCAGTCCGATTGCAAATAAAACGTAGAGCAGACAGGCGATCAGGCCAATGACCGGCAGGCGCAGCGCTTTTGAACGCTCGCTTTTTTGCGAGGCGATCATATCGTGCACGTTGATCGTTTGCAGTGAGTTCTGAATTTCCTCATATCGCTGCGTGCTGTCGGCGAGCAGGTTCTGGATTTCTTGGGCATCGGATAAAACGCGGCGCAGCGATTGCCTTAACGCATAGGCGTTCTGCTCCATTTTCATTGCGTGGTAGAGGTACTGCCTCATCCGTTCGGGGTTCGTCATTTTTCCTTGCTCCTCCCGCGCCTATTCGCGTATTAATCCAAATACATACCGCTTTGAAAATCTTTTCCGGCCTCCCAAAGCCCCTTACCGGCTGCCATGAGAGCTTTCCGGTTTGCAACGATCGAATCCATGACCTGTTTTGGACTTCTTCCAAAGGGGATCTTCTCCCGGGAAAAGCTGTTGTAAAGCTTGACCAGGTTGTACGCACGCGCCATTTTTCGGATGTTAATCCAGTCGTACACCGTGAGAATTCCCAGGCAGCCGCAGGTGAACATTTTTAATAGGCCCACCCCTTTGTCCGAGAGGAGAAAGCGGTCGATCCCCAGACTGCCGAAAAGGAGAGAGATCAGCAATATTTTGTTCGGACTATGGAATTCCAGCTGCTCCAGGCAGGGGAGCGCCTCATCCGGGAGCCCTAACAACACTGAGCGCAGGGATTTGAGCGATTCTTGTGGAAAAAATTTCTTTTGCTTGGCTAGAAAGGTTTCAACTACTTTTGATTCCATAGACGTATCCTCCTCACAATTCGGCAGATGATATACAAAAATATTTCAACCCGCCGATTATTACCATAACCGCATTTTAACCTGAAACAGGTTAAAAGTCAATACGCTGAAACAGGTTACCTATAATTTTTCCCGGAGGTGCAGATGATGTATCAGAGGATCCGGGATCTCAGGGAGGATCACGACATGACGCAGACGCAGGTGGCCAAAATTCTTGGCATGTCACAAACAGGATATTCCAAATATGAAACAGGAGAAAATGATCTGCCTACGGTTATTTTAATCAAGCTTGCCCGTTTCTATGGCACGAGCATCGATTATCTGCTCAACGAGACGGACTGCCCGCAGCGCTACCCCTGATCTATGTTTCTTTCCGCCGCCCGGCATTGCGCTTGAAACATGATCTCTGCATTTGCGCATATACCTGAGAAGAAGGGATTCTCATGCGGAGGTGCCGGGAATGAAAAAGAAGCGGTATATTCTGGCGGCGGTTGTCGCCGTATTTTTGCTTTTGTTCTGTATTTCTGTTATGATAGTAGAGCGAAGGAATACGCGGGCGCTGCAAGTGGTTGCGGCAGAGGGTGTGTCCGGCCATCCGACAATTCTCATTGACGCCGGGCATGGCGGTGTGGACGGCGGGACGGTCGCGAAGGATGGGACGCTGGAAAAGGATATCAACCTGGCCATTTCCCTGAAGCTGGAAACGCTCTTTCGTATCATGGGGTTCGACACGGTGATGACACGCCGGGAGGATATCTCCATCCACGATGAATCGGCGAAGACCGTTCGCGCCAAAAAGATATCGGATTTGCATAACCGCCTGAAGCTGATGAACGAAACGCCAGATTGCCTGTTTATCAGCATCCATCAAAACGCTTATCCGTATGAGGGGAGCAGCGGCACGCAGGTGTTTTATTCTCCAAACCATCCGGAGAGCAGCGTGCTGGCGGAGTCCATCCAGCAGGCGGTGATAGGGCTGCTCCAGCCAGGGAACGCTCGAAAAATTAAAAAATCCGGTACGGATATTTACTTGCTTTATCAAGCACAAGCGCCCGCGATCATGGTGGAGTGCGGCTTTCTATCCAATGCGCAGGAAGCGGCAAAGCTTTGTGTAGAAGCTTATCAGAGCGAGCTTGCGCTCGCCATTTTCTACGGCGTGCTGAATTATCTGGGAGCGTAAATTTCATTGATTGCCCTCGACTAACGCGTTACGTTTCATATGGAAAGAAAGGTGATAGCCCTATGGCACAAAAGTCAAAGAGTATTTTTGTGTGCGGCCAGTGCGGTTATGAAAGCCCCAAATGGTATGGGAAATGCCCTGGCTGCGGCGAGTGGAATACCATGATGGAGGAGCTGCGCACGCCGGCTGCGGCCTCCCCGGCGAAAGTGCGCTCCGGCAGTATGCCTCGTGCGGTGCAGCTCGAAGATATTTCCGCTGATACAGAGCACCGGTATACCACCGGCCTTAAGGAGCTGGACCGCGTGCTAGGTGGAGGGATTGTGAAGGGCTCACTGGTGCTGTTAAGCGGCGATCCGGGCATTGGTAAGTCGACGATCCTGCTGCAAATCTGTGGTTTCTTGGGCGAGTCGCTGCGTATTTTGTATGTATCCGGAGAGGAATCCGCGCATCAGATTAAGCTGCGCGCCCAGCGACTTGGCGTTTCCACGCCGAATCTTTCCATTATGTGCGAAACCGATGTACAGTTGATCTCAGAATATATTCAAAGCGAACGTCCGGAGCTTGTCATCATTGATTCTATCCAAACGATGAATCACACGGACGTTGCCTCCTCCTCCGGCAGCGTTACGCAGGTGCGGGAATGCACCGGCCTGCTTATGCGCACGGCCAAAAGCGTAGATATCCCCATCATCGTGGTCGGCCATGTCAATAAGGATGGTAATATTGCGGGTCCGAAGGTGCTGGAGCATATTGTGGACGCAGTGCTTTATTTTGAAGGGGACAGGCATCTCTCCTACCGGATTCTGCGGGCGGTGAAAAACCGCTATGGCTCTACCAATGAAATTGGCGTGTTTGAGATGCTTGACAATGGGCTCAGAGAGGTTGAAAACCCCTCGCTGATGCTACTCTCCGGGCGGCCGCAAAATGCCTCGGGCACCTGCGTTGCCTGTGTGATGGAGGGTTCCCGCCCCATCCTGGCCGAGGTGCAGGGGCTTGTGGCGCCCACGGGCTTCGGCACGCCGCGCCGTATGGCTACAGGGTTTGATTATAACCGGATGTCCATGCTGTTGGCAGTTCTGGAAAAGCGGGCAGGTTATTTCTTTGGAAATATGGATGCCTATGTGAATGTGGTTGGCGGTTTCCGCCTGGACGAACCAGCGGCGGATTTATCCGTTGCGCTGGCGCTTGTCTCCAGCCTGAAGGATTGCGTGGTGCGGGAGGATGTGCTGGCTTTTGGCGAAATTGGCCTTGCGGGGGAGATTCGCGCCGTGGGCAATACGGAGCAGCGGATTAACGAGGCGGCTCGATTGGGCTTTCGCCGTTGCGTGGTGCCAAAGCACAGCCTCAAGCAATTGTCTGCAAGCGTCCGGCAGGGCATTGAAATCGTGGGTGTGCGTACGGTGCGTGAGGCGTTTGAAGCGATCATCGGGTGAGCTTCCCGGGCGGCGTTTTCCGTTCGCGGGGGGTAAAATAGACACACTCCTTATGAATGCTGTTCACACCCGATGCCTGGCGCAGCGTGCAGCAGCCTTCGGATTGAAAGCGGCAGTCTGCGCTGCATGGAATGAAATTCATCCTCTGCATTCCTCCCGTGCTCTCGCGCTGGCAGCTGTACCGGCGCCTCAGGCGCACAGCGCCGCGCCGCTGCTCGGATGGGGGAATCCGGTCGGCCGGGCGGCGTTATGTTTCTGATGCGCCGGTGCATACCTATTGTGTGAAAAAAAGCCGGGCATATACGTCCCCTTTAATCAGGATGCGCCGTAGCCGGGCCTGCGGCGCTGCTGTTTCCAAAATCATTGCATCAGGAAAGGAGAAAATATATATGCTCCCTGTCCCTGTGCCCAATCTTCCCAACGGGAGGGTGGTGGCCGCTGTTGTGGGCAGCGTGGATCCGCGTGTGATCCGCTCGTTGGAGGCACTGGGCGTATGGACGCTGGCGGCCGGCCCAAACCGTAGCCTGCCTGCCGCGATGTGCCGGCATGCCGATTTGCTGGCGCATCCGGTGGGAGATGGCACTGTTCTGGTAGCGCGGGGGGAGCACCGCTTGCACAATGCGCTTTGCGGGTTTGGCCTTTCCGTTTCGTTTCTTCGGAAGGAACTGGCGCCACGCTACCCGGGCGATGTGCTGCTCAATGCGGCCCGCGTGGGGGAACGGCTTGTCTGTAATGCCGGCCATACTGCGCCGGAGATTTTAGAGGCCGCTGAGCAGATGGGGCTTGAGGTGATCGACGTCCGGCAGGGCTATGCAAAATGCAGTCTGTGTATTGTGTCGGATACGGCGGTGATCACCTCGGATGGGGGGCTTTTTTCCGCGTTGCGTGCAGCGGGGCTGGAGGTGCTCAAGATCATCCCCGGCTGTATCCGCCTGCCGGGCTATGGCTATGGGTTTATCGGCGGCTGCTGCGGGAAGCTCGATGCCTCCACCATGGCGTTTGCAGGGGATGTGAGCACACATCCGGATGGCGGCAAGATCCTTGCCTTTTTAGAGCGGCACGGCGTGAGCTGCCACAACCTGCTGCCGGAGGGGGAGAAGTTACTGGATATCGGCTCGATCCTCCCGCTGATGCAGGAGTGACTCCGTAAAAGCGCATGGGATTTTTATTTGACAAACCGTATCCGTTTTTGTTAAAATACACGATAAAGCATCGTGTGCTCCGGCCTGCCGGCGCAAATGCTTCCCACCCTTGTAGGGGCGGCGTGCACCAAGTGTCGTCCCCCCTCTATGAAAGAGGAGAACGCCGATGGTAAAAAGCATGACGGGCTATGGCCGCGCGGAGGATCTTATCGACGGGATGCAGATCGCCGTGGAATGCAAAAGCGTCAATCACCGTTACCTTGAGTTCACCGTCAAGGCGCCGCGTAACTACGGCTTTTTGGAGGAGCGGCTTAAGCGGCTTGTAATGCAGTACCTTTCCCGGGGCAAGGTGGAATGCTTCGTCCAGCTTGATCTGCTGGAGGATGCAGGGGTGACCGTGCAGGTCAACCAGCCGCTGGCGGAGGGATATGTAGCCGCGCTGCGGGAGCTGGTGGAGTGCTACGGCGTGCAGGATGATATTTCGGCCTGTGCATTGGGGCGCTTTAGCGATGTGCTTTCCATCCACAAGGTGGAAACGGATGAGGAGAAGATATGGCTTGCCGTCCAAGCGGTTGCCCAGCGGGCTGTAGAGGCCTGTGTGCAAATGCGTGAGCGGGAAGGCGAGCGCCTGCGGGCGGATATCCTCTCCCGGGCGGATCGGATTTTGGAGGATGTCGCCTTTATTGAAGTGCGTTCGCCGGAGACGGTGCGTCTGTACCGGGAAAAGCTGCTTGCCCGGATGCAGGAAGTTTTGGCCGACGCGAAGGTGGACGAGCAGCGGATCCTGACAGAGGCGGCGATTTACGCCGATAAGGTGGCCGTGGATGAGGAGACGGTGCGCTTGCGCAGCCATATCAGCCAGTTGCACGCCTTCTTTGAGGCGGATGAGGCAATTGGGCGGAAGATGGATTTTTTGGTGCAGGAGATGAACCGCGAGGCAAACACCATCGGCTCCAAGGCGCAGGATGTGGAGATTGCCCGCAAGGTTCTGGATATCAAGGCGGAGATTGAAAAAATCCGTGAGCAGGTGCAAAACATCGAATAATTTGATGGAAGCGGCAGGGTAGCCGGCTGCTTTCCGGCCCTCTGGGCAATTCGCGGGAGGAGACAGAATGAAGCTCATCAACATCGGCTTTGGCAATATGGTCAACGCCAACCGGCTGGTCGCCATCGTCAGCCCGGAGTCCGCTCCAATCAAGCGGATCATTCAGGATTGTAAGGAGCGGGGCACGCTCATTGACGCAACGCACGGGCGCCGCACGCGCGCCGTGATTATTACAGACAGCGATCATGTCATTCTCACCTATCTGCAATCTGAGACGGTGGCAAACCGGCTTAACGATGACGAGGATGAGATCGATGAGGAGGGCGCGCCGGACGATGAGTGAAAAAAAGAGGGGAATGCTGTTTATTTTATCCGGCCCGTCCGGCTCCGGAAAGGATACGATCCTGGAGCGGCTGGCGAAGCGGGATGCCAATGTGCAGCTTTCCATTTCGCTAACCACCCGTGCAGCGCGTGATTGGGAGATTGATGGTTTCCATTATTATTTTGTCACCAAGGATTATTTTCTGCAAAAGCTGGAGCGGGATGAAATTCTCGAGTATGCACAGTATGGCGAAAATTACTATGGCACACCGCGTGACCCGGTCGATCAATGGCTGGCGGAGGGGAAAACCGTCATTCTGAAGATTGAGGTGCAGGGCGCGGAGAAAATTCGCCGGATGTATCCGGATGTGGTCAGCATTTTCCTGATGCCGCCTTCCATGCAGGCCCTGGAGCAGCGGCTGCGCAATCGGGAGAGTGAGTGCGAAAAGGATATTGAAACGCGTATGCGCATCGCAAAGGATGAAATTGCCCGGTCCGGTGAATATAATTATATCGTTGTTAATGATATTCTTGATTATGCGGTGAGTGATATCTGCGCCATCATCCAGGCGGAAAATCTGAGAGCTTCCCGCATGAATTCATTTGTAAAAGAGGTATTGGAGCATGTTTAATCCCGATTTAAGCGTATTGCTGAAAAACAATATCAGCCGGTATTCTCTGGTAACGGCTACTGCAAAGCGTGCGCGCGCCATTGCAGATGAGGCGCAGTTTAACGGCGAGCATCTCACGGAGAAGCCCGTCAGCATCGCCTTGGGCGAGCTGCTCGACGGCAAATATGAAATTGTAGAGCCTGAGGAAATCCGCGACCTGTAAAAGCCCGTTTGCAGGCCGCAGGCAGGCAGAAGGGGTATCCATGGCCCATATATTGGTTGCTAAGGTGGCGGTGGAAAACGTCGCCTACCATTTTGACAAAGCATACGATTATCGTGTTCCGGATTCCCTGCGGGGGCGCGCGCTGCCGGGGTGCCGCGTCAGCGTCCCATTCGGCAAGGGGAACCGTAAGCGGTTTGGTATGCTTTTTTCCCTTTCTGAAGAGGAACAGGCGGGCCCGCTCAAGCAGGTGTCCACCGTGCTGGATGACACCCCAATTTTAAATGAGGAGATGCTGCGCCTGGCGGTTTGGCTCAAGGCGCATACTTTTTGCACCCTCTATGAGGCTGTGCGCACAGTGCTGCCCAGCGGGATCAATCTCCGCCATCATGTGAAATACGCCGTCTCTCAGCAGGGCGCGGCGCAGGCCTTCACTCTGCCGCAGCAGGAGCACGTGGTGCTGGAGCTGCTGCGAAAACGGCGGATTTATGTTTCAGAGGAGCAGATTTTACGCCAGGCCGGGCTCAATGGGGATACCAGCGTGCTGCAGCGGCTGGTGCAAAAGGGGCTGATCCTCCGCAATGATGAGGCTGTGCGGCGCGTGGGAGATGCAACGGTGCGTATGGCGCGCCTGTGCGCGACACAGGAGGAGCTGGAGAGCCTGCGCCCTCCGCTGACGCAAAAGCAGCGCGCTGTGACGGACGTCCTGCAGGATGTGGGCTGTGCTTCCGTCAAGGAGCTGTGCTATTTTACGGGGGTAACGCCCGCCGTGATTGCAGCGCTTGAAAAAAAAGGCGCCGTCGCTTACTACGATAGCGAGGTTTACCGCACGCCGGCACAGCCAAGCTCGCCGGAGCCAGAGCAGGTCTGTGCGCCGCCCATTCGGCTGACACAAAAGCAGGAGGCTGCCTTTCAAAGCCTGCTCAAGCAGTACCGGCGTGGGCAGGGCGGCGTCTCTCTGCTCTTCGGCGTAACCGGGAGCGGAAAAACACAGGTTTTTTTGCGCATGATCGACGAAGTCTCCGCACAGGGGCGCGGAGTAATTGTAATGGTGCCTGAAATTTCTCTCACACCGCAGACAGTGGCAATTTTCCGCCGCCGCTATGGCGAAAAGGTCGCCGTGTTTCACAGTGCTCTCTCCCTAGGGGAGCGGCTGGATGAGTGGAAACGAGTGAAAAACGGCGAAGCGGGGATCGTTATCGGCACGCGCTGCGCGGTATTTGCGCCCTTTGAGAATATTGGGCTGATTGTGATGGATGAGGAGCAGGAGCACACCTATAAATCCGAATCCTCCCCGCGTTATCACGCGCGCGACGTGGCCAAATTCCGTTGTGCGCAGCACAAGGCGCTTCTGGTGCTGGCCTCCGCCACACCTGCTGTGGAGAGCTATGCTGCAGCCCGAAGCGGCCGCTACACGCTGAATGTTTTGGATGAACGCTACGGCGGCGCTGTCCTGCCGGAGGTGGTCACCGTTGACCTGTGCGCAGAGAGCGCAGCCGGCAACCGGACGGCGATCAGCCGCCGCCTGTTTGAGGAGCTTCGCCAAACCCTTTCAGAGGGCAGACAGTCCATCCTGCTGATGAACCGCCGCGGCTACCATACCTTTGTTGCCTGCCGTTCCTGCGGCCACGTGGTCACCTGCCCGCATTGCAGCATTTCACTGACCTATCACCGTGCAAACGGGCGGCTGATGTGCCATTATTGCGGCTATTCCGAGCCGTTTCGGGATACCTGCCCGGAATGTGGGGCGCAGGATGTCCGCTATGCGGGCTCCGGGACGCAGCGGGTGGAGGATGAGCTTGCACAGCTGCTGCCCAATGCGCGCGTGTTGCGCATGGATGCGGATACCACCATGTCCCGCTATGCGCATGAGGATAAGCTGGCCGCTTTTGCGCGCGGGGAATACGACATCATGCTGGGTACGCAGATGGTGGCAAAGGGGCTCGATTTTCCCAATGTGACGCTGGTAGGCGTGATTTCTGCCGACCAGCAGCTGTATAACGATGATTACCGCAGCTTGGAGCGCACTTTTGCGCTGCTCACGCAGGTGGTGGGCCGCTCTGGGCGGGGCGGCATGAGGGGCCGTGCCGTTATCCAGACGCTCACGCCCGAAAACCCCGTCATCCGCTTGGCGGCCCGTCAGGATTATGATGCGTTTTATCAGACGGAGATTTTGTTGCGCCGCGCCATGATCTACCCCCCGTTTTGCGATATGCTGTGCATCGGCTTTGTAGGGGGGAAGGAGGTACAGGTGGAATCGGCCTCCAAATGCTTTTTGGAGCAGCTCAAGGCCTTGAGCCAGAGCAATTACCCGGAGCAGAAGTTTATTGTGCTGGGCCCCATGCCGCCGCGCATTGCCAAGCTCAGCAACAAATTCCGCTACCGGTTGATCATTAAGTGCCGCAATACGCAGGGCTTCCGGGCGATGATTGCGCAGCTGCTCACCCAGTTCCCAAAGGATGCGCGGTTTAAAGAGGTCACGATCTATGCGGATATGAATCCGGAAGGGATGTATTAGGCTATATTTATGGCTGATCCAAGGCGCTTCCTGAAAAATTTGCGCTGTTGACAACGCTCTTCATAGATATTCCATATTTATGGTGTAAAATAAAAGAAAACCGCCGCTGATATGAAGCAGATAACTGGAAAGGATGGATGCCGCATGGCTTTGAGAAATATTGTAACGGAGGGCGACCCGATCTTAGCTAAAAAAAGCCGTCCGGTTGAGAAGTTTGACGGCCGCCTGGCAGAGCTTTTGGATGATATGAAGCAAACGCTGTACCATGCGGAGGGCGCAGGGCTGGCCGCCGTTCAGGTGGGCGTTTTGCGCCGCGTGGTGGTAGTCGATGTGGGCGACGGCTATCTGGAGTTGATCAATCCGGAGATCATTGATGCGCAGGGCGAGCAGCGCGAGAATGAGGGCTGTCTCTCCGTGCCTGGCAAATATGGGGCGACGCTTCGCCCGGCAGTTGTTAAGGTGAAGGCGCAAAACCGCGAGGGCAAATGGTGCGTGTATCAGGGCGAGGGTCTGAAGGCGCGTTGCTTCTGCCACGAGATCGATCACCTGGATGGCATCCTATTTACACAGCGCCTGGCGCCGGGCGAAACGCTTCAGTCCTCAAACGCATAGCAGAAAAGGAGCGGATCGGATTCATGCGGATTGTATTTATGGGCACACCGGAGTTCGCCGTGCCGTGCCTGGAGCGGCTGCTCGCGGATGGCCACGAGGTCGCAGGTGTGTTTACACAGCCGGATAAACCAAAGGGCAGGGGCTACGCAATGGCTGCGCCGCCAGTAAAGCAGGCAGCACAGCGAGCGGGGCTTCCAGTGTTTCAGCCCATCTCCATAAAAACGGAGGAAACACTCGCGCAGCTGCGTGAGCTTGCGCCAGAGCTGATCATTGTGGTGGCCTATGGCAAAATTTTGCCGCGCGCGGTGCTGGAGCTGCCGGAATATGGCTGCATTAACGTGCATGCCTCTCTGCTGCCCCGGCTGCGCGGCGCGGCGCCGATCCAGTGGGCGATCCTGCGCGGCGATCAAAAAAGCGGCGTGACGACGATGTATATGGATACCGGGCTGGATACGGGGGATATGCTATTAAAGGCCGAGACGCCGATCGGCGCAGATGAAACGGCCGGCGGGCTGCACGACCGTTTATCGCAAATGGGTGCGCAGCTGCTGTCTGACACACTCCATGCCCTACAAAGCGGTTCCCTGCGGCGGGAACCTCAGCGGGAGGAAGATTCCACCTATGCGCCGATGCTGGATAAATCTCTCTGCCCGATTGACTGGTCAAAACCCGCGCAGGAGATACACAATCAGATCCGCGGCCTTTCCCCATGGCCGGTTGCGGTTACCAGGCTGCAGGGCAGGCAGCTGAAAGTGCACACCTCCCGCCTGGAGGAGGAATCCAGCGCAGGCCCGGCGGGCGCCGTGGCAAGCGGTAAGGATTGTATTCGGGTTGTATGCGGAGACGGCCGGCTGCTCGCTCTCATCTGCGTGCAGCCGGAGGGAGGCAAGCGAATGGCTGCGGCTGACTTTTTACGTGGGCATCCCATTCAGGAGGGAACCATCCTGGGGGAGTGAGCCTTGCTCCCCTGTGGCCCTCCGGCCCGTTGAAAGGATGAGTGAACGCATGAATTTCTTTTTATTTCATTTGGATTATTATTATCTAATTTTGGTTGTGCCGGCACTGGTGCTGGCATTGATTGCCCAGATAGGCGTTAAGCGCGCCTATGCAAAATATGCACAGGTGCGTGTGGTAAGCGGCCTGACAGGGGCGGATGCAGCCATGAATGTGCTGCGCCATTATGGCCTGACAGAGGTGCGCATTGAGCGTGTGAACGGAAAATTGACGGATCACTACGACCCGCGCACCAATGTGATCCGTCTGTCCGACGGGGTGTATGGGAGCGCCTCGGTTGCTGCAATCGGCATTGCTTGCCATGAGGCTGGGCACGCTGTTCAATATGCGAAAGGATATCTACCTATCAAAATCCGCAGTGCGATTCTGCCTGTGTGCAATATCGGCTCCACGCTCGGTATTCCGCTGGCGGTAGCGGGCCTAATCTTTGGCGCAGATCTGCTGGTGAATATCGGCCTGCTGCTATATTCTCTGGTGGTGATCTTTCAGCTGGCGACGCTGCCGGTGGAGTTTAACGCAAGCCACCGCGCTGTCAGCGTGATCGATGAGACCGGCATGCTCTCTGAGCGGGAGCTGCCAGGGGCACGTAGCGTGTTGCGCGCTGCCGCGATGACCTATGTGGCGGCGCTCGTGGTCTCTCTCGCAAATCTGCTGCGTCTACTTGCGCTCTTTGCAGGGCGCAGGAATGATTGAGCAAAACGGAGGGATTCTATGGCGATAACGGCCCGTCAGCTGGCGCTTCAGGCCCTTGTTCGCATGCAGCGCGACGCCGCCTATTCCAATTTGGCGCTGGATGCCGCGCTGAGCCGCAGCCGCCTGCCGGAGCGCGACGCTGCGCTGGCGGCTGCGCTGGTCTATGGCGTGCAGGAGCGGCTGCTAACCATTGATTATCAGCTGGCGCTCTATCTGCGGCAGCCGCTGAAAAAGCTGCGGCCCGAGGTGCTCGCTGCACTGCGGTTGGGCGTATGTCAGTTGCTTTTTATGGATAAAATTCCGGCGCGCGCCGCCGTGAGTGAGAGTGTCTTGCTCGTTAAGCAGAACGGCTGCGCCTTTGCTGCCGGCTTGGTGAACGCTGTTTTGCACAAGGTGGAAGCAGCTGGGCTGCGGCTGCCGGATGCGCAGCAGGGGAGGGATTACGCGCTCTCGGTTCATTACTCCTTCCCGGAATGGCTGATTCACACCTGGAGCAACGCCTACGGGCGCGAAGCTGCGCTTGATATTTTAAAGGCCTGTGAAGCGCCAGCTCCGCTCACAATCCGGGTGAATACGCTGCGCACCTCGACGCTGGAGCTCACGCGCCTGCTGAAGGAGGAGGGCGTCGAAGCCCGCCCCGTGCCGGGGCTTATGGATGCGCTGGAGCTGGAGCGGGCCGGTGCGGTGGAGCGGCTGAGCGCTTACCGGCAGGGCCTGTTTCATGTGCAGGATGCCGCCTCACAGCTGTGCTGTGCGGCTGTGGGTGCGCAGCCGGGGGAGACGGTCTTCGACCTGTGCGCCGCCCCGGGTGGGAAAAGCTTTACCCTGGCGCAGCGGATGCAGGGGAAAGGATGTGTCAGGTCATTTGACCTGTATCCCTCCCGTACGGCGCTTATCACAGAGGGGGCGCAGCGGCTGAGGCTGGCGGCGGTTCAGGCGGAGGTCGCGGATGCCAGCTGCTATTGTCCATCGCTTGGCCAGGCGAATCGTGTATTGTGCGACGTCCCCTGTTCTGGGCTTGGCGTTGTGCGGCGCAAGCCGGAAATCCGCTATAAATCAAGGTCGGAGGTTGACAAATTGCCCGCTTTGCAGTACCTTATACTCTGTAATGCCTCTCGTTATGTTCAAAAGGGCGGGCGTTTAATCTACTCTACCTGTACGTTAAACCCGGATGAAAACGAGGCGGTTTGCGGGCGCTTTTTGCAGGAGTATCCTATGTTCCGCCCGGCGCCGGTCCTGCCTGAGGTGGCACAGGGGCGGCGGGATGCGTACGGCTTCCTGACGCTGTTCCCGCAGGACAGGGGGCATGACGGCTTTTATATTGCGTCGTTTCAAGAGGTGAGCGTTTGAATCCGACGGATATCCGCTCCATGACGGAGGAGGAATTGAAAGAGGCGCTGTCTGCTGCCGGTCAGCCGTCCTACCGCGTTGCGCAGGTGTATGCCTGGCTGCAAAAGAAGGGCGTTTCCGGCTTTGATGAGATGACGGATCAGCCGAAGCACTTTCGGGATTGGATGCGCAGCCGGTTTACGATCCCAGGTTGCGAGATTGAAAGGCGGTTGATTTCTGCGCTGGATGGCACGGTGAAGTATCTTTACCGCCTGCATGACGGTGCGCTGATCGAATCTGTCCTGATGCGTTATAAGTATGGCTATACGCTCTGCGTTTCCTCGCAGGTAGGCTGCAAAATGGGTTGCTCGTTTTGCGCGTCCACCATTGGCGGTTTTGTCCGCAATCTGGAGCCGTCCGAGATGCTGGGGCAAATCCATGCGGCGCAGAGGGATCGGAATGTCCGCGTTTCTCACGTCGTATTAATGGGGATGGGGGAACCGCTGGATAATTTTGAAAACGTTCTGCGCTTTTTGCGGCTTGCCACAGATGAGAAAGGGCTTCATCTCAGCATGCGGAATATCTCCCTTTCCACCTGTGGGATTGTGCCCGGCATTGAAAAGCTGCTCAGCCACCATTTACAGCTGACGCTTTCCGTTTCCCTCCACGCCCCAAACGATGCGGTGCGCTCCCGGATCATGCCGGTCAACCGCAGGTGGGGGGTTGATGAATTACTCAGTGCGTGCCGGAGATATGTGCGGGAAACCTCCCGTAGGATCTCCTTTGAATATGCGATGATCCAAAATGTAAACGATTCCGACGATTGCGCGCGGGAGCTCGCGGGCAGGCTGAAGGGGATGCTCTGCCACGTGAATTTGATCCCTGCAAATGAGGTGCGGGAGAATGATTACCACCGCAGCTCGAAGGAGCGCTTGGAGCGGTTTTCCAAGCTTTTGGAGGAGCGCGGTATTCAGGTGACGGTTCGCCGCACGCTTGGCGCAGATATCAATGCCTCCTGTGGGCAGCTGAGGCGCGGATATTTATCCCGGCAAAGGGAGGGACATACGTGAGAATTGTGGCGAAAACAGATATTGGAAGAGTGAGGGATTCCAATCAGGATTCCTACGCTGCAGGGGAATTGCCCGGGGGCGTTGCGTGGGCCGTTGTGTGCGACGGCATGGGGGGCGCAGCTGGCGGAAATGTAGCGAGCTCTACCGCAGTGAAGATGATCTCTCAGCAGATCACCGCTCAGTATCGGGATGGAATGAGCGGTAATTCCATTCGAAACATGCTGGCTTCCGCTGTGGCGGCAGCCAATGTCAGCATCTTTGACCTGGCCAGTTCTAACCCGGAGCTGCACGGGATGGGGACGACGGTGGTTGCCGCGATCCTGTCAGATCATATGGCACGGGTGGCGCATGTGGGCGATAGCCGGGCCTATAAAATCTCCTCGGAGGGGCTTATCCAAATGACGCGGGATCACTCCGTTGTGCAGGAGCTGGTGGAGACTGGAAGGCTGACGCCGGATGAGGCGAAGGCGCACCCGAGAAAAAATATTATTACACGTGCTCTCGGTGTCGATGAGACAGTTGATATAGATTTTTGTGAAGACAGGATGGAGCCGGATGACGTGCTCCTCCTGTGCACAGATGGGTTGACCAACTATTTGGAGACGGATGAGATTTTCCAAATTGCCAAGAGCAGTGGGTATTATGAATCCGCCCAGCAGATGGTCGATCTTGCCAACCAGCACGGTGGCGGCGATAATATCACGGTAGTTGCTATTACCTATTGATGCGCTGTCACTTCCGGTTTGTATGAAAGGATGGTTACACATGGAGAATTACGTTGGAAAGCGGTTAGACGGCCGCTACGAGATTCAGGAGCTCATTGGCGTCGGTGGAATGGCTGTGGTGTACAAGGCCTACGATAACATCGACGACAGAATCGTCGCCGTGAAAATCCTCAAGGAGGAGTTTCTTCAAAACGAAGAGTTCCGCCGCCGGTTTAAGAATGAGTCCAAGGCGATCGCAGTGCTTTCCCATCCCAACATTGTGAAGGTCTACGATGTCAGCTTTGGAGACCGGCTGCAATATATCGTAATGGAATATGTGGAAGGAATCACCCTGAAGGAGTATATTGAGCAGCAAAAGGTCATCAACTGGAAGGAAGCCCTGCATTTCGTCACGCAGATCCTGCGCGCTCTTCAACACGCGCATGATAAAGGGATTGTGCACCGTGATATCAAGCCGCAAAATATTATGCTGCTGCAAAACGGCAATATTAAGGTGACAGATTTCGGCATTGCGCGCTTTAGCCGCAGCGAAACCCGCACCATGACGGAGAGCGCCATTGGCTCCGTTCACTATATCAGCCCGGAGCAGGCCCGTGGGGAGATTACCGACGATAAAGCGGATATCTATTCTGTCGGAGTCGTGCTTTATGAGATGCTGACGGGGCAGCTTCCCTTCCAATCAGATAGCGCTGTTTCTGTGGCGATCATGCAGTTGCAATCTGACCCGAAGAGCCCACGTGAGATCAACGATCAGATCCCGATCGGGCTGGAGCAGATTACGATGAAGGCCATGCAGAAGGATGTACGCGACCGGTATCAGTCCGCTGCGGAGATGCTGCTGGATCTGGATGAGTTTAAACGGAATCCGGATATCAAATTTGATTACACATTTTTTGTGGATACGGAGCCTACAAAATATATTGAGGATACGGGCAAGCTTCGTCCTGCCGTTCCGCCGGTGGCGGAGGACACCTATGAACAAGAGGCGCCCGCCCGCAAAAAGGCGATTCCCATCCTGATTGGGATTGTGGCCGGGCTGGCTGTTGTTGGCATTATTATTGGTATTCTGTTTGGCACCGGCGTGTTGGGTGGCAGCCGCGTCGACATCCCCAAGCTGGTCGGTTTGAATTACTATAATGATATCGAGCCTAATCTGGATACCACATATGCTGATTATGATATTGTGATTTCTGAGGAAACGATCTCGGATTCTACGCAGGCGCCCAATACGGTTGCGGAGCAGTCCCCTGCTTATGAAGAAGGGAAGACGATGCGTAAAAATGGCAAGATCGTCATCAAGCTTGTCCGCAGCGGAGAGGATATTGAAATCCCATCGGTGCGCGGTTCCTCTTTTGAGGAGGCAAAGCAGACGTTGATTGCCAGGGGCTTTAATGTCTCCAGTGATCCGATTGCCGCTTATGACAGCGATTTGGAAGAGGGGCAGGTGATCCAAACCATCCCGAATGGTGGCACAAAGGCCGCAGCGGGAACGACTGTCTATATCCAGGTCAACACCGGGGAGGATACCAACTCTGTAGAGATGCCTGATCTGGAAGTGGGCAAGAACACGCTGGAGGTCGCCCGGATGATTCTGGAGAGCGTGGGCCTGGAACTTGACACCAGCAACATCCAGTATGAGGATAGCGAATATCCGAAGGATACGGTAATCGATCAGGATTTCCGCGCAGGCACGTCCGTCCCGAAAAACACAAAGGTTGGAGTTGTGCTCAGCAATGGCAGCGGCGAACCAAAAGAATATACCATCCGGCTGGATAACATGCCGAGCGTCCGGAATATGGAGGCAACGCTGCGTGTCTATTTGGATGGCACGGAGAACGTCTATAATAACACGGTCCTGCTCAATGGCAGCCCTGTCGATATGGCGATCACCGGCAGCGGCACTGGGCGGCAGCTGACAGTCACCCTGAATGGCGACACCATCTATGAGTGCACCTTTGATTTTGCAACCGGCACAAAGACAAACGAAAGCTATAATTACGATAACTTTAAAGTGTCTGTGCCGAATGTGCTTGGCATGACGCAGGCTGCGGCTGAAGAGGAATTGAGAGCCTATGGCTTCCAGGTTCAGGTGGAAACCAACACAAGCCTGAATACGCCCTCCGGCGAGGTCTTCATGCAGAGGCCGGTAGAGGGGCGGACGGCAAGCTATGGCTCCACAGTGACAATCACAGTGAGCTCTGGCGGGATGATCGGCGGAGGAGAAACATCACCCTCTGGAACAACGCCGGCCGAATAAAGCGAACGCGCGAAATGTGGGATTGACGGTGCAATTAAACGGTTTATTGCAAAAAGGCATCGGCGGCTTCTATTATGTGGAAGCCGCCGATGCGGTATATGAATGCAGGGCGAGAGGCGTTTTTCGCAAACGCAGGCAGACGCCGCTTGTAGGGGATGCTGTGCGCATTACTCTGGGCGAAGCGGGGCGGGAAAACACAATCGATGAGATTCTGCCACGTAAAAATTTTTTGCGCCGCCCTCCGCTTGCCAATCTGGAGCAGCTGATTATTGTGGCCTCCTCCTGCGAGCCATCCCCAAACCTTTTTCTGCTGGATAAATTGACGGCCATCGCCGTCTCTAAACAGATTGCGCCGGTGATGGTTTTCACAAAAACCGATCTCTGTAATGCGGATGCGCTCACCGGCATTTACCGCCAGGCGGGCATCCCGGCTTTTTCAGTTTCGTGCAAAACGGGGGATGGGGTGGAGGCCTTTCGGCCCATCCTTGCTGGGAAGCTGAGCGCCTTTACCGGCAATTCCGGCGTGGGAAAATCTTCCCTGCTCAACTGCCTGGATGCCTCTCTGTGCTTGCCGACTGGCGAGATCAGCGATAAGCTGGGCCGCGGTAGGCACACTACCCGCCAATCCGAAATTTTTCATTTGGCTGGTGGTCTGGTTGCAGATACGCCCGGCTTTTCCTCTCTGGATTTGGAAAAAAGCGAGGTGCTCCGGAAAGAGGAGCTGCCCTTCTGCTTCCCGGAGTTTTTGCCCTATCTAGGCCAGTGCCGTTTTTCCAGCTGCACGCATACGCGGGATCGCGGGTGCGCCATCCTACGCGCAGTTGAGAAGGGGGAGATTAACCGGCAGCGGCATGAGAGCTATGTTGCCCTCTATGAGGCGGCAAAGGCCCTGAAGGAATGGGAGCTTGATGGGCGAGGAAGGTAGTGTGTTGTGATGGCTCGATGTGTTCTTTTGGGCGCGGCCCCGATCCAAGATTACCAGGCATGCGCGTCTTTTTTTCAGCCGGGGGATTTTCTTCTCTGCGTAGATGGAGGATATTTGCACGCCAGCCACATGGGGCTCCGCCCGGATCTGCTGCTTGGCGATTTTGATTCCTCCCGTCTGCCGACGGATCTATCCTGTGAAATCTGCTCCTACCCGCCGGAGAAGGATGATACCGATATGCTTCTGGCGCTAAAAACCGGACTGGAGCGCGGCTTTCATGATTTTTTGATCCTGGGCGGCTTAGGCGGCCGGCTAGATCACACGGTGGCGAATTTTACGGTGCTGGCCTATGCGTTGGAGCATGGGGCAAGCGCTGTGTTGCGGGATGAAAAAAATATCGTGTGTTTGCTGCGGGATGGCAGCATCTCCGTGCCGTTCCGGTCCGGTTTTAAAATGTCTGTTTTCCCATATGGCGGCGCTGCACAAGGTGTGTGCCTGCGCGGCGTCCAATATCCATTGGAGGATTATCCTATGCCCCCCTACTGCACGCTTGGTGTCAGCAACGAGGTGCTGCCCTCCGGTGCGGAAGTCTCTGTTGCAAGTGGAACGCTGTTGCTGCTGTTTTCAAGGGATTAGAACGATTGGACGTAGAAAGGCACGCTTTTTCAGTTCCGGCATATACTAAAGTGAGCATGTGAGCAAGCAGATGCTCGAAGGGCCTGTGCCCTTCATCTTGCGCCGGGGCGGTGCTGCCTGTGAGATACCGGAAAAGTAGCAGGGGATTGATCTTAATTGCGTTCGGGCTGGGGCTTTTAGTGGCCCGCTTTTTCCCGGCACAGTTTTTGCTGGCCGTGTTGGCTGCTCTGCTGGTATTGTTCGGCGTAGCTCTGTGCAGAAACTTTTGTTAGGGGGATCTGGTATGAAAGTTGTCTCTTTCCGTAGCCCAAAGCTTTTGAGCGGAATCCTGCGCCTGATTTTCAGAATTAAAAAGTCGGAAGGTGTGTGACCCTGAGCGGGGGATACATACAAAAAGCGGCCGTCGGAGGGGGATCTCCTCCGGCGGCCGCCTCAGTCTGTCGGGTGAGGGTTTCAGATGTGCACAGATGCCATCTGAATCTGATCAATTTGCCAGGTCCAGCTCACCGGGGAATTTTGCGTCGTCAATCTGGTAAGGCGTGTAGTTTTCGTTTTGCCAAACCTTCACATAGTCGACATAGAAAATGCTTTCGCTGGTCTCGTCAAATTTGCCGATATCCTGCCCATGTGGGCCGGATTCATCGCCTGCGTCGATTTCCACCGTCAGGCGCAAAAACTCCTGCACCTTTGAAACGCCGCCTCCCATCGAGGCCCAGGTTGGCTCGCCATCGATGTAAAAGACATAGTATTCCGGCGTCCATTTCAGTGCAAAGGTATGGTAGCCGTCGTATAAATCCTTCCCCAGCTCTCGGATGCTTCCTTCTGATTTGGCAAACTCGCCGTAGCCGTTCCAAAGCAGGGCATGGCCCATCTTCGTGCCGTCGCTGCTTTTGCGGAAGGCGCTTTCAAACACATCGATCTCCGTGCCATCTACGCCCTCGCTCGCAACCTTGCGCTGATTGGAAGATTGCAGCCAAAACGCAGACCAGAGGCCGTCCGCGTCCGGGAATTTGACGCGCGTTTCAAAATAGCCGAACGCCTGCCCGAACAGAATCTCATCGTTGCTGCCCTTATTGCTGTTGTTGTCGCCTACAATGCGCCGGGTTTCAATGCCTCCGGTGAAGCGGCCGCTGGCAGGGCAGTCGCCGCCGCAATCGTGGGCGGCGTCATAGCGTGCGTGGATTTCCACCTTGCCGTCGCGCACCTGCACCATGTCTGGGCACCACCAGCAGCCCTGCTCCGGTCTGTCCGCATCATTGCTTTCCCAGCGAATAGCGTGGGGAGAGGTTGTCCAGATCTCATGGCTGCCGGTATATTGTTCCCCAAACTGAATGCCCTGATTGAGGCCGTCGCCATTGAATTGATCCTCAAACACGAGATACCAGCCGTCCTGCCCCAGCACGGGGAGGGAGAGGTCATATATCTCTTTTTTCCAGCTATCCGAATCTTCCTGCTGCTTGCCGCAGCCGGAGAGCAAAAGGCTGCTGAGCAGGCATAGAGCCATTATAAGCGCGATCCACTTTTTCATGTCATCCCATCCTTCCTCATGTGTCTATCAATCGCGGCCCACCGCTGCGACCGCTCTCAGTGTATCGAAAGAAGAGGGGAATGTCAAGCAGTGAAGCAGTGGGAAAATCACAAAAACCCGGCCGCCAGAAAGGCGGCCGGGCACGCTCGAAAAGGGAATGTTCGTTTTTGATTAGCCGAAATAGCGCTCCAGCAGGCCCTTGAAGGCTTTGCCATGGCGTGCTTCATCTTTGCACATCTCGTGCACGGTGTCATGAATAGCGTCATAGTTGAGCGCCTTCGCACGCTTGGCGAGCTTGAGCTTGCCCTCGGTTGCGCCGTACTCCGCTTCCACACGTACACGCAGGTTTTCCTTCGTGTCTGCAACGACAACCTCGCCAAGCAGCTCGGCAAATTTTGCCGCGTGCTCCGCCTCCTCATAAGCGATGCGCTTATAAGCCTCTGCAACCTCAGGATAGCCTTCGCGATCCGCCTGGCGGCTCATGGCCAGATACATGCCGACCTCAGTGCATTCACCCATGAAGTTAGCGCGCAGATCCTCAACAACATCCTCTTCTACGCCCTGCGCAACGCCAATGCGGTGTTCGTCCGCCCAGACCATCTCACCCTTGACCTCGTTAAACTTCTCACGGGGCGCTTTGCAAACGGGGCAGAACTCCGGGGCCTCCTCGCCCTCATAAACATAGCCGCAAACGCTGCAAACAAACTTTTTCATGACTGGTTACCTCCATCTGTTTTTTTATTGGATTATCTTTATTCACACAGGGTTCCTTGCCGGAACCACTGATGGAATGCAAGCGGAGCAGCCGCCGGAATTTCATCAGTGCTTCTCCATGCAGTTTTGGCAAACGCCATAAAACATCAGCCGGTGATACTCAACCGGGCAGGGGAGATATTCCTGCGCCTGCCGGTCAAGCTCTGCCAGGACGGGCATATGCAGGTCATAGAGCTGGCCGCAGCGGCGGCATAAAAAGTGGTAGTGCTGTGCCGTGTTGCCGTCAAAATGATCCGCACCGCCGCAGGAGAGCTTTAGGATAGCACCTTCCTCGCTGAGCAGCGAAAGGTTGCGGTAAACCGTGCCAAGGCTGAGGTTGGGCATTCTCTCTTTTAGGGAGAGATACAGCTCCTCTGCCGTTGGATGGTCGTACCTGCCGCGCAGCTCGCCAAGGATCGCTTCACGCTGACGGCTACGTTTGATCGTCGCCATGGGGAATCACCTGTTCAATAATGATAATCGTTACTATTATTATAATAGACTTTTCAGCAAAGTCAAGTGCTTTTTCCATCTTTCTTCAATATGGCGCACAGCTTTCCGTTCAACCCCGTTAAGAATATGAAGCAAAATGGAAAGTCGGATTTCGCTTTTTGGGGTTATGATAACCGATTTATGAATTGGTATTGCATAAAAATTTTTGAATGCTATAATAAAAATTGTTTCAATCCATAAATCAAAGGGAGGAGAAAACACATGCAGCATCAGATTACCAAGCGCACCCGGCTGTTGGACGCACAGGGCAATGTTGCAGAGCCCGGCTACTGTGTTCACAATTTCTATGATTATGTGCGCAGTGACATCCGGGCGAATCCGCTGCGGATTAAGGAATGGGATTTTTATCAAATCACCAATGAGCGCTACACCATGCAGATGACCATTGGCACACTCTCCTACGGCGGAATGAGCGGCGTGACCTTGTTTGACCGGCAGACGGGGGAGAAGTTTGAGTGCAACGATCTGGCGATTTTACCGTTTGATAAATACCATTTGCCGGCCAATACGGAAATCCCGCACACCATCACGATTGATAAAAAAGATTTTTATATGTCGTTTGACGTGACGGAGACCAAACGCCGCCTGACGCTGCGTGGGCATAACCGAAAGGGCGGCGATTTTAAGGCTGATATCCTCTATGATGTGATGCCAGGCCTCGAATCGCTGGTGATGGCGGTGCCCTTTGCGCAGAAGGGACATTTTTATTTGAACCAGAAAATGAACTGCATGCCTGTCACCGGCCGGGTGAAGCTTGGCAGCAGGGTGATTGAATTCCGCCCGGAGACGGCCTTTGGCCTGCTGGATTGGGGGCGCGGCGTTTGGCCGTTTATCCAAAGCTGGTATTGGGGCAATGGCAGCCACTGGCTACCTGACGGGCGCATTTTTGGCTTTGAAATTGGCTGGGGCTTTGGAGATATGAGCGCAGCGAGTGAAAACACGCTGTTTTTGGATGGCGCAGCGCATAAGATCGACCAGGTTTATTTGGAAAAGGATCCGCAGGATTATATGGCGCCTTGGGTTTTCACTTCCAACGACGGCCGCTTTGAAATGACGATGACGCCGGAATATGATAATTTTACGAACCTCCGCTTTTTAGGGATCGGCAACCGCTGCCATCAGGTCTTCGGCAAATGGAACGGGACAGTCGGCCTGGATGACGGAACAAGGCTCGAAATCCGAGATATGACAGCGTTTTGTGAATTTTCGGATAATCATTGGTAATTACGGATTTTATTTGCGGTGTAACAAAAAGCGAAGCCCGCAGACCAATTTACAACGGTCTACGGGCTTTGTTTGCGCCTGTTTATAGATTTGCCAGGTCATATGGCGTGCGCTGATAGACAAAGTAATTCAGCCAGTTAGAGAAGATCATGCTGGCCGCTGTGCGCCAGACCATCGGCGGTGTGCGCTGTGGGTCGTCATCAGGAAAATAATGGTATGGCATTTTGATCGGAAGCCCGCGCTTGACGTCACGAAAATATTCGTTAGCAAGCGTCTCGCGGTCATATTCGGAGTGGCCGGTAGAGTAGAAGTTCCTGCACTCCATATCCGATAATAGATGCACCCCGGCCTGCTCGGAAAAGGAGAGAATCTGTAAGTCCTTCACCAAAGCAATGTCAGAGCGGCGAATCTCCGTGTGGCGGGAGTGTGGCACATAAAAAATATCATCCAGCCCACGCATGAGCGGGTGGTATGGATCCAGCGCGTGATGCGGGAAAATGCCGAACATTTTCTCCTCCAGTGGGTATTTGGGCACACCGTAGTGATAATAAAGCCCGGCCTGCGCGCCCCAGCAGATATGGAAGGTGGAGTACACATTGGTTTTGCTCCACTCCATAATCATGCATAGCTCATCCCAATAATCCACTTCCTCAAAGGCGAGGTGCTCCACTGGCGCGCCTGTGATGATCATGCCGTCAAATTTTTCGTCACGGATATCGTCAAAGACCTTGTAAAATTTGAGCATATGCTCAGCGGAGGTGTTTTTCGATTTATGCGTAGCCGTTTGCAGCAGCTCTACCTCCACCTGAAGCGGGGAATTGCTCAGCAGGCGCAGCAGCTGCGTTTCCGTTTCGATCTTGGTCGGCATCAGGTTAAGAATTAAAATCCGCAGCGGCCGGATATCCTGCGTGAGGGCGCGCGATTCCGACATGACGAAAATATTCTCCAGCTCCAAGCTGTGCCGGGCGGGTAACTGATTGTCAATTTTAATGGGCATGGCCCAGCCTCTCCTTCCTGTGGAATCCTTTCCCTCGTAAACTTGGATAGAAATTTATTATAGCAGGTTTTACTCTGCTTCGCAAGGCGGAGCTTTTTAGAAATGCTTGTGGTAGCAAAACAGGAGAATAAGAAACATTGGAAAACTGGCGTGCCGGAGAACTCGGTGCAGTGGCGGAACGTCAAGCTGCAACAAAACTCACAGCTTGCACAAAAAACCCGCAGGCGCGATTCCTGCGGGGCTCAATGCATTTGATTAGGGCTATCAGCCTTTTTTGTCTTCGGCCAGCGCGGATTGGATTTTTGCCTGCACTGCTTGTAACGCCGCTTCAGGCGCAATCTCCTCTCGGAAGGCTTTATTCCGTGCGGCGAGCTCCACAATCCCCCTGGCACAGGTTTTCGTGCTCACCACAAGCCGCAGCGGCACGCCGAGCAGATCTGCATCGGAAAACATGACGCCAGCGCTCACCGGGCGGTCGTCGAAAATGACCTCCACGCCTGCCCGGCTGAGCTGGGCATAGAGCTCCTCCGCTGTTTTCTTCACCTGCGGGTCAGCAGCCTTCAGCGCGCAGATATGTACCTGCCAGGGCGCAATTGCCATCGGCCAGATCGGGCCGTAATCATCGTGCCGCACCTCGCACACAGCGGCGGCCAGCCGCCCCACACCGATGCCATAGCAGCCCATGAGGGGGTATTGCAGCTTTCCTTCCCGGTCGAGATATTGCATCCCCATGGGGCGGGTGTATTTCTCACCGAGCTGGAAGATGTTGCCCACCTCAATGCCGCGGCGGATTTGCAGGTGGGGCTGGCCGCAAACCGGGCAAATGCCGCCCTCCAGCGCCTTCGCCACATCGAAAAATACCGGCTTTTCCGGCAAGTCCCGCTCGAGCGAAACGCCGGTCAGGTGGTAGCCATCCTCGTTCGCGCCGCATACCGTGCATGGGATGCCCTCCATCGAGCGGTCAAAGACCACCTGAATCCGGTCGCTTAGGCCGATTGCGCCAATTGAGCCGGGCGTCAGCCCGCTATCCTCCGTGATCTGCGTGGCGGGGTGAAGCTCTGCTTTCAGCAGATTGCGCAGCTTGGTTTCATTGACCTCAAGATCCCCGCGGATGAAAACGGCTACATATTGGCCATCCGCATCCTTTTGATACACCACGGCCTTACAGGTTTGCTCCGGCCGGAGGTGCAGAAAGGCACAGAGCTCGTCGATTGTTTTTACGCCTGGGGTAGCGATTTTTTGCAGCGGCGCGGGCTCAGCTGCCGGGTTTTGGATCACGCACTCCGCAGCTTCCATGTTGGAGCGGTAGCCACAGCTGCCGCACAGCACAATGGAATCCTCACCGGCGGGTGTCAGCAGCATGAATTCATGCGCGGTGCTGCCGCCCATCATGCCGGAGTCGGATTTCACATCCACCACCTCCGGCACGCCTGCACGGGCAAAAATGCGGCGGTAGGCCTTTCGGCATTGTTCATAATAACGCTCCAGATCTTCCTGCGAGGTGTGAAAGGAATAGGCATCCTTCATCGTGAATTCCCGCACCCGGATCAGCCCGCCCCGGCAGCGTGGTTCGTCGCGGAATTTTGTCTGAATCTGATAGATCATAAAGGGATAATCCGCATAGGATTTTGCCGCGCCCCGCGCAAGCTGCACGGCCGCCTCCTCATGCGTCATGCCGAGCACAACATCTCCACCGCTGCGATCCTGAAAACGGGCCATTTCACTGCCAATGCTCTCATACCGGCCGGATTCCTGCCACAGGGAGGCTGGCATCACCACCGGGAACAGTACCTCCTGCCCGCCGATAGCATCCATCTCCTCACGGATGATCTGCTCAATCTTCCGGGTGATACGGCGGGCAGGGGGGTAAAGCGAGTAGATGCCATTGCACAGCTGGCGGATATAGCCGCCGCGCACCATCAGTGCATGGCTCGCAATCTGGCAGTCGGAGGGGGTTTCCTTAAATCTTTCTCCCAAAAGGTGACGCATTCTCATCTGTATTGGCTCCTTCATCGTTCTTGGGCAATATCATACCATATTCCGATGCTCTTTACCAAGGAAACCTTACAAATTTCTATGGGAAAAAGAGAATTTTTCTTGAAGCGCGCGCCGTACTTTGCTACAATAAAAACAGAACAGGGAGGTTATGATGATGGCTCAAAAACAAGCAATGCTTTGGAAGGACCGCAAGCGCATTTTAGGTATGCCGCTCTCCTTTACCCGTTATGCCCTGTCGGAGGACAGGCTCTTTATCAAAACCGGGCTTTTTAATTTAGAGGAAGAAGAAGTCCTGCTTTACCGCGTGCGGGATTTAAGCGTTAAGCGCTCCCTTGGGCAGCGCGTTTTTGGCGTGGGGAGCGTGCTGGTACACTCCTCTGATAAGAGCACGCCGCACCTCTTGCTTAAAAATATCAAAGATGCAGAGAATGTAAAGGAGCAGCTTCATCAGCAGGTGGAGAAAATGAAGATTGAGCGCAGGGTGCGCCTTGGGGAATTGATGCAGGATGACGATCCCTGCGAGGTTGACTTGGAGGAAGAAAATCTGGAGTGAGCCTGAAAACAGCCAGCAGTCTGTTTCGGCAGCTGCTAGTAAAAGGCCGCCCGGCATGAACCGGGCGGCTAACGTTTTACACTATGTTGTTGCAGGCTCCATCCGTGCAGGGGAAGTCTGTTCCTCCTCCTCCGGGGGCTCCAGCTCGATGGTTTTTCCGCGGATATCCAGCCGGTCATAATATTGCTTGAAGCGGACGGTGCGGCGCAGAAAACGATTGCATGCGGGGCAGAAAAAGGTGGCGCGGAAGGCGTGGTTGACAAATATCCACTCGCTTTCCTGTTGTGCCTCCCGGCCGCATAGGTCGCAGGAGCAGTGCATCTGTGACCAGTCGATTTTAGGGCTGTGGATATCGCTAATGACATATGCCTTAAATTGCAGCCGCTCATAAAATTCCCTCCCGCAGGGCAGGGTGAATTCCTGCATCAGCTCGGGCGAGAAGATTCGCCGCATGCACGCAGCAGAGAGCTGACTGTCATCCAGCGCGCGGTGTAGCGAGAGGCCGTCCTCTTCAATGCCGAGCATTTTTGCGGCGGCGCTCAGGCCTGTCTGGTGTGCGTTAGAGAGGTGCAGCGCCGCGTGGAGGATTTTTTGCAAATCCGCGTAGTAGGTGAGAAACGGGAGTGTCTCAAGCTCGAGAAACAGCTTGAAGTTATCAATCAACACGCGGATATCTGTATCCCCCCATGTTAATACCGTTACGGGGCCGCTGCCGATCCATTTGCGAAATTGCGCCATGGCCTGCCTGAACGGAATGCCGGTTTGCAAATCCTCGTTGGTTAGGTGGGTCAGCTCCTTCACATGCCCGCGCAGGCGCTTGCCGATCTGTGAACGAATCAGATGGGAAAACGTGCCCGTTTCCCGCAGCTGTTCATCCAGCCGGACAGCGCCAATTTCAATCACTTCGTTTATAAAACCGCCGCTTTTGATGCTGTATACATTATTCCATTCTAGGTCCATAATCACATATTGCATGCTTGAGGTTACCCCGCTTAATTGTTTCTGGCTGCGCTCCAATGTGGCTCGTTAGCGATTTCGATTGACAACGGTGATTTGTAGGCCCTCCATCACATCTAGCGCTTTCTCATGGAGCGCTGGATCCGCGCTGGCGGTGCAGGCGGCATCCACAATAATTTCCGCCTCCGGAAGGGCCGCCTTTGCCAAAACGGCGTTGGAGATGACGCAGATGTTGGAGACAAGTCCAATGAGTTCCACTTGCTCAAATTCAGAGCGGCGCAGGTATTCCGCGAGCTCCAGAGAGCCAAAGCCAGGCTTTTCGATTTGGAGATCTTCCGGCCGGCAAAGCCCCGCTACGCGGCCATAAAGCTCCCACCCCGCACAGCCCTTCAGGCAGTGAGCAATGGGTAGGTTGCGTCCCTCCTGCGTGTGCAAATAATCGTCGCCGTGCGTGTCAAAGGTGAAAATGACAGTCTGGCCCTGCCTGCGGTATGCTTCAATCTTTGCGCAGATCGCGTCCTCCAGAAAAGGCGCTTGCGCAAACCCCAGGCTTCCGTCGACAAAATCCTTTTGAAAATCCACAACAATGAGAGCACGCCGCATTTGTTTCCCTCCCGTGTATGTGCGCGTAAGAAGCCTGCGCCGCCCTGCCAGAGCGGGCCTGCGGGCCATTGCCTTCTGGGCGCCAGTGCTTCCATAATAGCATAAACGGGCAGGGTGGTCAAGCACGGCCGGCCCGATTGTAAGCTTCCAATTTTACAATATTAGGATGGGAGGCGGTCTTTTGAAAACAAGGAAAGGAGTGGGCCATATGCTTTGGGTGCTGTTTGCGCTGCTATCGGCTTTTTTTGCAGCGGTTACATCCATTCTCGCAAAAATCGGAATAGAGGGGGTCAATTCCAACCTGGCCACCGCAATTCGCACGGTGGTTGTGCTGCTCATGGCCTGGGGGATCGTGTTCCTGACGGGTGTGCAGGGCCAGGTGGCCGATATTAGCAGGAGGGGCTGGATTTTTTTGATCCTTTCCGGCCTGGCCACAGGGTTATCCTGGTTGTTTTATTATAAGGCTCTGCAGCTTGGCGAGGCCTCTAAGGTTGTGCCGATCGATAAATTCAGCGTGGTAATCAGTATGGTGATGGCGTTTCTTGTGCTGCACGAAAAGGGTACATGGCAGACAATTGCCGGCGGGATCCTCATCACAGCTGGGACGTTTGTGATGATCCTCTGATGGCACAGGAGAAAGCCGGCGTTAAAGCTGCCCTTCGTTTACTGGTGTGAACTGCGCCGGTAAGCAGGGGGGGACAGGCCTGCATCTCTTTCTGTAGCCATAGGGCACATGTTGAATTTTAAACGGGAAAAACATATAATAAGCAAGCATACCATTCATTTCATCCGGTTGGAAAGGAATCCTGTTTATGAAAGAGTTATTGTTTCGCTTATGCGCCGCAGCAGGCGCGTCCGGTGCGGAACGTGCGGCGGCGCAAGCGGCCGCTGAAGCGCTCAGCGCCTTTGCACAGGTGCATGAGGATGCATCCGGCAATGTCATCGGGGAGATCGAGGGCGATGGCCCCCATATTCTGCTGGATGCGCATATTGATCAGATTGGCATGGTGGTGACAGGGGTTGATCCGGAGGGCTTTCTCCGGGTGGATAAATGCGGCGGCATCGATCTCCGCATTCTGGCCGGCCATGAGGTCACCGTCTGGGGTACAGAGCCTCTGTATGGCGTGGTGTGCAGCACGCCGCCTCATCTTACCAAGCCTGATGACCGTTCGATCAAGGAGATTACGGATATGGCGGTAGATATCGGCTTGCCGGCCGAGGCCGCGCGGGAAAAGGTGCATCCGGGCGACCGCATCACCCTCCGGCGCGAGCCGCGCGAGCTGCTGGGCGGGCTGATCAGCTCGCCCGCGTTGGATGATCGTGCGGGTGTGGCGGCAATTTTGCGGTGCCTGGAGCTGTTACAGGGGCAGGGGCATTCGCACAGGCTGACCGTCGTTTTCTCCACACAGGAGGAGGTGAGCGGCGGCAGTGCGGGCTGCGCCTCCTTTGCAGCGGGCGCGGCGGAGGGCATCGCGGTGGATGTGAGCTTCGCCATGACGCCGGACGCCCCACGTCACAAGTGCGCGGAGCTGGGCAAGGGCACGATGATCGGCATCGCTCCAACGCTTAGCCATGCCATGAGCGGGCAGCTGGAATCAATTGCCAGACGCGAGGGGATTGCGTATCAGCTTGAGGTGATGAGCGGCAAGACCGGAACAAACGCGGATGAGATTGCCGCAGCCGGCGCTGGTGTTCGCATGGGCGTGCTCTCTATTCCGCTGCGCTATATGCACATGGGCATTGAGGTCATTGACCCGCAGGATGTGGAGAGCACCGCACGGCTGCTCGCGGCCTATATTCAAGAAAGGGGGCGCGCATAGATGCTGGAAACGTTAAAAAAGCTTTGTGCTTTGCCGGGCGCATCCGGCCGGGAGGACGCTGTGCGGGAATTCCTGATTGAGCGCATCAGGCCCCATGCGGAATATGAGGTGGATGCGCTCGGGAATCTGCTGGTGCATAAAAAGGGCGCCGTGCGGGCGAAAAAGAGAGTCATGCTCGCCGCGCATATGGATGAGGTTGCGTTGATCGTGACCTATATCACAGAGGAGGGTTACCTTCGCTTTGCCCCCGTCGGCGGGATCGATCCGCGCGTGCTGTTTGGGCGCAGCGTATTCGTTGGGGAGCACAGGCTGCCGGGTGTGATTGGCTCTCTGCCGGTGCACCTGCTGGAGAAGGAGGAGCTTTCTAAAATGCCGGATGAGGAGAAGCTCTATATCGATATCGGCGCATCTTCTGCTGCTCAGGCGCAGGAAGCTGTCCATTTGGGGGATATCGCCTATTTTGACTCTACGTTTATGCCGTTTGGCGAGCGCAGGATCAAAGCGAAGGCGCTGGATGACCGTGCGGGCTGCGCCATTTTGTTGGAAATGATCGAGAGCGAGCTGCCCTATGATCTGGAGTTTGCCTTTACAGTGCAGGAGGAGGTCGGCCTGCGCGGTGCGGGCGCGGCGGCCTACCAGCTCGCGCCCGACTATGCCATCGTGGTGGAAACGACAACTGCGGCGGATATTGCAGGTGTTCAGCCGCATAAGCGCGTCTGCGCCTTGGGCAAGGGAGCGGTTGTTTCCTTTATGGATAAAGGTACACTCTATGACCGAGGGCTTTATGACTTTGCGTTCTCCCTTGCAGAGCGGAAAAATATCCGCTGCCAGACGAAGACGATGGTGGCCGGCGGCAATGATGCAGGAGCAATCCACAAAAGCCGCGGTGGGGTGAAAACCATCGCCGTCTCCGTGCCGTGCCGCTACCTGCACTCGCCCTCCTGTGTGATTGAGGAGGGGGATCTCTACGATACGGCAGATCTAGTGCGGGCATTGGCGCAAAGCTTTGCCGATGATTCGGCTACTTGAGCGCGGGGGGCAACGCGCCTTCCTCTCTTTTTGCGAGGGGAGCCCCTGCGGCGTGCGGATCGCCTCGTTTTTAAGGGCTTATGGCATGGAGCGCCCCTTCGCTCTGTTTTGGGGGCAGGAGGATGCGGCCGGCCGGCTGACCGCCGCAATCTCGCGTATTGACGGCGATGTGACGGTGTGCGCCTCCCCGCATACGCAGCGGGAGGAGCTATGGGCGTTTTTGCAGGCGGTGGGCTTTCATAGCGTTCTATGTCCGGCGCAGGCAGCGCCCCAGAAGGCGTTGCACGCCCTCCATCCCGTGCAGCGCTGCGCAGTGATGCGGCTGGAGCGGCCCATCGTGCCGCAGCAGGGTGCTTTTGGCGAGTTGTGCCCCTCGCCGGAATTGCGGGAGGTTTACGCTCTGCTGCGAGCGGCGGGCGAACCGCTGCCAGGCCTGCCGTCTTGGCTCCCGGATGTTTCCCACAGGGTGCGACACGGTGCAGCCTGCGTGTGGGCGCTGCGGGAGGGCACAGCCCTTACTTCCTGCGCTATGGCGGTCGCCCAAACAGAGCGGGAGGCGCTGCTTGGCGGCGTGGCGGTGCTTCCGGAAAAACGTGGCCATGGCCGCGGCTCTTATGTGGCTGCAGCGCTCTGCCAATTTCTCGCTATGCAGGGGCGCTGCGTTTATCTCCTCCGCCGGGAGGGGGAGCACGAGCTGTTTTACCGGCGGATTGGCTTTGCGCCGTATGGCGGGCCGGTTCTGATGATAACCGGGTAGGCCTGTGCTTGTCTGAGAGGCAGCGCAGGGTGATTTCACAAATAAAGGAGTTTTTCAATACATATGCAGCAGCCTTTTTTTCAGCTGGATCCTGTGATTCAACAGGCCGGGCAGGAAGCGATGGAGCGCGCACAGGCAGATTTTCAAAGGATTGAGGAGATCACCGAATACAATCAGCTTAAGGTGCTCTCTGCCTTTATCAATCGCGGGGTCAGCGAGAGCCACTTTGTTTCCTCTACTGGTTATGGATATGATGACCGTGGGAGAGAAACCCTTGACCACGTCTTTGCCGATGTGATGGGGGCGGAGGATGCGCTTGTGCGCCACTCCTTCACCTGTGGGACCCATACGCTGGCGGTTGCGCTCTATGGCGTCCTGCGCCCGGGCGACACCATGCTCAGCGCGACGGGCACGCCTTATGATACCATTCACTCCGTGATCGGCCTGCGTGGGGAGGGGCAGGGCTCCCTAAAGGATTACGGCATCCGCTACCGCCAGGTGGAGTTAGGGGATGATGGCCTGCCGGATATTCCCGCCATCTGCGCAGCGATGGATCACAGCACAAAAATGGTCTATCTCCAGCGCTCGCGCGGCTATTCCCTCCGCCCGAGCCTGAGCGTGGAACAAATCGGCGAGGTGGCACGGGCTGTCAAAGCCGTGAAACCGGATGTAGTCGTCATGGTGGATAATTGCTACGGCGAGTTTGTTGAGCGGGAGGAGCCGCTGGCCGCAGGCGCAGATTTGATCGCGGGCTCGCTCATCAAAAACCCCGGAGGCGGCATCGCGCCTACGGGCGGCTATATCGCCGGGCGTGCAGATCTGGTGGAGCTCTGCTCCTACCGGATGACCACCCCAGGCCTGGGCCGTGAGGTCGGCGCAACGCTTGGGCAAAACCGCCCGCTGTTTATGGGCCTGTTCCATGCGCCGCATGTGACCGGGGAGGCGCTCAAGACCGCCGCCTTTACCGCCGCGCTATTTGAAACGCTAGGCTTTGCGGTGACGCCGCGCTGTGGGGAGGTGCGGCACGATATCATTCAGGCCGTCCTCCTGCGGGAGGAAAAGGCGCTCATCGCCTTCTGCCAGGGCATGCAGAAGGGGGCGCCGGTGGATGCCTTTGTTTCGCCGGAGCCATGGGATATGCCTGGCTACGACAGCCAGGTTATCATGGCAGCCGGGGCGTTTACGCTCGGCTCCTCGATCGAGCTGTCGGCTGACGCGCCGCTGCGCGAGCCGTTTGCCGCATGGATGCAGGGCGGGCTCAATTTTCACAGTGCAAAGATGGGCGTCCTGCTTGCTGCACAGGAGATGAAAAACAGGGGAGTGATTTAAAATGGCCGCAAAGCAGGAGATGGGCGCTGCGGCATACCGTGGCATCACGCCGGATGCGCTTTGGTTACTGGCGGAGAACCGCTTTCATAACAGCAAGGAGTTTTATGAATCTAAAAAAACAGCGATTAAGGAGCAGGTTTTGCTCCCCATGCAGCAAATTGGCGCCGCACTGACAGATATGATGGAAAAAATCGATCCCCAAATCAGCGTGATTCCAAGCCGGATGGTTTCACGTATCCGGCGGGATACCCGCTTCACCAAAGATAAAACGCTCTACCGCGAGCATGTCTGGATCACCTTTATGCGCCCCAAGCAGGAGTACCCCTCCTCGCCCGCATTTTGGTTTGAGGTCACGCCGCAGGGCTATACCTTCGGCGTGGGGTATTATTGCACCACGCCGAAGCTGATGCAAGCCTACCGCGCCGCTATTTTGGAGGATCCGGCGGCGTTCCGGCGTGCTGTACGCAAGGCGGAGCGCGCGGGCTTTGCCTTTGGCGGCGAGAGCTACAAAAAGGGGCGCCCTGGCGGCGTGCCCGAAGATTTGCGCCCGTATTATAACCGAAAGGATGCCTTTATCTGCCGGGAGAGCACGAGCCTCGCTCCGCTTGCTGACGCCGGAATCCTTGAAGAGCTGCGGGAGGGGTTTCGTGCGCTTGTGCCGCTGTACCGCTTCCTGCTCCGGGCGGCTGAAGCACTGGAGGATGCGGGCAGAGAAGAGCCGGAATGGTTTCAATTTAACCAGATCGGCGGCAGATAAATCGTTACTAGGCAATCAGATCGGAAATTTTACAATATATATAATTTATTAATTAATTTTTATTATTTAGATAAATATAACAAAAACAAGCAACGCAATAAACAGTGCATTTTATTGATTATTGCAAAATATCTGCTTTAAAGAACTGCTTATTTCACCTATGAAGGGGGTGGATATACAGTTTGTGTTTTGCTTATGACCAGCGATCAAAATTAACGGCCTCGCTTGAGCGAGGCCGTTTTTTATGGTTCTATTTGTTTTGATTCAACCAGGCCGCACCTATGACGGCCCCTGTATCATTTACTACGCTGCCACCTACTGTGAGCAGGCGCGAGGTATCCAGCCCCATCTCTTTGCAAGCGAAAACATACATGGCGGAAACCAATGCATAGTCGCATTCGTTTTCATCCGGTAACGGATCGACCGACTCCCATTGCAAGGCACTGCGCACAGGTATCGCTTGCCCATCCATCAAAATAGGAGGAAGTTTCTCTTGCGGTTTGGCACGGGCCGACAGCATCCTGCCCGCATAGGGGATTACAACAGCAGGCGTCCCGCCTCGATATCTCCGAATGAGTGGATCATACACAGCATCCCGAAAAATAATGACATCGTGCCCCCCGACATAGGATTTTATTTTCATTCAAAACCTCCCAGTTTGCTGTTTTATTTATTATTATGAGTTAACATCCAATTCGGCCAGAATTTTACCCTCTATTCTTTTAAGACCGTTCCATTTCAGACTGTTCACACCGATCGCGATTTGATATTCGTCCCGCAACAGGGCTAAAATTTCCTCCGCTGATGAACCCGTTTTTTCTTGAATCTGTTGCTCCGTAATTCCCTTCATTTCATGGGATGCAAAATTGCGGATCGTTTCCTCAGCTTTTCTTAGTTTTTGAAATTTTTTTACTTCTAAGTCAACATGGCCTTCGTTTTTAAGATATTCCATATAGTGTAGCATTTGTATCGCAGAAAGCGGACCGTCTTTAAAAGATCTCCAATACTGATGATCTAGATATCGTAAAAAATTAGGCGTCTTGTTTTGGAGGAGATGGCGCTTCATTTTGGCGACGCCGTTTTGATCTGTATCGCAGAATATCAGAATATCATATCCGGCGCGCTTCAGCCGCATGCGCATGATTGTGGTCAGCACCGGGGAGAGCGCGCGGGAGTAATCATTCCACGCCTCGCGCTTTACCAATGTTTCAAGATACAACAGATAATCATAGCACCGTCGTGCTTCTTCGGAGGCGTTCTGTATCGCCGGCTCATAAAAATCCTGGCCTTTTTTGCCCTCCTCATTCAGATTCAGATGGGCTGCTGCTTCTTTCAGTAAAATCGGCAATTGGGGCGAGAACAGTTCTTTTTCTTTTGAGTTTTCATAAAGGTCTTTTGCGGCGGTGTAAGCATAACTCTGGACGAGCTTTGTGATATTTTTAACCATGATGGTGCGCACTGCGTTTGTACAGGTTACTTCCTGGCATCGATCTTCCGTAAAGGTTACTGTGTTGTCATCACTGTCTTGGCGCGTGACGATTCCATCCTCGCCCAAATTGTTTTCCGCCAGCGTTGTGCTGTAAAAATCCCTGCTCGTATTTGAATCCTTGCGAGGGGTTAGCACCTGGATTGGAAATACCTTAAAGCCGATTGTCGCTTTTAGCAGATAAAGCGAGGCTTGCATTTGAGGCGTGCCGGAGGAGAGGTTGACCAGAAGCTGAGCATCCATGTTTTCGGCGTGAATCTGCTCCAAATAATCTCGAAACAGATGATCAAACTGATCAAACAGCGCTGCGTTTGTAATTTCTTTTGGGCAATGCATAAATTGAATCTCAATTCCTGGCGACACGTGCTCCAGCATAGAGGAATAGCGGTGATCCTGTGCTTCAAACGCTTGGAAGCGTTCGGTTAAAAATAAATACGCCTTCCGCGGGCGGTATTTACGCACAATATGGAGGAGCGCTCCATCTCGATAGATATCGCGATAAACAGGGTCTGCGCTACAAGGGTCCCGGTCGGATACCGGGCTAAACAAAACATATGCCGCATCCGGACTGATATATTCCATAGTTAATGTTCCCTCTAAATCGAAATTTGATGCGCCTATTGCCGTGTATGCTGTGTAATGAAAGAGGTTGTCACAGCACCCATGCCAAGAGCCGTTTTAACGCCGATGCCGCAATAGGGGGCAAAGGCAACAAGTAGCCGCCACAGCTCCATAATAGGGGCCGATAACCGAGTGGAAAATTGTACGCTGCCCATAAACCCGGGGATCCGCTGGCCTTTCAGCCAGTAATCCCGGCTGGTCAGGCGGTACCGGCGCAGTGTTAAGCCGGAGACCAGCATGTGGAATGCATCTTCGTCCTCCATTGCGCACTCCGGCATCAATGCGTTCCATCGCATAAATAGGCTTTGGGCGATCAGCTCTGTTGAGGGAAACTGTGCGTATTTCCCATCCACTTTAAATGTGCAGGGGGCTTCAAATGAAATCTGCGCAAGCGAGCTGTCCGGCCAATCCGCGCAGTAGGCCAGCAAATCAGCAACAGACAGCAGCGGTGACGCCGTGCATTGCAACACCTCAGGCGGCGAGGCACAACATTGCAGTGGAATTTGTTACCAGCTTTGCAGCAAACTTGTTAGCTGCTGTGCCTCACGAAACAAATCCAGCACCCAGACGCACTGCCTGGGCTCCGGCCCTGGACGGACGTGTTGGCGCAGTGGTGTGATCTCCTGCGTGTGCAGATGATCTGCCAACCCCGGCTCCATGCAGCCACACAATGCCCCATAGAGCGCGTAAGCCATATTGGGGCGAAAAGTCTCCAGCTCCGGCAGCTTGAGCTGCAATTCGATATGTGTAATCATGAAATATTTACCTCGCACAGGCCATACAGCATTGGCGCAGCGTTTACAGCCGTGCATTTCAGCATGTGTGGTGAAATGCCGTAATAGCTTTCGTCGCGGGCATTTTTCTCACGAAATGAGAGCGTCAGCAGCGCGGTGATATAGGGCAGCGCCTTCTCTTGAAGCCACGGGCCTGTGACCGTTTTGCTGAAATACCCGCTGCCGCCGCCCAGAAAGAGATGCTGGCTCAGCGTTGGCAGTGTGATTCCTGGATATTTTGAATACACATTCTCCATATACCACACGTCAAACTGCGTAATGGCATTCTTGATAAAATCAGGGGTGATAAATCCGGCAAGGCTGTGATCAATGGTGACCGGCACTTTGACGGTTAAGCCTGGCCGCAGGCACTCCCGCACCTGATTGAGCTCTTTTACCCCGCCTTGGGGAAACCGGTCCATCTTGCGGCAGAGAACCATGTTTTCATTTGCGATCGGGGCGCTGTCGGCTACGCTGATGCCGCGGAAGATACTGTTGACCGCGTTGTTTCTTTTTTGGGGCTCGGCATCCAACGTGTGAAAAAGCTCCTCATCCAGTTGCTGCATACAGTTTTTAGCATTTTTTAGAAATGGCATGTCGTGGATGGAGGGCTGCTGTGCGTTTGGCGTCTTCTTCAGCACACAGGCCGCCGTGATGGCCGTGCGCAGCATCCCTTTGATAGAGCTGCCGGGGATATACACGTCGCCATTGGCGTTGCGGCTGTGCAGCAAGATGTTTGCCGGCTGCCTGCCTTCGCCCAGAATGGCATCTCCGCAGCGGACCTCATATTGAAGCGCCGGTGCGAATTGTTCGGGGCCGCCGTTGTCTTGAAAGAATTCGAATAAGGTTCGCTGCGAGCCAAGCATATAATCCTCGAATGCATCGACCAGCCCATTTTGTACAATGCACTCCATCAGTTTGTTGCTATCATAAAAGGTCACCACGCTACGCTTTTGGTCGTAGCTGTATTCTTTTTTGCTGACGCTGCGCCCCGACCCGGCAAAGCATGGGCCCTTCAAGGTCAGCTGCAGCGTGTAGGTTTTGGTTACGCCATTGTCAACCATGATTGCTTCACCCCCAAAAACATCGGCACCGCATAGCGGTATACCGGGTGTGGACAGCCCTTGGGCGCCACGTTATACACATCGCCCCGATAGGTGTGGCGGAATGTCGAACCGGCTGCCAAAAAGAATTGCGCTTGTTTCTTGTGCGGACCGCCCAGGCCGGAGGCCTGCACAAAGCCGCCCCGTCGGACGATTTGATACAGTGCGCCGTCCAGCGCCGGCTCCAATTCTTCATCCTTGGGCAGGCTGGTTGTCAAACTGATCCAGAATGCAGCCTGCGGTGTTTCCAGCGCCTCGGTGAGCAGCTTTGCCTGCCTGTTGCCCAGCTCCTCCAGCGGGCAGGCCGTAAGGAGCGCAAAGCCGCCGTATCCGCTGCTGATTTTGCCTCCAATACCGCCATAGCCGATTTGGCGGATCGCCTCCGCAAGTGGAGCGAAAGCGGATTCTGTTTCTAACCCGGCCAAAAAATATAGTCCGCATCCATCATCAAAACGAAATTGGCCGACCGTATACGGCAAGGCGTCCTCCCCGTCTGAAACGGCAACCCGCGTGGTGGTTGTTTCCTCCCCAAACCGTACAAGCAGCGTTTTCGGATTCAGCGGATTCCCACCGGATAGCGCCTGTAAATAGGCGGGGTATTGCTCCAGCGGCAGGTAGGCGACCTTTTTCATCACTTTGCGGTCGGCAGCATCCGTATCCCGCACAGCTTTGGCCTCCAGGCAGGGGCGCGGCAGGTAAAGCTGCTCCCCGCGATAGGGGAACGCATCGCTGAGCTTGAGCTGGTCATTTTGCACCAGCTCGCATAGCTCCCGGGGCCCTTCGGGGGAACGGCGCGCCGTAGCTTGGCACAAGGCGGAAAACATTCGGTCCGCGCAAAAGGTCATCTCACTGCCGGGCAGTGAAACGGCGGAAAGACTGTGGCCAAAATGAACCGACGAGGTAAACCGCAGTTTAAACAGATAATAGGTCATAGCTTTCCACATCCTTAAAAATGGCCTGTAGGGCTGTCAGGCGCTCTTCGGTTAGCACATGCCCGGGGCCGGCAACCTGAATTTGCTCAAAGCTGATGCGCCCGCTCCCGCGGGTGCCGTGGCCTCCCAGATAATCCATCTGTAAAAGCTTCATAGCCTTGGCTAGCGCCTGTAAATCCTCTTCTATTTGCTCTTCCTGCTCAATCGTGTAGGCAATGCGGCACACAAAGCAAACGCCGGGCAAAACACGCTCAATCTGACGGGGATTGGCAACCGCTGTGATGCGGTTAATCGTGTTTTCCCATTTGATCTCTGTTAAACCCACATTGCGGTATTGCTCAACGGATTCCTGGGCGACAAAGCAGTCCGAAAACTGCAGGCGGGCGAGCAGGATATCTGGTTGGTGGCAGCCGAACAGGCGCTTGACAATCTCGGGATCGTCCGCCGGATTGCAGCGCTTGCCGCTACTGAGGCTGCGGGAGAGCAGCGTGCGCAGCTTCCCCTTGAGGGAACTGCCCGGAATGATGGGCTGGTGGGTGTAAGGGTCCCGGGCGACCGGGCTGTCCACCGCACCGATGGCGGAGAACACGCTGGAGCCGCCGATATGCATCCCGGTCAGAATCTTGATATGCGATTTCACGATCAGTTTATCATACATCACAATTCACCTCATTTTGTTAATCTTTGCCGCCAAAGTAACGGTGATAGGCGACCAGAGCCTCCATATAGCGGGCAAAGTGGATGAATGCCGCGCGGGAATCGCCGACCCCCTTGATGTAGCGCAGCAGTTCGGTCTCGTCGACAAAAGTCCACACGGAGCTTTCACGGCCGCACTCATAGGCGATACGCACCCGCGCCATTTGTAGGCTGCTGTAGCTTTCCGGCAGCAGCTTTTCTTCCGTGCGGTCGATCTCTACATTATAAATATCGCTGATGCGGGAGAGGATGTTTCGAATCTTGCTGGTCGTCAACTGCATGCGCTTCTGCACAAGCTCTCGCATAATATTCTCTGCTCGATCGATATAATCCTGCGGCATCGGCTTTGCGGAAGTGTCCATCTCATGACGCGGCTGGTGTTTTTTATCACTGTAGCTGCGGGCTTGGCCGGAATGGCTGTTGTGTTTATTATAATTGTTGTTCATCCTGTGATCCTCCTCGGTCTGCATCCCCCGCATGGTTCAGGGCGCGCAGCGCGCTGGCGCTACACCGGGTCAGCTTGGCATGGCCCAGCTGGGCGGATAGAGAGCGGAACGCATCACTGTAGGTCTCCTGCCCGCCCAGCCCAAACAGGGCGGCTGGGCTGCACGGTTGTGCGCCGCAGGCCAGATAAAGTGCCATGCCGAATTGCTCACGCAGCCAGGCGTTGACCGCATCGGAAAAACGCTGCACTGCGGCGTTGGCCTAGGGGACAGACCGATTTCACGCAACAAGCCCACTGCATGTTTTTCTTGCAGTGGGCTTGTTGGTTTCTATTTTGCTGTAAATGTTTTGCTCTGAAAAAACTGGGCAATCCGTTCGTTTTTCTGCCTGCGGCCGAACGGGCAGATTTGCGCACAGCATGCGGGCAAGGCAGACGACGCAGCCTTCCTGGCTGAAAGACAAGGAGGATCACGCAGCCAGGGGCGCGGCCACGGCGCTGAAAACTTGTACACGGATGCTCCGTCTGCTTCCGGCAGGGCAGAAGCACTATGGGGATATAAACGAAAAAAAACGGCGTTCCTGCGGCCTAAAAGGTTGCGGAAACGCCGGACTTATTTCGATTGGCTTACCACTGGAAGTTTGTGAAGGTATCCTTGCTTTCAATATCCAGGTTTGCAGTGGCGAGATTGGTTTTCACATTCTCCATCTTGGAGGCGGCGTACAATTCGGCATATGTAATCCTACCCGTTGCAATATCAACGGTCGCCTTGATATAACCGTCGTGATACTGCATGGTAATGGATTCGATCGTCAGCATCGTGCCCATCATCTCCTGTGCGCCGGCCTTATCGATGACTGACATGCAGGAGCCATAGCCGCCCTTGCCAACCTGTGGGTTCGTTTCATCCTTGAGCGTAATGTGAATGTTGTAGCTGGAGCCGCTCTTTGTGCAGGTAGCACTCTTGACATACTTGGGATCCAGTTTGCTGGACCAGCTGAAACCAGCCGCCGGGAAGACATCGTTGCTGCTCTGCCCTTTTTTCACATCCGTTGTCTCTTCGCCTAAAATTACATCCAGGAATGGAGTGATTGGAATAATCCCTAAGCTAGCGGTTGACCCCGGGAATTTATTTTTGACATTGACCTTGTGAAAGCCCGGCTTATCGGTTTTGATTTTATTTGCCGCCCGGTTGTAATAAGCGACGATATCAGCCACCGTCTTCGGCTGGCTATCTTGCGGCGCCTTTGTGGGCTGTGTGGCTTGGCCGCCATCCGGTTTCGCCGCCGTAGTGCCCTCGTTTTGATCGATTGCTTCAGAGGGCTCCGAGCTTTGCACTGCCTGTGTGCCTGATTCAGCAGGCTGTGTTTCGCTCTCCCCCGCAGGCTGTGCGCTCTCTGCAGGGGCGTTTATGGATTCGTTGGCGCTGGGGGCTGTGCTGTCCGCCTCTGTGTCGCCGCCGCAGGCGCCCAGTGAGAAAACCAGCGCCAGGCAAAGCAGCAGCGCAGTGAGCTGGAATGCATGCTTTTTCATAAATAGATGACCCTCTTTTCTGAAAATAAATCAAGAGAAACCACTTGCCGGTTGGAAAACGGAGATATCACCCTCCTTTCCCATGCAGTTCTATTCTCACGCCTATCGTAATCGAAAAGTATGAATTTGTCAATCTATTCTAAAAAAACAGCTTTCAAAAAATTTTTTTAGTAATATATAGGGCTATAAAACCGCCTGTGCGCCTTTGCTCCGGCACGCAGGCGGTTTTGATCGCAGCATCGTTTGAAAGTTAGAAAAATATTGTTTGAACACCCTCATCGATTTTCACGAGCTTTTCCTCTCCACGATACCAGCAAAGCTCCCCCGCGTCGGAGGCATCCGGATTCCGGAGGAAAAGGATACGCTCAGGGGACTGATAGCGGGCGGAGCCGTCCACCACATGCGTTGCAATTGCTTGCGCCTCTCCCTCCCGCAGCAGGAACAGAGCGGTGTTCCCATCCGCTGCCCGCTGGTAAAACAGAAGGTTGCCGTCGGGCATCCGCTCCAGAGAGCGGATATTGTTTTCAATCAGGATGGATTCACTGTAGGTGAATTTATAGAGCGTTCCGGCTTGGGCGTTGCTGCCCTTCAGGTAATACACAGTATCTCTTGACACGGCGTATTGGGAGACATTGCTGTCAATGGCGGTGCGCTCCGTCAGGCCCTCCTGCGACACGATAGAACGGCTAAGCTGCCCGCCACCTTCCATCTGCCCCAGAGCATAGAGAAAAGCGCCATCCTCTGAGAAAGCAAAGCTGCCATCTACAGGGTATTCCTCCGTTCCCATAAGAGAAACGGAAGCACGGCCATCCTGTTCTGCGGCAAACGTAAGGGTGAGGGATGGCTGCGCCTGCTCTGTGAAAAAGGCTTCCCAGCCCATTTCCTCAGCCTGCGTGAGCGTTTCCTCATCCAGCGTGGAGAGTTGAAGCCGGCTGCTCTGGCTCCGGGTGGCGCAGCGGAATACGATCGCAGGTGCAGTGGGAGAGGCAGCACAAAGGCCATCCTCCGGCAACCTTTCTCCCAAAAGGAGGGAGTTTGTCCCATAAAAAGCGTAGCAGTCATATAACGTGCCCAAAACGCTTTGTAGATCGATTGCATCCAGCTCCTCGCGCAGCCGGTCCCGTTGCAGCTTTTCGGCGTATTCGGTCAGCGCTGCGTGATATTCACCTGCGCCGTAATCGCCGGTGGGGAAAAGGGACCCCAGCACACCGCCGATAAAATCAGTGATGTTTGGCTCCTGTATGGCAGCATCGGCTTGCTTTTGATCATCCTCAATGAAATCAGTCCAGGCGAGCTGGTTTGCACTTGGGCATAGGTAGTAGAAGGGCCCGCCGGGCACATATTGGTCAAACAGGGCGCTCGATACACCCTCTGCCACCAGCTGCGCCTCTGTGCTTTGCTCCATTTTGTAGAGCGAATATACATCGCCCTGTTGATCCCCCAGGTAAAATAGCTCCCACGCAGTTTCTGTGGCATAGAGGCGGAATTCTGTGACGCTGCGCGCCACTTCCCGCGTTTCATTGCCCATGCGGCAGAACAAGGTGGATGTGCCACCCTCCCTGTGCAGGTAACAAAGCGTATCCGCTGACGGCAGCTGCTCAAAGGAGAAAACGCTCCCATCCAGCGGCGTTTCCCGGCGCCGGTCCAGCTCATAGCGGCAAAGCGTGCCCGTCCCATTTTGCAGCCCGCGCAGATAGACGATGTGGTTATCCTCTGGCGTTTCCTGGCACGCGCCGGAAACGCTTTGCGCCACAAGAAACGGTTCGCCGGCGCCCCGGCCGCGGGTGGAGGCGGCATAGAGATCATAGCTGGTGACGGAGCCGTCCGCCGCCAGTTGGAGGTTGACAGGGTAGAGCAGGTAATCCCCCGTAGAGGTTTGCCGGACATATGCCTCCCCAGCGCGCGCAAAGGCATGCTCTACTAAAATAGCGTCTTCCCCGGGCTCACGCTGCAGGTAGAAAGCGCCGCCCCGCAGGTAGGCGGTTGCAGTTTGCCCATGTGAGGCTGTCAGGCGTGCGCCGGCAAATGCGGCTGCACCAGCTATCAACAGCGTGATTGCGGCGGCAATCCATGGCCACTTGCCAGCTGGCTTTTTTTGATGCTTTTTTTGATGCGTCCGCTTCATAAATGCTCCTCCGGGCAAGGCCCTTTTCTCAACGCAGCAGCGGCTGTCTCCCCTTATTTTTCTACGCTCCGAACAGCTTTATTCGCCCCGGTTTGCAAGCCCTGATCCGCTCAGGGGGAGCGGCTTCCAATGGCGTCCGTCCTTCGGCGCTGGTATCCGGTTGATCGCAGATGCGTTTTGGCGGCTGACCGGAGCAGGGCGCCCAGCGCCGCCTTCCATCTGATTGCAGAGGGTGCGCTTATGAGCTGCGCATAACAAGCCGGAACTTTTGGGGCTGCTGCGGGATGAGTGCCGCACGCTCTGCCAGTGTTAAAAATTGCTTCCGTTCCAGCCCCAGTGGCTGACCTCCTCGTATTGTACATAGATACGTGTAGGGTCGAGGCCAAGCTCCTCCTGCAAAATTTGCGTGACCCTGCCGGTCATCGCCTCATAGGCGGTGGAGGACGCTTTGCCGAACAGCTTGACGGTTACAAATGCACAGGGCTGCTCGTTGCTGCCCTGAAACCATAGGCGGCAGTTCTCTTCAAACGAGAGCATCAGCCAGCTTTCTGTTTTACCGAGCAGTTGAATGGCTTCTCCCAGCTTCGTTTTGAGTGCCGCCTCCTTACCGGTGGGCAGCGGGATGCTGACCTGTGTTGCAATATAGGGCATTGATGATTCCTCCTGTGTTGTTTCGTATTCAGGCGATTCGCCTGCTTCTATTATAGCCGTTTTTAAAAGGATTGCAAAGTAGGCTGTCTGATGGCGGCGGCCATATGCCAGGGCTTTGCTACCCGGCCAGGCGATAGGCAGGTTGCTGCGGTGCCCCGGAATCTGTTATTTGCCATCTGGATTTCCTGTGCCCAATGTGATACACTGTGATCAAAAACAACGGTATGGAAAGAGGAGGTAGGTAGATATGCCGGTGAAGCTTGGGCAAAACATTGCCAAAGCATTTGAGGCGGCATCCGCCAGGTTTAGTGGCCTTTCGCAGAAGGAGGGCAGGCGCACGGCGGATAGAAGGGCAGTGACGCCCGGTATGCCGGAGCTGCTGCGCCGTGCGGCGGCACAAGGTGCTGTGCTTTTGAAAAATGACGGAGCGCTACCGCTCGGGAGGGGGGAAACAATCTCCCTGTTTGGGCGCGTGCAGCGCGATTGGTTCTATACAGGCTATGGTTCCGGCGGCGATGTTAACAAGCCCTATGCAGTCAACCTGTTGGAGGGCGTGCGCAATTGCGGCGTGCTGCGGTTAAATGAGGAGCTGGCCGCTATTTATGAAGCGTGGTGTGAAAGGAACCCTGTCCACCACGGCGTTTGGGGCCGTTGGCCGCGCTGCTATCCGGAAATGCAGCTCGCGCCGGAGCTTGTCGGGCGTGCGGCGGAGGTTTCCCAGGTCGCCATCGTCGTGATCGGCCGCTCCTCCGGCGAGGATCGGGAGAATGCGCTGGAGCAGGGCAGCTTTTATCTCACCGAGGCAGAGGAGAGGATGCTCTCCCTTGTGACGGCCCGGTTTGACAAAACCGTTGTGCTGCTCAACATTGGCAGTGTGATGGATTTATCCTGGATCGAAGCTTATGGAGACCGAATCAGTGCCGCACTGGTCATCTGGCAGGGCGGGATGGAGAGCGGGAACGCAGCTGTGGATTTGCTGTGCGGGGCGCAAACGCCCTGCGGCAGGCTGACGGATACAGTTGCGCGCAGCTATGAAAGCTATCCTTCCTCTACAAATTTTGGGAGTAAGGAATATAATTGCTACGAAGAGGATGTCTATGTGGGTTACCGGTGGTTTGAAACCTTCCGCCAGCAGGATGTGCTGTATCCCTTTGGCTATGGTTTAAGCTACACCTCCTTTTCCGTTGCCTTTGAGGGCGCGGAGCAGGTGGAGGGCGGCTTTCTTGTGCGCTGTATGGCGGCAAATACCGGGGCGCGTTTCGCAGGGCGGGAGACGGTTCAGCTCTACCTGGAGAAGCCCTGTGGCGCGCTTGGGAATCCCTTCCGGGTTTTGGCCGGTTTTGCAAAGACAAAGCTGCTCGCGCCGGGCGAGGAGCAGTGCCTCTCGATCTTTGTGCCCATGGAGCGCCTCTCCTCTTATGATGATAGCGGTAAGACGGGGTTCCGCTCGGCCTATGTGGTCGAAAAGGGCGTGTATGGGTTTGCGCTGGGCGGGAATGTCCGTGATGCGCAGCGTGTGTGGGCCTATGAGCAGCCTGAAACCGTTGTGTTGGAGCAGCTGCGGGAGGTGGCCGCGCCGGTGGAGGCGTTTCAAGTGATTGCGGCGCGGGTGGAAGATGGCATCCGGTATCCAGTTCGGGAGCCTGTGCATACCCGTACAACACAGCTTCGGCAGATCATTCTGGATGCCCTTCCCCAAGGGCAGCAGATCACCGGGGATCAGGGCTATCGTCTCTCCGACGTCAAGGCGGGACGGGTGACGATGGATGCATTCGTCGCTCAACTCAATTTAAAGGAACTGGAGGCTATCACGCGCGGGGCTTACACCATGAATAGCCCTCTGGGCGCATCAGGCAACGCCGGCGTTTTTGCCGGTGTGCTGCCCTCACTTCGCAAAAAGGGAATTCCGCCCGTCACAACGACGGACGGGCCCTCTGGCATCCGTTTGAAGAGCACCTGCTCCCTTCTCCCGATTGGCACGTTGTTGGCATGCACGTTTGACGAATCGCTGGTGCGGGAGGTCTATGCGGCGCTGGGGCGTGAGATGCGCGAAAAGGGCAGCGATGTTTTGCTGGCGCCCGGGATGAATATTCACCGCAACCCCCTGTGCGGGCGGAATTTTGAATATTATTCGGAGGATCCGTTTCTCACAGGTAAGATTGCGGCAGCGGCAGTCAAGGGGCTGCAAAGCACGGGCGTTTCGGCCTGCCCGAAGCATTTCGCCTGTAATAATCAGGAATATTGCCGCAATGTGAATGATTCCCGCCTTTCCGAGCGCGCGCTGCGGGAGATTTACCTCAAGGGCTTTGAAATCTGTGTGAAGGAAGCAAAGCCGCAGAATATCATGACCTCCTATAACAAGATCAACGGCGTTTGGGGGCATTATCAATATGAGCTCTGCACCATGATCTTGCGCGGGGAGTGGGGCTATGAGGGCTGCGTGATGACGGATTGGTGGATGAAGCCTTCCCACAGCCCAGAGTTTCCCTCGCTGCGGGATAACGGCTACCGTGTGCGCGCGCAGGTGGATGTGCTGATGCCGGGCGGTAAGCGGGCCGGGCTGAAAATAAGCGACGGCACGCTGCTGGAAACCTATGGAAAGATAAATGGCATGACGCTCGGCGAGCTGCAGCGCAGTGCGAAAAACGTGCTCCGGTTCGCCATGCAGTCGGCGGCAATGGAGCGGTTTTCCGAGCGGAAAGCAAAGCGAAAATAAGGTGTGCATCAATAAACAGCCCTGCTGGATGAGTTTTCATCCGGCAGGGTTGCTTTTGATTTGCTTCATAGCAGCTTTGGCCTGCCGCGTAGGGTCACCCGCCCTGGGTAGCCACGGGAATCGCCAGTGGCTAGGTTGTGGAGGCAGCGCGACGCAATCTCTCCCCTTGCCACCGGCATCCGCTGGGTTTCTTTCACCGCCCAAAGCGCACAGGGCATGAAAGGACTATACCCTATGGCGTGCCGAATGCGGCTTGCGCGAGCAAATGGCGCAGGCTTTCTATTCGCAACGTGTTAGCAACCGTGAAAAAATCATGCATTTTCCACTGGATATTATGATTGTAAAGAATAAAATTTTAAAAGACAAGATAAAAAAATAGCCCTCAAAACGGCATGGATACGCCATTTTTGGGCTATCATTATGGTCCGAGTGGCGAGACTTGAACTCACGGCCTCTTGACCCCCAGTCAAGCGCGCTACCAGCTGCGCCACACCCGGAAAACAGCTGCTTTATCACAGCGAAATCTATTCTACCATAAGCCAATATTTTTGACAAGGGGATTTTCAGAAAAATTTTTGTAATGTTGTCAGGGGGGAGCGCTCGCAAAATTTGGGGCGTTTCTGCCTATAAAAAAGACGCGCTGCCTGATGTTGCAGCGCGCCAAGTACGCACGTTTATCCTTTCTGCAGTGCTCGGTCCAACCAAATGGAGCCAACATCCATTGCATCGTACAGGCCGTTTTTTTCGCTCTTTTTCACAATCCGCTCACGGGGGCGGGCGTTTGGGTCGGTGCTCATCAGCTGAACGGTGACCTTGTTCGCCACGTCGAGCTCCTGCACCTTTTTCGTGCTGGTGATTTGCATCATAATCACAAACGGATCAGACATATTTCCGTAGTAAAGCGTGTTGCCCTTGCGCACCAGCGGGCGGCCCTTATACATTAAAAATGGCGATTTCTTTTTGCCTTCCGCCAATTCAGATTCCTCCTTTATCGATCAAGTAACCAGTTTTAAACACCTTCATCATAGCATATTTTAACCCCGTTGTCAAAGAACCGGCCCCACCTACAGGTGGAGCCGGTTGTAGCTAACGAGGAAAGGCACTATGCATCCAAATAGCACCGCACCAGCGCTTGCAGCAATTCATCACGGTCCAACTTGCGGATCAGGCTTCTCGCATTGTTGTGCGTTGTGATATAAGTGGGATCTTCTGATAAAATGTACCCGACGATCTGGCTGATCGGGTTATACCCCTTTTCGTTCAGCGCGTCATAAACCGTGTGCAAAATCTGGCGCATCTCTTCATCACGTTCTTCTTTGATTGAGAATTGTATGGTTTTGTCCGTCAATGCGTCCACCCCCGTCTATACGTATCGATATTTATTATATACGACTTTTACATGAAAAACAATGCAAATGCTCTATTTATTTTAGAAATTTATCATTTCTTTATAAAATGCCTCAATAGGCGATTATAGGGTCTATTCCTTTCAAAATCACAGGTATCATTATGGGAGAAAAGTGAAGAAAACAGAAGAAAAATTAAGATTTTATGAGAAATCGTGAGATAAAATGACTTTAATATATAAGGGGGTCGTAAAAACATATAAAATAGTCAAAAAATTATATTTGAAGTTCAAGCGAACTTATCATATACTATAAGCGTCCAATCAATATGATTCGAAAAAGGAGGCGGGCTGGGATGTTTCAAACCCTACCGGGGACGCTACTTGCACGGGATCAGGCGGATTTACGCAGCGCTTATGGTGTGATTGAGCCGGTCTTGTCCGTTACAAAGGGGCTGACGCTTGCCCAGATCCGAGAGCTCACAGGGCTTGAAAATTCCACTGTGCAGAATTGGGTCAAGCGCGGCTGGGTGGCCCGGCCAAAATCCAAGCGGTATGGGGAGCGCCAGGTGATGCGCATTATTTTGATCAATGCGCTGCGCGCCTCCCTTCAGCTGGAACAGATCGCGCAGCTGATGCAATATGTCAATGGCAGTGTGGAGGATAGCGCCGATGATATTATTCCGGATAGAGCCCTCTATGATGACCTTTGCGCAATTATCTTCCAACTGGAGGATGCGCCCGCTTTGAATGAAAAGCAACTGGACGAGGTCATTGCCTCGCAAATTGCCGGATATCACGGCCCGGCTGCGGATTCCCGTGAGAAACTTGGGAAAACGCTCAAGATCATGACGTTCGCCTGCATCTCCTCCAGGCTGAAGCAAAAGGCGGAGATGGAGATGAGCGCCATACTCGGAGGTTAAAGTAGGGCCCTGCCTCCGTGGCTGTGCGCAAATATTTTTTAGAAAGGAGAAGAAGAAGTTGGAACCGGGGATGATTATGCTGTTTGTCTGGATTGGGATGATGGTTGCATTCACCGTCATTGAGGCGGTCACAGTGCAGCTCGTCACCATTTGGTTCGCCGTGGGCAGCCTTGCCGCCCTCATTGCGAATATCGCAGGCGCGAACATGGTGGTGCAGTGGGTTGTGTTTGTGCTGGTGGCCGCCGTGTGCCTGCTGGTGACGCGTCCGGTGGTCAAAAAAGTGGTCAACGCCAAGGCAGAGCCTACCAACGCCGACCGCTGTATTGGGCAGACGGGCATTGTCACCGAGCAGATTGATAACGACGCTGGAACCGGGCTCGTCAGGGTGAAGGGCGCTGTTTGGTCGGCGCGTTCCCAAACTGGTGAGCAGCTCGAGAAGGGCGCCGCTGTCACAATCCAGTCCATTGAAGGCGTCAAGGTGATGGTCACGCGCGCGCCGTGCCCGGCGCGGGAAGGGCAGGTCTAACCAGAGCGGGGGGAGCCCTGCTCTTATAAAAGTTGAGGAGGAATTTTGAATGGAATGGCTTATTTATGTGCTGCTGGCGATCGTGCTGTTTCTCCTGCTGATCGTTGTGCTGAATATCAAGATTGTGCCGCAGTCGAAGGCCTATGTGGTAGAGCGCCTGGGCGCTTACCGCACCACGTGGGATACCGGGCTGCATGTTAAAATCCCGTTTCTGGAGCGTATTGCAAAGGTGGTTTCCCTTAAGGAGCAGGTGGCGGATTTTCCACCACAGCCTGTGATTACGAAAGATAACGTCACAATGCAGATTGATACGGTCATCTTTTTCCAGATCACAGACCCGAAGCTCTATACCTATGGCGTAGAGCGCCCGATTTCTGCGATTGAGAACCTGACTGCCACAACGTTGCGCAACATCATCGGTGAGCTGGAGCTCGACCATACGCTCACCTCACGCGATACCATCAACGCCAAGATCCGTGGGATTCTCGATGAGGCGACGGATCCCTGGGGCATCAAGGTCAACCGGGTAGAGTTGAAAAACATTGTGCCACCCGCCGAGATTCAGGATGCCATGGAGAAGCAGATGAAGGCGGAGCGCCAGCGCCGGGAATCCATCCTGCGCGCCGAAGGCGAAAAGGCCAGCAAGATACTGGTTGCCGAAGGCCAGAAGGAAAGCCAGATTCTTGCCGCAGAGGGTGAGAAGCAGGCTGCAATCCTGCACGCCGAAGCCGTCAAAGAGGCGAAAATTCGCGAGGCGGAGGGCGAGGCACAGGCAATCCTTGCCGTGCAGAAGGCGGAGGCCGAGGGTATCCGCATGATCAACGAGGCGACCCCAGGCGAGGGCGTTATCGCCATCAAGAGCCTGGAGGCCTTCCAAAAAGCGGCAGATGGGCAGGCGACGAAGATCATCATCCCGTCGGATATCCAGTCGCTCGCTGGGCTTGCCACCAGTGCGGGTGAGTTGCTGCGCAAGGAATAAAGCGGGTAGCCTGAAGCAACCGAACCGTAAAAAGATTGGGCCGGAGCTATCCTAGCTCCGGCCCTTTCCACTTTTTACTTTTTGCCCGTCTTCATCCAGATGGCGCACCGCTGCGACGGAGCGTTACAGCTTGGAATAGCCGAAACTGTTGACCATTGCGTCAATCGGCTTACGCGCTTTGCAATCCGGGCAATCCGCTGCGGAGCAGGAGGCATAATCCGGCAGCTCCCTGGTTGTGAATAGCGCATGGATTTCAATGCCTTCCACCTGCTCAATGGCGCTGAAAACGGCCGCAATGCCGCAGGTGCGCCCGCCGAAATAGCGGATACAATCCAGCGCGCGGCGGATGGTTTTACCGGTTGATACCGTGGAGATCAGCAGCAGGACGCTTTTGCCTGCCACCATGGGCTGCAGGTTTTCCCGGAAAAACATTTGCCCGTTAGAGTCATATTCCGGCGAGAGGACAAACAGGCTGCTACCCTGATTGATGGAGCACATGCCGGATTTGGTTAGCTCCCGCGCCAGAAATGCACCCAGGATTTCGCTGCCTTCCATGCATACGATGGTATCGATCAGTTCATAGTGTAAATAGGGCGAAGCAAGCAATGCGGCCGCCTCACGCGCCATAGCATGCTCGTGCTTGACCTTTGAAATGTTTAAATAGTAATTGATATGGGAATGGCTGGTAACAAAGTGCCCCGGCACCGCCTCGATTTGAATGTGTGAATTGGCTTCTGATTTGACGGTGAAAGCCCGGCTTTCCATGTTGGCCATGATATGCCTCCTCCTTTTACAATAACCAGTTCTTATTTTATTATAAAATGATACGAATAGTATTTCAACCAGATAGATAAAAAAATTGTGCGAAATATAAAAATGAATCGCAATATGCCAAAGAGTGGCCGGGAAGACCCCCTCAATCTTTTTAACAAATTCTTCATTTTTCAAATCGGAAATCTACTTTACACCATACAGAAAAAATGTATAATAGGAGATGCGCAATGAGCAATAGTTTGTGCTGCCTGCGCATGAAAAATCAATCGGACAGGAGTTTTGAGAATGAAAGAGTGCCGGTTCCAGCTTACCTATATCGCCAACGGCCAAATGCACCATACCTGCGGTAAAACACAGGCGCAGCAGCCGTTTGAGACGGATTATTTTTCGCTTTTAACGCAGTATGACGGCGGGCGTGTCCGTGTGCGGATTTTGCCAAAGGAGCCCGTCTCCTTCACAAAGTTCGCTATGGTGTTTCGCTATCCTTATCAGGAGAATAGCCGCGTGTTCGTCAATGGCTATCAATCCTGGACGGATAGCCGCGAGTATTTTGTAACGGAGCGTATGACGCATCTGAGCCCCTTGAGCAAGCCGTGGATTCAGGAGATGAGCCTGGATAAATCCGGCGACTACACCTTCCATAACTATCCGAAGGAGAGCGGCGTTTTCCACGGCTACTCCTACTCCTATGTGCGCAACGGGGATACGGTTGATCTCTTTGGCTCCGTGACAGAGCGCAGTGGCTACACGGTCTTTAATTTTGACTGCAACCGCAATCTGCTCATTGTGGAGAAGGATCTGGAGGGCGTCGTGATGACAGAGCCGTATGACGCGCTGGATATTGTCCACCTGCGCGGCGGCTTTGACGAGGCGTTTGATCGTTATTTTCAGGTGATGGGGGTGCCGAAGCCCCGCGTGCAGCATAAGTGCGGCTATACCACCTGGTATAATTATTATCCGAATATCAATGAAAAAATCGTGACGGACGATCTGGAGGCGCTGGCCAAGGTGCCGGAGCAGATCGATATTTTCCAGATCGACGACGGGCATCAGACCGCTGTTGGCGATTGGCTGAGCACGAATCCCGAAAAGTTTCCCAACGGGATGAAGGCGGTCGCTGATCAGATTCATGCGAAGGGAATGCTGGCTGGCCTGTGGCTTGCGCCTTTTGGCTGTGAGTATCACTCGACTGTGGCAGAGAAGCACCCGGATTGGCTGATTAAAAATGAGAAGGGCAAGCCTGTGGTTGCGGGCTTGAACTGGGGCGGCTTCTATGCGATTGATTTCAATAACCCAGAGGCGGCGCAGTATATCCGCAACTGCTTTGATGTGATCCTCAATGACTGGGGCTACGATATGGTCAAGTTGGATTTCCTCTATGCTGCCTGCATCCTGCCGCAGTATAATAAATCCCGTGGGCAGCTGATGTGCGAGGCGATGGATTTCATCCGCGAATGCGTGGGGGATAAGCTGATCCTCGGCTGCGGCGTGCCGCTTGCGCCCTGCTATGGCAAGGTGGATTTCTGCCGTATCGGCGCGGATGTCTGCCTAGGCTGGAAGCCCTCCCTGCACGGCTACCTTACTCATCGTGAGGACGCCTCCACCCAGAATGCCGTCAACAACTCGATCTTCCGGCGCCAGCTGGATGGGCGCGCTTTCTGCAACGATCCGGATGTGTTCCTGCTGCGCGACTATAATATGGGCCTTGATATGACGCAGCGCAAGATCATCGCGAAGGTAAATAAGATCTTTGGCAACCTGCTGTTTATCTCCGATAATGTCGACCGCTATAACGCGGAGCAGATGGCGGTGTTCCAGGATACGCTCAAGGCGAGCGAAACCAAGGTGCTTAGCGCGGAATATGTGAAGAAGAATATTGTCGATGTGCGCTTCCTGGAGGACGGCGTAGAAAAGCACCTGCGCTTTAACATCACGGATGGCGAGCTGCTGGAAGGGGAGTTTTAATCTCACCCCCGTTTCTCAAGCAACCGCCGTTGTGCAGTGATTGAAAAAGGAATGACGTATTTCATGTGGAATCGGACAGTGATTTTTGACCTGGACGGAACACTGCTCAATACGCTGGACGATCTGGCGGATAGCACCAATGCGGCTTTATGTGGTTGTGGCTATCCGCCGCGTACTGTGGAGGAGGTGCGCCGGTTTGTAGGCAACGGAGTCCGTCTGCTGATAGAGCGCGCCGTCCCGGTAGGGACGACGGGGGAGGAGACGGATCGCTGCTTTCAGCTCTTCCGGGAGCAGTATGATAAGCGGATGTGCTGCAAAACCAGGCCTTATGATGGAATCCTGCCGCTATTGGAGGCGTTGCATGCACAGGGAGTCAAGTGTGCAGTGGTTTCCAATAAATATGATGGCGCCGTACGGCAGCTGGCCCGGAAATATTTTGGCGGGCTGATCGATGTGGCCGTTGGGGAGCGCGCCGGTGTGCGCCGTAAGCCCGCGCCGGATAGCGTGCTTGAGGTGCTGCGCCAGCTTGGTACGGAGGCGGCCACGGCGTTGTATGCCGGGGATTCGGATGTGGATGTGCAAACGGCGCATAACGCGGGCTTACGCTGCGTGGGCGTTACGTGGGGATTCCGCAGCCACAGCGTGCTGGAGCAGGCCGGAGCGGATTTTATTGTGGATCGCCCAGCGCAGCTTTTGGATATTGCAATGGCTCAAATAGGGGGGGAGTCCCCTTGAAATAAATAAGGAGGAAAAAGAGTGATGAAGCTTTATTGGATGCTGCGGCGCATCATTGCGCTGATTATCTCAGCCGTGCAGTTTTTGTTGGGGCTGTTCGGCGTGAGCATCAACCCTATGAAGAACGTGATTGAAGAGCCGAACCTAGCGGCGGAGGCTGTTGTGGCGGCACAGAGCGGCTCCGTGCTGGCGGATGCAAAATTCCTGACGGATGGATTGATTGAAACGTTCTGGTCCTCCGGCCACAAGGAAAACGCCTATGTGGAGCTGCGCTTCCCCGAGGAGGTCACCTTTAACACCGTTGTGCTGCGGGAACTGACCACAAGCGTCAAGTCGTTTGCTCTGCAAACGTATGAAAACGGTGAATGGGTTGATTTTTACCGGAGCGACCGCATTGAAACCTACCGCTTCTGCTCGTTTGACCCGGTCACCACGAGCCGCATGCGCCTTGTGGTGCGTGAGCAGGTGGGCAATTTCTGCCTGCAGGAGATGGAGATTTATAATATCGCGCCAAAGGAGCTCAAGGAGCCGTTCCGGGTGGCGGCGTATAAACGCATTGATTTCAATAAGACCTGGGAGATCACTGATCCCGTGAAGGAAGCGGAGGCGCTCTACGGCAAGGAGAGCGAGCAGTACAAGGCCGCTTACCAGAAGATGAAAACCTACTCCCGCTATTTTGAGGTGATCAATGAGCTAATCCTCTTCAACGGCGTGGATTGGACGACGCAGGGCGATATCCATATCCGCGACGGAGCAGAGAATTTCCGCCGGGAGATCGATGCGCTGCATGAGGTGTTTGCTGTGCGGGATATCCAGACGGATGTGCGCATCACAGCGACGATCCTTTGTCCGGGTGATAACGAGGTGACGGCGCAGTCCCTCGAGGAGCACATGGATACGCTGGTGGCGAATATCGTCGCTTTTGTTAAGGAATATGACCTTGATGGCATTGATTTTGACTGGGAGTATCCGAGCGAAAGTTCTCAATGGAAGGTTTATGGCGAACTGGTGAAAAAGCTGGATCAGGCGTTTGAGGAGGAGTTTGGTGACAGCGTGACGGTTGGTGTGGCGCTGGCCAGCTGGGGCGTGGGCTTCAGCCGCAGCGCAATGCGCGCCATCGATGAGGTGCATGTGATGGCTTACGACCTGTTTGATGACGATGGCTGCCATTCCACCTTTATGACCGGTGCTTACAACCCGATGCGCTATTTTAATGGTTTACAGTATAACCGTGGGCTGTTTAACCTTGGCATCCCGTATTATGGCCGTCCAGTGGATAAGGGCGCCTATTGGCCCTCTTGGAGCCAGGTTGGCAATGAGCCCGGCGCCTATTGGACGAATGAATTCCCCGGCTCTTACACGGATGAGGCCGGGAACCCGATTGCCCTCAACGATTATTACAATAGCCCTGGGATGGTGGCGGATAAAACGGCCTATGCGATCAGCCTTGGTATCGGCGGCTTGATGCTCTTCCATATGGATTGCGACCTGCCGATGGATAACCCCAACTCCTTGACGCTGGCGGTGGAGAAAACGCTTGAGCAGCGCGTGGCGAATTATCGGGATTAGATTTTAGAGGTTAGGAATTAGATATTAAATACAGAAACTGTGAGGCTTTTGCCTCAGAGGTAATCGCAGCAAGCATCAAGGCTCCGGGAGAAACCTCCCGGGGCCCTTATTCAGACATCAGATGTCAGACATTAGATATCAGACGTGAAATCTGGAAGCGGTCATCTCGTCTACAATCCAATCCCTACGATCCAATATCTAGCTTGCCTGGGCCTAGCGTTACGTTTGCGGCTCTGAACTTCTTGCGGGCTCCGTTAGAAACCTGACGGGGCCTTCAGTCGATCGCGGAGGCTGAAGCCTTTTAATAGGCCAGCGGTGGCAGGCTCCACAAATTTCCGGCGGGCCCGTGAGGGGACTTTTTCGTGAAACGAAAAAGCAAACGCCCAAAATGTTTGAGGCCACGTGAGTGGCCGAGTTTTTTGGGTGGCTTGCCGAACACATCAAAGGGATTCTAAAACGTAACAGTGCCGCCGCTGGCCGTTCACAACGGCCCCTTTTGCCTCTTTTTCCGGCCGAGCGGAAAAGGAGGAGCCTCCGCGGCCTGAGCGGGAAAATAAATCATTTTGCTTGTGGTGCGGCCAGTAGGTTTTCTTTAATTTTTAATGAGTGCCTGGTTGCGTTGTACACGCGTTCATTCTCTTGCTTCTGCAAGAGAA
>CASDTH010000008.1 GCA_949283655.1 uncultured bacterium
AACGGCACTGCGGCGGCGGTATATCAATTTGCCACACCACGGCGCGTTCGGCGAACGCTTCCCGAACTCACCGCCTCACGGCGGCTCAAACAGGCGGGAAGGTTCGTTTGCCCGCATAGCGGGCAAATTCCCTCACGCGCACGCAGTGGGTGGCAGCAGCTGCCGCCTGGGCCTATCGTTACGTTTGAGGCCCTGAACAACGGCTTACAGGTTCCGCTGGGCCGGAACGAAAGTTGATTGTAGGGTCGGGTCTTGACCCGACCGGATGTAGATGCGCCCTGCAACCTCCTCGGAGGCAGGGGCTCCCGGTTTTATATCTGATGTTTAACGTCTGGAATCTGATGCCTGTTTCCCGCTTATGCCTCCCTGCTCACCACATGCACATCAAGCTGCTCGTAGGGGATGGTGATCCCGTTTTCATCAAATTTCAGCTTCACCGTCTCCTGCATCTCATAGAAGAGCGGCCAGTAGTCATCCGAGCGGCACCAGATCAGGCAGGCAAGCTCAATGGCGTGGGCGTCGTGCGCCTTGACGCCGATGACGGGCGCGGGGTCGTTGAGCACCATGGCATTCTCCTCCACGATCTCATGGAGCACACGCTTGGCCAAAGCAATATCGTCGCTGTAGCTGATGCTGTAGCTTAGATCCAGCCGGCGCTTGTGCTCCGCCGTATAGTTGATGATGTTGTTCGTCGTCAGGTGGGAATTTGGGATAATGATGCGCTTGTTATCAATGGTATTGAGCGTGGTATTCATGAAAGTGATCTCCGCCACCGTGCCGGAGACCGTTTCCAGCTCGATGAAATCGCCGCTTTTAAAGGGCTTGGTGATGAGAATCTGTAATCCGCTGGCAAATTGGGCGATGCTGTCCTTCAAGCCGATGCCGGCGGTCACGCCCGCTGCACCCAGTGCGGTGATGAAGGAGTTAAGGTTGATGCCCAGCGTGGAAAGGGCGGAGAGGATCACGCCAAATTTGATCACCAGCTCCACAACATTGCGGATGAATGGCTGCACAGCAGCATCCACATTTTTTGCAATCAGGCCCTTGGTCAGCAGCTTTCCCACAAGCTTTGCCAGCCAGAAACCAACCGCCAGCATCAGCACTGCGGCAATCAATTCCGGCAGAAATCCCAGCAGCTTATCCCAGAAATTTTCGCTGGTCCAGGTTTTGAGTTGCTCCAACAGATTCATAAAAAAGCCTCCGTCCCTTCGTTTTGCATTCATGATATGCTGAAATTGTATCATCTTTGGCTGCTAAAATGCAAATTCATTTTTTGAATAAAAGGCTTTTTAGCAGCCAAACGGTTTGAGCTCGGATCGTTTTCTAAATTTATAATACATATTTATAAAATGCTGGATTATTTAAATCATTCGGTGTATAATTGCGATGTTAACGCTTGGAGGATTGGATAGGGCTCCAAGTGTTGCAAAAGACTATTTAGAAAAGAGGGAACAAATTGAAATCAGGGAAGAAGTGGCTTAGCTTTGCGCTGGCAGGCATGCTGTTGGCGCAGGCGCCCGTGCTGCCTGTAGCGCAGGCGGCGGAGAGCCCAAGCTCGGCGCAGCAGTATGCACAGCAGGTGGCCTATCAAACGGAGGCGGAAGGAATCGTTCTGCTAAAAAACGAAAACAACTGCTTACCGCTGGACGGGCAAAAGGTCAACGTGTTCGGGGTGGCCTCCGTGAATGCATTTTATGGCGGCGGAGGGTCCGGAATGATTGACAGCAGCAATGTCACCGATTTTTATACCGCTTTGGAGCAGGCGGGTATCTCCTATAATATGGAGTTAAAATCCGCCTATGAAGAGTGGGATCGCAAGCACCCGCTCAACGTAGAGGAGCTGCTCGGCGCGCAGGATATCTTCAGCCTTGGCACAAGGCTTCTGTTCGGCGGTGCTACCCGTGTGGAGATGCCGGTAGACCACCTCTCTGGCACGTTGAAGGAAAACGCTGAGGCGTTTTCCGACACGGCAATCTTTTTCTATGGCCGCGGTGGCTCCGAAGGCTCTGATATGGCGGAGAAGGATTTGCAGATGACAGAGGACGAGCGCGCCCTTCTGGATTATGTAGCGCAGGCATATGAGCATGTGATTGTGGTTTTCAACGTTGCAAACATGCCGGAGATGGGCTGGCTTGAGGAGTATGATTCCATTGAGGCCGCTCTGTTCGTCGGGCTTCCCGGTGTGGCGGGTATGCAGGCGGTGGCGGATGTCCTCTCCGGCAAGGTGAATCCCTCCGGCAGGCTGGCGGATACGATTGCCTACCGGGTGGCCGACCATCCCTCCAGCGCTAATTTTGGAGACTATACCTATTCAAGCACTTCTAATAAGTATATCGAATATCAGGAAAGCATTTATATCGGCTATCGCTATTTCGAGACCTTTGCGCAGGATCAGGTGCAATATCCGTTTGGATACGGGCTATCCTACACGGATTTCCAGTGGGATGTCCGCTCCATCACATCGGATGGCGACACCGTGCAGGCTGTGGTGCAGGTGACAAACTGCGGGCAGCGCGCGGGCAAGGATGTGGTGCAGGTGTATTTTTCTGCTCCGTACCAGACAGGCGGGCTGGAAAAAAGTGCGATCGCCCTTGCGGCCTATGCAAAAACGAATCTGCTTGCCCCTGGCGAATCGCAGACGGTGACGCTCACCTATGATTTCGACGATATGGCCTCCTATGACGAGAAGAAAGAGCAGGCCTGGGTGCTGGATGCAGGCGACTATATTGTGAGCGTCCGGCGCAATGTGCGGGAGAGTGTGGCTGAGGAGCACTTCACGCTGGAGGAGCCGGTCATCCGGCGTTATGACGATGCAACGGGATCTAAAATTCAAAACCTGTTTTCTGACGCTTCGGGCAGCATCACCTATTTTTCCCGCAGCGATCCGGAGGGAACCTATCCCCAGGGCCCGGTAACGCAGATGACGGATGCCATCCGCAATGCGGACGAGGAGCCTGCGCCGAAAACAGAGGGCACGGCTCCAACGACGGGCGCGGTCTATGACACCGGTGTGATCACCCTGCGGGATGTGTATGAGGATGAATCCCTTTGGGATGCGTTTTTGGATCAGCTGACCGTGGATGAAATGATTGAGCTTGTGGGTGACTGCGGCTATCAATCGCCTGCCATTGAACGGCTGGGCATCCCGGCGACTGTGGATAACGACGGCCCGGCCAGCATCAAGGGCAAAAACGGATTTTTTGCCTCGGAGTCAAGCCTGGCGTTCCCGACGGAAACCATTATCGCCTGCACGTTTCATGATGCACTGGCTCAGGAGATGGGCTCTGCCATCGGCAAATGTGCTGCGGAGCTCGGCACACATGTGTGGTATGCGCCGGCGGCAAACCTGCACCGCAACCCGATGGGTGGACGGAACTTTGAATATTATTCTGAGGATCCGCTGCTCTCCGGCAAAATAGTGGCGGCAGTCATCCGCGGTGCACAGAGTGAAAACCTGGTGGTCACGCTGAAGCATTTTGCACTCAACGATCAGGAGACAAACCGCTATGGCATTTTTACCTGGTGCAATGAGCAGGCAATGCGGGAGCTTTATTTGAAACCCTTTGAGATCGCCGTGAAGGAGGCGGATGCCTCCGGCATGATGTCCGGGCTCAACCGGATTGGTACAAAATGGTGCGGCGGAAGCTATGCGCTGTTGACGCAGCTGCTCCGGGAGGAGTGGGGCTTCCAGGGAATTGTTGTGACAGATTTTTATTTGAATTTTACCGGCACAGGCTACATGAGCCCGAACCTCGCCGTTTATGCCGGCAACGATGAGTTGCTGTGCATGCTCTGGAGCGTGCGTAAGATTGTGCTGAAGCCCTCCATGAAGCAGGCCTATGAGAGGGACCCCATCGGGTATGGGGAAGCGCTGCGCCGGTGTGCAAAGAATATCTGCATGGTCAAAATGCGCACCAATGCATTTTTAGAGGCCGATCCGGGCGCCACAGAACCCTCACAGCCTGTCACCGAGGCCCCGGAACAGACCAGGCCGGCGCCATCTGAAACGGTGACACAGCCCAACGGGCAGGATGGAGGACAAGCTGCCGAACCATCCACTGAGATGCCGGAGGCTTCCGAGCCCGGCAGCACCGAGGCGGAAAACCCACTGACAGGGGACGCGCGCAGCCTGCTGCTTTTGGCAGTGCCTGCATCTGCGCTGGCAGTGCTGGTATTGGCGCGGCCTATACGCCGCCGGAAGGCCCGTGGCGATAGATAAACATGAAGCCCATGTCCTGTGGGGCATAGGATTGGCGTAAACGGGTGGATGCGCCGTTGAGATGGCGTTGTCCGAAGTTATTTTAACGCAGGGAGCCTTCCTGTGTGCGGCCGTTCTGCGGCTGTACCAGGAAGGCTCCATTTTTTCTCCGGAAAAGGCAGAGTCAAAATCCCAGGGCAGGTTAGAAAGCTCTCGTTGTTCCAGCTGGCTGTTCGGTGGGGGGAGGAGCTGTCGGGCCGCGCGGCTCAGGACAGGGCTCGCTTATCGAGAGAGCGGGTGGTTTTCCTGCTTCTTGCCTTGGAATGACGAAATGGCCTGTGTTAGGACAGACATGATTTCCGGATAGAAAAAGAGCTGATTTTCCTTCAGCAACCGGCGGAAGGCAGAAGGGGATACCCATTTTGCCTGTGCGACCTCCTCTTTCTGGAGCGTCAGTGTGTCCAGCGCCGCGTCCGCGCGCACCAGATAGAGATCCCACAAACGTAAGCTGCTCCGGCGTAACGGTGATGCCGAGCTCTTCCCGCAGCTCTCGGATACAGCCCTGCGCCGTGCCTTCTCCGGCAAGCATGCGCCCTGTGGTCAGCGCCCAGACGCCGGGCAGAATTTCGCATTGCATGCTGCGTTGCTGGATCAGGATTTCACTGCGGCTATTTATTACCCAGGCCTCTATAGCGGGGTGGAATTCGCCAGCCGCGTAGCTTGCGCCCTTCGGCCGGATGGCTCCGGTACGGCGTCCGTTTTGATCACAGACATCCCAATATTCCATGTGGCTGCCCCTTTCGTTTTTCTGTTTTTTGCAGGGTAAACTGTATTTTGTGTAGGTTTGTCAAACATATTGTACAGGGAGAGGAAGAAAGAAAGCAGCAAGTTTTTCTTTCGGAGAGAGCCAACCAAGAGGGCGCATAGGTAAGTTGTTGGAGCGGTTTTGGTGTGCAGCGAGCTGCACACCAAAATC
>CASDTH010000009.1 GCA_949283655.1 uncultured bacterium
GCAAACAGATGTCAAACATCAAATTTCAAAGATCAGAGGCCTAATCTCTGAAATCTGACGTCTGGCTTTGGCCGTTCACCGCGAGGGTGACGCCCATGCTGATTGCGCCGCTGAGCGCAGCGGAGGCAACCGATTGCGCAATCATTGCGCCGGTGGAGACCTTTGTCGCCATGCTGGCGGCGGTTTGTGCGTTGGCGAATTTGTCAACGTCAACGGGCAGGCCTCCGCTCTGCCGGGCAAAGTCCTGCGCGGCGCTGGAGGCGTTTTCTAATGTTGCAGTAAAAGCTTCAGCAGGTGAGAGGCCGTCATTGAGAGCTTGATTAAAGTTTTGAAGGGACGATTTGTCGCCTTCAAGGTTGTTGCTGAGCGCCGGTGCAGAGATCACCTGCCCGGGCGCTGCGTTGGAATTGAGGCCCTTTGCTTGCAATAGGCCGCTGCCTGCGGCTGTGAGTGTTTGCTTGGCGATGTCGGTCACACCGCCGAGAATGTTAAGCTTCTTTCTGTTACTTTTGTGACCATGATGGCTTCGCTTTGACAAATGTTTGTGTAATTGGTATAATGCTCCTGTATTCAGGTGAGAGGCTGAGTGCAGGGTGAGAGATAGCATTATACTAAAATAGGAAGGAGAGGTTAAAATGATTCAAGTATATTTTTGCCCAATCTGTGGTGAGGTTACTTATGAGGATCCATTGAAAATGCTGCATAATGAAAAGAAATGTAATTTTTGTGGAAATCCACTACAAAATACAGGAAAGGAAATGAGTTTTTTTACAAAAGATAGATCTGAAGATAGGCAAGAGAGGAAAAGACTTGTAAGACGACTTAGAGAAACCGTCCGTGAGGAGTATGTCTACGGAAATCCCCTCTTTGACAAGGAGAAGTGTGAAGCTCGCGAACGAGAAGACCGCGAGTGGGCCGAGCGCAACAAGGCAGGCCTGAACCCGCTGGATAACCTCCCGCGCTGCCCCACCTGCGGCAGCACAAACCTCACCCGCCTGAGCGGCGTCGGCCTCATCACCATGTTCGGCGCCTTCGGCGTGACCGATGGCAACGCAGGCAAAACCTTCCGCTGCAATAACTGCGGCTATCGTTGGTGAAGAAATAATACAGATTGTAAAACAGGGCTGCGGATGTGAACCGCCATATTTGTCAGCTCCTTTCATCGCCCCGGCTTTGCCGGGGCTCTTTTTGTCTCTTTTTCTTCCTCTATCCCCACGGGGGATAGCCGCAGCGGCGGGATTCCACAGGGAGGCTGTGCGCCCTCCCGCCCCTCTGGCTATGCTCCATGGGCGATGTTATTTTCCCGCTCGGGCCGCGGGGGCCCATCCTTTTCCCTCGTCGGAAAAGGATGCAAAAGGACGTTGAGAAACGGCGCTGCGGCGGCGGTTTATAAATTAGCCACACCACAACGCGTTCGGCGAACGCTTCCCGAACTCAGCCGCTCACGCGGCTTCAAACAGGCGGGAAGGTTCGTTTGCCCGCAAAGCGGGCAAATGCCCTCACGTGCACGCAGTGAGTGACAGCAGCTGCCGCCTGGGCCTATCGTTCCGTTTGAGGCCCTGAACGACTTGCGGGCTCCGGGAGAAACCTGATGGGGCCTTCCGTCTGGCGTAGGGGCAGGGCCTTTCAATAGGCCAGCGGCGGCAGGCGCCACAAACTCACGGCGGGCCCGTGAGGGGACTTTTCGCCTGAAAGGCGAAAAGCAAACGCCCAAAATGTTTGAGGCCACGTGAGTGGCCGAGTTTTTTGGGTGGCTTGCCGAACACATAAAAGAGATACATGAGCATCCCAGTGCCGCCGCTGGCCGTTCGCGGGGTCAAGGGGTAAAACCCCTTGGCTGCTTCTCTTGCCTCGTTCTCTTGTCAGCCGACAAGAGAATGAGGTCGCGTACAGCGAAACCGGGCAGGCATTAAAAGTTAAAATAAAGTCTCATGGCCGCACCACAAAGAACCGAGCACAAGCGGAATGAATCGTTTCATGCATGCGAAATATCATTGATCATAGCGCCGTTTCCCTCTGGCAAAAGCCAGAGGTTTTTGTTTTTTCATAAAATATTCATATTAAACAAAAAATCTCCTCTTTCATAATTTGTATAAAACAACAAAATATACTTATTAATTTATGAAAAATTATAAATATGTGCTTAAATATATGGAGTAATCAGGGCTATAACCCAAATGCAATATATTTATATTTTTGAATAATATGCATATTTCTTTTATCGATTCTTATTATAATCATTAAAAAGAAAAAATAAATTTGACACTATTATACTGGTATTTAGATTCTAAATAAACAAAATAAAAAATGTTTTTTTACCTTTGCTTGTAGAAATAACGGTGTAATGAAGCAATTAAAAAGTTTTAACAAATGTGTTCATAAAAAACAAAAAATTTAATTATTTAAAAATAGAATTTATTCAAATTCGTAATTGGCAATTATGATTTTTTAATAAGTGAAATTTAAATCAAAAAAAGAAAGAAGTGGCACCATATTGTTGTAATTTTTATGCACGTTTTGAACAATAAAATGCATAACTTTTTGTGCTTGATTACAAAATTTGGATTAGTTGAAGAAAATGTATTGAAATCCGACTTAGAAATGGTTATGATTGGATGCGTGGCCAAAAGACGAGCAATAAAGACAATGGTCAACAAAAAGTAGAGAAAGGATTGAAAACAATGCAGAATGTCAATTATCGCACGATTCGGATGGTTGTATTTTGCGGAAATGTGGAAGAGGAGGTTATGTTTGGAATTGAAGCCTTCGACCCGGAAAAGGGCGAGCTTCTCGACCGGGTCTGCCGGATTTCTACGGACGAAGAGAAGGTCCGGCAGCTTTCAGAGAAGATGAATCGCAATGAACTTTCTCTGCGGCATTTCCGCTGCGTTATTCATGATTTTCAGGAATAAAAGGAAACCCAAGCGGTTGCCCCGCTCTCACACAGGGAGGGTTCCGCCGGGCCATCATGGCGGGCAGGTCTTTCGGCCTGCCTCTCGCATTTTATCTGGTTATGGTGCGAGTACGGACTGGATCTTCACCCTCCCCACGGTGCAGGGGGAGGGGAGCAGCTCAGGCCTCAGCGTTACCGCTGCGGCCGTTACAGTCTCTACGGATTCCGGAGGCGTCGCCGCCGCCGGCCTTTCCTCGGTCTGAACCACTGCTGGCCTTTGACCGATATAGCTGCTTTCACTGCCGCATATTACTACGCGGCACAGGCAATTTGCTTACCTGCACTACCGCTGGAGACGGCGCTGAGCGCTCCGCTCAGGGAGGAAAGGGCCTGTGAGCCGGATAAGCTGTTGAGGCTTGCCGTCATCCGGTCGAGTTGGGCCTGAAGGCGCTGCGCTTCGGCCCTGTTTTTTTGCATCCAGGCCGTCAGCTGGCCGGATAAGACGAGCTTATCCATATTCAGGGCGATAGAAAGCGGCTGGCCGGCGATCAGGCTCTGCACCTGCCGCATGGCGTTAAGCGCCTGTTTTTGCAGCGCGCCGGTATCCACTTCGGCCTGAATTTTCAGTTTGCCACGCCGTGCGAGCGCCTCCTCCAGCCTGGGGAGCTGCTTTGCAATTGCCTCGGTACTTTTCGCAAGATCAGCCTGTAGAATCACATTGGCAGTATCATTCGGCAATCCAGATCACATCCTTTTGTAAGATCAGCTGGTTTTTTTATTCATTGCAGATTGTCCGACGGCTGGCTGTGCTCCGTATGGCTCTCGATAGGGGCGGAACGGCTCAACACGGCCTCCACAAGTTTGTGCTCATCCAGGGCCTCTAGCTGCGACAGCTTCTGCGCAAAGGCGTGCAGGTCAACGCCCTCGAACGCGCCATCCCAATGATCCAGCAATCGTGCAGCGCTTTCAAACAGCCCGTCGAGCTTCGTCCTGCCTGCCGCCTGTTGCCTGCGGAATTCCAGCTTTTCAAGCACCATGCATTCCAGCCGGTCAAACAGCTTCCAGAGCCGCTGTTCCTCCAAGTCCTTGGAGTTATACATGGCGCGGATGCGCGTGAGCAAATCCGTAGCGTCCATCATTTCGTGCAGCCTGGCAAGGTCGAGCAAACGGCGGCCACTTTCCGGCTCCCTGCGCTCTGGCAGCGGGACGTTGCTTAAAAATTGTAGGATCGCGCCAAACATCATCAGCTCCTGATATTCCGGGATGTAGTCTCCCTCGCCATCAAAGGAGCCCAGCGTAACGCGATCGACGAATGCGGAGGTTTCCGTCAGGCTCAGTGTGTTTTTGAGCAGGATGGGGATGGTCTCCCCGCCGCATTGGTATTCAATGCGGACATAGCCCGCCGGGCGCAACGAGGCGAGCTTTTTCACCTGTGCATGGGTGAGTTTCTTTTGCATGGGTAACATCTCCTTTACGGTTTATTGGTCAGATGTGTTGCAGCCAAAAAGTTTTTTGTTTTGGAAGGGGCGCATCAAACGCCTGACGGTTGAAATTTGGCTCCGGGGCGGTATCCGCCCCGGAGCCGTTCAGAGGAGAAAGGAATGAAAAAAGAAAGAAGCTGTCGGGTTTAAGCCTCGATGAGCTGCATATCGAGGAAGTCGTTGCCGTCCACCGCGAAAAGGTCGAAGGTCATGGAGAGCGTGCTCGGGTCGCCGGAGTTGCTCAGCGCAAGGCTGAACGCCGCCTGCGGCACCGCCTTGTGGATGACGAGCTTCATCGGCAGCAGCTCATCATCCTCTGTTTTGTAGAGCGTTTCGCCATAGGCAGTGTAGGCCTTCGGGAAAGAGTCGCTCTTGAATTTGACAACCTGAATGCCCTGCTCCTTGTTGGCCATATAGTAGACGATGTATTCATCGCCGTCCGTGCCGCCCTCGATGGTGGCGGTTTTGTCAGCAACCTCGGCGCTGACCGGTGTGCCACAGTCATCCTCTGCAGCGTAGACGGTTACGGAATCATCCACCGGCGTTTCAGACAGTGTCAGCGTGCCGGAGGCCAGCGTCAGGCGCTCGCGTGTGAAGACCTTGCCGCTAGTGAGAATATCCGTGCCCGCCAGCATGGCAAAGAGCTTCATAGGCGTGATCTGGGTGTCAACCTTCATTGTGCAGGTGCGCTCGCCATCGAAGGGAACGCGGGGGGCCGCGCCGCGGCCGCCCTTGGCCAGCACGCGGGTGGCGGCCATCTCTGTGGTGGTTACGTTGGCAAAATCCACATTCAGCCAGGGCTGCTTGGTTTTGAAATCCACCAGAGTAAAGTCGGCAACCTCTCGGTTGGCCATGTTCGGGTTTACATGCATGCTCATTGTTTGTTACCTCCAAATTTTTGAGTCATTCCTAAACAGCCTGTGCGGCTGCGATTAGGCGAAAGAATGGCGGCGCGCTCATGGCTTTTGATACCAGCTGGTTGGGTCAAATTCGCCGCCCCAGCATGCGTAATTCATGGCGTGAATCCGCTGCTGGTTCAGGTAGCTCTGCCGTAAAAACTGATCGTAGAGCTGATAGACCGTTAAATCCCAGACGTTTATCATATTGATACTGTTATGCTGGGCGCACAGGGCGGAGATCAGATTCGGCAGGCTGGTGCCGGGTGATTGCTCCCGCTGAGACGGCGCTGGTTTCCCCTTGGCGCGGTGCAGCTTTTCATAAATTTCCCGCGTCTTTTCGTTGCGGAACCGGCCGTTGGAAGGGGCGCTGACGTTCACATGATTGCGCTGCAGGATACATCCGCAGACCTCCTCATAATTGGCCGCATGGATACGGCCAACCGGGCGCTCCCCTTCCATGCAGAGAAAAGCCTTGTGTGCGGGGGAGTAAACGGCTTCCTCCGTCATAAAAAAGGACAGGGCCGCGCATATCAGCTCACGCAGCTCCAGGCTTTCAGTCAGGAGGGCGAAGGGAGAAGCGGCGCTGCCTGCTATGCCGGCAGCCTGAGCAAGCTCATCGCCGCGCAGCGAGAGCAGGGAGAGATAGGTGCGATACGCCTCGTAGCCAATCGATGCGATCTGCCGCAGGGTGGGCGAGCGGACGTGGCCAACCTGTGCGAGCGGATAAGGCTCCGGGCTGATCAGGTCGAGCTCATGCAGCTGTGTCATTTTGAAATCCTCCGGCGGCTAAAGGCTGGCGCAGCATATTGCAGCACGTAGCCGGAATAATCCGGATTGGGCTCATAAAGCTGCATTCCTTCCCATTGCAGCCGCCCAATGCCGAAATCAGCGCTGTCTGCCAAAAGACGGTCTGCCTCGGCGGCGAGCTGATCCGCGCGTGTTTCACAGCTTTCGCCAGTGATTAGGCCTTTCCGGCAGCATATCCAGAGGTAGAGCTGGTTGGTGTGAATGCTTGCCGTAGCGCTTTTCGCCGCCAGCACATCAACGCTGATGCAGCATTCTGGTGCCTCCAGTGGGAATTGCGTGAAGCGGTAAGGAAAAATCCGCTGCTTTGCCACTTCTGCAGATGGAGGTTCGCTCTCGCCGGACAGGGCCTGCAGGATAGCGGGGGAGGAGAGCAGCTGCTCTATCACGAGCTGCTTATATTGGATGCGTTCTGAGAGATTCACGGGAATTCACCGCCCTTTGCTGAGAATCGGCAGGAGAAGACCAACCCCATATTGCTCACCAGAAGACTTGGGCTGGCCCTCCTACCACAATAGAATTCATAGCCTCCCTAACAGACAGGCCCCGAAACCCTTGCAGCAATGCGGGCTTCGGGGCCTGTCCGGCGACGCTCTGAATCAAAAATGGGCGGCGTGATAGCGGGCGATCGTCTTTTTGAGGTTCATTTCCGCCCGGCAATCCGGGCAATATTTCTGATTATTGGTCTTTGGCTTTATCATCCGGCCGCAGCAGGCACAGCGGATGATCCGCTCCCCCTGGAGAGAGAGGTAGTATAGCCCAGGCTCCCGCAGATCATCCAGTGCACAGGCTATCTCCGACCACGGTTGCAGAAACAGCACGCGGATGTGCAGGTTGTCAACGCCGCGGCTGAAGGCGATCATCCCATTTTCCCGCAGTGTGTGCAGCATGGCAGCGCGTTTTTCCACCCCCGCCTGTACATGAGCCATACGGAACAGCGCACTCCACTTCTGCGTGACCCAGCCCTCATTTGCCGGGTTGCGAAGCATAGCATATTTGGCAAGGCAGACCAGTGTGAAGCCAAGACGCTCCAGCGGCCTGCTCCTAAGCGATTGGATGGCGGCAAGCTCCCCCTGTGTGACGGCGACCGTATCCGCCTGCAAAAGGGGGCGGCTGGCAGCCCTGCCCGCGATGCGGCGAATCGCTGCATCCCACCTTACGGGGTTATAATCCGCATAATGCGCCTGCATGAATTGATGCAGCTGCCCTTCTACCTGTGGCTTTTTCATCCCCTCGGCGAGAAGATACCCTGCAATGCAGCCGAGCGTCTGCGACGGCTTTTTACCTACGTCACCGGCTGCAATGGCCCGCTGCGCAAATGCGCGTTCATTGAGGATCAATTCCATAGCAGATCATCCTTTTCATTATAGATTATTCACACTGTGGAGCTTCTGTTCTTTTAAAGTGAAGCGCTGCCCCCGGTAGCAGATTGCTCCGGCCTTATCCGCAACCGGGTAATGGATCACTCCGCCGTTTTTTTGAAGCAGATTGCGGAAAATGACAGACCCACACAACTCCCACACGAACTGTTTGGAACGGTGCTTCCCATAGCACAGGTCGATGAGTATATCGCACAACTCTTGCTCATTGGGGCAGGCGGTGGCACAATCCCGCCGGAATTGGTCGAGCAGCGCCTCCCGTGCGGCAGCAGCATCCTCCTCACGGAGATAGGCGCGCGCACAGCGCGCCTGAAACTGCTGTACCTCGCCTGTGTAGCGCTCATATAAAGTGGCTATGGATTTTTTGCGGCTTTCACTGCAATACGTGCCGCTTTTGAGCAGTGATGGGTCAAAATTGCCTTTTGCATGCCGGCGCTTGAGCGGGCCGTCCAATGCCTCCTCCATCCGCCAGCACAGCCGGTTGAGCAGGCAGGGCGCGGTGCCCAGTGGCTTGTAGCGCGCATAAGCCTCTAGGAAGGCTGCTTCCTCCGGCGTGCGATGGGGCTTTTGGGCAAGCTCTGTGAGCGGGATGCCAAACTCCATCAGGCATTTTGTGCTGGCGTTTGCCACATAGAGGCGGTATCGCTTCCCCTCCTGTGGATAGAGGTAAGCCATAAAATAAGGCTTTTTATCCGCAAGCAGCTGTTGTTGCCGCTGTTTATGGCGCACCTGCTCCGGGGAATCGCCCGCTTGCACACGTAGGGCTGCGGGGCTATACCATTCCTTGGGCATAGGTTTTGCCAGAATACCCTTGGCCCTGTCAATGGCGTTTTGCTGAAACAACTGGCCGCATTTGATGCGGTAGTCAAGCGTTTGGTATTCTTCGCTGCCGGGGGCAAAGCGAGATTGCACCTCAAACATGGAGGTGATTCGGTTTGTGATGATGCCGATCTCATCGCCAAAGCTATTGATATTAGATTGAATCAAATCCTCTTGCGTGACGGCCTTCTTTTCCGCCCGGCGCTGCACGCAGAGAATGGTCGGCTCCTCCCGTGTGTTTTCCACGAGAATTGGATTGTCGGTGAGCAGACAGCTGTCAGAATCCTTGTCCAGGCCGTTTAGAGCATGCGCCGCTGTGTCCCAGGCGTTAAAAACCGTGACGGTGGTGAGGTACCGGTACCATTCGCGCAATCGGGGCGTATCCCGCATGTGAAGGATGCGGATGTTATTGTGGCAGGTCATCGGTGCGCGAAAGCAGGCAACCCGCTCTACCTGCCGGTCGTTCCAATAGCGGTTATAGGCCTCTCCGGCGCGCAGCAGGCCGGTGACTGGCAGGCCGAACATGCTTTGGCACAGCGCGTATGGATCACCGCTGACGATGGAAAAATTGCCATGCACCCGGATGGCGCCGAGCTTGGCCTCCGCTAACCGCCTTTGAAGCATGCGGTGGATTTGCCCCTGCACGAAGGGATCGTGAATCAGCCTCTCATCCGCCATCAGGGCGTTTGCAAAGGCCGGCCCGCTGCGTAGGGCGTTTGATTCGTTTAGCTGCGTTCCCTTTAAAAAAAGCAGGCTTTTGCGCCAGTCCCCACCGAGCACCTCCGAAATCTCTTCAATGGTAGGGCGGATCAGCGCCTCCAGCTGCGTGTCACTAAGATGGTAGCTCTGAAGGAATTGATAATTCAAGTTTCGCTCACTCTCCAATTCCTGTGGGCATTTTTTGGTGACGCTGAAGGTGTAGTGATAGTTGCGGCAGTTCTCTAGGTAGGCTTCACAGCTTGGGTAGCAGTGCCAAAGCTTGAGCATGGAGGTGGTGAGGATGAGCTCCACCGTGCGGATATCTCGCCAATCCCCCCATGCGTCACGGATCATAAAACTGCCCGCGACCTGATGGGCGAAAGCATGAAAGTCAAAGCAGAAAAGCATCCCCTTGCACCAGGCATTGCGGATGCAATAGCCACTGAGTACGCCTTGGCCGCCCAGCTCTTCATTCCACCGCCTGCTCAGATTAGGAGAGAGCAGGCCGTAGCCATCGCTGTCCATCAGCTCAACGCAAGCGTTCCGTTCCAGCTGGCAGACGGGATCGCCAGCCTCTTGGTCGTCAATGCGAAGGATATCGGAGCGAAAGCTGGTGATGCAATCGTTTACCACCAGAATGCCCTTTGGGTTGGAGACTGGCGTGCTGCCGCTGCAAACCAGTGCGCGATAAGCCTCCAGTTTAGCGGGTACGAGTGGAATGGATGGATCGCGGCCATTGTCGATCCGCTCTATCAGAGCAGGGGAGAGCGATTGATTGACATAGACGATCGTGGAGGCTTTTACCCCGCCGTTGGTGCCGAGCAAACGGGTAAAAGAGATGCCATTTATAGTAAAGCCCCGGTTGGCACGGCGATAGTCAGCGACAGAATCCATCACGAGGCATAGATAGTCCGGCTGAAATTGGAGCTCATCCAGCGCGCGGTAAGCTTCGCACAGCGCCCGGCGCATGGCTGGAGAGGAGGGCGCTTGACGCAGGCGGGCAAGCTTTTCCCGCAGCGCGGCGGCCCGCCCGGAGCGGTTTTGCGTACCGTTCAGTTCATCGATAAAACGCAGCAGCGTACTGTCTGAGAGCGCGACCAGCTCGCCGTTACGGCGTGCCTGTTCCACCGTCAGGGAAAGCGACCACCCCGCTTTTTTCAGGCGGCTTGTGTGCAGCTTGAACACAAAATGTTGGCAGGGACTTATGTGTCTGATAGGGATCATCCTTTCTGAACTGGTTTACACCGGTAGCCTGGTGTGCGGCCAATGGGCGAAAAGAGGAACCTGCCTGTGTAGAGCGGGGGCAACGGTTTATCCCAGGCTGGCAGATGGGGTGCGCGCTTCTTCGTTGGCTGTCTCTGCCCAGTGCTCATTGTGGAGAATGTAGGCGTAAAGGTGCGCAGCGCACGCCTGCGGTGTGCTACACTCTAAAATCAGATCCGCCCGCTCCTCCCAACCGCGAAATGCGTAGAGATCATTGGCAATATGGCGCAGCGCTATGGGGAACGGAATGCCTGCCTTACAGAGCGCTGCCTCCCGCTCAAAGGCGGGCCGGTGCAGGTAAATCAGCCGGTAGGCGGGCAGCTGCCGGGGTGGGAAGAAGCATAACGCTGCGAGCGCAGTGGGATTGATCCGCCAGATATCCGGCGCCGCTTCTACCTGTCCAGCTGGCTGCCCTGCATAGAGGGATGGGCTGGCCCGCAGGTGGTAGACATCCCGCAGCAGGCAGATGGTTTCATGGACGCCGCTGCCCGTTTGGCCGGAGATCAAGTAGAGATAGCGCATTGGAATCCCCCCTGTATAGAAGTGATAGAAATGAAAAGGCCGCCTAACTGAGGCGGCAAAAAAGCTATAAGAACATTTGTTCTGATTCTATTATAGCGAAGAGTTGGAGGATTGTCAAGATAGATCGTGGAGTTTAGAGGAGAAGCGGTTGTATATGTTAAAATGATGTGACCCCCAAAAAGAGGAAGTCAAAGGCTCACTATGGTAGAATGAAATCACCACAAACCATTCACCAATAGAGAGGACAGAGACTTCCCATGAAGAGAGTAGCACAAGAAGCGCGAATCCGTCAAGGAGTCGTGAAGTATGCGGA
>CASDTH010000010.1 GCA_949283655.1 uncultured bacterium
CCGCAGCCCTGTTTTACAATCTGTATTATTTCTTCACCAACGATAGCCGCAGTTATTGCAGCGGAAGGTTTTGCCTGCATTGCCATCGGTCACGCCGAAGGCGCCGAACATGGTGATGAGGCCGACGCCGCTCAGGCGGGTGAGGTTTGTGCTGCCGCAGGTAGGGCAGCGCGGGAGGTTATCCAGCGGGTTCAGGCCTGCCTTGTTGCGCGCAATGCGCTCACGTTCTTTCTGCTCCCGGGCCTCGTACTTCTCCTTGTCAAAGAGGGGGTTCCCGTAGACATACTCCTCGCGGACGGTTTCCGCTAACCGTTTCAACAGTCTGCGTCGTTCCTGCTTATCATCAGATCTTTCCCAAAAGGTATCATGATCTTTTCCTGTTCCCTGCAAATCAGAACCACAGCTCAAACACTTGTTTTCTTTTTCCGATCCTGTTAATACACTATCGAAAGTAACATCTCCGCATACTGGACAGTAGTACACTTGATCCATTCTCCACTACTCCTTCCTCTGTTGGTATGGCGCTATCTCTCACCCTGCACTCAGCCTCTCACCTGGATGCAGGAGTGTTATACCAACTTTTCATAATTTTATCGAAGCAAAGCCATCATGGTCACAAAAGTAACAGAAAGAAGCTTAACATTCTCGGCGGTGTGACCGACATCGCCAAACAGACACTCACGGCCGCAGGGAGCGGCCTGCTCAAGGCAAAGGGCCTTGACCCCAGCACAGCGCCCGGGCAGGTGATCTCTGCGCCGGAGCTCAGTAGTGATTTAAAAGGCGATCAAGTAGCCCTCACCGAGTTTAACAAAGCACTTCAAAAGGGCTTTACACCCGCTGAGGCCTATGCCGATCATCTAGCCAACGCCTCCAGCGCCGCGCAGGACTTTGCCCGGCAGAGCGGAGGCCTGCCTGTGGACGTTGACAAATTCGCCAACGCACAAACCGCCGCCAGCATGGCGACAAAGGTCTCCACCGGTGCGATGATTGCGCAATCGGTTGCCTCCGCTGCGCTCAGCGGCGCAGTCAGCATGGGCGTCACCCTCGCGGTGAACGGCCTTGTGATGGGCCTGGACTACCTCGCCCACGCACACGAGCGCGCCGTGGAGGCGGTGGATAACGCCAACGCCGCCTACGCGGAGAACGAGACGGAGCTCAACAACGCCAGCGCCAGCCTGGCGGACATTGAGGCACGCCTCAACGCGCTCAACAGCATCGAGCACAAGTCCCTCGCCGAGGAGGAAGAAACCCAGGAGCTTGAGCGCCAGCGAGAAGAACTGGCCGCCCAAATCGGCTTGCTGGAAGCAAAGGGCAAGCTACTCCAACAGGAGAAGGAGCTTGCCGCCGAAGAGCTTGCAGAGGATCTATCCAAAACAGGCTTCGGCTCCGATTACACCCTACTAAGAGGGGGAAAAGACTGGGCAAAATCCGTTGCGAACTTCTTTGACCCCGACGACAAAAAGGTGAGCGCAGAAGAATTTGCTGACTACTGGCTCACCCGCTTCCAGACCGGTGAGGTGGATTTCTCTTCCGCCCAACTCTCAAATATCAGGGAAGCGCTATCGGGCATCGCCGAAGAATACCAAAAGATTGCGGAAGGCTCTGACGGCGCGATTGGAGACGCGGCACGTGAAAAGGTGACGCAAATTGCCTATGCGCTTGGTGACGTGGATTCACGCGCCCAGCAGCTGAACGCCATCCTCTCCGGCAGCGAGGTGGAAAACGCCAAAAATCAACTGGTGGACGCAGCTCTGGCCGGAGAATTAACCGCCGACAACCTGAGCAAAATTGCAGGGGACGACCTGGCCCGTCAGCTCAACGATGTTTCCGGCTCTGCGCAGATTACCGTTGAGCAGCTAATCAGAATGGCGCAATCTGGTGATATGGCTAGGCAATCCATGGATGCATTGGACAGCGTCACTGATTCTCTCTGTGCAACCAGTAATAGAATAGCAGATATTGAGGGCGCAGTCAATGCAGAACGCAGTATGAGTGCATCCAAAATTAGCGAGCTATGCTCCAAATACCCGGAGCTCAGCAATTATGTCATCCAAACCGCAGATGGCTACCGCATTCAGCAGGACGCACTCTCCCTGCTGGCGGGCGCAACGGACAACATGAGCCGTGGATACATCCAGGCTCAGATTGAAATGACCAAATCTGCAATAGATGGCGCTAAAGCCCGCGTCCAGGCCATTACCGCAGAAATTGCGGCTCTGCCCACAATCGGGCAAAACGGCGGGGTCGCCCGCGTTTCGTTTGGCCTGCTGGAAACGCCCTCCAATTCTACCGGCACACCCTACGCTCAGAAGTCCAATTTGTTTGGCACGGGCACAAATGCAGTCCTGCAAAACTCCACAGTGTATCAGGAGGCGGTCAGGGACGTCAAGGAGCAGGAGAGGAAGCTCAAAGAGCTGCAAAAGCTGCTGGACAGCCTGCCTACCTATCAGACGAGCCCCTCCTCTACATCTACACAGAAAATCACGGGTTATCAATCCGACCAAAACACCGCGCTCGACAACGAGCTCAAGCGCATCGAGCACCTGAAAGCCATCGGCGAATACGAGAACAGGGAGCTCGACTACATCCGAGCCCTGAAAAATGCCAGGGCAACCCTCGCCAAGCAGGAGGAGGAGCGCTGGCAGCTCGATGAGAAGATCTACGCCGCCGAGCAGGCCTACAGCAAGCAGAAGCTGGAGGATTATCTCGACGAAATCTCCTACAAGGAGGCCATGGGCAAATACGACGACGATCAGGCCCAAAAGATCGCCGACCTGACCTATGCCTACCAGAACCTTGCCAAGCAGAAGGAGGATCTGCGCCGGCTTGAGCAGCAGATCTATCAGGAGACAAAGGCCTACCAGCAGGCCGAGGCCGACCGGGCGCAGGAGGCCGCCGATGCGATTGAAGAGATCGCCGGCATGCGCATGAAGGCCATCCGGCAGGAGCAGGAGCTCCAGAAGGAGGCCCTCGAGGAGGAGCTGGAGGGCTACAAAAAGCTCTATGACGCGCAGGCCGACGCCCTCGACAAGCAAAAGGAGGCCGACGACTACGCCAAAACCTCGGCCGAAAAGCGCCGGGAGATCGCGGAGATTGAAACGCGGCTGAGCGAGCTCTCCGCCGACACAAGCGCCGCCTCCCAGCGCGAGCAGGATCAGCTGCGCGCCGAGCTCGCCGAAAAGCGGGAGGCGCTTGAGGAATACGAAAACGAGCAATCCATCCAGCGCCAGAAGGAAAAGCTGGAGGAAGAATACGCCCTGCTCGAGGAGCAGAACAGCCAGAAGCTCGCAAAGATCGACGAATTCCTCAACAATGAGGGCGCGGTGCGCGACCAGGCCATGGCGGATATCATGAGCCGCAGCAGCCAGGTTTATCAATCGCTGCTGGATTGGAACTACCAATACGGCGACGGCATCAACAAAACCGTGACCGACGCATGGAAGGCCGCCACCGCCGCGCTGGAGGAATACGGCTCGCAGGCAAACGCGCTGGCCATCGCCGAGCACCCGGAGCAGATCACTCCGCCTGCCAAGGCGCCCAGCGCCTCCACACCGGCGAAGCAGCCGGCAGCCTCCTCCTCCGGCAGCACAGCCAGCGCCGCCAAGGCTCCCGTCAAGGGCGGGCGCGCAAGCGTGGTCAACAGCAAGGCCATGTCCTACTCCACCTCCACGGGCGGCAACGCCTGGGCCTGGGCCAACCGCGCCAAGGCTGCGGGCGTGGGATGGAACCAGAAGCTCTACGTCACCAACATGGCCAACGGCATGGTGGCGCTGGGCACCACCGCCAAGATCGGCAACACCATCGCCTGGGTGAAGCTCAGCGACGTGAAGGGCTACCGCAGCGGCTCCAGCTACATCCCCTACGACCAGCTCGCCCTGGTGGACGAGGCCGGGCCGGAGCTCATCATCCGCAACCCCGTGCAGGGGCGGCTGACCCACCTCTCGCGCGGCGACGGCGTGCTCAACAGCACGCTCACCGAGCGGTTGATGGCGCTGGCGCAAGATCCGGCCGCCTTCCTCTCGCAAGGCATGGCGCGGCTCTCCTCCGCCTTTGGCGCAGGCCTTCGCGCAGAAAGCGCGCCCAGCGTACAGATCGACTCCAAGGTGATCGTGGAGGGCAATGCGGATCTGGAGACCGCCAAGGCGCTCGAAAAAGCGGGGAACCGCATCGCGGAGCAGGTGTTCGCCAAGGCGAACAAAAAATACCTGCGCAGCGGGCACACCATTAACCCGAAGCATTTGGGGTAAGCAGACGTCAGATGCCAGCCTTCAGACGTCAGATGTGGAAGCCAGAAGCGGTTGCCTCAGAGGCGGTAAATGAGGGGATAAAAATTTCGCTTTTTATTGCGGAGGCAGGGCTTTATTGTAACCACATCTGAAAGCTAACATCTGATATCTGGCATCTGTTTGGCGCTCGCTTGCCTGCAAGCAGGCAAGTTCCCTCACGAGCCCGCCGGAAGTTTGTGGAGCCTGCCGCCGCTGGCCTACTGGTAGAGGGTTCCTCAAAGCAAGACTGAAGGCCCCGTCAGGTTTCTCCCGGAGCCTGTAAGCCGTTCAGGGTCTCAAACGTAACGATAGGCCCAGGCGGAAGGAATCCGACAGAGTGATTTAACGACATTGTAAATTTTGTGAAATCCGGTATCCCTTCTGCCTGTTGGCGGAGCGGAATGCCGGATTTTGTTTTTGACTGCCACACAATAAAGGAGGTTTTTCTGCTCATGCATCTCTCTGGAAATTACTTTCAGTATAACGGCCAGCCCTCGGCGATTTGGGGGCTGTTTTTCGCCGAGGTTGAGCTTCCCCCCGACCGGCGGCGGATGGGCAGCCCGGAATACGCCACGCAATACAACCGCCTGACTCACCGCCACTTTTTGCAGCAGGCCGGCTGGCAGGAGCCGCTGGCCTTTGAGGCCGAGATCGTCTCCGACCGCGTGCTCTCCGACGAGGAGGTGGGCGAAATCTACGATTGGCTCTTTCACGAAAAAACCTTCCAGCGGCTTGCGTTCCTCTCTGACGAATACGACGGCGTTTACCTCAACTGCGTTTTTCATGCCGTGGAGGAGATTCGGGGCGGCGTAAACGGCAAATATGGCGCCGTGGGCTTCAAGGTGGCTGTGCTGTGCGACGCGCCTTGGGGCTGGGAGGATGGCGAGGCTGTGTATGAAGCGCCGCAGCTTGGCACACAGATGACGTTTCACAACCCCTCGGCCTACAAGGGCTATCTCTACCCGGAGGTGACGATCCAGACCGGCTCGCAGGGCGGCGACCTGCTGCTGCAAAACATCACGGACGGCAACCGCCAGACGAAATTCACCGGCATCAGCGCCGCGCCGCACACGCTCACCCTCCTGCCGGAAACGCTGGAGGTGCGCTCATCGCTCTCCACCGAGCCGGTTTACGACGCCTTTAACAAAAATTTCTTTCGCCTGCTCCCCGGCCTCAACCGTTTCAGCGTAACCGGGGATGTGCAGAAGCTCACACTTCAATACAGGATTGCGAGGCTGATATAAATTGCTTGCACAATATGATTCCTTCGGGAGCTTTGAAACCCCGCAGATCACGCTCTGCAACCCGGATGGCCGCGCGCTGGGCATCCTCTCCAACCTCTCCGACCGGCGGCTGAACGTGCGGTTTAACGATTTATCCGATCTCTCGTTCACCATCCAGCGCGGCGAGGAGGGCTGCCGCTGCCCTGTCTATGAGCTGGTGGAGCCCTTCCGCTACCTGCTGCTGGAGGGAATCGGCTATTTTGTCATCACGGACGTTTCCGAAACCGATGAGGCGGGCGCCGCCGCCAAGGCTGTGGAGGCATCCTCCTGCGAATATGAGCTCAACAACATCCAGCTCGGCTATTATGAGGGCACCTACCGCTTTTACAGCGACGGCGCGAGCGAGCCGAAGGACTCCCTGCTCTCAGACATCATGAAGCGCCTCCCCTCCTGGCAGCTGGATACTGCCAGCATCCCGGACGAAGTTGCCAAACGCTGCCGCACCTTTGACACGACCGATCAGACGGTGTACTCCTTCCTGATGACGGAGCTGGAGGAGGCCTATGAGTGCCTGTTTGAATTTGATATTCTGGAGCGCGTCATTCGCGTTTACGACCGCTACAGCTACGACAACCGCACGGATATCTGCCTTTCCACAGAGGATGCGCTCGACTCCCTCACCCTGCGCACCAAATCCGACGAGATCAAAACCGCTCTGCTCGTCAAGGGCGGCAACGAGCTGGATATCCTCAGCGTCAACCCGCTGGGCACCAACCTGATCTATGATTTCAGCTACTATGCCACCGAAGCATGGATGGAACCCGCTCTGATCGCCAAGGTCAGGCAATGGCAGGCCAATATCGACGCGCTGGTGGACGCACAGGGAGGTGCCTTTCAGGAGAAGCGCGCCGAAATCCGCGTGCTTCAGGAGGAGAAAAGCGCGTGCGAGGGCACGATCATCACACTGAAGCAGGAAATCCTGAACCTCCAGGTGCAGCAATCCGCCATTATCAGCGAGGCGGCGGAGCAGGCGCAGAAAAACGAGGCCCTCGCCTCCCTGCGGGAGCAGATCAATGCGAAACAGGCCGCGCTGCACACGGCAGAAGCACAGCTTGCAGACACTGAGGCGTCGCTCGCGCAGGCAAACAGCGAGCTTGCGGCCATCCAGCAGGCGGTTCGTCTGGAGCGTGTGTTCACCCCTGCGGAGATGGAGGTGCTCTCCCGCTTTATCCAGCAGGGCGCCTACACGGAGGATACCATCACAAAGCAGGATAACATGAGCTACACCGAGGTGCAGGCGCAGGCACTGGAGCTCTACCATAAGGCGCGCGGCCTGCTGAAAACCATCTCCACCCCGCGCTTTGAATACGCTGTGGAGACGGGCAGCTTCCTCTTCCAGAAGGAGTTCTCCCACCTGACAAACCGGCTCAACACCGGCTGCCTGATCGATATCCGGCTGAGCGAGGATGATATTGCAAGCCTCCTGCTGCTTGAAATGGCGGTGGATTACGACGGGCGAAGCCTCTCCCTCACCTTTGGCAACCGCTTTAAGCTCAGCGACCCGAGCGCCCTGTTTCAAGACCTTGTGGGCGGCTCTATCGCCAAAACGGCGAGCACAGTGGAATACCTGCGCAGCACCTTTGATTTTAAGCAGCAGCGCAGCGAGCTCGACGAGCTGAAAAAGCTCAAAGACGAATCGATCAATCTCACGCACAACATGCTCGTAAATGCGGAGGATCAGGTGATGACGATCGACGCCTCTGGTATCACCGGCCGCCGGGCAGAGCTGGGCGAAGACGGCCAGCCAACCGGAGGATATGAGCCGGAGGTTTTGAAGATCACCAACAACGCAATCGCCTTCTCAACAGATGATTTTGAATCGACGGAGACCGTGCTCGGCAAAAATCTCCTCCCCGACGGCGTCACAACCGATGACGGGAAGAATTATCTCTACGGCCTCAACGCGAAGCTGCTCATGGGCGACCTGATCATCGGCGACCGGCTGAAGGTGAGCGGAGAGATTGAGGGCAGGCTGATCAATGCAAAGGGCCTGACGGTGAATAACGGCACGACAGACACGCTCCGGGTAGACGAGAACGGCGACGTCTCCCTCGATGTAAAAAGCCTGAGCATTACAGGGAATCAGGTGGCGACGCAGGGGGACATCAACAGTTTACAGATCGGCAGCCGGAATTACATTAAGGATAGCGTATCGCGCGTCCTGACCTCCTCCGGCGAAGACCAATACACCCATATGCAGCTATGCACGCTGGAACAAGGGGCACAGTATACCTTCAGCGTAGAGAAAATTGTTCGTGTGGCGGGAACTGCAACACAGGTAGCCTTACTCATCTACGATTTCCCGAATAATCATCCGGTATCCACCCGTTATTTAAGCGTGTCGGACAGTAAGCAGCAGATCACATTTACGGCTCCGAGCGATGGAGATACCAACACGCTAATCATCTATGCCGGCGTCAACGGAAGCACTTCCGGCAACACCATCCGATACGAAAAAATGAAGCTGGAGAAAGGCTCTAAGGCCACAGATTGGACGCCTGCGCCCGACGACCCGACATATGGGGTGAATATGATCCTGGGGGACTCCAAAAAAGAGGTAACGTCCAATCTGTATGGATTTGGCAGGAAAGAACTTTCCGCGCAGTTGATATACGGGCAAAAATACACGCTATCCTTCAGCGGCAAAATAGACCAGCAGGCAAAAGACGATGGCAAGTGCCTGAGGTGCTATATTTATTCGTCCGACTGGACAACATCATATAACACCGCGCTGGATACCACTTATAGCAGCCAAGCATCCTTAACATTTGTTGCCAGTAAAACATCGACCTGCTACTTTCAGCCGTATATGCACCCTGACGGAGGCAGCCGTGCAGGAAAGGCAACTCTGCACTGGTGCAAGCTTGAGGTTGGCGACCGCGCCACCGACTGGTCGCCCGCCCCGGAAGATCGTGCTTACCTTGTCAACACCCTTTCCCCCACGCAGGCGGACGGGGTGTGGCTCGGCAGCGACGGGAAACTGAATATCACAGCCACACAGATCAAGGCGGGAAAATTGCAGTCCAAGGACGGCAGCTCGTACTTTGACTTGGAAAGTGGGAATATCGTCGGAAAAAATGCGGAGATGATGGGGAAGTTTACCGCTAGAACCATCACTATTGGAAGTCAATGGAATATGGGCGCAAATGTATCTATTCTCGGGTCAGATATAATTGATCCTCCGGGCGATGAAATTACGCTTGCCCAATTTATTGAATGGTTACAGAAGATAAATCTGGCAGGTATAAAATTCTCCGATGTGAATGGAAATGAATATGGCGGTTTAGCAGGATACGCCATGTCAGAAAATAAAAATGGGAGCGTTGATACCTACGAATTAACGTTGGGGCATGGTGCTCTTCTTGACGAAACATGCAGAATATCCCTGCATAAATCGCCAGACTACAGCAGCATTTATATTACCTCTGATGCCATCGCTCTGCGAGGGGAAGGAGGTAGTGTATACGCTAGAAATGGTGGTGTAGAAATATACGGGCCCATAGAAACCGATTCCCATATTCGCATGACCAACGCCTCACAGCTCCAAGGCGCTACAACGGGAGGAATTCAAGAGCTGCTTGCTCAAAAGTCTGGCGCAAATAATACCGTTTACGGTCTTGCAACGCAAACTGGAAACACCAACATTTATACAAAAACTGGCGGCAGAATTAACTTCTATGTTGGAACAACCTTGAGCGCTTATATTGATTCCAGTGGATGGCATAATGCTTAAAGGAGGTATCGCTTTGGCATTCAATAAACCAAACTATTCATTCAAAGGGTTAAATATCAAAGATGCTTATCTGCGCATTAGCAACCTTGAATACCTTTATAATCAAAAAAAGATTGCATATCTAATCTCCGTTTATGCAAATAAATCCATATCAAAATCCGAAGAGGAAACACGACTTGAGGATTACTATGTCGGAATTATTGATTTACCACTCGGCGGCAGCGTGCCGGACATTCTGCGCATGATCTACGAGGATATCCGGCTCAAGGCGCAGGATGCGGAGGCCTACCCCGAAATCGCTGAAAAATTTGCGGACTGTGCCGACGTGCTGGAGGAGGACGTCCCCGCCTCCCCCTCCTATGCCGAGCTGGCCGCCGCCAATCAAATCCTGATGGGAGGAGAAACCGCATGAGCATCCTTGACGAAGCCCGCGCCATGCGGGCAAAATACATCGCCCTCGCGCAAAACGCCCCGGATGAGCAGCTTGCATCCGGGGATTATTTATCGGTTTTTGACCCGCTCAGCGGGGACGGCAGCCTCATCCCCGCCCGCAGCGTCCGCCGGTATGAGGGCGCGCTCTACCGCGCCAATGTGGATTGCTGGGATACCGCAGAGAACACGCCCAATGCGGCGCCCAATCTCTGGACGAGGCTCACGCTCGACGAATGGCCCGCGTGGGTGCGGCCCACCGGCGCGCACGACGCCTACAATGCGGGCGACAAGGTCACCCATAACGGCAGGCGGTATCTTTCGCAGATCGATGGGAACACCGCCGAGCCCGGCACGGACGAGCGCTGGTGGCAGGAGGCCTCCGGGCAGATTTAAAAAAGCCTGCGTGGGCCGGCGCTGCCCCGCCTTTTTTTCCGCACAGGCCGCCGCACCCGGTGTGCAAAAAAGCAAACCGCCTGCCAGCGATCCGGCAGGCGGTTTCAGCTTCATCTCCCTGGGGCTGATTTGCGGGGCGTTTTTCTTATTCCTCAATCACACCGCGGCGCTCGATGAGCTCACGAGTCACCTTTTCCTTCTTTGCGCCGACCAGATCATAGAAGAAGATCGGCACCATCTGGAGCACCACAAAAACGGCGGGGATGATTGTGTAAATCATCAGGAATCCGTTGAGCGTCGCATCTGTCTGCGGGGCGTAGGCAATCGATGGGTCCGTCGAGGTCTGATAGCCGATCCATCCAATCAGCAGCACGCCGAAGGAGTCCGTCAGAGCGGCGGCAATCTTCCCCATCAAGCTAACGCCGGAATAGCACAGCGCATCCACCCGCTTGCCGGTTTTCCACTCGATTTCATCGATGCAGTCCGCAATCATCACATTCGGCGTCAGGTTTGTGTTGCCGTGCTGCAGGCCGATGAAGAAGTTCAGGATCAGGAAGGGGATGATCAGCGTTTTGTTAAAGCCGATCGCCTTGGAGACGAGGAACAGGATCGCCAGCATGGAGGCGCCATAGCAGCAGAAAATGATATAAATTCGCTTGGTGTCGTATTTTTTCAGGAGCCTTTGCACCACCAGCATCCCCACCGCCGTGCCAATGCCCATCGGCAGCAGCAGGCCGAGGTTCATATTTTTATCGCCCAGCAGGTACACCGCTATGTAAATACTCACCGCGCTGTAAACACCGCGGCCAAATCCCGTCACCTTCGTCAGCGCAACCATCAGCAGGTTTTTGTTGGTGAAAATCACCTTGATCGCATCCTTGATGCTGACGCGCTCATTCGAGTACGGCACGCGCTCCCGGTTGTTAAAAAAGATGGTGAGCACCATGGCGATGCCGCCAACTGCGCATATGATCGCCGAAATGGTGTATTCCGTCTGGTCGTCATGATGGCCGATCGCCGCTTTTACAATCAGGCCGATCACCAGCAGAACTACCATGCCGCCGGATTGGCCAATGCTCTTGCAGATGCTCGCAAAGGATAAAAAGTCGCTGCGCTCCTTCGGGTTCGGCGTAGCAACCGCTCCAAAGCAGTTGACCGGGTTTTCCACCATCGCCCCGATGATCGTAAATGCAATATAGAAGGCGTAAATCCAGATGATTGTGCCCGTCATATTCCCCGTGGGCGGAACGACGAAGCAGAAAATCGCCGTCAGCGCCATCGGCACTGATGCAAATAAAATCCAGGGGCGCAGCTTCCCCCACTTGGTACGGGTACCATCCACCGCATAGCCGATGGCAATATCGCACACGGCGCTTAAAATACGCGCCACAAAAAACACGCCTGCCACAATGGAGGTAATCCGGGCCGTGTCCTCCAGCACACCCTTAAACGCAAAATCGATAAAGAACGTTTTGGAATAGCCCTGCACCCACCCAGTCAACAGTGCAAGGCCGAACAACCCGAGCGAGTAGGTAAAAATTTCTGACTTACGAAGGTATTTCTTCATCTCTACTACTTTTTCTGCCAACGAAATGCTCCTCTCCAAACGAAGTTTATATTTTTAATATATTACAACAGTATTACAGGAAAATCCATATGCAATTTCAACAATAAATGCAGTTCTTTTTTGTCAACTAAATAATAAAAAACCATTTTATGTATAAGGCACCTTCAACAAACCACCAACGGGAGGCCAAGTCATGCAGGATGATCTCAACACACGCAAGGCAGAGTTACAGCAGGAATACAATAGCCTGGCACTCCAGGCTGCCCACCTCAAGCGCCAGCGAAAGGCCTGCCGGGAGCGTATGGCGCAGCTGCGCGGCGCGTTCGCCGAGCTGGAAGCGCTCTCCGCACAGCGCTCCGTCAGCGCTACGGGCGGGCAAGCATAAGCAAGGCTGGCTTTTGCCGCACCAACCATCAGGAAAGGATGAGACAACATGCGAACGCTATCCATCGATTTCACAAACGCAACGGTTGCTTACCCGGAAGGCGCGCTGGCAGGCCGCCGGGGCGAACACCTTATGACACAGCTCGTTATCACATTGCCGGAGGAGCTGTGCGGCGATGAGGTGGAGTATTACCGCCTCGCCTTCTGCCGCTACGGCAACGAAGAGCGGATTCTCACCAACCGCATCACAACTGCCGTGGAGGGTGACCGTGCCTACCTGGCCAATGGCAAAATCTACTGCAAGCTCTGGCACGACCTGACGGATACACAGGGGCTCTTCTTCAATGTAGAGGGCTGCCGGGAGCAGGATGGAGAGGAGGTGCTGCTGTGCAAATCTCCCCGGGCACGCCTGAGCTTTCAGGCTGCCGTCACCGGGGAAGAGACTGCCGCCGACACGCCGCTCTCCTCCCCTCGCGACGGCATTACGCCCCATATTGGGGAAAACGGGAATTGGTTCCTCGCCTCGCAGGATACCGGCGTGCCGGCAACCGGTCAGAAGGGAGAGCCCGGAGAGCAGGGGGAGCCCGGCGTATCCGGAGCGGACGGTATCACGCCGCACATCGATGCTTCCACTCATCATTGGATGATTGGGGATACGGACACCGGCGTCTCCGCCGAAGGGACGCCCGGCCCGAGCGGCGCACCTGGAGCGAATGGTACGGACGGGGTAAGCCCCACCATCACCGTCGCCAGCAGCACTGCCACGGAGTATACGCTCACCATCACGGATGCAAACGGCGCCATCACCACCCCAAATCTGAAAGGGCAGGATGGCACAGGCAGCGGCAGCGTCTGCGTCGCCATCGGGGAAACCGTCACCGGGGAGCCGGGCACACAGGCCTCTGTGACCAATACCGGCACCGCCACAGCGCCGGTATTCAGCTTCACAATCCCCCGCGGCGAACAGGGTGATCCAGGCCCGCAGGGGGCACCAGGTGAAAAGGGGGATACAGGCGCTACTGGGCCGCAGGGGGCGCCGGGCGCAGCAGGGGCCAGCGCATATCAATCGGCACAGGCGGGCGGCTTCACTGGGACTGAGGCTGAATTCAACACGCAGCTTGCAAACCTTGGCGATCTCAACGCCGTGTTGCAGGCGCTTGTCGGGGAGGCGGTCTGATGGCCACAACTGCGGCACTGCTCGCCGCCCTTGCACAGGCAAAGCGCCAGCTTGCCGCAAACCTGGAGGCCAAGGGCATCTCTGTGTCCGGCGTCTCCTCCTTTTGCGCACTGGCAGCGCTGGTGCTGGAGATTCCTTCCTCCCTGCCCGCCTGTTCTGTTCCCGCCGAATCGCTTTCCATCCCGGAGGGGGTGTTTTCCCCTTCCCTCCAAAAGCTGTGGCAGGCGCGTGAGGCCTTGCGTCAAAACCTCGGCGCAAAAGGCATTGACGTTACCGGCATCACCGCCCTCTCCGCTCTGGTCGCGCAGGTTCTCAACCTGCACAGCGATGCAGCTGAAGTGGTTCCCGTCTCCATTCTTCATGTGAATTGGACGCAAGCCAACGGCGCGGATGAATACTCCGGCGTGATCTATTCCTCCTATCTCTCGATAGATGGCAGTGAATGGATTGAGTTTCCGCCGGTCGCTGGGCAAGAGCCGAATTCCATGTGCACGGCATGGCTCCCCGGCGCCACACAAATTTACGCGGAGGAAGGAAAATGGCTCTATCTTTTCCCCGGCAGCTACCAGCTTACCGTTCAGCTCCAGTTGCCGGATAGCATAGAGGAGCTCTCCTTCCAAATGGCCGCCACACTCTACGCACAGGATGGATCGGCTGCGGCCTCACAGCGAATCGAAAACTTCCCCCTGACCGCAGGCGGTATCCATACCATCACCTTTGATACACTGACCATTCAAGCGGAGGGCCTCTATCGCCTATGCCTCGAAGAGGGGGCTCCGCTAATCGAAATTCCTTCGCTGGATACATATTTATCTGTCTACGATATCGAGCTTTGCCGGTTTGACGAGAGCACAGCGGCCTACGCCAACATTGCCGCATTGGAGGGCGCCATCCAGAGCGCTTCCCAGTATGCTCCGGGGGATTACACAGATTTTTCAGCGGTAGAAGCCGCTCTGGCTATGGCAGTCGCACTATCCGCCGCACGCCCCAAAGCGCAATCACAGGCGCTGGTGGATCAAACGGCGCAGACGCTTATGGATGCCATCGGCGCACTCGTGCTTGCGGCTGATCTCACGGCCCTGCAAAATGCGATAAATGAAGTAAAGAAACATCCATTAGAGGATGCACTGGATGCTTCCGCCGTTACCGCCGCGCGGGATGCTGGGCAGGCGCTGCTGGATGCCAAGCCCGCCGCTGCCCAGCAGGCCGAGGTGGATGCTGCGGCGCAGGCGATTTTGAATGCGCTTGCAGCCCTGCAATGGAAAGAGGGCGCGCTGCGCAATCCGATTCCATATAAATCGATGATGAGTGTTACGCAGGGGCTGCATTACAGCTATAACGGCAATGTCTATCTCTGCAAGCAAAGCGCTTCCGTTTGTCTGGTGATTCCCGGCACTCTCTCCTCTTGGTGGGAAAAAGTAGACTGAAACAATCCATAAAGGGACAGTCCGCATATGATTTTGATAAGAAAAAAACTACTTTCTTTTGGAAAGGGTGTAAGCAATTGAGCAAAAAAATCTATCTCAACGCAGAGCACGGCGGGGCGGATTCCGGCGCGGCAGCAAACGGCATCCGCGAGGATGAGGCGAATCTGAAGGTTGCAAAGTATGCGCGGGAATACCTCTCCAGCTACGACTGTACAACCGTCATGAGCCGGGAAACGGACAAAGCGCTGTCGATCAATGAGCGGGTGGCACAGGTCAGGGCGCAGAAACCCAATCTGGTGATTACCGTCGCCCACAACGCCGGAGGCGGAGATGGCTGCGAGGTCTTCTACTGGCATACGGACAGCAAAGCCAAA
>CASDTH010000011.1 GCA_949283655.1 uncultured bacterium
AAGAGAATGAACGCGTGTACAACGCAACCAGGCACTCACTAAAAATCAAAGAAAACCTACTGGCCGCACCACAAATGAAACATTGATGTTTGTTCCGCTCGGGCCGCGGGGGCCCCTCCTTTTCCGTTCGGCCGGAAAAGGAGGCAAAAGGGGCCGTTCTGCACGGCCAGCGGCGGCACTGTTACGTTTTAGAATCCCTTTGATGTGTTCGGCAAGCCACCCAAAAAACTCGGCCACTCACGTGGCCTCAAACATTTTGGGCGTTTGCTTTTCGCCTTTCAGGCGAAAAGTCCCCTCACGGGCCCGCCGGAAGTTTGCAGAGCCTGCCGCCGTTGGCCTGCCGGTAGAGGCATCCTCAAAGCGAGACTGAAGGCCCCATTGGGTGCGGTCGGGTCAAGACCCGACCCTACAATCTTCCGTAGGGAACGGTCTTGACCGTTCCGAGCTGACGGAGCCCGCAAGCCGTTCAGAGCCTCAAACAGAACGATAGGCCCAGGCGGCAGCTGATGCCATCGTCTGCGTGCACTAATTCTATATTTTTATATTGACTTTTTATCTATAATTGTTATAGTAGAAGTGGATAAAAATTCCTGAAAATTCTGCTGAAAGAGATGAGTCCCATGGTTTAACTTGGCGCTTTCCTATTGAAAATCAGGTAGAGAGAGGTGTATGCCATGTTATACTGGGTCAAAAAAATCTTTTTCTTTCTGTTCTCTGTTTTTTCCATCCTGATCCTGTTCGCATGGATGCTTTACGACCTGGATGCCGCTTTCCCCATCTATTCCAAGCTGGGGGTTGATCTTTCGATTGATTTTTTGTTCCGCGGCGATGCAATTCTCCTCCCTATCTTTTTAGCGCTGCTGTTCCCTGTGCTGGGGGCGCTGCTCTCCCTCATCTTTTACCGCAGGGAGTGCAGCGTGTGGCCGAAGCTGCTGCTGCTTTGTGCTGGGGCAGTCAGCGCGTTTGCTGCGGCTCCGGCCGAGGGCGCGATCTTTGAAGCCATGTTCCGCTATGGCAGCCCGGCCCTCTGGTGGAAAGCGGTGCTGGCCGTTTTTGCAGCCATTAATCTAGCGTGCATCATCTGGCTCATTGTGGCCATGGCAAAATACCCCAGAAAAACGTCAAAAGCAGCATAAAAACGCCAAAACAAAGCAACCATTCCCGGCGGGGGAAGCGGGCGGCGGCCCGGCTCCCCCGCCTTTGCTATGTTATCGCCGCATAACATCCCACCAAAAAATTGTAACTTTCCGTCCCGCGTGCTATAATTCGTTCTATATGATTTGAAACAGGGGATGAAGCCGATGACAAAACTGCTGATAAAGCTTTTCATAAGGGATGCGGACAACGTGGATGCCCCTGCTGTGCGCACACGCTACGGCATCCTCAGCGGTGCGGTGGGGATTGTGTGCAACCTGATCCTGATGGCTGCGAAATTCCTGATTGGTTCCTTTACCAACAGCATTGCGATCACAGCAGACGCGGTCAACAATTTATCCGACGCCGGTTCCTCCGCCGTGACGCTTTTCAGCTTTCACGCTGCCAGCCGTCCGGCGGATGACGAGCATCCCTTTGGCCACGGCCGGATGGAATATATTGCCGCACTGTGCGTGGCATTTTTGATCCTGCTGATGGGTGTTGAGCTGGTGCGCTCCTCCATTGACAAGATCCTGCACCCGGAGCCTCTTGTTTTCAGCCTGCCCGCGCTGGCGGTGCTGCTGCTTTCAATCGGCGTCAAAATCTGGATGGCGCTGTTTAACCGCAGCCTCGGCCGCCGCATCCACTCCCCGGCCGTCGGTGCGGTCGTGATGGACAGCATCAGCGATTCGGCCGCCACAATGGTCTCCATGCTGGCGCTGATCCTCTCCCGGTTCACAGCTGTGCCGCTGGATGGCTATATGGGCGTGATCGTAGCTCTGTTTATCTTCTACACCGGCATCCAGATCATGCGGGATACCGTTGGCCAGCTGCTCGGCCAGGCCCCGGATCCGAAGCTCGTCAAGGCGCTGGAGCTGGAAATCCTTTCTTATGACGGCGTAATGGGCGTGCATGACCTGATTGTGCACGACTATGGCCCAAACCGCGTATTCGCCTCCGCACACGCCGAGGTTCCCGCTGATGAGGACATGATGAAAAGCCATGATACCATCGATCTGATCGAGCGCAGCGTCAAGCGCAAGTTTCATCTGGATCTGGTCATCCACATGGATCCGATCGTGGTGGATAACGAGCAGGTCAATCTCCTGCGTTTGCAGACAGCGAAGGTCGCCAAGAGCATAGATCCCCGTTTTACCATCCACGATTTCCGCATGGTAGAGGGGCCTACCCACACCAACCTGATTTTCGATTTGGTCATTCCACACGGCTGCCTCCTAAAAAAAAGCGAAATTTACGCGCAGATGAATGATCGTCTGCACCAGCTCAGCCCCCGGTATGAAACCGTGATCACCATCGAGCACAGCTTTGTCAACGAAACTGGGCTGGAGAGCTGAGCCCCAAACATACCATTCGGTAAAGAATCCCCCCACAGCCGCTGGCCTTGTAAGAGCGCCCCGGCTGTGGGGCGTTTTGCGTTTTTGTGAGCGGGCCGTTTCACGCTGCCGCGTTGTAAATTGCCACAGGCATGCATATCTTTAAATCGGGAGGCCCTGCAGCCCGTGCTGCAGGGATTCGGAATAATCCGCAGCTTTTGACGCACTTATAAGTATGGAAAGGATGAATGCCCGGATGAAACCCAACCGATTTTTATGCGTGCTGGCAGTGATCGTGCTTGCACTTTCGCTCCCCCTCTCCTCCTATGCCGCTCAAACCAAAATCGAAATTCCACAGCGCGTCGTCTCTGAGGAGGAGTTGCTTGCCGCAGCGCAGCCACAGGATGCACAGGCCAAAGAGCCGCAGATGATCAAGGATGAGAATCTACCCATATCCATCAATGCAAAGGCAGCCATACTGATGGAGGCCTCCACCAAAAGGGTGCTCATGGCCTATCATGAGCATGAAAAGCTCCCTCCGGCAAGTGTAACAAAAATCATGACCCTGCTGCTCGTGATGGAAGCCTTGGACGCAGGAAAAATCGCTCTGACCGACCAGGTGACAACCAGCGCCGCAGCGGCTGGCAAGGGCGGCTCACAGATCTGGCTCAAAGAAGGAGAAACCATGACAGTTGACGAGCTGCTGAAAGCGGCCGCCGTCGGCTCCGCCAATGACGCATGCGTAGCCTTGGCAGAGCTGATCGCCGGCAGCGAAGAGGTGTTTGTTTCGATGTGCAATGAGCGGGCTGTGCAGCTCGGCATGAAAGATACCCATTTTGAAAACTGCACAGGGCTGGATGACTCTGCCCAAAACCATGTGACCTCCGCCTATGACATCGCCCTGATGAGCGCCGAGCTGCTCCGGCACGAGCGCATTCAGAATTACACAACCATCTGGATGGATACCCTGCGCGGCGGCAAAACAGAGCTTGTTAACACCAATAAGCTCGTGCGCTTTTATAACGGCACTACCGGCCTGAAAACCGGCACAACCAGCAAGGCGGGGCATTGCCTCTCCGCATCCGCACAGCGGGACGGGACGCATCTGATCGCCGTCGTACTCGGCAGCGATACAGGCGCGCTGCGCTTTGAAGCTGCCAAGGCCATGCTCAACTGGGGCTTTGCCAACTGGGAGATCGTCACCCCCAAGGTGGATCCCTCCGGCATTGCGGACGTCATGGTTCTGCACGGGCTGCAAAACAGCATCAAGCCCGTTGTGCCGGAGGCGCAGCCCGTTCTCATCCCCAAGGGGAAGCAATCTGAGATCACGCAGCAAATCGATCTCGCCGCCAATGTGGAGGCCCCGGTGGAGAAGGGGCAGGTGCTCGGCACCGTCACGCTCAAGCTCGGCGAGGAGGAGCTCGGCCGGCTGAACCTGACCGCCGCCGGTGCTGTGGGCCGGCTGACCTTTGGGCAGGCCTTTTTGCGGCTGCTGCGGGCAATGGCAGGATGAGGCCACGCACGCTGCAAAAAAGGCGTAGGGTCCGCCATACGCCGCTATTGAAATGCAGGCCCTGATGTGGCGGGGCTGTGAATTTATTTTGAAAAATCACAGATAGGCTTGCAATCATAAGGTCAATCATGTAGAATGATACTAAAAGAAAAAGGGAAATGCACCACAAGATGTGGTAGCCAAAGTAAGGGGCAATGATACCATGAGTATTCGTTTAGACGACCGTTATGCGCGCGGCTTTGCGCAGCCGGAGGAGCTGGCTGCAATGGCGGCCGAGGTGCAGGCGGCGCATGAGAAGCTGCACAACGGCACCGGTGCGGGGAATGATTTTCTCGGCTGGGTGACGCTGCCTACAGCGTATGATAAAGAGGAATTCGCCCGTATCCAGGCGGCGGCGGAGCGTATCCGCAATGATTCCGACGTTTTGATTGTGATCGGCATTGGCGGCTCATACCTCGGTGCGCGCGCTGTGCTGGAATTTATCAAATCGCCGAACTACAACCTTCTGCCGAAGCGCACGCCGGATATCTATTTTACCGGCAACAGCATCAGCTCCACTGCGCTCGGCGAGTTGCTGACGCTGTGCGAGGGGAAGGATATTTCCGTCAATGTGATCTCCAAATCCGGCACCACGACGGAGCCGGCGGTGGCGTTTCGTGTGTTCCGCGAGCTGCTGGAGAAGAAATATGGCAAAGAAGGCGCCGCAAAGCGCATCTATGCCACGACAGACCGCGCGCGTGGCACGCTGAAGGCGTTTGCCGATCAGGCTGGCTATGAAACGTTTGTTGTGCCGGATGACGTCGGCGGGCGGTACTCTGTGCTGACGGCGGTCGGGCTACTGCCCATCGCGGTAAGCGGGACGGATATTGAAGCCCTGATGGCAGGCGCACGGGATGCGCAGAATGCGCTCATGGAGCCTGACCTGATGAAAAACGACTGCTACCGCTATGCCGCATGGCGCAATTTGCTTTACCGCAAGGGCAAAAAGATTGAGATGATGGTCAGCTATGAGCCAGCCTACCAGATGATGAACGAGTGGTTTAAACAACTATTCGGCGAGAGCGAGGGCAAGGATGGCAAGGGCATCTTCCCTGCCTCTGCAATTTTCTCGACTGACCTGCACTCAATGGGCCAGTATATCCAGCAGGGTGAGCGCGAGCTGTTTGAGACGGTCGTGCGCTTTAAGCGCCCGCGCACGGAGCTGACAATCGAAACGGATGCAGAGAATGTGGACGGCTTGAACTTCCTCGCAGGGAAGACGATGGATTTTGTCAACACCAAGGCCTTCGAGGGCACCCTTCTCGCCCATGCGGATGGCGGCGTGCCAAACCTTGTGCTGGAAGCTGAGGATATGGGCGAGCACACGCTTGGGTATCTGATCTATTTTCTGGAGAAGGCCTGCGCCATTTCGGGCTATTTGCTCGGCGTCAATCCCTTCGATCAGCCGGGCGTAGAGAGTTATAAGAAAAACATGTTTGCCCTGCTGGGCAAGCCTGGGTATGAAGCCCAGCGTGCTGCTTTGGAGGAACGGCTGCAAAACGGCTGATTATTTCGTTGATTGCCGCCGATGGGCGGACATTAAATATACAGGAGGAGATTACAATGATATCTCTGATTATCGGGCATAAGGGTTCCGGCAAAACAAAGCGCCTCATCCAAATGGTCAACGAGGCTGTGGAAAGCTCCAAGGGCAACGTCGTTTGCGTGGAGAAGGAAACCAAGCTCACCTATGATGTCAATTACCGCGCACGGTTGGTAGCAACGGATTATTTCGGCGTGGAAGGCTTTGATGCCTTTTATGGCTTCTTGAGCGGCATTTGCGCCGGCGATCACGATATTACGCATGTGATGATCGACGCAACCTTCCGCATCTGCGGGCGCGATTATGAGGCCCTGGCGGATTTCATGGAGAAGGTCAAAAAGCTCTCCGACCTGACGGAGGTGGAGTTTGTTTTCACAATCTCCACAGATGAAGAGGATTTGCCCAAGCGCATCTTTGATTTCTGTACAAAAGCCTGACGGGAATCAGATGGCTCCACAGCCGCTGCCGGGAGGAATCTCTGGCGGCGGTTTTTTTCGGGCTGCAAGCCCACGAATCTTGCGGAAAAGGCTATGTAATTCCCGCAATCAGGTATTGACAAATGGATGGCCTGGCAGTATAATTATCCGTGCGCTATATTTGAGGTGGAGTATGTTGATTGAACTTGAAAACCTGTTTGAAAACGAGGGAGAGCGGCTCACACTGGAGCACACCTTTGATTTTTCAGGTGAAGAGTTGGGCGGCGTGCACCCCTTTGTCTCCCCGGTTCGCGTCAAGGGAGAAATCCGCAACCGCGCAGGCATTGTATCAATGCTGGCGAGGGCAGCGTTCACCTACCAGGCACCCTGTGACCGCTGCGCGGTAGACACCGTGCGGGACATGCTGATCCCTTTAGAGCATGTGCTGGTGACACACCTCGACGAGGAGGATACGGGCGAGTTTATCATTGTGGAGAGCATGCGGCTGGATCTCGCCGCGCTCGTGTGGGAGGATATTTTACTGGCCCTCCCCACCAAGTTTTTGTGCCGGGCAGATTGCAAGGGTCTATGCCCTACCTGTGGCAAAAACTTAAATGAAGGCTCCTGCGGCTGCCAAAAACCGGTTGACCCACGTCTTGCGGTTTTGCGTCAGCTTTTGGATCAATAAAACAAACCAATGTTTTCACAGCAAGCTTAAGGAGGTGCTGACATGGCGGTACCAAAGAGAAGAGTTTCAAAGGCAAGAAGGGATAAGCGCCGCTCCAATGTTTGGAAGATGGAGGCTCCGGCGCTCGTGAAGTGCCCGAACTGCGGTGAGTATAAGCGCCCGCACCGGATTTGCCAGAGCTGCGGCTTCTACAAAGGCAAGGAAATCGTGAAGAAGGACGCGTAAGAGCCCTTTTGAAGCGGGTCTTCCGGCCACACGGGAAGAAAGGTAGAGGAGGGTCATCCTTCTCTGCTTTTTTCTTTATATGAGGTATGCATTCGCGTACAGGGATGCTGGCGGCATAAACCGTGCCGCCCGGCAGGCTCAGGCTGGCAAAATGCAGCACACTCCGAGGCCAAGCTTGGGGATTTGCCTTGGTGGCTCTGTGCTCTGCTACAAGCCGCTGATCCCGTTCCATAGCACTGAACCATGCCTATGTGTAGGGAGGGGCTTCTCCTCCCCCATCTGAATGGAAAGGAACCCTCAAAATCACTCATCGAAGGGAGGCGCGGCATATGGCCGTCACCATCGCGGCGGTTGATCCGCATTCTGCCTGTGCGCACCGCGGTGTTCGCGCTGGAGAAGTGCTCACGCACATCAATGGACATGAGATCATCGATATTCTCGACTATCAATTCTACGCGACGGAGCAAAGGCTCACGCTCACCCTACAGAATGAGCGTGGAAAGCAGCGCCAGATAAAAATCAAAAAAGAGGAATATGCCGACCTGGGCCTCTCCTTTGACACCTACTTGATGGACCGACAGCGCCGCTGCGCCAACAAATGCATTTTCTGCTTCATCGACCAGCTCCCGAAGGGGCTACGGAAAAGCCTTTATTTTAAGGACGATGATTCCCGCCTTTCCTTCCTTTTCGGCAACTATGTGACGCTGACAAATCTCTCTGAGCGGGAGGTGGAGCGCATCATCCAGATGCACATCAGCCCGGTCAACATTTCCGTGCATACGATGAATCCGGAGCTGCGCGTCAAAATGATGAGAAACCCCCGCGCAGGAGAATCGCTGCAAATTATCCGGCGGTTTGCCGAGGCTGGCATCCGCATGAATACTCAGCTTGTTTTATGCCCCGGAATCAACGATGGAGACGAGCTACTATATAGCCTAACGGAGCTTGGCCGGCTCTACCCCGCCGTGCAGAGCATTGCCGCTGTTCCGTTGGGGATGACGAAATACCGCGAAGGGCTGACGCCGCTCACCCCCTACACCCACGAGGGCGCGGCGGCAGTGATCGATATGATCGAGGATTTCGCCGCGCACTTTCTCTATTTGAATGGAACGCGTTTGGCCTTTGCCGCTGATGAATTTTATTTGAAGGCAGGGCGGGAAATTCCCGCCGCCGAAGCTTATGAGGAATTTGCCCAACTGGAAAACGGCATTGGCCTCTGGGCGCTGTTGAAGGATGAATTTTATCATGCACTGCATCTGCTGGAGGAAGAAAGCGCCCTCCCAAAGCCGCGCAGTGTGACCGTTGCAACGGGCCAAGCCGCCGCCCCCCTGCTGAGGGAGCTGGCCGCTGCCCTGTGCCGTAAATGCCCAGCGCTGACGGTGCAGGTTATCCCCATCCGCAACGATTTCTTTGGGGAATCGATCACTGTCGCAGGGCTATTGACCGGAACCGACCTAATCGCCCAGCTGAAGGGGCGTGCGCTCGGCGAGGAGCTGCTGATCCCCGCCGCTATGCTGCGGCAGGAGGGTGATTTGTTTCTGGACGGCCTCTCCCCCGCCGATGTGGAGCGCGCGTTGGGCATCCCCGTGACGCCGTCGCCAAATGATGGCGGCCAGCTGCTGGGCCTGCTCCTTGGCGAGTATTAAAAGCATTTTCACCTAAAAGGATATACAACAGAGAAAGGAAGGGATGATATGGCAAAACCCGTAGTTGCCATCGTGGGCCGGCCAAACGTCGGCAAATCCACGCTGTTTAACAAGCTGGTGGGCAAGCGTCTTTCGATTGTAGATGATACGCCGGGCGTGACGCGCGATCGGATTTACGGTGATTGCGAGTGGCTCGGCCACAATCTGCTGCTCGTGGATACGGGTGGCATTGAGCCGCGTGCGGACGATGTGATCCTCTCCCAGATGCGCAGGCAGGCGCAATTGGCAGTTGAGAGCGCAGATGTCATCATCCTGGTGACCGACCTGCGCTCCGGCGTTGTGGCAACGGATGCCGAGGTAGCCGCCATGCTGCAAAAAAGCGGTAAACCGGTGGTGCTCTGCGTCAACAAATGCGACTCGATCGGCGCGCCTCCCTTGGATTTTTATGAGTTTTATAACCTGGGCCTGGGCGATCCGATTGCCGTTTCTGCCGCTCATGGGCATGGCACAGGCGATCTTTTGGACGCTGTGCTCGCCCACCTGCCCGCTGAGCGGGAGGAAGAAGAGGAGGAGGATGCAATCCGCGTTGCAGTAATCGGCAAACCGAACGTTGGCAAATCCTCGCTGGTCAACGCGATTGCGGGCGAAGAGCGCGTGATTGTATCCAACATTGCTGGCACCACGCGCGACGCCACGGATACGCGCATTGAAAACGAGCACGGGAAATTTATTTTCATCGATACGGCCGGGCTGCGGCGGAAAAGCCGCGTGGATGACGCCATCGAAAAATACAGTGTGCTGCGCGCACGCATGGCGGTGGAGCGCGCGAGTGTGTGCGTGATTATGATTGACGCGCAGGAGGGCTTCACGGAGCAGGATTCCAAGGTGGCCGGCATTGCGCATGAACAGGGCAAGGCCTGCATCATCGCAGTCAATAAATGGGACGCGGTAGAAAAGGACGGCCGCACAATGGATAGCTACCGCAAAAAGCTGATGCAGGATTTCTCCTTCATGTCCTATGCGCCCATCCTCTTTATCTCCGCCAAAACCGGGCAGCGGCTTGACCGCCTGTTTGAGCTCATTCATTATGTGGATGGGCAGAATGCCATGCGAATTTCCACTGGGCGTCTCAACGACGTGCTTGCCGCTGCGACAGCGCGTGTGCAGCCGCCTACGGATAAGGGCAGGCGTTTAAAAATTTATTATATGACGCAGGCTTCTACCCGCCCGCCGACCTTTGTCTGCTTTGTCAACCGCAAAGACCTCTTCCACTACAGCTACCAGCGCTATCTGGATAACCAGATCCGCGAGGTCTTTGGCCTGGAGGGCACGCCAACGCGCTTTGTCATTCGGGAGCGGGAGGAGAAAAAATAATCCGCGCAAGCCTCCCTTTGCGGGAAAGCAGCGCGCCAGAACAGAGGGAGAAAAATGGTCAAAGAGAAGCTGCGCCGTATGCTAGCCATTATTTGCCTGCTCAGTGTGCTGGGCACTGTTATGGCGGGGTGTACGCAGGAAAAAGCTCCGGAGGCAGAAATCCTGATTGAACAGAGAGCGGACCCCTATATCACCCGGGCAGAGAATGGGTTTTATTACTTTACAGCCTCCTATCCGATGCAGGGGGAAATGGATCCGGAGGGCTATGACAGAATCATCCTGCGACGGTCTAAAACCCTGGAGGGGCTCAAAACTGCTGAAGAAATCACCATTTGGGACGAAAGCAGCTCCGACCGCGCATTCCGATTTATCTGGGCGCCAGAGCTGCACCAGATTGGCGGCAAATGGTATATTTATTATGCGGCCAGCGTGCGGCGGGATAACGTTTGGGAGATTCGCTGCCATGTGCTGATGTGCGAGGGCAACGATCCTTATACGGACCGATGGGTCGAGAAGGGCCCTTTTCAGGCCGCAGAGGGCGATGCATTCTCTTTCCAGGGCTTTTCGCTAGATATGACCTATTTCGCCTGCAATGGCCGCCATTATGTAGTCTGGGCCCAAAAGGAGGAAACCTCCAACCTGTATCTGGCTGAGATTGACCCCAGCCAGCCATGGAAAGCGGTTACCGCTTCTGTGCTGCTTTCATCTCCGCAATACCGGTGGGAAAAGGTCTCCATCCCCGTCAATGAGGGGCCTGCGGTTCTGCTGCACGATGGCAAGGTGTTTTTAACCTATTCCGCTTCCGCCACAGGGCCGGAATATTGCATTGGCCTGCTGTATGCCGACCAACAGGCGGATTTGCTCGACCCGGGCGCCTGGGCCAAAGCGAAAAAGCCCCTGCTTACTTCCCGGGATCTGGAGGGAGAATACGGCCCTGGCCACAACTCCTTCACCGTAGATGAGCAGGGCAATCCGGTGTTGATCTATCACTCCCGTGACGAAGCCTGCTATCAGGGTGAATGCGGCTATGGAGAGGGCGATCCGCTCTATGACCCATGCCGCAGCGCTAGGCTGCGCAGGGTGCACTGGGATGAAGCAGGGATGCCCGTTTTAAAACGGTAGCGGAAATACCCCCGCCCTGTACCCGACCCTATCCGTGCAATAGGCTAGAGGTGAAAAACACAAAATAACGCAAGGATAAAGGGAAGATTTGCGTCGTCCCTTTCCAAATGCTGAAAGCCGCTGTTGCTCCCCATACGCGGATGCTATGATTTGCTTAAAACGACAAGTTCGACAAAACTGAATTGGAAAGGGTAATTCCATGAATCAGTTTGGTGTTCAAATGATAGATCATTCTGTTTCATCACAATGGTGGAAAACAATAATCGCACATTTTGTAAGAGTAGGCGATCCGTTTGAAATTCGCTGTTGGCGAGAAGAAACTACCGAAATCAAGGAAGCTTCTTTTTATGGTACTGTTGTGGATAACGACAAATACGAGGTATCTATCAACGGAACTGTAACAAAAGACCTACTTGAAAAATTGCTGATAGAAGAGCCCATAGACAAAAGCATATATAATAAGATGACAAAATATTTTACAATTCATGTAAAAAATGATTTATGCGATATTTGGAGTGAGCATTACGGAACGGAGATGGTAATAGATATTATATCTGATGCTGATATAGAGTTTTTCGAGCAAACAATGATGCAGTATACCGAAAGTTTTAGCATTGGCATAATCTAACGGAAACTTCCCGTTTATCAGAGAGCGAACCATTAGCTTCAACAGCTAAATATTTTAACTCAGGGCAGCTATTTTCAATCTAAAAACGGCTACTCTTTTCTTTTGCCCATGAATAGGAGGGAACGATCTTCCACATGACGATGCCATGGATGAGAAATTTGGCAATCCTGTCGGAAATTTCATCAAATTGACGTAAATTCTCGATTTTTCTTAGAACAACCGTTTCCATTGAAAAGAGAGGCTTGCAGATGCAAGCCTCCCGAATCTATTTTGTTCCAATGAAATTTTAAAAATGCCACAGCACTCCGTTCAAGCCACTTTTTCCAGAGTGCAGCAAAGCCCTTTGAGCTGTACTGGAACCCGCTTATTCCCCGACGCCGCTCGTCTGATCCAGCGCCGCTGTATCCGGCTCCTCACCAGCTTCTTCACAGGGCTGCAGCTCCAGATCCAGTGTTACATGCGTAAACCCAAGCGCTTTCAGCCCGTCCACACAATCCTGCGCACTGGCCAAAACCCCAGCCGCCTGATCCCGTCGCGCTACGATACGTGCCAAATTGCCATGCAAATAAAGAAAACAGCCCTCCAGCCGCAGGCCGCGCAACAGCCGCTCGCCCTCTTCGATGAGCTTAAGTTCCGCGCGCTCGACCGGCGTATCCAATGGAAACCGCTTTGCAAGGCTTGGGGAGAGCACTGCGCCAGGCGCCTCACCCAGCTCCTGCAGTAGCTGCCGCGCCTGTGCATGCGTCACACCACACTCCAGCAGCGGGCTACGAACGCCCAGCTCACGCAGTGCACGCGCCCGGTCTTGCCGCTCTTCATCGGCCGTATCCACGCAGGAGCCATCGCAAATATTAAAAATCCCATAGCTCGCTGCAAAAGAGGCAAGCGCCTCAAACTGCATCCGCTCACAATAGTAAAACCGCCCCGGCGCATTCGAAGCCACGTGCGCATCACGCAGCACATCCACCGGTAACAAAGCACTCTGCGCACCCAATGCTTTTGCCCGCTGCTGTGCGGCGAGTGACTCGTGCTCTAAAACCAGCGGTGTTTGAAACGTGACGGCGATCACACGCGCTTTCGTCTCTACCGCGAGACGAAGCAATAATACACTCCCATCGTCGCCGGAAAACGCGATGCACGCACCGCCATAGACGAGCTCCTTCACCTTTGCCTCAAGCTTTTGCAAAAGTTTACTTTTTTGCTTTTCCATTTGAAACCATCCTTCCCCTGCCAACCGGCATTTTCAAAAGCGGCAGCCAACCTTTTCCCTTATCTTTATTATAGCAAAGCACAGGAAGATGGCAAGTCATTTCCCGCATGATAGCGAAACGCATTCCAATTTTCTGAAAGCATGCATACCATACATCTCTCCGGTAAAATAGATAAAAGCGTGTGTTACTTTCTTTTGAAAATTATACTGCACAATTCATATGGTAAGATAGCATCAGTGTGCAAGGGTACCCATCGATTTTCAGCGCCGCGGCTGCGCCCGAGAACGCAGCGAGCGCCCGCTTGAGCACGCCGGGCGGCAATGTTCCCCTTGTATACGGATGCTAAGTAAAAGAAAAGCCCTACTTTGGGCTGCTTGATCCTATTTAATAAATGAAAGGCGGGAAGCAGCATGCCCCCAAAAGTGATTTTAAGTGCAGACAGCACCTGTGATTTAGGCGCACAGCTGATCGAGCGCTATCAGGTTCACATCTATCCACTCCATATTTTGCTGGAAGGTAAGCAATATGAGGATGGAGACCTCTCGCCGGACGCGCTCTACGAAGCCTGGTGGCAGCGCAGGCAGCTACCAAAAACAAGCGCCGTCACGCCGGAGGAATATGCGGAATATTTTCGTAAATGGGTATCTGAGGGCTATGAAGTTATCCACATCAATCTCGGCTCCAGCCTATCCTCCACTTATCAGAATTGCTGCATCGCCGCACAGGAGGTTGGCCATGTCTACCCCATTGATAGCTGCAACCTCTCCACCGGTATGGGGCTGCTGGTTATCGAAGCGGCGGAACGGATTGCCCAGGGGATGCCTGCCTCACAAATCCAGCAGGAGGTCAGCGCTCTACGCGGGCATGTACACGCAAGCTTTGTGCTGGATACGTTGGAATTTCTGCACGCGGGCGGGCGCTGCTCTGCAGTGGCCATGCTGGGCGCCAACCTACTGAAGCTCAAGCCCTGCATCCAGGTAGATCCGGCCCAAAACGGAGCGATGGGCGTAGGTAAAAAATACCGCGGCACATTGGAAAAGGCCTTGGTTCAATATGCAACCGACCAGCTCTCCGGCAGGCAGGATCTCAAGCTGGATCGTGTTTTCATCACGCATTCCGGCATCTCCCCAGAACGCATTGAGATGGTAAAAAAGACAGTGCAAAAGCTCGCCGGTTTTCAGGAGATTTTGATCACCCGTGCAGGCTGCACAATCTCCGCGCATTGCGGGCCAAACACGCTGGGCGTCCTCTTTATGACAAACGGCTGACCAGCCTCTTAAACCGATTTAAAAATGTATGCCCACACCGCTGCGTTGCTGCGGTGTGGGCATTTTGATGCTTATGCCTAACGGCTCAGCTCGGAATCGCCTGGCTCGCAGGTATAGACCCATTCTATCTGGTCGCCTGCCTTAAGCCGGTATTGGTTGGAACCAATGCTTTGAAAAACGCCATTGACGCGATAAAGCCATCCGCTTTGGGGAAAGCTCTCCTCTCCCCGCAATTTTTCGCTCAGGCCGTTGATAGAGCGCACATAGCCCCGCTTTTCGCTCAGGGTGATCTTCTGCTCCTTGAGCGTGCGTTTGAGCACCTCCAACACCGTATCCCCCTCCTGGAGGGCAACATTGCCGGAAAAAATGACGCCGTTTTCCGGCACCACTGTGCCGTAGCCTGGCCATTCATGCAGGCCCTGCGCCACCGCATTGTGGCAGGTGACAGCGAGCGAAACCGTTTTTTGCGCAGAAATAGACTGTGTTTCCTCCTGCTGGTCCGATGATGTAGAAGCGATGGCGCTGGTTCCAGCTATCATATGGCTGCTGTCCGTTTCGGGCGTTTTGATGCCTGTAGAAGAAGGCAGGGCATCGGTCTCCGCTACGCTGGTTTCTGCCAAAGCAGAAGAGGACGGCGGCTGTGTAAACTCCCCTGCCGCTGTAATGGCTGCGGTTGTGGAAGGCTCTGCCCATTTCTCTCCTCCGCATCCGGTCAACAACAGAGTCAGAAAAAGAGCGAGAAGCAGCGCTGTGCAGCGCTGCGGGCACAATCTATGCATGGGAACCCCGCTTTCTGCTCCCGGCTAATGCGCCAACAGCTAACAGCGCCAACGCCGCCATGCCTATGGCTGCCCCGGAGGAGCCCGTTGCGGGGTTTTGCGCATTTGGCGCTGTGGCCTGCTCTGACTCTGCCAAGCTCAGGCTACTCTCCTCCCGCTGTGTGACAGCGGGGGCAACAGTGGCATCAGGCGCTTCCTGCTCCTGCTGCTGTACGTCGGAAAAGTCATAAAACATCACTCTCTGCTCCGCAAAACGCGCATAGGCCTCCAGCGCACAGAGCACCTGATAGGTCGTCAGGATATTCGAGCTGCCGTCGTAGCCGCGCATCCCACCATCCGCATTGACGAAGGTGAGTAACGCATCCAGCATTGTCCGTCCGTTTTTTGTGAAATCCGGTCCGCATGGGTCCATTCCCAATGCGGATAAACCGATCACCGCCATGGAAATGGTCTCTGCGCTGTCGCTCCCCATAAAACCAAAGCCTGCTGTTTCCGGATTTTGGCTCGCTTTCAGAAAAGTAATCGCCCGGTTGATTACGGCCGCAACCTTCTCATCTGCCTTGTAAGGCGCAAGTGCAGCCAATACCGGGCCGGTGGTATCTACGCTGCCGTCCAGGGAATAGGGGTCGTCCGCATTGACGCTGAGCAGATAGTTAAAACCGCCGTCCTCCCGCTGCGCTGCGCACAGAGCGCCTACCATTGCTTGCCGTACTTCATCAGGCGCTTGATACTGCTTTGCATCCAAAGCCAGCAGCGCATAGGCAAGGCCGTCCGTATAAACCTCCTGTGCGATATCCGTTTTGGCAATCGCATCAATCAGATCATGGCCGCCCACGCTGCGGGCATCCCCACCGGCGGCATCTGCTGCCAAAGCGGCGCGCGCATAATCGCTCAGGTACATCTGGCTGAAATTCGCCTGCACCGCACCATCAAGATAAGTCAGATACGCTTCATAGCCCGCATAGCCGCCGCGCGCCAAGGCGATCGCCGCCCAATCCACAGCATGATCCAGCTCCGTATCCGCAGGATCTACGGGGATATTGTTCAGCAGCCATGCGGCAGCCCCATCCGCTGCGCTTTCATAGCCGGCTGCGGTTACCCCTGCCACTGCGCTCAGCAGTAGGCAGGCTGCAAGCAGAAAAGCCGCAAAAGATTTCAGAATCTTCTTCATGATCATCCCACTCCTTTTGTGAAATATATTGCAAAAGAAAAGCGGGCCTGACGGCCCGCGAAGCACAGGCAGCAAAGCCCACGGAGGGGGACGAAGCCTCCATGCGCCTTTCCGCCGTATACTTCCTCTCCCGCCGAAAGGAAATGATACCTGGCGCCGCTCTGATACGGCGCCGGGGCGCATGGCAGGTCTCCTGGCTCGAACTCATCCGCCTCCCCCCAACCTTCCCGGCCTTCCGGCCAGTGGCGGGCCCATGGGGGCCCCGGAGGGATTTGTCCTTCACACAGTAGCGGGGGCTGCCACGGATTCACACCGTGTTCCCTTTTCATCCTGCCGTGCCGCAAGGGCATGCAGGAACCAATACGCCCGATTCTATTTTTTATAGTGCCGGCCTACTTCAAGCCTTCCGCGTGGAATTTCGCTTCACCGTAAAGCGCTGCCCCAGCACATTCGCGCCGTAGGCGGCGGCTGAAATCGCCGCGCCCGCTTCCACAGAAGGCTGAGCAGACTCACCCGGCGGGGACAAAACGGGGTTCTCCCCCACCGGCCAGAAGAGCGGATGCTTCCCGCAGCCCGCACAGTGACCCGCGCCATGGAAGCCCGGCTCCCCTGCACACAGGTCTGCAAAAATCTCCGCAGGGCTTTGATATTCCATGCCACGCGCCTCCAAGCAATCATTGGCCAGCGCCTGAATGACCTGCCAGCCCTCTAGGCCGCACACCGGCCGGAAGGCCTTGCGCACCGCGCCAAGCTTACGCTGTGCGGAGAGGAAGGTTCCATCCGTCTCGGCAAAAATGCTGCCGGGCAACACCACTTCTGCGCGTGCAGCCGTATCCGTCAGGTAAACATCCTGCACAGCCAGGAACTCTACGCTGGCAAGGCAATCCTCCGGCAGCACCTCGCCAAAGGAGACCACCGCCCGAATCTCCGGCCAATGAATTTCCGCAGCCGGCCGCACCCCCAGCAGGGCAAGGCCCTGGCTGTTCGCCCCGGCACGGAGCACCAGAAGGCCATCGCGCGCCCGGCCAATATGGCCAGATTTTTTCGCCAGAGCGGCGGCAAGAGCAGCGGCCTGCGGCGTCACCTGCGCGTCATGATAAACGATCATGGCCCGCTTGGCGTTTTTATAGAGCGCAGCCGCCTGCGCCGCCTCGCCGGACATCTCCGCACCGTTGAGCACCGCAAGCATTTGATCCAGAAAATCTGCTTCATCTGTTTGGAAGCGATATGCTGCAAAATCATCAAACCAGGTTTTGTTCGGGCCGACGAGCATCAGCTTCGCGCCCTGTTTGACTGCTTTGCGGATGCGCACGCCCGCCATCGTGGTAGAGAGCGCCGGTGTCGCACCAATGAGCAGGATAACCTCCGTACCGTTTAATTCCTCAAAAGTATTCAGGGAGGCGTCTACACCCAGCACACGCTTGACGCCGCTCTCCACCAGGCCAAAGGAGCACAAATTCTCCGTACCCAAAGCCTCTCGTGCATAGCGCTTGGCCAAATAGGCCTCCTCACAGGTAGCGCGTTCAGAGACTGTAACAGCCACCGCGCCGCTGCCATACTGCGTGATGATTTCCGCCATCCGCTCACTGACGCGGCCGACCGCCTCATTAAATGGCGCCTGCACAAGCGCCCCGTTTTCCCGAATCAGCGGCGTTTTCAGTCGGCCATCCTCCTGTGCGGCGCCAAAACCGAACCGGCCGCCCGCGCAGAGCATCCCCTTTTCGCCCACAGGCAGCGCCCGCGTCATCATATCGCCGCGTGTGCGCAGCTCAACCGGGCAGCCCATGGAGCAGAAGGAGCAGGTTGTGACCGTTGCACGCTCCTCCACCGGCACGCTCTTTGCCACCGGCTGCAGCTCACGCAGCGCGCCCGTCGGGCAGACCGCTACGCACTGGCCGCAAGAGATGCAATCCGTCTTTTCCAGCGCCAGGCCAAACTCCGGCGCGACCACCGTATCAAACCCACGGCTGACAAGGCCCAGTGCAGTTCGGCCCATCGCCTCATCGCACACACGCACGCACAGCCCGCAGAGGATGCATTTGTCTGCATTGCGCTCAATAAACGGATGTGTCTGCGGCTGTGGGCGGCTATGCTTTTCCCCCGCAAAACGAGCGGGCGACACCTCATATGCATTGGCATAGTGCAAAAGCTTACATTCAAAGGAATCATGGCAGCCGCACTCCAGACAGCGGGAGGCCTCCCGCTGCGCAAGCTCCTGCGTATAGCCCAGATCAATCTCTTTAAAATTCCCCTTGCGCTCTTCCGGCGCAAGATGCGGCATTGCGACGCGTGCTTTCCGCTCCCTGTCCGCCAGCATTTCCGGTGTGACGGTACGCTCCACCACATAAGGCTTGCGGTATGAGATCAGCTGCCCTTTGAGATAGCTGTCGATGACCCTGGCGGCCTTGCCGGCCTCGCCAATGGCGGCAATCGCAATATCCGCGCCCTTATTCGTCGCATCGCCCACAGCGAATACGCCCTCCAGCGAGGTGCGGAACGTACTTTCATCCGCCGCAATCGTGCCGCGCTTTGTCAACTCCAGTGCTTCAAGGCCCTTCGGGTTGACCCCCTGACCAATAGCCATAATCACAGTATCAAGCGGCAGGTTTTCAAACGCGCCCTCTACAGGCACCGGCCTGCGCCGCCCGCTGGCATCCGGCTCGCCGAGCATCATCTGCTGAAGCCTCACACCGCACACCGCGCCGCCCGCGCCCAGAATCTCCACCGGGTTGGTCAGGAATTTGAACACAACGCCCTCTTCCTCCGCCTGTGCAATCTCCAACGCATCGGCAGGCATTTCATCCCGCGTGCGGCGATAAATCACAAAGACCTCCTTTGCGCCCATGCGCACCGCTGTGCGGCAGGCGTCCATGGCCGTGTTACCTCCACCAACAACCGCTACGCGCTCGCCGATCCCCGAGGGCTCGTTGAGCGCCACATGGCGCAGGAAGTCAATGCCGCCCATCACGCCGTTGAGCGTTTCACCCGGCACCCGCATGGAGCTTGAGGTCCATGCGCCGATGGCGACCAACACTGCGTCGCTCTCCGCCCGCAGTTGCTCCAGCGTTAATTCATCGCCAATGCGCACATGATTAAAGAGCGTCACACCAAGCTTTGCGATCGCGGCGACCTCCTGATCCAGCACCTCCTTGGGCAGGCGGTATTGCGGAATGCCATAGCGCAGCATGCCGCCCATCTTGGGCATTGCGTCATAAACGGAGACAGAATGCCCCATCGTGCGCAGGTAATAGGCCGCCGTCAGCCCTGCGGGGCCGCCGCCGATAATCGATATCTTTTTATGTGTATCCGGCGCGCATTCGGGCTGATAGGGCTCCCAGCTGCGCAAATCCAGATCGGCCGCAAAGCTTTTGAGGTGCGCAATTGCAACCGGATCCTCCACCATCTTCCGGCGGCAGGCCTGCTCGCAGGGGTGCGGACAGACGCGCCCGATTGAGGCAGGCAGCGGCACCTTCTCCTTAATGAGCTTGACCGCCTCTTTAAATTGCCCGTTTGCTATGAGGCCTACATAGCCCTGGCAATCCGTCCCCGCCGGGCAGTTGAGGGAACAGGGGGCCTTGCAATCCCCCTCATGGTCGGAGAGCAGCAGCTCCAGCGCAACCTTGCGCGCCTGACGGACCCGCTCGCCCTGCGTGTGGATCACCATGCCATCCGCCGCCTGTGTCGCACAGGCGCGCATAAGCTTCGGGCTGCCCTCCACCTCCACAACGCAAAGCCCGCACGCGCCATAGGCCTCCACGCGCGCGTCATGGCAGAGCGTAGGGATATCGATGCCGTTTTCCCGGGCAATCTCCAAAATAGTCGCGCCCTGCTGCGCTTCCAGCTCATAGCCATCTATGTTCACACGAATATTCATGTTTTAACCAACCTTTCTGCGGGGACCAGCGTGCTCTGGCTAACAAAGCTAGGCCGCTGAATCGCCCCCGTTTTCAGTACACCTGAACTGCATCGAACCGGCAGGCGGTTTTGCACTTGCCGCATTTGATACAGAGCGTTTGATCGATCACGTGCGGCTGCTTCACCCCTCCGGAAATCGCCTTGACCGGGCACCCGCGCGCGCACAACGTGCAGCCCTTACAGGCTACCGGATCGATCTGATAGGTGATTAACGCCGGGCACTGGTGCGCCGGGCACTTCTTCTCCCGAATGTGGGCCTCATATTCCTCGCGGAAATAGCGGATGGTTGTCAAAACAGGGTTCGGCGCCGTCTGTCCCAGGCCGCAGAGCGCGCCATCCTTGATGCTGGCGCACAACTCCTCCAGCAACTCCACATCCCCCTCTTTCCCCTCGCCGTTGACGATACGGGTAAGAATCTCCAGCATGCGTTTGGTGCCCAGGCGGCAGTGCACGCACTTACCGCAGGATTCCTTGGCGGTAAAATCGAGGAAAAAGCGCGCCATCTCCACCATGCAGGTGGTCTCATCCATCACGACCATACCACCGGAGCCCATAATGGCTCCCGTGGCGCTCAGCGCCTTATAATCAATCACCGTATCCAGCTTCTCCGCTGGGATGCAGCCACCGGAAGGGCCGCCCATCTGCACAGCCTTAAACGCCTTATTGTCCCGGATGCCACCACCGATGCCAAAGATTACATCCCGCAGGGTTTTGCCCATCGGAATTTCCACCAGGCCGCCCTTTTTGATCTTGCCTGTCAGGGCAAAAACCTTCGTGCCCTTGCTGTCCGGCGTGCCCATGGCGGCAAAGGCCTCGCCGCCGTTTGCAAGGATCCACGGGACGTTTGCAAAGGTTTCTACGTTATTGATATTAGAAGGCTTATGCCAATATCCGCTTGCCGCCGGGAAGGGCGGCTTGAGCCGCGGCATGCCGCGCTGGCCCTCCAGCGATTCAATCAGCGCTGTCTCCTCGCCGCAGACAAAGGCACCCGCGCCCTCCTTGATGCGCATCCGGCAGGAAAAGCCGGAGCCAAAAAGGTGATCGCCCAACAGGCCCTTCTCCTCCGCCTGGCGGATCGCATTGCGCAACCGCTTAACCGCCAGCGGATACTCCGCACGGACGTAAACGATCATCTCTGAAGCGCCGATGGCATAGGCCGCGATGAGCATCCCCTCGATCAGATTATGCGGATCGCCCTCAATGACGGCGCGATCCATAAATGCGCCGGGATCCCCTTCATCTGCATTGCAAATGAGATATTTCGGCTGCGCCTGCTCCTGGCGCGCCGCATTCCACTTGAACCAAGTGGGAAAGCCCGCTCCACCACGGCCCTTTAGGCCAGAGGCCTTGATGGTCTCGATCACTTCCTCCGGCGTCATGGAGGTGATGGCCTTGCGAGCGGCCTCATAGCCGCCATCCGCCAGATAATCCGCAATCTGCTCCGGGTTTATCACGCCGCAGTGGCGCAGTGCAATGCGCGTCTGCTGGGCGAGGAACGCCTTATCGTCCTCTGAAATCTCCAAGTGGGAAACCGCATCCAGAGAACCGGTTTCCACCACTGCGACGATCGCAGGAACATCCTGCTCCTGCACGCGTACAAGCCTGGTAAGCCTTCCGTCCTCCTCATAAAGATCGACGATCGGCTCCAGATAGCACATGCCAATGCAGCCCGCAATCGTCAGCTGCGCCTGCGGATACCCCGCAAGGGATTGCGCCAGTGCGTCATAAACGCGGCCCGCGCCCGCAGCGATCCCGCAGCTGCCCTGCCCGACTACAATTTTCATGCCTCTTCCTCCTTTGCGCGCGCTTTCAGATCCCGCAGGATCTGCTTTGTCTTCTCCGGCGTAAGCGTGCCGTAGGTTTCATCGTTTATCATCATCACAGGCGACAGGCTGCAGCATCCGAGGCAGGCCACATCCTTGAGTGTAAACAGGCCGTCCTGCGTCGTTTCGCCGTCATGAATGCCAAGCTCTTCCTCAATGGCCTGCTCGATCATCTGCGAGCCGTTGACATGGCATGCCGTGCCCTGGCAGAGCAGGATGAGATATTTCCCGACCGGTTGAAAGCGGAACTGTGCATAAAACGTCGCCACGCCAAACACCTTTGCAGGTTTGACACCTGTGCGCGACGCAATATGGCGCAGCACATCCTGGGGCAGATAGCCATAAATCTCCTGCGCCTTTTGCAGGATCGTAATCAGGCTGCCGGGCACGCGCGCATATTCCTCCAGCACACCGTCCAACAGCGTCAGATCGCTCTGAGCCGTATGTTCACAGCAACAACTCAAACTGATTGCCTCCTTACCCAAACGCGGCTCACGCCGCATTCGTTTTAAAAAAAGCGAACAACCCCACTTCAGCGTCCCTATCCGGGGAACTTATGGATTGTTCGCCGCTCGTCTTCTAGCTTATTATACATAGTTTTCAGATCGCTTTCAAGCGTTTGCAGGGAATTACCAGATTCTCTGTATACAACAAGCATTCCAGCATCCGTGCGCGGGAACCGGTCAGACAGCACCAATCCCCTAAAACAGCATCAGCGCGCCATACAGAGAGCTTCCCCTGCGGCGCGCTGCCCTTCTGCCGGTTCAGTGATCTGAAGACGGCTCACTTCTCAACTTTTGAAATGCGCAAAATTCCTGCTCGCTGACGGTAAAGCGCACCTGCCAGGCACGCAGGATGGAGGCAATTGCATTCTCTATGCTGCGGTCCTGTGAAGCAACGCTCAGGCAGAGCGAAACGCTGCTACCGCAACCAACAGCCGCAGCGTTTATGCCCCCGCCGCCCGCTCCAAGATACATTTCGTAACGGATAAACCGCTCCCCAGCATTCTCGGGCGCTTCCTGCCGGCCGAGATTGGAAAGTGTGGTGGTCACCCCGCGCCCGGCAATCGCCCGGTATACCCGGCGGATCACCCACTCCTTCACCGCGCGCGGCGTATACCGAACCAAAGCCGAGTGGCCCGCCCGCACTGTCGCCGCAATGCCGCCCAGCAGCCGCTCCCGCTGCGTCCCCTGCCGCACCTGCTCATGCACAAGGCGCATGGATTCTTCCAACCCCACCGCCGCAGGGAGGCGTACATTCACATAGTAAGAAAAATTCCGCTGGGTAGAGGAACCAAAAAACGGGCGCAGATTGACCGGCACGGAAATGCAGATATCCGGCGCCGTATCCGGGACACAGGCTCCACACACAATAGCACGGTGAAACAGGGCGGTCAGAGAATCATTGACCGTAATGCCCTGGCCTGCGTGCGCCCGCAGCGTCTGCAAATCAATGGAAAAACAGGTGTATCGCACATAATCGCCGCAGGGAGCCAGCCGAAGGCGGTAGGACGGCTTTTCCAACAGGGAAATGCTCTTTCCCCCGTCAAAAAAGCGCAGGTAATCGTCGGAAAGCACAGCGGCTGCAGGTGGAGGGACGCAGGCACAGCATCCCTCCAGACGCAAAAAATATTCTGTCAGAAGCGCTTGCAAATACCGCATCACGGCGCCTGCATCGCCATTTGCATGGAACACGTCCAAAGAAATACGGTTTTGATCGCAATAAAGCCGGAATGCGGGCTTTTGCGTTGCATACAGCTCCGGCAAAAGCAACTCCGGCTCCCCGCGCTCCACCACGTCCAAATCAGTGGCGGGCACGTGGACATAACCGAAAAACGTTTTTTTCAGGTGCGTATACAGGATAGGAAACTGAGGCGCCAACGCGCGTACACAGGCCCGCATGACCGAGATCTCTACCGCCTGCTGCAAAACAGCGCACAGGCGGAATACATAGCCGCGCCTGCCGTGGCTGACAGCCGGGTATAGGACAGAAACAGCGTCCAGCGGCTCGCCCCGCGTACGCATATGCCCACCCCCTACAACACTGTTGCAGTATTATTCCGTGGCATTCGCTTGCCGGATGTAGACCGACGTTTCGCCGCCGCCCTGTTCCACCAGGGTCAGAGAACTATCCTCAATGGAATACGTATAAGTCTTGGTGATCGTGTGGCTATAAATGGAATAGGAGATGGTAAGTGTATCCTCCTCCCCAATGGTATAGGTGCCCTTCACCGTACCATTAAAGGGAATGTTGACAATCGGAACGGTAAAATTCGCATAGGTCAGCTCAACGATCCCATCTTCCTGGAATTCGTAGCCGCTCATGTTGGCAGAATCCATCCACTTGCCAAGGAGCTTTTTCTCCGGAGCGCCACAAGCTGTCAATGCAGTTACCATTAAAAATAATGTCACAAGCAAGGCAACCGGCTTCCATACTCTTTTCATTTTCATCATCCTTTCTATGGTTGTGCAAGGAGACATGCACCCGGGCAGCGCTAAAGCGGCTGTGCAGCCGGAGCATATACCTCCAGCCATCAAGCCCTATTGACGGCTGTTTTTTTATTATATGAGATGTTTTGCGAAAAGTCTATGGGAATCACACCGCATCGGCTTTCACACTAAAACGGCGAGTGCTCTCTACAGAGGCTACTTCTTCCTTGTGGCTCCCTGCATGGGAAGGCCTGTGCTGTAATCCAGCTGGGTAAAATCCTCCTCCTCCAGCTGGCGCGTATATCCTGTATGCCGGAAGCTGGGCTTGACATCCGGCCGCCAGGGCCGGCAGTGCCAATGGTAGCCTCGAAAAACATCCCGCGTCTCGTTCATCCACTGGATCAGCCGCTCATGCAGCTCGTTGCGCAGTTTGGCATAGCGCCGGTCTAAAATGCGGTTCTCCAGCTCATAAGGATCCTCCTGCAAATCGTAGAGCTCGTCCTCTGTCAGCAGGTTAATGACCAGCTTATAGCGCCCATCAAAAATACAACGGATGGGCTGAAAGCCCATAAAGCCATCGTGATCCACCTCATAGCGTGTGAACTCCATAAAGATATCGCGCCGTTCATTTTGCCCAATGTTTTGCAGCGGCGCCCCATGCAGCATTTTGGGGATTTTTACGCCGAAATAAGTCATCAGCGTGGGCAAGAGATCGATATGGGAAACGGGGGTCGTGTTTCTACCCGGCGCAAAGCCACCGCCCTTGATGAGAAAGGGAACGCGTGTGACCTCATGAAACATCGCGCAGCCCTTGCCGATCATGCCGTGGGAGAGGAAGAGATCCCCGTGATCTGCCGTATAGAGAATCAACGGCTCCAGCCCCAGCTCCTGAATTTTATTCAGCACGCGGCCGATTTCATAATCGCAAAAGAGGTTGCAGGCCAGCATCCCCTTTTGCAGCAGCTTCCGCAGACTGGTAAAGGAGCTCCCGGAATGCTCCTTTGCCCACACCTGATGGTGCGCGGGCGAATTCTTCACTCTATATTTGACATTCGGCGTGCGATGAAACTTAAATTTTTGCTTCTTTAACGCCTCCACAAACCGGCGCGGACAAACGCTTGGCTCGTGCGGCTCATCCAGCGACAGGGTGAGGAAGAAATCCTCCTCTTGAAACTCCTCCAAAAAACGAATCGCGCGGTCTGCACAGCGGTGCGCATAGGTATCCTCTTCACGGGGATCGTCATCCCGGCAGGCCATGGGCACGCGGCTTTTGCGCCGCTGTTCCTCTGATAGTTCCTCCAAAAAATTGCGCATGTCATACCAATAGGAGGGATGATAGCCCGCAGGGCACTTGCCATATCCAAAATAATCACCGCCGTCCAGGTGCCACTTGCCGACATAACCGCATGTGATTCCGTGCGGGCTCAACCACTCGCCAGCCGTTTTTGTATTGGCGCCCAGTTGCATGGAGTTGGCTACCATTCCATTGGAATGCGGGTAGAGCCCGGTAAAGATGGCTGACCGGGCTGGGCCGCACACAGGCTGGCAAGTGTACCCGTTGATAAACTGCATACTCTCACGCGCGAGGGCATCCAGCGCCGGCGTGCGGGCTGCATCTCCATCATAGCAGCTAAGCATATCCTGCCGCTGTGTATCCACCATGATGAGAACCGCCTGTTTCATAAAATCCCCCATTTCAAATCCGTCCTTTGCTGCCATTCTACTATGAAACCCGGAAGGAAGCAAGCTCGCGCAGAAAAAGCAGGGGGCCCGCCAGCCATAGAAACGAAAATCGCCTGCAAGCAATTTTGACCCTGCCCCACCCCATCTCAGGCGCATGCATTTCTCCGCACATGACAGGTTGAGTAAGGTAAAACGAAAACCCCGTAACTGCCTCAATCAATGCAGTTACGGGGATTTGAGTGCCAAAGAGCGCGCAAACGGTGCGTAAGTAGGGGTAAAAAACGCGAAAAGGTGCGTACTCTATGGCACTTTGCTTCATAGTATGAAGCTGCCAGTTTCCTTTCCGTCGATGGCGAAGGCGAATAGCGTCCCCTTGCTCACTGCTGCGAAATAGCCGGTGCGTTCATATTCGTCCGCGTAATTCTTTTCGATCAGCTCCAGCGTTTCACGCAGCTGAAGCATGATAGCGAATTCATGCTTGCAGTTGTAGCTGCAGAAGCAGGAGCAGGTCAACCCACTGATCGCGCCATCCCAATATTCGAATTCAACCTCGTATGGCTGACCGCCTTCAACAATGGCATAGCCCTTGCTGCCGTCGATGCAGAGATACCGCACCTTATTGCTCATGTAGTAATCGTAGCCGCGCTCTGCGATTGCGCCGCTGACCTTCATCCCTGACAAATCCTCCAGCATAAAGGAGCTGTCATCGCTGCCACTGACGAATTCATCATCTTCCTGGGCTGGCGGCATGTACCATGTAGCCACTTTGCTCACTGGTAATGCAGCACGGTCAAAGGTCACGAAATGTGATCCAGCAATGAAAAACTGACCATTGACGGTAGTGTCGATGACCGCGATCACACGCTTATATTCGGATATCTTTATTTTGAAATTGTAATTGACCTCAACCACGCGACCGCGCAGACCTTCAAGCTTGCCGTCCACATACACGAAGTCACCACAGTGCAAATCAAACTGGTCATTGTAATAGGCCAGCTTTCGATTGCTGTCTTCAAAGTAAACCTGTACTACTGACTTGCGCGGGGTCGTCTGCTCCTGCGGTACGGTGTATGTAGCCTTCACAGGCTTGCTTTCCGTCTGTTCTGCTACAAACCCAATTCTGAATGCCATAGCCTGTTCCTCTTTCGGCTTTTTCTCTGACTTTTATTATAGCATGTATTCTTCGTTTTTTGACACTTATTTTCGCTTCTAATTCATTCTGTCACGATTTCATGACAGTAAAAAGCACCCCGACAACCGTGCTGTCTGAACCGCCCCATATTGTGCAGACAGTACAAAAAAAGCCCCTGGTAGGAAATATGCGGCACCCCCTTCAAAACATACACGGATCTAGAAACATATGAGATTTTTAAATACATAAAATAATTGTAAGAATCCCTTTTGATTTCTGTAAGAGATCTGTAAATCACCCGCTATAGAATAAAACCGGTAGCATATGGGAGGCACTCCCCTCTGTCAGCCGCCTTACCCGGCCGGTGCATAATGGCGGAAGTTAGAATTCAAAAACAGCATACCAACCTCCAATGTATGGAACAGGGAGCCGTCCTCCATCGGCAGCACGGTGATCCCCTCCCCTTCTCCGCCAAAATTGGCGATGAGAGAGCTGTATAGCAGGATCCGGTCAAAATATTTGCGCACTGCTCCAGTTGCAAGGTCAATTTCATAGACGGCGCGCGTCCGGTCATTGGTGGCGGCGTAGAGCTTGCCCTGATACACCTCGGCGCCTTGGATTTCCGGCACAGGCTCGCTCAGCGGGATCGCACCTAGATATGCAAATGTTTCCAAATCATAGCGCAGCAGCTTAGGGGAGCTTTTGCTCTGCGCTACGTAAAAACAGCCCGCCCGTGCGTCGCACGCCACCCATGGCACGCCGCGCGTCAGCCTGCCGCTGCCAAGCTCTGCGTAAACGCCCGTATACCGCAGCGTTTCGGCATCATACAACACCACCAGCGGATGCGCCCACACCTTGCTATCCTCCACGGCGGCATAGAGCTTCCCATCGTAATAGCTGATACCACCGATATGCGCGCTGCCAAACTGCTCTTCCAACTCCTGAGGGATTGCGTCGAGATTGCGGGCAAGCACCGTCTCGTTATCTAGGGAGACCCGAACCAGGCTTGATTTCCCGCTGAAAAAGAAGCTCTCGCCATCCGTCGTCACATCCTGAGAGCGTGCCAGGGCAGGGAGCCCAACCACATTCTCCTTAGACAGGTACGGATACACCTCCCCCTGTGCCAGCGCATCCGCCGCACCTGTCAATACCGTCAGCACCATGGTAAAAATTGCGATAATACGTGTAAGCACTGTCTTTACGGTCAAAAATGCTCCCAGCATAAAAATCCTCCTTTTCGTGCGCCGCGCGCTTCCCTCTTGCCCGGCGTAACTGTGGTCATTCTTTCTTCTTTGAGGAGTGGCGAAGCGTTTTTGCGTTTATTAAATACATTTTATCAAATGATTTTCGATTCGTCAATGATAGAATGCGCGTGGAGCGGCAGCCACCGGATGGTTTGACCTTTCTGTGGAGACATGTTATACTAAAACACGCTTATGCCGCTTGCTCAAAAGCAGGCAAAATAGTATGTTACCATTTGATTCACTGAAGAAAGCTCCTGGCTGAGCATCCTGATCGGGGGAATAGAGATCATGAAAAAAATCGCCGTACTGGTTCCCTGCTACAATGAAGAGATGACGATTGCCAACGTCATCGAGGATTTTCACCAGCACCTGCCACAGGCAAAAATTTATGTTTATAACAACAACTCCACCGACCGAACGGCACAGATTGCGGCAGAGCATGGCGCAATTGTTATTCCGGAATATCAGCAGGGCAAGGGAAATGTTGTGCGCAGCATGTTCCGCGATATTGAGGCCGACTGCTATATCATGGTAGACGGGGACGACACCTACCCGGCGGAGGATGCCGTCCGCGTGGCGCAGCTCGTGCTGGACGGCAAAGCGGAAATGGCCATCGGCGACCGGCTTTCCAGCACCTATTTTACAGAAAACAAGCGCCCATTCCATAATCTTGGGAATAAGATGGTGCGCGGCCTGATTAATTTTATCTTTCACAGCGACGTCAAGGATATCATGACGGGCTGCCGGGCCTTCAGCCGCCGGTTTGTCAAGAGCTTCCCTGTGCTCTCCACTGGCTTTGAAATTGAAACGGAAATGACCATTCATGCGCTGGATAAAAACCTGGCCATTCGCGAGGTGCCGATTGGCTACCGTGACCGCATGGAGGGGAGTGTTTCCAAGCTCAACACGTTCTCCGACGGCTTCAAGGTGTTGAAAACAATTTTCCGCCTCTTTCGGGAATACAAGCCGCTCCAGTTTTTCGGCCTGATGGCCCTGGTGCTGGCAGTGCTGGCGGCAATCCTTTTCATTCCAGTGTTGGTGGAGTATTTCCGCACCGGGCTCGTGCCGCGCTTTCCCACGCTGATTGTATCCTGTTTCAGCGCCATGTGCGCGCTGCTCTCCTTTAGCTGTGGGCTAATTTTGGATTCCATCCGCACGAAGCACCGCCAGATGTTTGAGCTTTATCTGCATTTACAGGAAAAACAAGAAAAGGATTAATCAGATATGACAAAACAATCGCCTTCCAATCCCACCGTTTCCCTACCGCCAACCGGGAGGATCCTCTTACTGCTTTTGGCCGCCTGCCTGTCCACCATGGCGGCCGCGCTCTATCTGGAGCTCAGCGTAATGGGCAGCGCCTGCCTGTTTCTGCTGATTGGGATTTTCTTTTTTTATAAAAAATATGGTTTTCGCAGCACGGGGCAGATCCGGCTTCTGGCTTTGCTCTCCGCTGTAGCTTGCGTCCTCTCCGCCCTGCTGGGCCGTTACAGCAAATATGACGATCTGTTTTACGGCATCCAGTCAGACGATTTCCGCGAAAGTCTGCCGCAGCAGCTTGTACTGACGCTGTTCATTGCGGCTGGGTTATTTGTTCTTTTCTATTTCTGCTTCCTGCGGTTTTATGAATCCAGCCGCACCTTTTCGCTTGGGCGCACCACAGCGCCGCCGGTGGAGGGCTGGGCTGTTTTTTTCTGCTCCTTTTTGATCATTCTGGTTTGCTGGCTACCCTATTACCTTACCTATTTCCCCGGTCTGCTTTCCAACGACTCCGTCTGGCAGATGGATCAGGTGCTCGGCATCCGCCCCTACAGCAATCACCATCCCTTTACGCACACCATGATGATCAAACTGGTGTATTCTATCGGCTTCGCCCTCTTCGGCACAATCAGAGGGGGAGTTGCCTTTTACACCTTCGTCCAGATGGCGGCAATGGCGCTGATTTTCTCCTACCTGATTTACACCGTTTACCGGCAGGGGGGCAAAACGGGCTGGTGTATCGCCCTGCTCGCCTATTTTGCTCTGATGCCCTTCCACGCAATGTACAGCATCACCATGTGGAAGGATGTGCTGTTCGGCGGGTTTGTGCTGCTGTTTGCCATCTCCCTCTGGAAGCTACTGACCCGCTACCGCAGCGGGGAGCCGGTCTGGTCCGCTCTGGCCATGTTCGCTGTGACCGGTGTTTTCGTCAGCCTGCTGCGCACAAACGGCTTCCTCGTGTTTTTAATCTGCATCCCGGTTGCCGTTGTGATGCTGCGAAAATTCTGGCTGCCTGTGCTGGCCGCCGGCGTTGCGAGCGTCGTCGTTGTTTTAATGGTGCTGGGGCCGGTCATGTCCGCCTTTGATGTGATCCCAGTCGACACGGTGGAGGCGCTCTCCATCCCCTTGCAGCATATCTCCCGCGTCATTGTGGACGAGAAACCCCTTACCGCCGAAGAGACAGCGCTGATCGAGCAGCTGGCCCCTGTGGAGGAGATCAAGGCCGCCTACCGGCCGTATATCTCCGACCCCGTCAAAAATCTGATTCGGTATTATAACAACCAGGAGGCTTTTTCAACCTATAAATGGGAGTATCTCAAGCTCTGGGTGAGCCTCGCAGTGAAATACCCCTGGGAGATCATCAAAGCGCAGGCCGACCAGACCTATGGCTACTGGTATCCGGACGTACAATATTGGAATGTGTGGACCTATATGGTGGCAAATGATTTTGGCCTGACAGAAACGCCGCTGATCGACGGCCCTGTCTCCGAGCTGGTGCGCGGCGCTGCCACGAGCTATCGAACCATCCCTGTCTACGGCCTATTTTGGAGCATCGGCCTGAATATGCTCGCCTTTTGCGCAGTGGGCATGGCCTGTATCGCCCGCAAAAAGGCCTGGCTGTTGGCAGCTTTTGTACCCGTTGCTGCCGTGTTCCTGACGCTGATGGTATCTACCCCTGTTTATGCGGAATTCCGCTATATCTACAGCCTGTTTACCACGCTGCCGTTTCTGATCAGCGTTACGTTTCTTCCGCCGCCGGGGCGAAAGCAGGCGGCAGACTCAACCCTTTAACAGCCATAAAAAGGTGCGGAGCTGTAAGCAATCCGCACCTTTTTTTTATGGCATGCCTATTACCACTCCCGTATCACATCAGGATGGGCAAACAGGTGATCCAGCGTTTTCATAAACGGCACCAGCGCTTCAAAGTCAACCGCGCGGTGATCAAACGCAAGGCACATCGGCAAAACCTGGCGGATGCCGATCTGTTTGACGCCATTTGCATCCATATAAACGCCCGGCTTCTCCTGCACCGCGCCAACCGCCACCGCGAAAACCTGCGGCGGGATGATCTCCAGCAGCGCCATAGCGCCATGCTGCCCTCTGTAAACGCTTCCGATATTGGAAACCGTCACGCTCCCCTGCTCGAGATCCGCCTTGGTCAACCGTTCGCTCGCCGGGATTTGATAATAGGCCTTTTTTGCCTTGCCGGAAAGCGTTTTCACCCGATGCTTTCCCACCTTGGAGCCAAATAGCCGGCGCAGCACGCGGATGAAATGCAGATGCTTCAAATGCGTCAGGGTTTCTGCAAAGGCGACTTCATACATCGCCTCATTGAAATCCGTGCGCTCCATCCGGCGGCCCATCTCCTCAATATATGCGGCAAGCTCATCCAGGGATTTTGAGCCGACATCCCGCAGGTTCACCGTCATCATCTCTCCATTGGGTAAGCACCAGGGCACGGAAATATCAATGCGCTCCAGCTGTGTCACACGACCGCGGACGGTTTTATCACGGTAATCAATGTGCGCATTCAGCGCGGGCGCTGCTTTCAGGCCCTGCGCAATCGCTTTGAGCAGAATGGTGTTGACGGTGATTTTACGCGGCCGGTTTCCCTCCTGATTCAGGCGGTGGTACGCCTCCATAAATTCCGTTACATCCGGCTCATACAGATAGGTGACGTGCGGGATGCTCTTCCAGGATTCCGACGTCATGTGGGAGACGATCTTCCGCTGCATGCCGAAGTGGGTCACCACGTTCCCATTTTTACGCTCTGTCTGATTCTCCCCAGCTACCAGCGTGTTCACAGGGAGCTTTAGCACCATTGTATCCTGCATCCTCAAACACTCCTTTTGTGTGTAAAAATCAAGTTTTGTGCGCCGCACAAGCATCCATGTGCAAGCAATTGTTGAAAAGCAGTTTCCGGATTTGCCTTTGTTCCTATGATTCGACTGTATGAAAAAATTTTTAGGGGTATCACAAAAGTTTTTTTCGTCTTTGGGCCGGTGCAGACACGCTCCGGCAAGGCGCAAAATCAGCAGAACGGCCTTAGCAGGGCCGTTGCCTTAAAAATTACAAATCCGTTACGAATCCGTTACGTTTTGAAAAGATGGTTGACGGCCCACAGCGTTTGTGCTATTCTCTCAAGTGTAATAGGTGTGATATCACAGTTGATTCAAAAATCATTCAGAGGAGGGTTTCGTTTGATTGATGTTGTCAACGTAACAAAACGCTTTGGCAAATTCACCGCCCTGAGCGGCCTGACCTTTTCCGTAAGCCGTTCTTCCATCTATGGCCTGGTGGGCTATAATGGCGCGGGTAAAACAACGCTGCTTAAAACAATTGCTGGCGTTTACAAGCCGGAGGAGGGCGAGGTCCGCATTGACGGCGAGCCGATTTTTGAAAACGCCAAAATGAAGCAGCGGCTTTTTTACGTGCCGGATGACCTCTATTTTCAACCGTATGCAAGCATGGAAAAAATGGCCCGCTTCTATCAGGGCTATTATCCGAAATTCAGCCTGAAAACCTTTCAAAGCCTGGCAAAGGTTTTTAAGCTGGATGTGACAAAGCGCATCAACGGCTTTTCAAAGGGGATGCAGCGGCAGGCGGAGATGGTGCTGGGGATGTCGGCGCACCCGGATGTGCTGCTGCTCGACGAATCCTTTGATGGCCTTGACCCCGCCAAGCGGAGCCTGACAAAGCAGCTGCTGGCGGAATACATGGCGGAGAAAGAGGTCTCCATCATCGTCTCCTCCCACAATCTGCACGAGGTAGAGGATCTTTGCGACCATGTGGGCCTGATTAACGGGCAGAAGCTCGCCATGGACTGCTCCATTGCGCAAATCAGCCAAAGCCGCTGCAAATTCCGCCTTGCCTTTGGCCGGGAGATGACGCAGCAGGATTTCCCCTGCCTCGCCATCAAGCGCTTCCAGAAGGACGGCAGCATGATCCTGCTCACCGCCGCGGGCGAAAAGGAGCAGGTGGAAGCGCAGCTGCGCGGGATGAATCCGCTCGTGCTGGAGGCTATGCCGCTTTCGCTTGAAGAAATATTTTTGGATGAAATGGAGGGCACTGATTATGACTTCTCAGAAATCTTCCGCTAATCCGCGCCGCTATACCTTCCGCACAACGCTTACCTCCAACTTTTTGCTTCCGCTGCTCAACACGATTTTACTCACGCTGCTGCTGCCAGCCTACAACCTGATGCAATTCCTGCAGCTGGAACAGGATGCGATTGGTGGCGAGGGCGCCGCGCCCCTGAGGGAGACCTATACCTATCTCCTCTTTGGCGCGAACGATGCGTTTGGGCTACTGCTGATCCCGGGCTGTGTGCTTCTCTCCGGGCTGCTTGGCGTGATGGTATTCCGCTTTATCGCCAGCAAGAAGACGGTGAATGTATATTACAGCCTCGGCATTACGCGTAAGGCACTGTTCACCTCCAAGTATCTGGCGGGGATCCTGATGCTGGTGGTATCCGTAGCGATCCCGATGCTGCTGAACCTGATGATCAACATTGCCTATCTCGGCTCTTCCTGGCAGCTATGGAGCGCAGCGGTCTATTATTTCTGGAGCATTTCGATCCTTTGCTGCTTCGCCTTCACGGTGACGGCAGCGGTGTTCAGCTGCGTGGGTACGGTAGCAGAGGGGTGCTTCTTCCCCTTCGTCATATTAGGGGCGCCCACCATTGTGCTGTACTGCCTGCAATTTTTGATGGCAACACTCTATGGCAACCCTTACGGCGTCTATTTTTACGGCTCCAACGTCCCGTCGTCAACGCTGCCGGCCATGTTCCAATCCTTTAACCCGATACTGTTTCTGCGCGACGGCCTGACAAACCTTCAGGCACTGGATAGCGCTGGTAAAACGGTACCGGCCATGTACGGCCTGGAGGGTACGCCCTGGAGCCGGCCCGATTTTCTCCCGCTGATTTTATGGACGGCAGCAGTCGTCGCCGTGATGTTCCTGGGGATGTATTTATTCCGTAGGCGCAAGGCAGAAATCTGTGGCTTCCTCGGCGCGAACCGGGTGCTGAATTTCCTCATCACCTTCCTGCTCGGCTTTTTGGGGTTTGGGCTCGTGGTCCGCTTCACGGAGGAAACGCTCGGCATGGCGGTGGCCATCCTGATTGGCCTGCTGGTATACGCTGTGATTTATTGCGTGGTGGATCTTGCGCTGATCCGTAATGGCCGGGAATTCCTGCGCGGCATGGTCAAGCTGCCGGCTCACCTTGGCATCGCGCTGGCGGTAGGCATCCTCTTCGCCACAGGGCTGTTCGGCTTCAGCAGCCGCCTGCCGGAGGTATCGGAGATTCAGAGCGTTTCCGTCACCGTGCCGACGGATTGCTTTATCGGCACAGGCTGTTCCTCCACCGGCTATGGCTGGGTGGATTACGATTGGGCCTCCACCGGAGACCTGCTCAACGGCATTACCGGGGAGGAGGATCTTCGGCTCGTCCGCGCGGTGCATGAGCAGATTATAAAGAGCGGCGATCAGCCGCTCACCAGCGACGACCCAAACGTCGCTCGTGAGGAGCAGTTCGTTGCAGGCAGGGTGCAGTTCGTCTATGAGCTGAAAAATGGGAAAAAGCTGCTGCGCAGCTATTCCCACATCCCGGTATCGGCGCTCAACGCGCTCACCCGCGTGGAGGACACCGCTGCGGCGAAAGAGGCGGTGAAAAAACTGCTGACGGAGCCCGCAAAGGAAGAGCGCTCCTCACAGGATTATTACCGCTCGTCCATTCAGGAGAGCGGCGCCATCGCCCTGCTGAGCCCTTATATGGAGCAGGAGACGCCGCTGGAGCTCTCGCAGACGCAGCGCAAAGCTCTACTGCAGGCCATCGCCGGCGATGTCACAGGGCAGAAAGCGGAGCAGCGGTATTTCCCCACACAGCAGCCGCTTGGCTACTTGAGAATTACAGATGACGATATGCTACATGGCGGCGCCGAAGCCCGCTCCCCCTTCGCCAGCGTTTCCTACGGCTATATGGTGAGCCTGACGCCGCAGATGAGCCGGACGCTGCAATTTTTACGCCTCAACGGCCTGGAGGACGCCCTGATACCAGCCGCCGGGGTGGAAAGCGTAGAGGTCATCCGGGCGCACGAGGATGAATTCTATCAAGCTTATCAGTATAACTATCAATCCTTCTACTTCCTCGGCGCATGGCAATCACAAGCGCAGTTTGAAGAGATGCAGGAAGAGATGGCGCAGGGCGGCGCGCCTGATCCCACCTTTTCAGGCGCGGCACGCTGGACAGGCGCGCAGGCGCAGGAGATCGCCTCCCGCTCCCACATTGCCTACTATTACGGGGTGGACGGCTACTTCCTCCGTGCGAAGCTCGCGGACGGCAAGGGCTACACCTGCATGTTCCTGCCGGAATCCGCCGCACCGCAATATGTGAAGGATGCGGTAAAATAACCGCATTTCAATCCCACGGGCACGCAAGGCTTGCGGCCAGGCGCGCCCTACCAGGTTGTTCCCGCCTGCGGCTGTGGCCGTGGGCGGATCGCCCTGTCATCAGGCTGTATGAAAAGGGAGGGGTTCGCCTTGATTGATATTGACCTGCGAAGCCGCACGCCGATCTACGAGCAGATCAAGGAGCAGATCATGCGCTATATCCAGCTCGGTGTGTTCCGTCCGCACGAGCAACTGCCGTCCATCCGCACACTGTCGCGCGAGCTGAACCTGAATATCAACACGGTCAAGCACGCTTTTATGGATCTGGAGGCGTACGGCGTGATCTATTCCCTGCCGGGCAAAGGGAGCTACGTCAGCGAAAACGCCTTTGCCAACGCGCATATCCGGGAGAAGGCGCTGGAGGAGCTGCGTGCGGTGATGCTCTCCTGCCAGTCCAAAGGCGTCACGCAGGAGGAGATGCTCGCTTTGACGGCGGAAATCTATGCAAGGGGGGATATGCCCGATGATTGATGTAATTGACGTTACGAAACGCTTCGGGGCATTTACAGTGTTCAGCGGCCTATCGCTGACCGTGCCTAAATCGTCCATTTACGGGCTGGTCGGGTTCAATGGAGCCGGCAAAACCACGCTGCTGAAAACCGCCGCCGGCATTTACCGGCCGGAAGAGGGCGCCGTCCGCATGGATGCGGAAAATATATTTGACAATGCCAAAATGAAGCGCCGCCTGTTTTATATGCCGGATGAGCTATATTTTCAACCCTTCGCGACGCTGGAGAAAATGTCAAAATTTTATCAGAACTACTACCCCTCCTTCAGCCGCAGAACCTTTCGCGAGCTCGTGGATATCTTCGCGTTGGACCCCCATAAAAAGATCAACGGCTTCTCCAAGGGGATGCAGCGGCAGGCGGAGCTGATCCTCTGCCTCTCCACCCATCCGGATTTTTTGCTGCTGGATGAATCCTTCGACGGCCTTGACCCCGCCAAACGGAACACGGCCAAAAAGCTGCTGCTCGAATACGTTGCCGAGCGCGGCGCGAGCGTGCTCATCTCCTCCCACAACCTACATGAGCTGGAGGATTTGTGCGACCGTGTCGGCCTTCTGGACGGGCAAAGGCTGGCTTTAGACTGCACGGTGGATGATATCAGCGCGGCCTACTGTAAATTCCGCGTGGCGTTCGACCGGGAGGTCAGCCGCGCCGATTTCACGGGCTTTGCCTGCAAGCGCTTTGCCCGGGACGGCCGCCTGATTACCCTGACGGTGGAGGGAGATATCCAATCGCAGGAGGAGCGGCTGCGCGCCATGCATCCGATCCTGCTCGAGCGCTTCCCCCTTTCACTCGAGGAGGTCTTTATGGCACAGATGGAGGCCGGAGAGCGGGATTATTCCGGCATTTTCCGCCCGGATGAGGACATCTCAGAAAGGAGGCCCAAAAAATGAAGCGGAAAGCAGAGCCTACTATCACCCGCTGTGCATTCCACCGCGCGCTGACAGCCGGGCTGCCCGGCGTGCCTCCCATCGCTCTGCGCGAGGCTGTGGCGGATTCCTGAGCCGCTTTTTCTGCGCCGCGATTGCGCTCCGTTAAAAAATAGCGTATAATAAAACCAGTTTTTTAGATTACCGAAGGGAAAGGGGCCGGACAATGCGCTTAAAAAAAGGGAACAGCGCCGCAGCCGCCGGGGCGGTCGCAACGCTGACCATTCTTTCCATCGCGGTTTTGGTGATGGTGCGCCGGTACGGGAGAGGATAAGCCTCCGGCAGCAAAACGCCCCGCGCACGTGGCGCGCTTGCAGAGCTTATGCACCTGCAGCGTGCCTTTTTTTGTTCCGGTAAAAGGCCGCCAGCCTGTTTTCCCCGGTTGCACAGAATTCTGTGCGATGCTATAATAAACTCACCCAAAAAGCAAGCGAAAAAGGTGGGAGATTTTTATGAAAAAAGCGATAAAATGGGTTGCTCTACTTCTGAGCATGGTTACGGTGGCCGCTCTGCTCTCCGGCTGCTCCAACGCCGCAAAGTCCACGCCGGTCGATATCAACGACTTCCGCGTTACCGCCTATATCACGGCCGACTCCATCCAAGACCCGGCTGCGCTTACGGCAGAGGATTTTGATATCATCACCGATATCATCCTGTTTAGCTGCGCCACATTTGATGAAACAGGCGCCCTGCAGGTGCAGACGGAGTGGATGGAAACGGCGCTGAAAAACCTGCAACCGATTCTTAGCCAACATGACATTCCGGTTTATTTAAACGTGCTGGGCCCCGACCCGGAGGGGACGTTTGACGATTGGAACAAGCAGATGGCCGCCAAAGGAGACCTGCACAAAGCGGCGTTTGAAAGCGGCGTGCTGGAGGACAATATCTTAGCCGTTGTAGAGCAATATGGTTTTGACGGCGTGTATTTTGACTATGAGTTTCCAATTGAGGATGAATACTGGGAGGCATACAATGCCTTCCTGCTCCGCCTGGACGGCAAACTCGGCGGCAAACTGCTGGGAATTGCCTTACCCGACTGGGACATCAAGCTCTCCGACGAAGCGATTGCCGCAGTTGACCGTGTGGAAGCAATGCTTTACGACGTTTATGACGATGACGGCCGCCACGCAACCTATGACCGCTGCACCGACCTTTCTAAGCAGTTCGCCAAGGCCGGGCTTGACAAGGCAAAGGTGGATTTTGGCCTGCCGTTTTATGCGCGCCCGACCGACAATAAAGCCTACTGGTATGCATGGCGCGATTACTACGGCTTTGTGGATGAAGAAGGCGCCTACATGGATGGTGAGCTTGGCAAAACATTTTATTTTAACACGCCGGAAATAGTGGCGCAAAAAACGGAATTCGCCATTGAGAATGGATTTGGCGGCATGATGCTGTGGCACTATGCTTACGATTTGCCATCTACAGATGAGCGTTCGCTGCTGCGCGCCATCGGCGATACCATTGCAGAAGTAAAAAGCGGCACCGGCATAACGAAATAAAAACTGGCGTTCAAAAGTTTCTGAGGTACATAGCAAAGCCGTTATGCAGTGATATGCTATGGGCAAGGAGCCTATCCGCAAGCGCTCCGAACAATGAACCAACAAGCCGCTCGCCCTTCTCAGGGTGGAGCGGCTTTCTCTTATCACCAACGAATCAAAAAGCCGAAAACGCCGCTGTGTGAAGCGCTCCCGGCGGGGAAGGAAGAAGAGCCTGCACTCTATGCCATAATGCTTAAACAAAATATTGTAGGAGTGCATATAGCAAAAATAGAACGATTAGGAAGCCTATATTCAGGAGGGTAAACCAGCAAAAATATCGTTTCCGCTGTGCAGGATATTCTTTTATCACCATTTTATAAGAAATCAGGCTCGCCATAGAAGCGATCAACGTGCCCAAGCCACCAAAATTGCAACCGATGATTAACCGTTGCCATTGAGAAGTAAAACCTGATAGCAGCAAGGAGGCTGGCACATTGCTGATGATCTGGCTGGTCAAAATGGAAACCACCTCAACGCGGCCATCTAAAGCAGAGGCCAGGAGCTGCTGAACCCCGTCAATTTGGGAAATGTTACCCACAAAAATGAAGAAAGCAAAAAAGGTCCCCAGCAGGGAATAATCGATGGAGGCCAGCAGCTTCCGGTCATAAAGCAGCAAAGAAACGGCCATGATGGCTGCGATCACGACGGGAGAAAGCACTTTGAAAAGCCCCAAAAGGCACAGCGCAAATCCCGCCGCATAGAAAAGCAGGGCCTTGGAGCTACCCAATGCCGCAGATAGAGAGATTCCCCCGATACGTGCAGGCTTCATCAAAGCAATGATGCATGCTAAGCCTGCACCTGCGGCAAGGACATACGGAAGCATCAGCCCGCAAAAGGCACCAAATGTTAGCCCCGATTGGTTGTAGAGGTAAAGATTTTGCGGGTTTCCCATCGGAGTCAGCATGCTACCAAGATTAGCGGCAATCGTTTGCAGCACCACCTGCGGCACCACCAAGTGTTCCTGGCCCGCAATCTGCAAAATGGTGAGCCCAAATGGGACAAAGGCAATCAATGCAACGTCATTCGTAATCACCATGCTGAACAGAAACGGCAAAAAGACCTGGATAAACAGCATCGTGCGCGTTGTCCGAATCCTTTTCAGCAAGAGATTTGCCATGCAAACAAAAAAATTTGCTTTTTGCAGGCCCTTCATAACTGCCATCAGGCTGAATAAAAGGGTTAACGTATCCCAGTCTATGTATGAAAAATAGGCCGCGCTTGGGGGAACAAGCAGGCAAGAGAGGCACGCGATCAGAATGGCGGCGCATAGGACCATTTCCTTTTTAAAAAAGGAAACACAGTTTTTTGCAAAATTCCACATCATATCACAGTACCCACCCACTTAATATCAATAAACTTCATTTGGAAAAGCATTCAAAGAGGAAGCCAATGGGTTCTACGATTATACAAAGCTGCAATCGAGGCGTTTCATCCCATAAAATAGCCGCCGTAGATCATGATAAGTAAGCTCACAAAATATTCTGCTACTTGTAGAAGTCCAACCCGAAAAAAATTGGTAGCGACAGGAAAGCAGCCGTGAGCGTTTATAACCGAGCAGACAAGCCAAGCGGGATTTTTGCAGAAAAGGAGAGGCAAATAAGCTGGCAAATAACGTATTGGGGCAAAAAAATACGTCGGAGCAAAGCGGACTTTGCTCCGACGTGGTGCCGGTGACCGGGGTCGAACCGGTACGGTATCGCTACCACTGGATTTTGAGTCCAGCACGTCTGCCAATTCCATCACACCGGCACAGAAAGCTTCTTTATTATAGCGTAAGCTTCCACAAAAATCAAGAGTTGATTTTCACACAAATAAGAGTGGCCTGTAGAGCTACAATACATATTGGACAGCGTGGGCAAGAAAAAGCGAATAAAAAGGTAGAAGGGCAGAGCCTTCATAGGTATAGTTAAGTTACGGCACCAAACAACCCACGGAAAGGAGCTCTGTCCCTCATGAGTAAAAGC
>CASDTH010000012.1 GCA_949283655.1 uncultured bacterium
CGGCAGCTGCTGTCACTCAATGCGTGCACGTGAGGGGACTTTTTGGCCCGAAGGGCAAAAAGCGAACCTTCCCGCCTGTTTGAAGCCGCGTGAGCGGCTGAGTTCGGGAAGCGTTCGCCGAACGCACTGTGGTGTGGCAAATTGATATACCGCCGCCGCAGTGCCGTTCGCGGGGTCGTGGGGCGAAGCCCCCGGCTGTTTCTCTTGCCTCATTCTCTTGTCAGCCGACAAGAGAATGAGGTCGCGTACAGCGAAACCAGGCAGTCATTAAAAGCTAAATAAAACTTACTGGCCGCGCCGCAAACAAAATGATGTATTTTCTCGCTCAGGCCGCGGAGGCCCCTCCTTTTCCGCTCGGCCGGAAAAGGAGGCAAAAGGGGCCGTTCTGTACGGCCAGCGGCGGCATTGGTATGTGAATAGATCTCTTTGATGCGTTCGGCGAGGCGCACAAAAACTCACCGCCTCACGGCGGCTCAAACAGTTTGTGCGCTCGCTTGCCTGCAAGCAGGCAAGTCCCCTCACGGGCCCGCCGCAAGTTTGTGGAACTTGCCGCCGCTGGCCTACTGCAAGGCATCAGCCTCCACGATAAACTGAAGGGCACGAAAGGCTTCTCCCGAGGCCCATTGCTTTCTGGCCCTATTTTTGTGGCTGAAACTTTTCGGCTTTCACGTCTGGCGTCTCATGTCTGCTATCTGATGTCTGAATCGAGCTCCTTTGCATAGTACAGGATCAGCTCGCCCTCCTCCTCTTGCGCCAGCACGAATTCCTCGAAGCCCCAATGGAGATAAATCGCAAGATTCCGTGTCTCCTGCGCTGCAACGCCAATGGTCAGGCGTGTATAGCCATGGCCGGCTGCGTAACGCTCCATGCAGTGGAAGAGCGCTGATATATGCCCCTTCCCCTCATAGCGCTTGCGAATGCGCAGCGCATTGAGGTTGGCGGTATGGCAATGATCCGCCAGCTGGATGCGCCCGTTGATGGCACGGCACTGTGGGGAAAAGAGCAGCGTGCCCTCCCCCACCGGTGTGCCGTTGTGCACAACGGCAAAGGTGGCGCCCTGTCTATTTTGATTGTAGGCGAGGTATTCCTGCTTCCACCCGCTCCAGCGGCTGTTCTCAGGGTGCTTTGCGATGTTTCTATTCCAAAGCGCTTCCAGTTCCTGTGGCGTGGCCCTTCGGTATGCATACATTGTGCTCACTTCTCCTTAGCGGACGAACATCCGCAATTGTATTGTGAATCCGGCATTTAAATAAGGCCCCCGCCACCGGCGGAGGCCTTCTCCCTGTTTCGGCTTTTACTAGCATCAGTGTACAAGACACATCGGTTTTCAGCGCCATGGCCGCGCCCCTGTCTGCGTTATCCTCCTTGCTTTCCGCCAAGGAAAGCTACGTCGTCTGCCTTGCCAGGCATCCCGGCCATAGGCTGAAAACTCCGAAGGACCGCCCCGGCGGGCACCCGTTTGAGCCTGCCGGGCGGCGATGTTCCTCTTGCCCCCTGATGCTAGCTGCGCTGTGCGCGCTTTACAGGCTTGGCTTACCAGGTCATCGTGTAATCCATCTGCATGGTTAGATCAATCGTTACGGGAAGGTTGACGCCGGACTCCTGATCCTTCATGGTTGCCGAGCCTTTGTCCTTTAGAAGATAGGAGGCGGAGAGCATGTTTCCGGTTTTTGCATCCACCACACAGGTGATGGTGCTGCCGCGAAAAGAGTTGGTAACGTTCTGGATGGAAATCCCTTTATCCTGCGCGGCGTCCTGAAAATCATTCAAATCCAATACCGTAAAGGCCTGACCGTGCGCACTATTTCTGGCGTTGGTTACATTGTTTTCGTCTTTCATCACGATTTTGATGGTGTATTTCCCATCCTTCAGCGTGCGGGATGCGCTCTGGACGGCGGAGGCCGAAAGACGGCTGGCCCAGGATTGACCGCTGACCGGGAAAGCATCGTTGAGATTGCTGCCTCTGGCGAGCGTATCCTTTGAAGAATCCTCCATAGACTGGGACATGCCAAATATGCTGAAGGTCATAGCGAGCTTCATTTCATAAGCCAGCTTTGGCCTGCCGGTTTTTACCTTATTGGCTGCCGTGTTGAAATAGCTGACGATATCCGCCTTGCTGGGCTGTGTGGAGCCGCCGCCGGATGGCTTGGTTGTGGAAGGCTTTGTAGTGGTTGGTTTCGTCGTAGTGGGTTTTGTGGTAGTGCTAGACGACCCGCCGCCGGAGGGCTTCGTTGTGGTGGGTTTCGTTGTTGAGCTGTTGCCCGAGCCCGAGGGCCTTGCCGCAGTTGTACCGCCGGACGCACCGCCGGCGGGCCTGGTGGCGGTACCAGCGCCGGAAGGCTGGGTCGCAGCGCCGGCAGCATTGCCGCCGGTTGCCGATGAACCCGTGCCGCCCGAGGTGTTCGCATTGCCGGATTCCCCCGCGTTTTGATCCGCCGCAGTGGAGCTATCCACACCCTGGGTTTCGCCTGGAAGGACAGCCTGTGCACCGGCTGCGTCGCTCTCCTCAGTCAGAGAGGAAGTGTTGGACGGATCGTCCTCCCCTTTGCCGCCGCAGCCTGCAAACAGGGCCGCGATCAGGCATACAGCCATCAAAATGGCCAAAAGATTACGATACATAGCAAAAAAATCCTTTCTGGTTGAAAAATGCGGTTGTTTTCTCTCCCCCATGCCTTACTGCCGGTTGATTACCAATCCATGGTGAAGGATTGTGTTGTTGTAACGTTCACCTTTAAAGAGTAGCCCACAAGCGTCATCCCCATGGTGATATCCGTGTAATATTTTGCGGAGAGCATATTGCCCGTTTTAGCATCTACCACGCAGGAGATTTTGCAGCCGCTATAGGTGGTGGAGAAGCGCATCCCCTCCAGAAGCTCCAGCTCTTCTGCATCGCCGGTCTCCTCAAGCGCCTGCATAAGCTCGTCGGTATCGAAGCAGGTGAAAGCCTTGCCGTGTTGGCTGACGAGCGGCTTTGGATTCTCCTCGTCCTTCATGGCGATGGTGATGTAATATTTACCGTCCTTGAGCGAGCATGCAGCGCTTTTGACGCCGGAGGCCTCCAGGCGGCTGGCCCAGCTCTGGCCTGCAACGGGGAACGCGTCGTTTAAATTGGAGCCCTTGGGGTAGGAATCGCTGGCGTTTTCCGCCTCGCTCATTCCGGTGAGGTTTTCACGCACGCGCATCGTCGAATCCACCCGCAGAGCGGGCTTGCCGGTTTTTACCTTGTTGGCGGCTGTATTGAAATAGGAAACGATTTGCTGCGCCGTGCTCAGATCCTTCACAGGTGAGCCGCCGGAGGGCTGCTCATCCTCGGAGCCCCAGGCGGCAGCATCCGTCGCCGTTTCCTCCGGAGTTACAGCCGGAAGTGTGGCATCCGGATTGGTCAGTTGCCCCAAAATCTCCTCCATCGCAGGGTCAGTGAGCGAGCCGCCGCTTCCCTGCGCTTCAGAGGGCGTTTTGCCATCGGCCTGCGTGGTGGAGCCAGCGCCACCCGGCGCCGTTGTTTCAGCCTCGCCGCCGCTTACGCCCTCCCCAGTGGTGGAGGCGGCCTCCGCCGGATTTTGATTCGCGTGATACACGCGATAGCTCCAGATGCTCACGCCCGCTACGATCAAAACAACTGACAGCACGATTGCAATGATTGCAACAATTTTTTTGGTATTCCTTTGCCCATTTTCCATAGAAGAACCCACCTTTCCGAATCAGTCGTCGTCTAATTTCAGCACGGCCATAAACGCTTCCTGCGGCACCTCTACCGTGCCGAAGTGGCGCATACGCTTTTTGCCTTCCTTCTGCTTTTCCAGCAGCTTCTTTTTGCGCGTGATGTCGCCGCCGTAGCATTTGGCAAGCACATCCTTGCGCATGGCTTTCACCGTTTCGCGGGCGATAATCTTCCCGCCGATGCCGATTTGAATCGGAATCTCGAACATCTGGCGTGGAATATTCTCCTTGAGCTTTTCCGCAATGCGCCGCGCACGGGCATAGGCCTTATCGGCGTGGATAATAAAGGAGAGCGCGTCGATTACATCACCGTTTAGGAGGACGTCCAGCTTGACCAGATCGGAGCGCTGATACGCTGAAATTTCATAGTCAAAGGAGGCGTATCCCCGTGTGCGGGATTTCAGCGCGTCAAAAAAATCATAGATGATCTCGTTGAGCGGAAGGACATAGTGGATATCCACCCGATCAGAGGAAAGGTATGTCATATCCTGAAATACGCCGCGGCGATCCTGACAAAGCTCCATAATGGCGCCGACGTATGCAGAGGGCGCGTAAATGTGCGCGTTTGTCACCGGCTCCTCACAGTAATCGATACGGGCCGGATCCGGGTAATGGGTGGGGTTATCCACCTCGAGGCAGGAGCCGTCCGTCATATGGATGCGGTAGACAACGCTCGGGATGGTGGTCACCAGGTCGAGATCGTATTCGCGCTCCAGCCGCTCCTGAATGATCTCCAGGTGCAGCAGCCCCAAAAAGCCGCAGCGGAAGCCAAAGCCAAGCGCGCCGGAGGTTTCCGGCTCGTAAGAGAGGGAGGCGTCGTTGAGCTGAAGCTTCTCCAGCGCGTCACGCAGTGCCTCATAATCCGCGCCATCCGCAGGATAGACGCCGCAAAAGACCATTGGGTTTACCTTGCGGTAGCCGGGCAGGCTTTCCGCCGCAGGGTTCTCCGCCAGGGTGACGGTGTCGCCCACCTGCGCATCCCGCACGGTTTTGATGGAGGCGGTGATGTAGCCAACCTCGCCGGCGCACAGCCGCTGGGCAGGTTCCATCGCCGTTGCGCGCATGTAGCCGACCTCCACCACGGTGAATTCCGCTCCGGTGGACATAAAACGCATGGTATCCCCTGCCCGGATGGCACCGTCCATCAGGCGGACGTAGACGATTACGCCTTTGTAGCTATCATAGACCGAGTCAAACACCAGCGCGCGCAGCGGGAGCTGATCGTCCCCCTGCGGGGCGGGGATATCCTGCACAATGCGCTCGAGCACCTGCTCCACATTTTCCCCTGTCTTGGCGGAAACGCGGGGTGCATCCATGCAGGGCAAGCCGATGACATCCTCCACCTCCTGTGCGACGCGCTCCGGCTCCGCAGCGGGCAGGTCGATTTTGTTGATAACAGGCACCAGCTCCAGATCGTGATCCAGGGCGAGGTAGGTGTTGGCCAGCGTCTGCGCCTCGATGCCCTGCGATGCGTCAATGATCAGCACAGCACCCTCGCACGCGGCGAGCGACCGAGAGACCTCATAGTTAAAATCCACATGGCCGGGCGTGTCGATTAAATTCAGCTCGTACAGCTGCCCGTCCTGCGCGGTGTAATCCAGCTTGACGGCGTGCGCTTTGATGGTGATTCCCCGTTCGCGCTCCAAATCCATGTTGTCCAGCAGCTGCTCCGTCATATCCCGCTTGGCGACGGATTGCGTCAGCTCCAGCAGGCGGTCGGCCAGTGTGGATTTCCCGTGGTCAATGTGCGCAATGATACAAAAATTCCGGATGTGGTCCTTTGAAACGGGCAAGCCCTATCACCTCGTATCGTATTTCAATTCATCTTACCACAGCAAGCGGGTGTTTCGCAAGCGTTTTACACACAAAGGCAGAGGTTGGCAGGGCTCTTCTATACCATTATATATACAACTTTTTTCACCTTAAAAATGCAGGTGGCGAACGCTGCGGCGTATCCGCTCCGGCCAGCCGGGGCCAGTTTGTGAAAGCCGGGAATTTTTCTTGAAAAGCATGATTTTAAACGATTTGTTACGCGTTTGTAACCGTTTGTAACTTTTTCGAAATCCTACAAAAAACAGGTTTTCTTATTTCAAATAAAAGCTTGAAAATTTCGGTTTTTGCGGATTTATGAGGGGATTTAGAAATATTTTTGAAACAACAGCTATGCATATTGCACAAATCAAAGCTTCCTTTCCATTTGACATCTCACAGCAGGATGCATATAATGTTCACCGTCACAAGCGAGAATACGAAGCCGGAGAAAGATGATTCTATTTAGGAATGATTCCGGCCAGTAAAGGAGCAATTGAATGATTGACAAATGTAAGGAGCTTGCGGCATATGCGCGGTCGATCCGTGCCAGGCTGATCGCAACGGTTTTGTTGGCAGCAGTCTGTGCGGGCACTGTAGTTGCCGCCGCCACCGCCGCCTACACCGTGACGATTGTAGACGACGGGCAGGTGCGCTCGGTGATTACAACGCGCAGTGACGCAAGCGCCATCCTGGAGCAGGCGAAGGTAGAGCTTGGGGCGGATGATCAGCTCGTGCTCTCCGACTTCGTCAGTGGGGAAGATAGCACCATCACCATTCACCGTGCTAAACAGGTGACCGTCAGCGACGGAAAGGGCTTTTCTAAAACCCTGATGGCTGCGGGCACAGTGGCGGATGCCGTGGCAAAATCCGGAATGACGCTGAAGGATTCCGATGTGCTGAATTTCGCCCGGGATACGCTGCTCGAGGAGGGCATGGTCATCAGCGTGCAGGTAGCTTTCCCCGTGCAGATTACGGCGGACGGCGAGAGCACGGAGGTCGAGGTTGTCGGCGGTACTGTGGAGGAGGCGATCCTGGCGGCAGGCATCGCTCTGGATGAGGATGATGAAAGCACGCCTGCCAGAGAGGAGCCGGCCACGCAGGGGATGCAGGTCCGTGTGGATCGTGTGGAGTATAAGTTCCGCACGCAGACGGAGACAATCGCTTACAAAAAGATCACGGAGAAGAGCGTCTCCATGTATACGGATCAGCGCAAGGTCGTGCAAAAGGGCCAAAACGGTGAAAAAGAGGTCACTTATAAGGAACGCTATGTCAACGGCGAGCTTGTGAAAACCACGGTTGATTCCGAAAAGATTCTGAAGGAAGCGGTCAACCAGAAAACGCTCGTTGGCACACTGCGCCGCATCAACAAGATCAAGCTCAAAAATGGCCTTACGCCGATTTCCGACCTGGAGGTACCCTCCTATGTGAAGATCGATGCAAACGGCGTGCCCACCAAGTACAAAAAGATCGTCGATGGGAAGGCTGCCGCATATTCAGGCGGGTGGGGCACGGCCTCCGGCCGTAAGCCGATGCCCGGCCATATTGCGGTAGATCCCAAGCAGTTCCCCTATGGGACGGAGATGTGGATTGTCTCTGCGGATGGGAAATATGTGTATGGCTACGCAATCGCAGCAGATACCGGCGGATTTGTCCAGCAGAAAACCTTCACGGTAGATCTGTATATGCACTCCTATGAGGAAGCCTGTGAGTGGGGTGCGCGGCAGGTTCGCATCTATGTGCTCTAATCCCTATTTTAAAACGTGAATCACCAGGCCAAAGAGAGGGCTGGCCGCCGCGCAACGGGTTTGTTGCGCGGCGGTTTGCTTTTGCGGCGGGAGTGGTGCGGCAAAGCGCCTTTTACACGCGCAAAAAGAGAATTTGAGCCCCCTGAAAAAGTGTGCTATAATGAATGCTACCCTGATAAAGCAGCATCCTTTCCGGCGGCTTCCGGAGAGGCGCATCCGGAAAGGTAGAGAGAAGATGGAGTATCAAATCAACCCCGGCGCGTGGGGCGCTATGTTTGCAATCCCCGCCGCCGTTGTAGACGACCATATCAAAATCGTCAAGGAGGATCAGCTCAAGGTGCTGCTCTGGATTTTTCGCCACGCGGGGGAGCCCATTCAGCCGGAGCGCATTGGCGCAGGGACGCGGCTGGGAGCTGAAGAGGTGGCGGATGCCCTGCAGTATTGGGCGAACTGCGGCGTTTTACAAAAGCAGGGGCAGGCCGCGCAGCCCCAGGCGGAAAGTGCGCCGGGGGGTACGCTCCCCTCCAGTGCGTTGCCGGTGGAGGGCGCAGCTGTAAAAGAGGAGAAGCCTGTGCTGGCACCCCTGCCCTTGTCGAAGCCGACGAGCGAGCAGATTGCCTGCCGGCTTTTGGAGGAGCCTGCGCTGAGCGTGCTGTATGCTGAGGCGCAGAAGAAGCTGGGGCGCACCATCGGCTACGATGGCCAGTCAACGCTTTTGATGATTCACGATCAGTATGGGCTGCCGGTCGAAGTGATCCTGATGATTTTGGAATACGCCGCCTCACAGGGCAAAACCTCCATGGCCTATATTGCAAAAATGGGCCGGGATTGGGGCGAGCGGGAGATCGACACGCTGGAGAAAGCGGAGGAGCAGCTCACGCAGCTGCGTGTGGGGCGCTCTCTCTGGGAGCAGCTGCGCCGGCTCACCGGGCTGCACACGCCGCGCCCCACTGCCGCGCAAGAGAAGTTTCTCACAGAATGGAGCCAGGAGCTCCATTTTGATATCGAAATGATTCATTTGGCCTATGAGGAAATGGCGAATCACACGGACCGCCTGAGCTTTCCCTATATGAATAAAGTGTTGCGTGCCTGGCATGAGAAAGGCCTCTGCACGCCGGAGCAGGTGCAGGGGGAGAAACAATCGCACCAGCAAAAGCGGGCGCCGGCGGCGCCCGGCAAAAAGCGCGCTGCCGGCCAGGCGGAGCAGCGCAGTGCCTCCTATGACCTGGAGGAATACACGCGCCGTGCGCTGCACGAGCCGCTGGTTTACCAGAAGCAACAGCAAAAACCTGAAAACGGGAGGCGGTAAGCATGCCCTATGGGAAGGAAATTTATGCGCAGGCCAGGCGGGAGCTTCAGCGCCGCAAAACGCAGGCGGAGCGAGAGGCGCAGCGGCGGCATGAGGAAGTGGCCGGGAAGTATCCGGAGCTGACGCGTATTGAGCAGGAGATGGCGCAGGCAGGCTGTTCCATCGTCTATGCGCTGGGCAGGCCGGATGCACAGGCCTTTGTGGAGGGGCTCCGCCGCCAAAGCCAGAAAGCGCAGCAGAAGCGGCGGGAGCTGCTGAAAAAGGCCGGCTTGCCAGAGCAGTATCTGGAGACTCCCTACACCTGCCCAACCTGTGCGGATACCGGTTTTGTGGAGGGCAAGCTCTGCGATTGCCACAAAAAGCTGCTGCGCAGCTTGGCGTATCAGCAGATCAATCATCGGTATCCACTGGATCTTTGCACGTTTGAGAGCTTCCGCCTCGATTATTACCCGGAGGAGCCGGATGGCCGCACCGGCCTCTCCCCGCGCAGGCGTATGGCGGAGATTTTTGAATTCTGCCTGCACTATGCGGAGGATTTTGGCCCGCACTCCCCAAGCCTGTTTTTTTGCGGGGCGACCGGGCTTGGTAAAACGCACCTTTCCCTCGCCATCGCACGGGAGGCGATTACAAAGGATTTTGCCGTGATTTACGGCTCCACGCAGAATCTGCTTCACGATCTGGAGGAGGAGCATTTCGGGCGCAGCACGGCGGGCAGTGATACGCAGGAGCTGCTGCTCACGTGCGATCTGCTCATTTTGGATGACCTGGGAGCGGAGTTTTCCACCCCGTTCACCGTGGCCGCACTTTATCATATCATCAACTCCCGCATCAATGCAGGGCTGCCGGTTATCATCAGTACAAACCTGACGCCAGGCGAGCTGGAGGGGAAATATACGCAGCGGATTACCTCGCGCATCATCGGGTGCTATACCTCCCTGCTCTTCTGCGGGCGGGATATCCGCCAGATCAGACGGTAGGTGGCGGCCATGCAGCATCAACAGATTGACGGCGGCAGGCCCTTTGACTGGGGGCTTGCGAGTGATGATTACGCCAAATACCGTGATATTTACCCCGAGCTGCTTTATCAAACGCTTTATGAGCTGGGCATCGGCCTGCCTGGGCAGCAGGTGCTTGATATCGGCACGGGTACGGGTGTGCTGCCGAGGCATATGGCGCACTATGGGGCGCAGTACACAGGGCTGGATTTGTCACGGGAGCAGCTCCTTCAGGCGCAGGCGCTAACGCGGGCGGCCGGCCTTTCGATTGCATATGTGGCGGGAGATGCAAATGCCCCGCCCTTCCAGGCGGATACGTTCGACTGTATCACAGCCGCACAGTGCTGGCAGTATCTGAACCCGGAGCGGGCGGTGCCCGCCTTTCACCGCATTTTAAAGCCCGGTGGGCGCCTTGCAATCATCTATATGGCCTGGCTGCCGGATGAGAACCCGGCCGTCCAACGCTCGATTGCGCTGGTGCGCCGGTTTAACCCGGCGTGGGATGGGCATGACAGCCGGTTTCAATACGCTGCCCCGCCCTGGTGTGGGGAGAGCATCCGCCCGGTGGAGCACAGAGCGCTGGATGTGCTACTGCCCTTCACCCGGGAAGCGTGGAATGGGCGCATGCGCGCCTGCCGGGGCATTGGAGCCTCCCTCCCGCCGGAGGAGGTGGAGGCGTTTTCCCGCGCCCATCTCCAGCTGCTGGAGCAAACCATGCCGGAGCGCTTTTTCATCCGGCATGAGCTGTCGATTCAGCTGTTTCAATTTTTATAAGCTTGCGCACTGCGCCCGCCTTTCTCAGCGGGCGTTTTGCGCCAAAAAAGGAGTGCATGAAAAACGATGGATATGATCACCCAGCTCACCGCTGAATTTCATTTGCAGGCCTGGCAGATTGAAAATGTAGTGAAGCTGATTGACGAGGGGAATACGATCCCCTTTATTGCCCGCTACCGGAAGGAGGCGCATGGCACACTGGATGATCAGGTGCTGCGCGAGATTTCGGAGCGGCTTACATACCTGCGCAATCTGGAAAAGCGCCGCGAGGAGGTGCGCGCTTCTATTGCGGCGCAGGAGAAGCTGACAGATGAGATTGCCACAGCTCTGGAGAAGGCTGCCACCCTGGCGGAGATTGAGGATCTCTACCGCCCGTTTAAGCCCAAGCGCCGTACGCGCGCCTCCGTTGCCCGTGAAAAAGGGTTAGAGCTGCTTGCACAGCGCATTTTTGAGCAGGCGGCAGGTTCCGGCGATCCACTCAGCCTGGCGCAGGGCTTTATCGACCCGGAAAAGGGCGTGGAAACGGCAGAGGACGCGCTGAAGGGCGCATTGGATATCATTGCGGAGGATCTCTCCGATGATGCGAATATTCGACGCAGGCTGCGCAATCTGTTCACCGTGTGCGGGGTGGTTCACACAAAGGCTGCCAAAGAGGAGGAGAGCGTTTACGCTCCTTATTATGCGTTCAGCGCGCCGGTGGAAAAAATTGCGGGCTATCAGGTGCTGGCGATTGACCGGGGCGAGCGGGAAGGGTTCCTCAAGGTGGAGGTGGTGCTTGACCGCCCGCGCGCTATGCGGGTAATCTCCAGCGTAGCTCTGAAGAGCACCGGCTCGCCCTGCACGCCTGCCGTGCAGGCGGCAGGGGAGGATGCCTACGATAGATTGATCGAGCCCTCTATTGAGCGGGAAATCCGCTCCCAGCTTACCGAGCAGGCGGATACGGCAGCCATCAAGGTGTTTGCCACAAATCTGCGCCAGCTGCTGCTGCAGCCGCCCGTCAAAGGGAAGGTTGCTCTGGGGCTGGATCCTGGCTACCGGACGGGCTGCAAGGTGGCTGTAGTGGATGCGACGGGGCGCGTGCTGGATACGGGTGTGATTTACATTACCCACAGTGAGGCGCAGAAGGAACAGGCGAAGGGGACGCTGCGCCGTTTGATTGAAAAACACGGCGTGGAGATCATTGCCATCGGCAATGGCACCGCCTCCAAAGAGACGGAGATTTTCACAGCAGAGTTGCTGAAAACCATCGATCGCCGGGTTTCCTACATGGTGGTCAGTGAAGCGGGCGCCTCCGTTTACTCCGCCTCCAAGCTCGCTGCGGAGGAATTTCCACAGTTTGATGTCTCCCTGCGTAGCGCGGTATCAATTGCGCGCAGGCTGCAGGATCCGCTGGCAGAGCTCGTCAAGATTGATCCGAAGGCAATCGGCGTAGGGCAGTATCAGCACGATATGCCGAAAAAGGAGCTGGATAACGCCCTGGACGGCGTGGTGGAGGATTGCGTGAACGCAGTGGGCGTTGATTTGAATACCGCATCGCCCTCCCTGCTGGCGCGTGTTTCCGGCGTGAACAGCACAGTTGCCAAAAATATCGTCGCCTACCGGGAGGAGAATGGCGCCTATCCCTCCCGCGCCGCCATTAAAAAGGTGCCCAAGCTCGGGGCAAAGGCCTTTGAGCAGTGCGCAGGCTTTTTACGCGTGCCGGAGAGCAGGAATGTGCTGGACCGTACGGGCGTCCATCCAGAGAGCTATGAGGCGGCGAAGGCGCTGCTCCAGCTGTGCGGTTATACACTGGAGGATGTGGCCTCCGGCCAGATTGAAGCGCTGGCGCAGCGGGTTGCACAGCTCGGTGAGGAGGCGGCGGCAGAGAAGCTAGGCGTTGGCGTGCCGACGCTGCGCGATATCATCAAGGAGCTGCTCCGCCCGGGGCGCGACCCGCGCGATGAGCTCCCGCCCCCGCTGCTGCGCACGGATATTATGGATATGAAGGATTTGAAGCCGGGCATGGAGCTGCAGGGCACAGTGCGTAACGTGATCGATTTTGGCGCATTTGTGGATATTGGCGTCCATCAGGATGGGCTGGTGCACATCTCCCAGATTGCCAACCGCCGGCTGAAGCACCCCTCCGAGGTGCTCAAGGTGGGCGATATTGTCACCGTCTGGGTGCTTAGCGTCGATGTGGGAAAGAAGCGGATCGCTCTGACCATGAAAAAACCGGCCCAGCCGGCGGTAGTCTGATCGGATGCGCTTGACCCTGTGGCAGAAAACACCTATAATGAAAGCAGAAAAAAGGAACAGGGGGCTACCCAATGAAGCTGCGAAAAATAGGGGATACCACGATCCTGTGCCTCGTGCGCGGGGAGGAGGTGCTCACCTGTATCCGTGAAGCCTGCGCTGCGCAAGGGATTCGCCTGGCGGAGCTCTCCGCGCTGGGCGCTGTGGACCATGCGGAGATCGGCGTCTACCATCTGGCGGAAAAGCGCTTTTTGCCCCGTGTGCTGGATCGGGAGATGGAGATTTGCATGCTGACAGGCAATGTTACGCAGCGGAGCGGGGAGACGTATCTGCACCTGCATGGGGTGTTGGCAGATGCGGCGGGCGCCGTTTACGGCGGCCACGTGAATGCATTGCGCGTGAGCGCAACGGCGGAAATTTTGATTCGTGAGCTGCCCGGCGAGGTGAACCGCCGCCTGGATGCGGAAAGCGGCATTTATCTGCTGGATTTTCCAGCGGGGGAAGAAGGGTAAGAGGCCCTGCCCCCAGCGTGCGGGCTCTACGGCCCGGAGGCGTTCCCAGTGAGCTCGCCCGTGGCGAAACTGCTTGTGGAAAGGATGGGCGGCATTATGAATTTTACAACCAATGAAAAAACCGGTGTTTCCGAGGGCTTTTGCCTGATCAAGACCTGTGAAAAAAAGCAGACGGCACGCGGAGTGCCCTACCTCGATCTGGTATTGACCGATCGATCTGGTGAAATTTCCGCAAAGCTCTGGGATTATAAAGAGGAGTCGCAGGGCGCCTTTGCGGCAAATGATCTGGTGAAGGTGCGCGGGCGCATCGATGTGTATAATGGGGCGGATCAATTGCGTATTGACCGAATCCGCCAGGCCTCGCCTGCCGATCATGTGCAGATGAGCGACTATGTGCCCAGCGCGGCCTATGAGGGGGAGTGGATGCTCGCAGAAATCCGCTCGCTCGTCTCCGGCTTTGAGAACGCGGAGTTGAAAACGCTTGTCACTGCACTGCTGGAGGAGTATGAGGAAAAGCTGCTGTACTGGCCGGCGGCGTTTAAGCTGCACCACGCGATCCGCGGCGGCCTGCTGTGCCATACACTTTCCATTGTCCGGCTCGCGCAGGGTGTGTGCCGCGTGTATCCCTTCGTGGATCGGGAGCTGCTCCTCGCCGGCGCGATTCTGCATGATATTGCAAAAATAGAGGAATTCACCGTGGGCAGCACGGGGATCGCGAGCGGCTATACGGTGCGCGGCATGCTGATTGGCCACTTGGCGGAGGGCGCTATGGCGGTTGACCGGGCGGCACGCAAGCTTGGCATCTCGCAGGAAACGGCCATGCTGGTGGAGCACATGCTCCTCTCGCACCATGGGGATCCGGAGTTTGGCGCAGCGGTGCGGCCCATGTTTCTGGAGGCGGAGCTCCTCTCTGAGCTGGATTTGATGGATGCGCGTATTTATGAAATGGCGCAGGCGCTCCAGACGACGCAGCCGGAAGGGTTTTCCCCGCGCCAGTGGGCGCTGGAGAACCGCAAGCTCTACCACCACGCCCGCAAGGAAATCGCGCCCGGCGTGAATCTCCGCATGCCGGAATCAGGCGAATAGACGTTGCACTAAAAAAATACTGGATTCATCAAAAACAGCGCTTTTCTTCTGCATTGGGCAGAAAAAAGCGCTGTTTTATTGTTACAAAACCTATGTTTTTGAATTTATTTAGTATCAGTGCACAGGGGCACACATCGGGTTTCAGCTTGTGGCCGCGCTCCTAGCTGTGTGATTCTTCTTGCCTTCCTTGCCGGGAAGGCCGCGTCGTCTGCCTTGCCAGGTAAAACTTCGAAGGATTGCTCCAGCGGCTTCAGGCAAGGGGATCGCAAGGCCGCAGGGCATGACAGGGCGGCAAGCCCGGCCGTGCCTGAGAACGTAGCGGGCGCCCGCTTGAGCACGCTGGACGGCGATGTTCCCCTTGTATACGGATGCCAGCTATATTTTGCAGAAATCTAAGTTTTGTTGGGAGCATTCTTCGGATTTTGCCGGGCGTTTCGAGCGGATAGCCTGCGCAGCAGGAAGAGCAGCAGCAGACAGAAAAGCACGCCTGCCAAAGCACCCACCGCATCTACGCAGATGTCGAAAAAACGGCACGCCCGGCCGGGAATAAAAATCTGATGCATTTCGTCCGTCACGGCGTACAGGGTGGCGAATCCCCAGGTGAGCCAAGGCCGCCCACGCCCACAGGTGCGGTACAGCGCGTGGAACAGCAGCGCCGCCAGCAGCGCAAATTCTGCCGCGTGCGCCAGCTTCCGGATGACGGCAGAGGGGATCAGCAGGCCGATTACATCAAAGATTTTAGACAGCACCCCGTCGCTGAGCGACTGGCTTTCTACGCCGGATTGCTGCGAAAAGCAAAAGATCGCCGCCATGCAGGCGGCAACCAGCCCCCATGCGAGGATGAGCCACGCCGCTGATGTTGCGCTACGGTGAGAGATGTGCATCCCCAATCCCTCCATTCGTTTGGTTGAAACGGCCGCACCATAAACAGAAATCGGATTTCAGACATCAGACAAGAGAAATATGCCCTCTGCGCATGGGCGCGATCCATGCCGAATATGCAAACCTATCTTCAACAACAAGCTACAGCCTGCGGCGGGCAATACCCAGCGCAGGCTGTGTTTTTTGATTAAGCCTTGCCTGTTCCATCTGGGGCAGAAGGCATCCCATTGTGTAGGTCGCATTCCACCGCGTACCCCAAAGCCAGCGAGCGTTTCACATCAATTGTGCGCTGGTTGCGCGAGCCGCGGAATAAAAGCGCCAGGGATTTTTCCGCCAACAGAAAGGGGCCATCCACCAGCACGTCCGTCTCTGCAAGCAGCGCTTCCCAGCCCGGGTGCGTGCTGCACCCGTCTATCAGCTGCTCATAGGTCCAGCCCGTATAGGTGACTACGTTTAACCCCAGCCGGTGCACCCCGGCAGCCAGCACAGCGAAGGGCTCCGCCTGTGCGAAGGGATCGCCGCCGCTGAGCGTCACGCCGGAGAGCAGAGGATTTTTCTGAATTTCAGCAATCAGCCGGCCCACCGTGCTGTCATACCCGCCCGCAAAGTCATGCGTCTGCGGATTCTGGCAGCCGGGGCAGTGGTGTGGGCAGCCCTGGGCGAATACAACAAAGCGCCAGCCGGGGCCGTCCACAATGGATTCGCGAATCACGCCTGCGAGCCGCAGGGGGGTAGCCATCGTCTCCATCAGACCTGCTCAAACTCCCCTGCGCCTGTGCCGATGGAGTGCTTGACGCGATCCATCACTTCCGCATACTTGGCGTCGTTAAAGTGATCCAGCGTGCCCACCAGATAGCCGGTGATGCGGCGGATACGCTCGAAATCCGGCTTGCCGTCGCCCTCGTGGCGGCCGCACTTCGGGCACTCATCGTTGATGATGCCCGTGTAACCGCACACCGGGTCATGATCGACTGGGTGATTCACAGAGCCATAGCCGATGTTATTCTCCTTCATGCAGCGGATCACGGCCTCAAACGCATCTAGATTCTCCGTCGGGTCGCCATCCATCTCAATGTAGGAGATATGGCCGGCGTTTGTCAACTCATGATAGGGCGCCTCAATTTTGATCTTGTCAAAGGCAGAAATCGGGTAATACACTGGAACGTGGAAGGAATTTGTGTAATACGGCCGGTCGGTCACGCCCTCGATTACACCATAACGCTCCTTATCCATGCGGACAAAGCGGCCGGAAAGCCCCTCCGCCGGAGTCGCCAGCAGGGTGAAGTTGAGACCTGTCTTAGCGGATTCCGCATCCATACGGTTACGCATGTGCGCGACAATCTCCAGGCCGAGGTTGCGCGCTTCCACACTCTCGCCATGGTGCGCGCCGACCAGGGATTTCAACGTTTCTGCCAAGCCGATAAAGCCGACGGAGAGCGTGCCGTGCTTGAGCACCTCGCGCACCTCGTCATCTGGGCCGAGCTTGCCGGAATCGATCCAGATGCCCTGCCCCATCAGGAAGGGATAGTTGCGCACCTTTTTCTTCGACTGGATCTCCAACCGCTCCAGCAGCTGGTCGATCACAAGGTCGATCTTGCGGTCAAGGTCTTCAAAGAAAAGATCAATATTCCCGTGCGCTTTGATTGCGAGGCGCGGCAGGTTGATCGAGGTAAAGCTCAGGTTGCCGCGGCCACCCGTCGTCTGGCGCGTTTTGTCATACACATTGCCCATCACGCGGGTACGGCAGCCCATGTAGGCAATCTCCGTGTCGTAATCGCCTTCTTTATAATATTGCGCGTTAAACGGCGCATCCATAAAGGAGAAATTCGGGAACAGGCGCTTGGCGGATACACGGCAGGCCAGCTTGAACAGATCATAGTTCGGGTCGCCGGGGTTGTAGCTGACGCCCTCCTTGACGCGGAAAATATGGATGGGGAACACCGGTGTTTCACCGTTGCCAAGCCCCGCCTCTGTGGCGAGCAAAACGTTTTTGACTGCCATACGCCCTTCGGGGGAGGTATCCATGCCGTAGTTGATAGAGCTGAACGGAATCTGCGCGCCGGCGCGGGAGTGCATGGTGTTAAGGTTGTGCACCAGTGCCTCCATCGCCTGGTAGGTGGCGCGGTCCGTCTCCTTGAGCGTGCGGCGCAGCGTGAAGGCCTGTGCCTTCTGGATAACGGCTTCGTCGATCTGGTATTCCTCCCGCAGGAGCTTCGCCTCCGCCTCCTGGTAGCCGTTGTCGTTGGCAAGCTTGGGGGTCAAGCCGCTCTCTTCCTTGATGCGCTGGCAGACCGCATCCGCCACCTCGCAAGAGTTGTCCAGCCCTGCCAGCAGTTCCAGCGCCTTGCTCATATTCCGACGGTAGAGCTTGGCATAGGTTTTCGCCACGCCAAGAGCCATGCCATAGTCAAAATTCGGGATGCTCTGCCCACCGTGCTGATCGTTCTGGTTGGATTGGATGGCGATGCACGCCAGGGCAGAATAGCTTGCGATATCATTTGGTTCGCGCAGGTAGCCATGCCCTGTGGAAAAGCCGCCCTGAAACAGCTTGATGATATCAATCTGGCAGCAGGTGGTGGTCAGCGTCAGGAAATCCAGGTCATGGATGTGGATGTCGCCGTCGTGATGGGCCTTGGAATGCTCCGGATTGAGCACAAACAGCTCGTTGAACTGCTTCGCGCCCTCGGAGCCGTATTTGAGCATCGTGCCCATGGCTGTATCGCCGTCGATATTAGCATTCTCCCGCTTGATGTCATTATCCTTCGCCGCTTTGAAGGTAAGGCCCTCGTAGATTTTCATCAGCCGGGTATTCATCTCGCGCACGCGGGAGCGCTCTGCACGATACAGAATGTAAACCTTGGCGGTGCGGGCGTGCCCATTTTCGATGAGCACCTTCTCCACCGCATCCTGCACCTGCTCTACCGTCGGCTTTTCAATGCCGCTTTTTTCCAGGTACGCAACTACCTGATTGGCCAGCGATACGGATTCCTCATAATCCTTGCCGCCCATCGCCTGCGCCGCCTTAAAAATTGCGTTTGCAATCTTTTCCAGCGAGAATTCAACCTCTCGACCGTCGCGCTTAATGATTGTTGTCAACATGCGCCCAACTCCTCCTATATAAAAAATAAAGAAATCAATTACAAATACAATGTGCTTGCACAGGATTGCCATGCGCTCTGGCCGGTATGCCCACCACCTGGTAGCCGGTGCTTATATGATGCATGGGGCCTACTCAAACAAACACTAGATATAGTGGAATTTCCGTGCAGCGATTGCTATTATATAGCACATCTAGTTGCCTGTCAAGGGTGTAAGAGGGAAAACACAAGAAAAGAATTTTTAAATTTTAGAACGATAAAATGTATGCTCCACACAAACAGCCGCCTGCGCTGCTGAGAGGCCACGCAGAGGCATGCGCTAGGCCCCTATGGGGGGAAAAACGCAGTGTAAAGAAAAACGCCCCTGAGCAAAGCAGAGGCGTTCTGGTGAAAATCAGTTGCCAGAAAGCGGCTGTAAGGCGGTTACAGGCCAAGCATCTGGCGGAGCATCCCCTTTTCTTTTTTTGCTTTCTTGGGCTTATAGGGCGGCGGATTCTCCAGTTTTTTCTCCGCGCGCTTTCCGGCTGGAGAATTGAGGTATTTTATCACAGCCAAAACCGGCTGGGCAAGCGTCTCACTCATATATTCCTTTGCGTTTTCCACCAGCTGCGCATCCGTATGCATTGCGCCGAGAATGGTCACTGCGATGAGGCTTTGGGTTTCGTTGGTGCCATCCTCATAGATATCGTTGAGCAGGTTAAAGAGTTTTTTCATGCGCTGCTTATCGTTTTGCCGGATGGTCTGCATGGCGGCTGGCGTTCCATACTGGGCAAAAAACGCTTCCGCCAGAAACTCGCCGTATTTCTCCACATTCGCACGGTATTCTTCCCGTAGCTCCGGGTACATGGTTGTAAACCGGCTGGCCAGCGTGTTTGGATCGTAGGCCAATGCGCCGCTCTTGGCGGCCGATTTGGAGACGGGCGTGGGCAGCTTGGATTTTGCCGCGCTGCGGGCCTTTTTCCCAAATTTTTGGCGGATGGTGTCTGTGAATTCGTTGCTGATATATCGGATATCCTTATCGTCAATTCCGGCAGGATCAAACAGGGAGAGTGAGGCCTGCTTATAATCCTCGTCGGTGGCCTCGGCGGCGTTGATATCCGTACACATCAGGAAGATGCGCTGCTCCCGGTATTCAATCCGCACGGCGCCTCTTTCCCCCTGAAAGCTAAGCCGGAGCTTACCGCCCTCCTGCTCCTCGATGGGCGGTTCCGACTTCCGAACGCCTGCCGGATAAACCGGTTCAAACCCATTTTCTGAAAGAACGGGCGCAACGCCCTTAAAAATGAGAGCCAATGCCTCTTTGATTTCCATGCTGGCTGATTCTCCTCCGCTTACTTATATGCTTGCCTCTGATAGTTAGCAACTATTATAGCATATGAAAAGCGGTTTGTCATCTAATTCTTTCGGCCGTTTGCGGCGCGCGTGCGCTTCCAAAACCCTACAAGGCCTGTGGCTACCCAGCACAGCCCCAGCAAAGCCGCTGTGGGGAAGGGTGTACCGGAATCACCGGTGTCGGGGGAGTCTGTGTAAGGAATGCTCTCCGATGCGGCAGGGGCGCTTTCCTCCCGCGTTGCCGTAGGGGGCGCCGGTTCCCCTGTGCTGCCGGAGGCACTGCCAAGCGGCAGGGCGAAGCGCCATGTGCCGGTGCGCGTTTGCTCCTGCTGCTGCGCCTGCAGGATCGGGCCGGATTGCCCGCCGCCGGAGAGCGGGCTGTATTGCACGGGCACAGCCTGTGGAAACCGGTGCGTGACCTGCAAGGCGATTTCTGTGAGCTCCTCTGCCGCTGTCAACACAAAACGGTCCCCTTCTTGAAGGGTGGTAACAGCGGCGCCATCCTCCCCCAGAAGCTGAACGCCGTCTTCTATATCCACAGAAATACTTCCGGTTAAATCCTCTACCGTCAGCACCTCAGAGCGGTAAAGGCCATCCTCCTGTTTTTGAAAGGCAGGATTGAGCGGCGTAATGGAGATAATGGGCGGCTGAAAGAGCGGCTCCTCTGCTGCTTGCAGCAGTGCGTCCAGATATTCTGAATGGCCGCTTGCCCTCCTGGACTCCGGCTTCCAGCCGGCCATGTAGAGCCAGATTGCCTGCTGTGTGGCCACACGCGCAGCGTTGTCAGACGCCTTGTATTTCTCCTGAAGCCCGAGTTCATCCAATGGGAATCCAGCGGCGAGAATTGCCTGAAGCCCGGCATCCTCATACTCGGCCGGCTGGAAAAGGCCTGATTCCGGTAGCGTTTCGCCGGCCAACATGCTGTAGGCTGGCGCGCCATTTGCAGAGATGCGCGGTACACTACCGGCGCCAGGCACGATGATCCTTCCATCAATGCAAACCTCTGTTTTTTCCAACGCGCCGGCGGGGGAGAGCAACAGGGAGAGCAGCAGGAGCAGGACGGCCGCCGCCCGGAGCGAAAGCTTTTTGATTTGTTTCTGAATCATTTTTGACCACCATTTTTTACCGGCTCCTGATCGGCGCCGTTCCTTTCTTTTCTCTTAGCATACCCACCGGGGAAAGCGATATTTTTCCCTGTAGCTGAAAACAGCCTGCCAAATTCAACAGAAAAAATTTTGCCATCTATATTGCAATAAACAGTACTGTGTGATATGCTGTATATGCGATAGGCCATTACATACTTTCTGATGAAAAGAAAACGAGGTGAACGGCTTGAATGTTCAGTTTAAAAAAGGCGCGCTTGAGCTGTGTGTGCTGACGCTGCTTCGGCAGGGTGAAAAATATGGCTATGAACTCGCGGAGGCGATCAGCAGCGAAATCTCCATCTCAGAGGGGACGATCTACCCGATCCTGCGCCGCCTGCGCAGCGAGGGCTATTTTGAGGTGACGCTGCGGGAATCCCCGGAAGGCCCGCCGCGAAAATATTACCGGCTGACGCCCAAGGGAATCCAAACGCAGGAATCGCTTTACCGGGAATGGACGGAATTTTCACGGCAGGTCAATCACTTGATTGGAGGGGTCCAATATGACGAAGAATGAATTTTTGAATGCGCTGCACCGGGCGCTTTTGTATCTCCCGGCAAAGGACCGGCAGGAGATTTTGCAGGATTATGAGGAGCATTTTGCAGCAGGGTTCGAGCAGGGCAAAACAGAGGAGGAAATTTGCCGCGCGCTGGGCGATCCGGAGGAGATTGCACAAACCTACCTGCAGCAGAGCCGGGCGGATGCGCAGGGCGCCCCCCAGCCGCCTGCGCCGCCTGAACCGCCCGTGCCAGAGAATGGAGCGCCGGCGCAGCCGCAGGCACGGGGGAGCAACGGCAGGCTGCTCTATATCGCGCTGTTTGTGCTGGAGCTTCTTTTTATCGCTCTGCCCGGTATCCCGGCGGGCGCCGCTTTGACCGGGGCAGGGGCAGCCATTTTGGCGGCAGGCATTGGCGCGGGGCTGTTTGCCTCCTCTGTGCTGTTGACGTTGTTCCTGATCTGTTTATCGCTTGCGTTTATCAGTGCAGGCGTGCTGGTAATACTGCTTATCCTCTGGAGCTTGCGCGCCTGCTACCGGAGAATGAGCTGAGAAAGGGAGGAATGCGTGATGAAAAAAGCTTGCCTTGCTTTTGCAATTTTGTTTTTGGTATCCGCACTACTGACGGTTTGCTTCGGCGCGGCTGTCGGCGCACGGGAGCTCAAAGAGATTGCGCAGGGGAACAGCCGTGTTAACAGCTGGGTAGATTCCCTGCGGGATTGGTATGCGCAACGCTGCTGGGGCGGAGAGGAGCGCCTGCTGGATACGACAACTCTGGAGTTTGCCGTGTCCCCACAGGAGAAGCTTCACATTGCCTTTGAAACCGCGCAGGTGCAGGTGCTCCCCTCTGAGAATGGGGCTGCGTATATACAACTCCGGTATTATGGAACGGGCGATGCACTGTCTTCTGGCCAGCTCCCCTATCTGGGGAAGGAGGGCGGTGTGCTTCACATTGGCACCCGCCTCCCGGAGGATGCGGCGGTCTCCCGTGTGGAGGCTGACATATATTTGCCACAAGAGAACTTTGATGTGCTGGAGGCGCAGGTCGACATGGGTAGCCTGACGGTAGAAGGGCTGCGCTGCAAGGCGGTGGAGGCTAACGTCCAGGTGGGAGACATATCTTTCCGCAACTGCCTGGTGGATCGTGCAGAGCTGACGGCGGATACAGGAAATCTCGCCTGGGAGGGCGGAAACCTCGCAGCGGGATCCCTCTCCATGCATGCCGGGGTGGGAGATATCCGCCTGGAATGGCCAAAGAGTATGGACTTCCAGCTGCGCTATGAGATTGGAATGGGGGAACTTCAAAACGCATTTGGTCAGGCGGACTCCAGCGTGCCTGAAGGGCCGGCGCTCTCCTCCAGCGGGACGTTTTCCTACGGGGAGGCAGGCTGCACGATGGAGATGACCACCTCCGCCGGCAATATTATCCTTTCATCAATCATCAGCTGAGGGCTGAAGAAAGCCAGGCCGTTTACAGGAATAAACGGGACCAATCCAACATATGTTAAGGAATATGCCGGAGCAGCCTTCCTGAAGCCGGGAAACCGCTGATGAAATGGCGCCTGAAGGCCCGGCGCGCTCGATGGTGAATGGTTTGACAACATTTCTGTGTTAAAAAGCTTGAAATACAACCGTATGGAGACGCTTTTCCCCGGAAATGCCGCAAACCCGGATCGCCAGCTGCGCGCCGTTTTTCATCCGCGTTTATCTTGACTTTTCGGGAGGGCTGCGTTATATTGCGCTATATATCCGCATCCATGCGCGGAGGAGCAGCTAACTGCCCGGCGGCTATGTTCGCGTGGGGAGAGCGGTGCTTTTGCCGCGCATGGCTGCGGTTATTGTGGAGAAAGAAGGGGTTTTGATGCCGTATACGTTTTATCTACCTACGAAATTGCTGTACGGGGCGGGTAGCCTGAAGCAGCTGGGCGGCTGCGCATTACCCGGGCGCAAGGCGCTGCTGGTGACCTCATCCGGTCAGTCTGTCAAAAAATTCGGCTATCTGGAGCGCGTGCAGGAGCAGCTCCTGCGCGCGGGTGTGCAGGCAGCCGTTTATGACCGGATCACACCGAACCCAACGAAGGCCGAGGTGATGGCGGGGGCCGCGCTCTGCCAGGAGCAGGGGTGCGACCTTGTGGTGGGCCTGGGCGGAGGCAGCAGCATAGATGCGGCGAAGGCGATTGCCGTGATGGCGCGCAACCCGGGCGATTATTGGGACTATGTCTCCGGTGGCACCGGCCGGGGCAAGCCTGTGCCTAACGCGCCGCTTCCGGTCGTTGCGATCACGACAACGGCGGGCACCGGCTCGGAGGCGGACCCCTGGACGGTCACGACCAATGAGGAGACGCGTGAAAAAATTGGCTTCGGCTATGAAAAAACCTTCCCTGTGCTATCGGTGATTGACCCGGAGCTGATGGTGTCCGTCCCGCCTAGGTTGACAGCATATCAGGGATTTGATGCGCTGTTCCATAGCACGGAGGGGTATTTGAACCGATCGGCCAGCCCGATGAGCGACCTGCTGGCGTTGGAGGCGGTGCGGCTGATTGGCAAAAGCCTCCCTCATGCGGTACGTGAGGGCTCCGATTTGCAGGCGCGCGGGGATGTGGCGCTGGCAAACACGCTCTCCGGCATGGTGGAAACGCTTTCCGGCTGCATTTCGGAGCATTCGATCGCTCATGCGATGAGTGCTTTCCACCCCAAGCTCCCGCATGGCGCGGCCCTGACGGCAATCAGTGTTGCATATTACACAAGGCTCATCCGCCTGGGGGTGGATGTGGAGCGCATGATCGCACTGGCGCGTGCGCTCGGCAAGACGGATGCGGACCGGCCGGAGGACTTCCTCACTGCGCTGGAGGCGTTGCAGAAGGAGTGCAGCGTGAACGGGTTGGCACTCTCCTCCTTTGGGCTTTCCCCCGAGGAGTTCCCAGAGCTTGCGCACAACGCGAGAGAGACGATGGGAAGCCTATTTGAAGCGGACCCGGTGGCCGTCAGCGACAGCGATGTGATGGAGATTTTATCGGACGCCTTCTGCTGAGGTGTTTTTAAAACAAAAATAAAAAAGCGGAGCAGTTCCGGTGCATGGCGGGGCGCACCGGGGCTGTGGCCGTGGATTGAGAGCCCGATGAACCCGGGCTTTGAGGGAACCGAGGGGAGAAGAGAGATGAACTATGGCCTGTCCACCACGATGAGTGGAGTAGACTGCTATCTGGATCGCTTGCCGGCCTGTAAGCGGGCTGGGATTGCGTACCTGGAGCTGTGCCTGCGGGAGGATTACGAGATGGAGGCATCGCTCTATGCGGATTGCATGGAGACTGTCCATCAGGCGGGGATGACCGTTTTCTCCGTGCATTTGCCGTTTGGGCGCAGCGTGACGCCCGCCTGCATAGAAGAGGAGCAGCGGCTGGCACATGTGGAGGCGGTCAAGCGCTTCATTGGCTTGACTGAAAGTTCAGGCGCGCGGGTTTATGTGATCCATGGCTCCCATGAGCCGGTTGGGGAGGGGGAGCGGATCATGCTGCTGGAGAGCGCCGCAAAATCCCTGCGGGAGCTGGTGGAATACATGCAGCCGCTTGGCCTGACGCTTGCGCTGGAGAATTTGCCGCGCACCTGCCTTGGCAATACGCCGGAGGAGATCCGTTGGTTGCTCAAGCGCGTGCCAGGTCTGCGGCTGTGTTTTGATACCAACCATTTTACGGCCTTGGCGCCGAATGTTCGCCTGCGCCGGCTACAGCGTCTGATCCCCTCTCTGCGGGTGAAGTGGAACCCGGTGCGGGCGGATGGCGTGCAATATGCGCGGGACTTTGCACCGCAGATTATAACGTTACATATTTCGGACTATGATGGGATTGATGAATGCCATTGGATGCCCGGGCAGGGAATCGTAGACTTTGCGGGCATCCACACTGCGCTCATTCGGGCGGGCTTTGATGCCCCGATCCTCTTTGAGCCGAACGAGCGCTGCAAAGGGCGGAAAACAACGGCGGCCCGGCTGATCAGAGGCTATGAAAAAGCGGCTGGGATTTCAGAGCAACGTGGCGAATGAGAGAAAACAGGCGCCTATGTTACAGAAGTAGCCTGATGGCTTTTCTGTGGCATAGGCATTTTGTCTTTTGTAGACGGGTTTAGAAAAATCGCCGCCTATTTTGTGGACGGGGACCGGGCAGATGGTATATAATAATAAAACACAAACATCAGTGCGCAGGAGCATTTCGGCCACAGCGCTGAAAACCGGTGTGGCCCCTGGGCGTTGATGCGGGCTTGCAGCCTACATCAGCGCGGCGAGCAGGAGGGTATCCTCTAGCCGCGCATAGATGCCCTCAAAATCTGAAAGGGGGAGCGGGTTTTCCCCTTTGCCGATTTCAAAGGTGAAGGCTGGCCGGGCAAAGGCATCGATAAACCAATCCTTAAAGCCCCCGTGGCTGGCGAGCCCGCCGTTTTCCACCAGCTGGTAGCCGCTGGAGGCGGCAAAAATTTTGGCCATCATCCTGCCGCGCTCCGGCGTGCGTTCCCCATATTCCCAAAAAATTTCTTCCCCCTGGCTGTGGATGGCCAGCGCATGGCGGAAGACATGGCGCTGGCACAGGCGGATGAGCGATTGGGTTTCCGGCTCGCTCCCCGGCGCATTTCCGCCGTATTGGCGGGGAGCTGGGCCTGTAATGCCGGCCTGACGCTCCATCTCGTGCAGGGCCTCCCACCCTGCGGGGAAGTTGTGGTTAATATCTACGCCGCGGGCGTTGGCGTTCCAACGGCTGAAATCCCCTTGGCTGATTTGGATTGCCTGCGCCTGAAAAATACCCGCGCCCTGTGCGCCATGCAGCGCGATCTGGATGCCATCCGGGTTGACGCAGGGGAGGATGGCAATCCCGCGCCCGCACAGAGCATCCCGCACTGGGATGGAGGGAAGCTCCGCCCCCTCCCATAGGGCGGCGGCTGTGCGCTCAAAAAAACGCAGCAACAAAAGCGGCGTCATCCATTCCTGCCCATGAAAGCCGCCTGCATAGAGCACCGGGCTTTCCATAGGGCCGATGGTGAGCATATAAAGGGTGCGCCCGGCAAGACTCCGCCCGCAGGCGCGAAGCTTCGCCTGGGGAAAACGCCGCTTGAGCGCCTCTAGCATGGCGCGCATTGTTTCGTAATCGGGCGGTACCGCCCGGACAATCTGCTCCAAACACATCCCTCCCGTTTGTCAGGCCGGTGGCGCCGGGCCTTTACCATACCAATATGCCGCGCGGTTCGCGATGATGCCCCGCACATTAAGAAAGGATTTGATCGGATGGATTTAACAGAAAAAACACTGAAAAAGCAGGTGATTTATACCGGCCGGATCATTACCGTGCGCAATGATACTGCTTTGCTGCCCAACGGCCAAAAAGCCGCGCGCGAGGTGGTGGAGCACCCCGGCGGGGTGACGGTGGCAGCCTTGACGCCGGAGAGAGAGCTGCTGTTTGTGCGGCAATTTCGCTACCCTTATGGGGAAGAGCTGCTCGAGTTGCCCGCAGGGAAGCTTGAGTGCGGCGAGGACCCACTGGAGAGCGGGAAGCGCGAGCTGCGGGAGGAGACGGGCGCGACAGCGAGCACTTTTTGCGCGATCGGCAAGTTTTACCCTACGCCTGGCTATTGCGGGGAGATCATCCATATGTATTACGCCTCGGGCCTGACCTTTGGCGAGCAGGAGCTGGATGCGGATGAGTTTCTCACCGTGCAGCGTATCCCCCTGGAGGAGGCGGTGCGCATGGTGCTTGACAACCGGCTGCGTGACGGCAAAACACAGGCCGCTGTTTTAAAGGTAGCGATGCTGCTGCAAAATGGCGAACTGGAAGCGTAAGTGAAATGAAAATTATCAGAGAGGAAGGGAGCGGGCTTGCAGGCCTGCGAAAGAAATGGCGATTGAAAGCGTAAAAGTATTTTTGAAGGAGCGCGGCATGGAGGGGAGAATTCATGAATTTGATTCCTCCAGCGCGACAGTGGCGCTAGCAGCCGAAGCGCTGGGAACCCAGCCCGCGCGGATTGCAAAAACGCTCTCCTTTGCGAATGGGGATGCCTGCATCCTGATTGTGGCGGCGGGGGACGCCAAGATTGATAACCGGAAGTTCAAAGATCTTTTCGGAAGAAAGGCCTCCATGCTTCCCCCGGAGGAGGTGCTGCGGCTGACCGGCCACGCCGTGGGCGGTGTGTGCCCGTTTGCCCTTCCGGAGGGGACGGCGCAGGTGTATACGGATATTTCCCTCCAGCGGTTTGAAACGGTTTACCCTGCTGCGGGCAGCTCCAACAGTGCGGTTGAGCTCTCCTGTGAGGAGCTATTTGCGCTCTCCGGCAGCTGCGGTTGGGTCGACGTATGCAAGGGTTGGCAGGAGGAAACCACATAAAAAGGCGGTGATTTTATGCAGCGGCAGACGCCGCAGCGCAGGGCTGTGCTCGCCGCTGTGAGTGCGGCGAAGGCGCCGCTTACGGCGGAGCAAGTTTACAGTGCGGCTGTGTGCGCCTTTCCGCATCTGGCGCTGACTACGGTTTACCGCAGCCTGGACGCCTATGTGGAAGCGGGGCTCATGCGGCGCAGCATCTATGACGACGGGATTGCCCGCTATGAAATTGCGGCGGAGCACCGGCATTTTTTGACCTGCACCATCTGCAAAAAGAGCGTGCCGCTCTCTGTTTGTCCGTTTGAGCAGCTGGAGGAGCAGCTGGTGCGGGAAACCGGGTTTCAAATCTCCGGCCACCGGATGGAATTCTTTGGAGTCTGCCCGGAATGCGCCGGAAAACAAGCGCAAAAAAAGCAGGAGGATGACGAATGAAGCATCAAATTGCCCGGGTGGAGCTCCCGCCCGGCCGCCGCATTTTGGTGACCAGCGATATCCACGGGCAGTTAGGCTGCCTCAAGGGCGTTTTGGAAAAAGCGCAGTTTTCGCAGGAAGATATCCTGATCATCGTAGGGGATATGGTCGAAAAGGGGCCGGACAGCCTGGGCACGCTCCGTTACGTCATGCGTCTGTGCGAAACGCACACGGTTTACCCGCTGATGGGCAATGTGGATGCCTATCAGGTGGAAATGCTCGGCCGGTGGAACGCGCTTGAGCTATATGGCTGCCTACGGCACAGAAAAAGCCGGTGGGGCAGCAGCCTGCTGGCAGAGATGTGCGGCGAGCTGGGGATTCGCGTGCGCTCCCCGCTGGATCTGCTGCGTGGCCGTGCAAAAATCCGGGAGGCCTTCCAAAAGGAGCTCGCTTTTTTGCAGGGGCTGCCGACCATTCTGGAAACACAGCACATGATTTTTGTGCATGGCGGGCTCCCGGGTGAACCGCTTGCCGCGCTGGAGGGGAAGGACGCCCACCCCTGCCTGAAAAACGACGCTTTTTTAGAAAAGGGGCTCGCCTTCTCGAAATATGTTGTGGTGGGGCACTGGCCGGTTACGCTCTACCATGAGCGGCTGGACTGCTCCAACCCGATTGTGAACCGGGAGCGCAAAATTATTAGCATTGACGGCGGATGCAGCCTCAAGCGCACGGGGCAGCTCAACCTGTTTGTGATTCCCTGTGAGGGCTCAGAGGAATTCACCTTTTTTAGCTATGATGGGCTCCCGTTGCACACAGCACTAGATGCGCAGGAGGAATCAAAAACCTCCAGCCGGATTTTGTTTACGGATAATGAAATCCGCATACTGGAGCGGGGAGAGGAGTTTTCGCTGGTGGAGCATGTGCGCGGCGGGCAAAGGCTGTGGGTGTTCAACGGGGATATCTGGAAAAGCGGCGGCAAAATGCACTGTGACGATTGCAATGATTACCGCCTGCCCGTGCAGCCGGGCGACCGGTTGTCTATTGTACGGGAAACCTCGCGGGGATATCTCGTGAAGAAGGATGGCGTTGCGGGCTGGTACACCGGGCGGCTAGAGGAATAGGCTCCGATTAAGCCGGGGCGGCGCCACGCGATACGGCGGGGAAGAAGGGGTTTTATGCCGGATCAAAAGCAAATAAAACAGGGGCTGGAGCACACGCCCTGCCCGCTCTACCGCAAATGCGGCGGCTGCCAGCTGCAAAACCTCCCCTATGAGGAGCAGCTGCGCTGGAAGGAGCGCCGTGTGATTGGCCTGATGGGGCGGTTTGGCCATGTGGAGCCGGTGATCGGGATGGCAAACCCGCTGCATTACCGCCACAAGGTGCAGGCGGCTTTCGGGCTGGACCGCAAAAAGCGGATCATCTCCGGTGTGTACCAATCCAGCACGCACCGGATTGTGCCGGTGGAGCAGTGCATGATTGAGGATCAGGCGGCGGATGCGATTATCGGCACCATCCGGCGGCTGCTCCCTTCCTTTCACCTGCTCCCTTACGATGCGGATACAGGGCGCGGTTTTCTGCGCCATGTGCTCATCCGGCGCGGCTTCGCAAGCGGGCAGCTGATGGTGGTGCTGGTGACGGGCTCATCGGTTTTTCCATCCAAAAACCATTTTGTTTCCGCGCTGCTGGAGCACCACCCGGAGATTACAACGATCTTGCAGAATATTAACCCCGGCAGGACGAGCCTGGTGCTGGGGCGGCAGGAAAAAACGCTCTTTGGCCCCGGGTTTATTGAGGACCGCCTGTGCGGTTGCTCCTTCCGCATTTCCGCGCAATCCTTCTACCAGATCAACCCTGTGCAAACACAGATATTATATGAGAAAGCGATGGAGTTTGCCGCACTGACCGGGCGGGAGACGGTGATAGACGCTTATTGCGGCACGGGGACGATCGGTTTGATTGCGGCCAAGCGAGGCGCCAAGCTGACCGTGGGCGTGGAGTCGAACCGGGAAGCGGTGCGCGACGCAGCGGCCAACGCAAAGCGAAACAGCATCCCCAATGCCCGCTTCTATTGTGCGGATGCAGGCGAATGGATGCGGCAAATGGCGGCTTCAGGCGAGCGGGCGGATGTGGTGTTTATGGACCCGCCCCGGGCGGGCAGCGGCGAAGCCTTCCTCTCCGCATTGGCGGCGCTTGGCCCCCGGCGCGTGGTGTATATCTCCTGCAACCCGGAGACGCTTGCGCGGGATGTGCTGGCTCTTGCAAAGCAGGGCTATCGCACGCAGAAGATTCAACCGGTGGATATGTTTCCGTATACGAACCATATCGAGACGGTTGTCTTGCTTTCCCACAAATAATATAGGAATAGAAAAGAGTATTTGTTATGAACCGTCTTTTAATTGTTGATGGTAGCAACTTGCTATTTCAAATGTTTTTTGGGATGCCCGCAAGGATCGTAAACGAACAAGGCAAAGCCATTCAGGGAACACTAGGTTTTGTTGGGGCATTGCTGAAAATAATACGCAAAACCGAACCTACGCACATTGCCGTGTTTTTTGACGGCGAACACGAAAACATTCGCTCAGTACTTGATGCTGATTACAAAGCAAACAGATTTGATTACAGCGAAACACCGGAGGAGAATAACCCGTTTTCGCAGTTGCCGGATGTGTATGCTGCTTTGGATTATCTTGGTATAAAACGTGCAGAAACATGTTCCTGTGAAACCGATGACTGGATTGCAGGATATGCTTTTACATATGGGCAGGAAAGTGAGATTGTCATTTCATCATTTGACAGTGACTTTTTTCAGCTAATAACAGACAATGTGTCGGTACTTAGATATCGTGGCGATAATACCGTTATATGCACGCCAGAATACATAAATAAAAAGTTTGGAATTACACCTTTGCAATACGCTGATTTTAAAGCGCTCACGGGAGACACCTCGGATAATATTAAAGGTGCAGATAAAGTCGGTCCGAAAACGGCAACGTCGTTGCTCGGTGAGTTTGGTTCCCTTGAAAATATACTCGCAAATGCGAATAGCATAAAGAAACCGTCAATTAAAGAATCTATAATCAGGAACTCCGAAAAGTTACGGACAAATTTTAAGATTATCAAGCTTGATAATTCTGCACCGTTACCGTTTGCTATGAACGAGCTTGCATATACCTTTCCCGGAACAACCACAAAAGGAGTTTTAAAAGGGATATGTCTTATCAAGCACTGAATATGGATAACCAAATTCGTTGTTAAGGTGACTTTCATATAAAAGTTTATGGGAAAATTGTAATACCATCGAGTGCGTGGTGTTGCTGCGGCGCATGTGAAAATGGATGGGGATAGCGCACAGTGAAAGCCGGGGACGCGGGCCAGATGGAGAGGAGCGTTTGAATATGGCTGCGGAAAGACTGCTGCTGTTTGATTTGGACGGCACGCTGCTGCGAAGCGATAAGTCCATTTCCAGCTTTACGATGGAGGCGCTTGCAAGATGCAGGCAAAGAGGCCTGCTGCTGGGCGTGGCCACGGCCCGAAGCGAGCAAAACGCGCGCCGGTTTCTCGCCGATTTAAGGCCCGATGCGGTCATCTCAAGCGGGGGTGCGCTGGCCAAATGGAGGGAGAAGGAGATTTATCGCGCGGCGTTTTCCTCTTTTGAAACGCAGCGGCTGCTTGATGCGGCGCAAAGCGTTTGCCCGGGCGGCTGTGGGATTACGGTGGATACGCTGCACACGCATTTTTGGAATGATAAAGAGGCGCTGAAACAAGTTGGCCCGAGCTGGGGAGAGAGCGTTTATACGGACTATTTGGATTTTAGGGAGAGTGCGCTGAAGATATGCGTGGAATTATCGGAGCGTGCGCAGGCCGAGCGGATTGCTGCAAGTGTGGCAGGATGCGTCTGGGTAAAATTTTCCGATGGGGACTGGTATTCCTTCAGCAAGGAGGCAGCTACAAAGGAGCGGGCGTTGGTAGCGCTCGCGGCACAAGCGGGCATTCCGTTTGACCAAATGATCGCCTTTGGGGACGATTATGGAGATATCTCCATGCTGCAGTTGTGTGGGAAAGGGGTTGCCATGGGTAACGCGATTCCGGAGGTGAAAGCGGCTGCGGACATGGGGATCGGTTCAAACGATGAGGATGGGATTGCCCATTTTTTGATCGGCCGGTATTTTAGATGACGGCCGGCGGTAAAAAGACTACCGCCGGGCAAACACACGCTGAGCTAGGGCCTCACGAGAGGGGACTTCTGCGGGTGTGCGCTGGCTGAACAGAGAGAAACAGAGCAGAAAGAGAGGGCTTTTTCATGAAAAAAGTACGGATTACTGTATTAAAGACCACCCTTGACAGGGAGCTTGCCGCAGAATATGGTGTGGAGGGCTTAGGGGCTTGCCCGATGCTGCGTGAGGGGCAGGTATTTTATGCGGACTATGCAAAGCCTGAGGGCTTTTGTGATGAAGCATGGAAGGCGATTTACCAGTATGTGTTTGCTTTGGCGCACGGCGCAGGCAGCGAGCTGTTTTATTACGGCGACTGGATTCGCAGGCCAGGCGTTGCCATTTGCAGCTGCAACGACGGCCTGCGGCCCGTGATCTTTAAGTTGGAGGCGACCGGCGAAGAGGCGCGGATCAATTACGAGCCAGTTCGTTGATAAAGGGGAACGGCTCAGGGAATCACGGGGCAAGCGCCGTTCTGGAAGAAGGTGTGCAGAATGAATGGAATCCCTGCAATGAAAATCATCGCCCGCATTCGCAGCGGGTTCCCTGAAAAATTCGGCATCCCACGGCAGAGCGGGCTGGTAGAGGGGCTCCGGGCAGAGATCCTCTTTGAGCCGGAATACCGCAGCCCGGAGGCGTTACGGGGGCTGGAGGGCTTTTCGCACATCTGGCTGGTGTGGCTGTTTTCCGAAGCAGTGCGGGAGGACTGGTCGCCCACCGTGCGCCCGCCCCGGCTGGGCGGGAACCAGCGCGTGGGGGTGTTTGCAACCCGTTCCCCGTTCCGGCCGAACCCGATTGGCCTGTCCGCCGTCCGGCTGAGCGGCATCCGGCAGGATGAAAGGCTGGGGCCCGTGCTGGAGGTGGAGGGCGCTGATCTGATGGATGGCACGCCGATTTTGGATATCAAGCCCTACCTGCCCTTTGCAGACAGCATCCCGCAGGCTGTGGGCGGGTTTGCAGAGCAGAAACGAGACATGCAGCTGGAGGTGGAATGCCCGGCAGAGCTGCTGGAGGGAATCCCGCCGGAGTACCGGGCGGCGCTTCTTGGCGTTTTGGCGCAGGATCCGCGCCCCTCTTACCATGTGGATCCGAGCCGCATTTATGGCATGACGTTTGTGGGGCTGGAGATCAAGTTCCGCGTGGCGGGCGGCGTTCTGACAGTTTTGCAGGTGGAGCGCTGCAACGGCGCCGGGAAAGCAGCAAAAGGAGGATGAGGGCTATGGGGCCGCTTGATTTGTTATGTGACGGGATGATCGCCTACTATGCGGGCGACCGGAAACGGATTCAACACTTCCTCAAGGTGCACAGCCTGGCGCGGCTGATCGCCGTGTCAGAAGGGGTGGACGCACACACACGCTTTACGCTGGAGGCGGCGGCCTATGTGCACGATATCGGCATCAGGCCCGCCGAGGAGAAATACGGCAGCAGCGCTGGCTCGCTGCAGGAGACAGAGGGCTCCGCGCCGGCACGGGCGATGTTGGAGGAGCTATATTTCCCGCAGGATGTGATCGACCGTGTGGTGTTTCTCGTGGGGCACCACCATACTTATCAGGAGATTGACGGGGAAGATTTCCAAATCCTTGTGGAGGCGGATACCCTTGTGAACCTGTGCGAGGAGGGGGCGGGGGAGGCCGCCGCGTGGAGCGCTTACCGCCGGGTCTTCCACACGGAATCCGGAAAACGGCTGTTGCGGCTGATGTTTGACATAAAAGAAGTGTGAAAAAGGAGATGGGCTCATGCGGTTATTGTTTAAACAGCGGTTTTTATCCTGGTTCGACAGCTTTGATATTTATGACGAGGAGGGGAACACAGTCTTCACAGTGGAGGGGCGCCTGGCCTGGGGCCATAAGCTCGAGATCATGAACGCCGCAGGAGAGCATATCGGCACCGTGCAGGAGGAGGTGCTTACCTTTTTGCCGCGCTTTGCCCTGTATGTCGGTGACGAATATGTGGGGGAGATCAAAAAGGAATTCACGTTTTTCAAACCCAGCTTTACGCTCAACTGCAACGATTGGCAGGTGGAGGGAGATTGGCTGGAGTGGGATTATCAGGTGACGGACCCCGACGGAAATCTGGTGATGACGGCGCAAAAGGAGCTGCTGCGCTGGACAGATACCTATACCCTCGATATTGCCCAGCCGGAGGATACGCTTCTGTGCCTGATGATCGTGCTGGCCATCGACGCGGCGAAGTGCTCGTCTGGAAATTAACAGGAGAAATGCGATGATTCAGGCGGTTATTTTTGATATGGACGGCTTGATGTTTGATACGGAGCGGCTGTGCGCCCTCGCGTGGGATGAGGCAGGGCGGGAGCTCGGCATCGGCCCGGCAGGCTATATGAATCAAAAAACGCTGGGGCTCACGCGGCCGATGGCGCAAAGAGTTTGGCGGGAGACCTTCGGCGGGCGGGTCGATTTTGACGAGCTCGACCGCCTGACCCGCGCGTTTTTTGACCGCTATGAGGCGGAGCACGGCATGCCGGTCAAGCCCGGGCTCTACGAGCTGCTCGATTATTTAAAACAGTGCGGATATCAGACGGCGGTCGCCTCCTCCACGTGTGAGGCCGAGGTGAAGCGCCGGTTGGAATCGGCAAAGGTTACCGCGTATTTTGACGCGGTGATCGGCGGAGACCGGCTGAGCGCCTCAAAGCCTGCGCCGGATATCTACCTCAAAGCCTGCGCGGAACTGGGGGAGCGCCCGGAGGACTGCATGGCGCTGGAGGATTCGCGCAACGGTATCCTTTCCGCCAGCCACGCCGGGCTGAAGCCGGTGATGGTCCCCGATCAGTGGCAGCCGGATGGGGAGACGAAGGCACTGCTGTATGCGCAGTGTGAACGGCTCGATGAGGTGATTGCCTTGCTGGAGAAGGAGAGGGTGCGATGAAAACGCTCTATGTATCCGATTTGGACGGGACGCTGCTCAACCGCCAGTCGCGGCTGTTCGCCCATACCGTTGAAACGCTCAACCGCCTGATCGAAGAAGGGCTGCCCTTTACCTATGCAACGGCGCGCAGCGTGCACTCCGCCCGCGTTGTGGCCGATGGGCTGCAAACGAGGCTACCGGTGATCACCTACAACGGCGTATTTTTGCAGGATGCGCAAACGGGAAAAGTTCTTTCCAGCACTGTTTTTTCGCCGGAAGAGATCGGAAACCTGGCCGGGCATCTATCACGTCATCCGGTGAGCGCCCTTGCGTATGCGCTGTTGGATGGCGAGGAGCGCGTTTCGTGGCTGCCAGAGCGGGAGAACGAGGGCGTGCGGTATTATCTCAGCTGCCGGAAGGGGGACAAGCGCTTCCGCGCGGTGAGTGTGGAACCGGCGCTTTATCAGGGCGCGGTGTTTTACATCACCTGCATCGGCGGGCGGGAGGAGCTTATGCCGCTTTACGATGCGGTGCGGGGAGACACGCGCTTTTCTGTAACGTTCCAGCAGGAGCTTTACCGGGAGGAATACTGGCTGGAGATCATGCCCGCCGGGGCGACCAAGGCGCAGGGCATCCGCAGGCTTTGCGCGCTGCTGGGGTTTGACCGGGTGGTATCCTTCGGCGACGCGGTCAACGATCTCAGGATGTTTGACGTCTCAGATGAATGCTATGCAGTGGAAAACGCCGTGCCGGAGCTGAAGGCGGCGGCTACCGGCGTGATCCAGAGCAATGAGGCGGACGGTGTAGCGAAATGGCTGGAGAGCCATTGGGAGCGGAGCGACCGTGAATTTTGATGGAGGAAAGGCAGTGCAGCGAGATGGAGATGATAAAAGCGGCGGCTCAAGGGGAGCTGAAAGCCGCGGCAATGCTCGCCGGGAAGCTCTGGCCAGGCCATTCCTGCGCGGAGCTGGAGGAAGAGCTGCAGGAGTATTGCCAGGCGGGCGGCGCCGTTTTTTTGGTGCGGGCACAGGCGCAGGATATCGGCTTTGCTCAGTGCGGGCTGCGCAGCGATTATGTGGAGGGTACGGGCACAAGCCCGGTGGGTTATCTGGAGGGCGTCTATGTGGAGCCTGCTTTCCGCAGGCAGGGTGTGGCGTCGGAGCTTCTGCGTGCCTGCGAAGCCTGGGCGGTGGAGCAGGGCTGCTCAGAGTTCGCAAGCGATACGGAGCTGGGTAATACGGATAGCCTCCGGTTTCACCTTGGCGCAGGGTTCCGGGAGGCAAACCGGATCATTTGCTTTGTGAAGGATCTCACCGGGGGAGCCGGCATGAAAGAGGGGGAAGGGCCATAATCCTTTTGATATATTTCTAAATGAGAAAAGAGAAAGGCCCCCAGTCACAGTAACATCCTGCGATTGGGGGCCTTTGACTGCCAGGGCTCACAGCGCATCTCCTACGGCTTTATAAAACAGCCAAAGATCCTGATAGGAGCCATCTTTCATCCGGTATCCGCCCGGCGTAACGCCGATCCTTTGAAAGCCGAGCTTCTCATATAAATGAATCGCCGCCTTGTTTGTACAAACGACGGCGTTGAATTGCAGCCCGCGGAAGGAGAGTGCACGGCACATTCCCAGCGAGTGACGCACCAGATGCTCCCCCACACCGCTGCCCCGGCTTTCGGGACGCACGGCATAGGAGGCATTTGCTGTGTGGGAGCAGCGCCCTACGTTGTTGGGGTGGAGAATATAAAGGCCCTGCACACGGCCGGCCTCATCCACAGCAACTGCGGTAAAGGATTGCTGCTGAAAAAAGGCTCGCGCTTCCTCCAGAGTCAGCGGCTGCTCCTGGGGAAAGCTGTCCCCCTGCGCTACCACCTGATTCCAGAGCTCTGTCATGATGGGGAGATCCGCCTTCGCATAGGCCCGAATGTTCATTTTTCTGCCGCCTCGCTTTCCCGTTCTTTTTTGCCTTCTTCAGAGCCGATATGATGCTTTTGCATAAATCGTGCCTCATATTTTTTCAGCGCGAGCGCCAACGCTCCCTGCGCGTCTATTTGGAGGCTACTGCACAGCCGGAGGATGGAAAACAGGCAGTCCCCCAGCTCCTCCTCCAGCTCTGCCCGGCGCGCAAACGGCTGCGTTTCATATTGGGTGGCCAGCAGAAGCTCCTTCCCTGCTTCGCCGATTTCCGATACCAAATCAGTGAAGCATCCCTGTGGGGAAAGCGCCAGATGGTGCGCGTGCAGAAACTGCTCTACCTGCTGCTGTGCTTCTTTCAAGGGGGATCCTCCTTTTTGCTGAGTTTATAGATTGTTTACTGAGTTTATAGATTCTTTATTCAATGAATACTTGGAAAGCACCATATGCTATGCTATAATTTTACTATTATAGGGAAAGCTTTTGGTTTTCTAAATGTAAAATTCGGAAAGAAAGGGGATGAGAAACTATGTTTCAGCAGATTGCAGCGGTTTTCCTCACGCTGGTGCAGATTTTGCTGGCGTTGCTTGGCTTCCCGGCTAAGGAGGTGGCGCAACCGCAGACGGATTACCCCTGCGTATTCGTCCACGGCCTTGGCGGATGGGGAGACTATGACACGGCGAACGATGTTGCCCCCTATTGGGGCATGACGACCGGTAGCCTGCTTGCGTATCTGGAGTCAGAAGGCTATGATTGCTACGCGGCATCCGTAGGGCCGATCTCCAGCGCATGGGATCGCGCCTGTGATCTCTATGCCCAGCTGACCGGCACAACGGTGGATTATGGCGCGGCCCATGCCGCCGCCCACAACCATGACCGCTATGGCGAAACCTACAGCCGCCCGCTCTTTGAGGGTTGGGGCCCGGAGAAAAAGATCCATCTCTTTGGCCACAGCTTCGGTGGCGCGACGGTGCGGCTCTTCACACAGATCGCCTGCGAGGGTGCGGCGGAAGAGGTAGCAGCCTCCCCGGAGAATGTTTCCCCCTTCTTCCAGGGTGGAATGGATGATTGGATCTACAGCGTGACGACGCTTGCAGCCCCGCATAACGGCACCACCATGGATGGGACGATGAAGGATTACGAGCAGCTTGGCATTAAATATCTCCCGTTGACGATTCTGGCGGGGGCGATCGGCAACCTGCCTGTGATTAACGGCATGTACGACTTCCAGCTGAGCCAGTTTGGCCTCACTGTCATCCCGGGCTCTTATGCGCTGAATGTGGCGACGCTCTCCGAAATGCTGAATTTTGCCTCCAGCAGGGATCACGCGGGATATGACCTTTCCCTGCGCGGCGCGTATGAGATCAATGAGCAGATTGAGACCCAGCCCGGCATCTATTATTTCTCCTATGCCGCATGTGCGACCGAGGAGGATGGCAACGGCAACTGGGTACCGGTTGACTCGATGACGGCCATGTTTAAAGCGCCTTCCTTCCTGATTGGCCGGAAGTTTGAGGCCTATACCACGCCCTTTGGCCTGGAGATCAATGCGGATTGGCAGCCGAATGATGGCCTTGTGAACACGATCTCTGCGCTTCGCCCACTGGATGAAGCAGGAGTGGAGTTTGACAGCGATGATATCAGGCCTGGTGTGTGGAATGTGATGCCCGTTGTAGAGGGGCGCGATCACATGTCCTTCATGGGCGGGCTGCTCAGCGGAGACGGCGAGTGGCTGAGAAGCTTTTACCTTACCCACATGAAAATTCTGGATTCCATTGCTGATTGAGCGTGCGGCAGCGTGCACCATCAGCAGGTAAGCAAATCCGCCCACAGTGCTTTCTGTGGGCGGATTTTCGTTTTTATTAGAATTTAAAAATTGTAGTGCAGAAGGTTCCCACATCTAACAGTTACTTTCCAAAATCTAATATCTACAGCTCAAATATTTTTTTGAGTTCCTTGGCGGCGCTACCTTCCGTCAGGGCAATGATTTCATCCCCCTCCAAAAGAGCGGTATTGCCGCGCGGGATTGTGATGAGGGAATCCCGCATCAGGTAGATCAAAACGCAGCCCTCCGGCAGTTGAAGCGACTGCACGGTCGCCCCGGATTTGGACCAGTGGCGCGGGAGCTTATATTCGTGGATGGAGGCGTCGCTGTTATTGATATCTGCCACCAGCCGGATCGCTGCTCCCTCCACCTCATGCTCGATCATACCCGTGATAATCCGGGTGGGGGACATGGTGATATCCACGCCGAGCTTTTTCATGATTTCCATATTCTTGGGGTTGTTTACACGCGCTACCGTTTGCCGGACGTTGAATTGCCGCTTGGCAAGCTCGCAGGCAATCAGGTTATCCTCATCCCGGCCGGTGACGGCGATCATTGTATCACATTTCCCGGCGCCGCCGCGCGCGAGCGTCTCCACCGTTGTGCCGTCGCCACAGACAACCGGAATATCGAGGGAATTTGCGATACGCGTGCAAAACTCCCGCTCCTTTTCAATCACACTGACGGTGTAGCCATCCTCTATCAGCGACTGTGACAGGAAATAGCCAAGTTTGCCGCCGCCGACGATTAAAATCCGCATACTTGCATCGAGATCCTTCCTGCCCAACGGGCCAATCTTGAAAAATCAGGTTTCGAATGAAATTATTCGTTGATATGTGCGAAGATGAGGCTATCCCCCTCCGTCAGGATCAAGTTTTCCGCATTACATAAAAGCAGCTTCCCGCCCTTGCGCCGTACGGCGAAGGGCATTTCGTTTTTTCGGTGGGGCAGCTGTGTGGGCCGGAGCCCCCAATCGTGGCGGTCCGTCTTGACCTCTTCGAAGGAGACGGAGCCTGTCCCCAAATGCAGCATCGAAAATTTTGTATCCTCCTGCGTGATCAAATCAAGCAGGTGATCGGCCTCATAGCGGGTAGCGCAGATGGTGTGTAGGCCAAATTTGTGAAACACGGCCTCCCTGGAGGGATCCAGAATGCGCGTATAAATGGTTTCGATATGAAACTCCGTCATCAACAGCTGTGTGACCATGACGTTGACATTATCCTCCGCTGTGATGGCGCAGGCCACATCGGCGTTTTCACAGCCGGCGGAGATCAATACATCCTTATCCACTGGCACGCCGGCAACCGCGAGGCCGTCAAAGTTGTCGCCCAGCAAATCAAGGCGACTTTGCTCCCGGTCCACAATGGCGACGTCATAACCGCGGCCGGACAAAGCCAACGCCAGCCGGCGCCCTGTTTTCCCGGCGCCGACGATCAGAACATTCATGCTAATGCTGCTTCCTTTCTCTTCTTTGCGTTATCGTATTTTATGATGCACACATACAATGCCCGCCGGTGTGATATCGACGATGCCGTATTCCCCATTCGCCACAGCGCCGGGGTTCATCAGATACAGCCCGTCATCATAATCTATCACGGCAGTGTGCGTGTGGCCATATAATGCAATGGAGGCGCCACAGGCGCGTGCGCGCTCCCTTAGCTGCCCGTCTCCGTATTTGACATTTTCTGCATAGCCGTGCGTACAGTAGAGCAGCTTGCCCGCCACACGCTCCAGTGATAAAGCGGGCAGTAAGGAGCCCCAATCGCAGTTACCGCGCACGCAGATGACGCGTTTCTCCTTATACAGGCCTGCCGCCTGCTCCATATCACGCTCCCCATCTCCCAAATGGATAATAACCTGCGTCCTGGGCTGCTGCTCAATTGCCCGCCGCAGCGCGTAAGCATCCCCGTGGGAATCGGAAACGACAAGTATTCTTGTATCCATACGCCCTCGCCTCTTTCGCAGAAGAAATCAGCCGGGATTGTTATACTTTCCCCTCTCGCGAGCATATTTATTATATACATTACAGGTGGTGAATGCAATGATTGACGGAAGAAATCTTACGCCAGACCAGGTGAAGGCCGCGCTTTCCCACTTGAGCAGGGCTTCTGGAAAGGCGGCCTCTGATATTGAACAGGCGGTTAACAGCGGGGATTGGGAGGGCTTTGTGCAGAAAAACATGCGCCCAGACCAGGCAAAAGCCCTAAAAATGCTGATGGAAAACCGTGAGGCGGCGGATAAGCTCCTTGCGACGCCGCAGGCCCAGACTCTTTTAAAAAAGCTGCTGGGCCAATATAGCACGGATTGAACCGCGCTTGAACGCACGGCAGGCGACAGGCCGGATTTGAAACACAGGGGGTAGGCAAGATGGATGATATGAAGGGCTTGAGCGACCTGATCAATAACCTGAGCCCGGAGGATATTCGTTCCCTACAGGGGATGGCGCAATCGCTCTTTGGCGGGCAGGGGCAGCAGAGCGGGCAGGCAGAGCAACAGCCAGCACAACAGCCCCAGGCCGGAGGAGGCGAGCTGCCCGGCATGCTTTCCGGCCTGGACCCGGGCATGATGAAAAAGCTGTCAGCCATTATGGGTGCGATGAACGGGCGGGGGAATGATTCTCGGAGCGCTTTTATTGCGGCGCTCAAGCCGCTGCTGAGCCCGGAGCGCCGCCATAAGGCGGACGAGGCGCTACGCATGATCCGGTTGCTGGAGCTGCTGCCGGCCTTAAAAGACCAGGGGGTGCTGTGATTGGGCAGGGATTATACATACAGCGAGCTGATGGCCATGCAGGAGGAGGCGACGCAGCGCGTGCGGGAAATGCAGCGCCGCGCCCAGCTTACAGCCCAGCGCGCACAGGAGGAGCTGGAGGAAAAGAATACAGGGAAACAAACGGATCACAGCGGCAGGCCCCAGTCTGCCCAGGAATCGCCTCGCAGGCAGGAGAAGGAGCGGCCCGCCCCCACCGCGCGGCCGCGCCCACACAACCATATTTCCATGCCGGTTGACTATATTCATGAAAAGCAGGATACGCCGCAGGGAGCCTGCACAGAGCCGATTCCGCCTGTTACGGCGCTGGAAAAGGCCGCCGGACAGGAAGCCTGTGGGCCAAAGCCTGCGCAGCCCACTGGCTCTGATCAATCGTTGTTGCTGGCATTGATGCTCCTTTTGGGAGGGGAAAGCACCGATGAGCTTTTGCTGCTTGCGCTGCTCTATATTATGATGTGAGGCGATCAGATGTCAGACAGTAGTTAGACATGGACGCCAAAAATTTTTGCCTCAGAGGGGATCGCAGAAAGCGTCTCGGTAGATGAATTTTTCGGCCTTCCGCTCTGAGGCGTAATGCTTCTGATTTTCATGCCGAACGTCTGACCCCAAAAATCTGCCGCCTGACTTTCTCTTCGAACCCTATTTTCCTTTTTGCCGGTTTGTGCTAAACTAAAAAAGAAGCGCTGCCCGCCCTTTTTGCGCTGGTGCGGCGGAGCCGACAAAACAATCAAATGGGGAGGCCGGTTGAGCGAATCCCCAGCGTTTCTCTCCGGGCAAGGCGTTTGCCCGTGCAAGGGCACGCTGCCGGGCGCGCTGCCGGTGAAACCGGAAAAGAGGATGGATACGATGCTCTATCGCTATCGCACACGTGGGACATGCTCCCGGGAGATTGATGTGGAGCTGGAGGATGGAATTATCCGCAGCGTCAAGTTTTATGGAGGCTGTGCCGGGAACCTGGCGGGGATCTCCAAAATCGTGGTGGGAATGCCTGCGCAGAAGGTGATTGATACATTTTCTGGCATCCGGTGTGGAATGAAACAAACCTCCTGCCCGGATCAGCTTGCGCACGCCGTACAGGAAGCGCTCCGGCAGCAGGCGTAGCCAGCCGCCATATGTCTGAAGAAAAGGGGATGGAGAGATGTATCATAAAATAGAAAATGCCTTTGTGCAGGTAGAAGTGGATGAGCTCGGCGCGCAGCTGCATAGCCTGTGTCGCCGGGAAGACGGCTATGAATACCTTTGGCAGGGGGATCCCGCTATCTGGCCTGGGCAGGCGCCGGTCTTGTTCCCGATCGTCGGAACCCTTTGGGAGAACCGCCTTCTGGTGGATGGAAAGGCTTACTCTATGCTGCGGCATGGCTTTGCGCGCCGCAAGCATTTTTATTGCGTCGAGCAGTCGCCGGACAGCCTTGTATTTTCACTGACGGATGATGAGGAGACCCATGCGCAATATCCGTATCCCTTTGAGCTGCGCATCGCCTACGTGCTCAAGGAGCGGACGCTGCACATCACGCACACGGTGCTCAACCGGGGCACGGAGCCCATGCATTTTTCGATTGGCGCACATCCTGGCTTTTGCTGCGAGCTGGGCGACCGCATCCGGCTAGAATGCAGAGAGGAAGGGCTGCGCACACTGCGCATCGATTCGGACGGCTTGCTGCTGGGAGAGAGCTTCCCGGCCCCAGGCGACGGGCGCGAGATTATATTGACGAAGGAGCTCTTCGAGAAAGATGCGTTGATTTTTTCCGGCCTGCGCTCCCGCAGCGCGACGCTGGAGAGCCGCCGCTTCGGGCGTGTGGTGACGGTGACGCTGGGCGGCGCGCCGTATCTGGGCATTTGGGCAAAGCCTGGCGCACCGTTTGTGTGCATTGAGCCGTGGTATGGCGTTGCCGATTCCCGAGAGCCTGTGCCGGATTTTTCCTGCAAGAGGGGCATTCAAAGGCTGGAGGGGAATGGACGCTTTGATTTTGCCATCCAGATAGAGATGCATGCATTTTAAAAGAGAAGGAACTGAAAGGGGGAGCTGCTGTGCCGCGCATCCTGCGTTTTATGATTGATGAGCGCTATGAAGGCCGCAAGGTGGTGCATTATCTGCGCGGGGAAGCGGGGCTGTCCGCCCGGCTGGTGCAGTCGCTCAAGCGGCAGCCGGAGGGCATCTGCCTCAATGGCACGCATATCCGCACAATTGACCCCTTACACGCGGGGGATGAGCTGACTGTGTGCCTGCCGGATGATGGGGATTCTGTGCAGCCGCTCGATTTCCCGCTTCAGATTTTATATGAGGATGAGGATCTTCTGCTGGTTAACAAGCCGGCGGGGCTCGCTATGCACCCGACCCATAACCACCAAGGGGATACGCTTGCGAACGCAGTGGCGGCCTATTTTCAGGCGCGGGGCAGGCACGTGGTGCTGCGCTGCGCCGGCCGGCTGGATCGGGACACTTCCGGCGTTGTAGTGTGCGCGCTCAACCGTTACGCGGCCGCCCGCCTCTCCGGCCAGGTGGAGAAGGAATATCTGGCTGTTGTATCTGGCCGGTATAAGGGCAGCGGGACGATTGCCCGCCCCATCATCCGGCCGGACCCCATGCATACCAGCCGCGCGGTGGGAGAGGGCGGTCTCCCGGCAGTGACGCACTGGCACGCACAGATGCAGGGCGAGGGCATGACGCTGATGCGCATCCGCCTGGAAACCGGGCGGACGCATCAGATCCGCGTCCATTTTGCATCGCTCGGTACGCCGCTTGTGGGGGACAGCATGTATGGGCAGGCGGACGGCCGGATTGCCCGGCAGGCGTTGCACTGTGCCAGCGCCCGCTTTGCACACCCCGTAAGCGGGGAAGAGCTGTATATGGAGGCCCCGCTGCCGCCGGATATCGCGGCGCTGTGTGCGCAGATGCGCCCGCTCCCGGCTCAGGAGTAGCCGAAGGAGCCTCCGTCGATGTGGAGCACCTGCCCTGTCATAAAGGCGGAATCCTCGCAGGCGAGATAGACATAGCCCTGCGCCATTTCAAAAGGCTGGCCGGCGCGGCCCATCGGCGTTTCCGAGGTGTAGGAGCCGAAGGTTTCCAGCGCCTGCGCCGGGAAAGAGGCGGGCTGCAGCGGTGACCAAACCGGGCCGGGCGCTACAGCATTGACCCGGATATTTCGGCTGACGAGAGACTTGGCAAGCGAGCGCGTCAGAGAGACGATCGCTCCCTTGGTAGCGCTGTAGTCAATCAACCGGTCATCACCCTGATAGGCGGTGATAGAGGTGGTGTTGATGATGGCGCCGCCCGCCGGAATGAATGGGAGCGCCTCCTGAATGACATAGAAAAAGCCATAGACGTTGGTTTCAAAGGTATCAGCTAGCTGATCTTGTGTGATATCCAGAATGCTTTCCCGGACGAACTGGACGCCGTGGTTATTGACAAGCACGTCGATTCGGCCGAACAGCTCCACTGTGGTCTTGACGATCCGCTTCGCGTTGTGCCGCTCCCGCAGGTCGGCGGGCAGGAGGATGCACTGTGCACCGAGCTCTTCCACGTGTTTTTTTGTTTCGCGGGCATCCCGTTCCTCGTTGAGGTAAGAAATTGCAACATTTGCGCCCTCTTTCGCGAAGGCATAGGCCACTGCGCGGCCAATGCCGCTGTCGCCGCCTGTAATGAGAGCAACCTTCCCTGCAAGTTTTCCGCTCCCCTTCGCAGTGGGATTTTCTGCAATTGGGAGCGGGTCCATCAAATATTCCAAGCCAGGCTGGTCCGGCTGATGCTGAGGTGGGAAGGTGAGGCTTACCTGCCGGCATTTTTCTGCGATTCCCCGATAAGGGTAAGTTGGGTAAGACATAAAAAAGCCCTCTCTTTTTCAAAATGAGATCGTTTCATCTTATGCTATGTCGGGAACGGGCGCAACTACATTTTGGGGCAACAAAAATAGGAAGAAGCTGGGCAAAACGCCCAGCTTCTTCTATAACAGGCTTATGAAAATCAACCCTGCTCCGGCAACGGCTGTGCGGCAGCCTCTTTCTCCGCTTTGCGCGCGGCACGGGCCGCCATGATATCCTTCATCATCTGGTGATGATCCTCGCCGGTAATATTATAGAAGCGGATCGATACCAGCATGAGCAGATAACCGATGGCAGGAACAACGGTCGTCATCAGGAACAGCGCCCAGTTGGTCGCATCGTTCTGGATGACACTCCCCTCTGGGTGGTTGATATAGCCGGTCAAGCCCAGGATGGCAAGGCCGATGGAGGAGGAGAAGGTGTTTTCAATCTTGCCAGTAAAGCTCATGATGGAGAGCATAATGCCCTCTACGCGGCGGCCGGTTTTCCACTCGATGTAGTCCACTGTTTCCGCTTCCATTTCCTTTTGGATCAGGTTTTTGAATTCAAGCGGAATCGTCGTCAGGCCGGTGAACAGCACGACAAAGATGCCCGTCAGGAGAGAGACGGATTCCCCTGCTCCCTTCAGCATTAACCCGTGGTAGGTGACCACGGCAAACAGCACATGGATTGCGATGGCACTGACGCAGCAGAGCTGATAGAACTTTCTGGAATCCGCCTTGCGGCCAGCCTTCTCAATCAGCATGGGCACCAGAATCCCTGCAAGCAGGAAGCCCGGGAATTTGACCACGTCGATCACAACATTATATTTACGGTTGAACATCAAATCCGCCACAAAATAAAAGGAAACCTGCTCTGCAATTTTGCAGATCACGAAGAAAATATTCCCCAGGAACAGCATCAGCAGCGGCCGGTTTTTAAACAGGAGTGAAAAGCACTCCTGGATGGAAGGGATATCCTCGCGGTGCTCCGCACGCTCCCTGGTGTTGCGGAAGGTCAGCCTTGTCAAAAAGATGATGCCTGCGGCGGAGACGGTGGCGCTTGTCAGATAGGCCTGCGGCGTGTGGTTGTTGAAATAGGGGAGCCAGGCGGCCGCTGCGACGAAAACCTGCGGGAGAGCGCCGACGACAGAGCGCAGGATCGAGCTGACGCCAAAGAGCTTTGTACGCTCAATACCGCTTGGCGTGATCGAAAAGGCCAGCGCGCCCATTGGAATATCAAAGGCGGTGTAGGTGACATCAAGCCCTATAAAAAGCACGGTTGTATAAATGACGTTTACAGCAAGCGGTGCGTTGGCGCTACCGATGAAAAACAGCACCATCACCAGCGCGACAAACCAGGGCGCCCATTTGATGTAGGGGCGCATCTGGCCATCCTTTGTGCGGGTACGGTCCACCAGGATGCCCATAATTGGGTCGTTAATTGCATCAAAAATACCGCAGAAAAAGCGAATATTTGAGGCAATGGAAAGCGCCTGTTCGCCCGGAATCTTACGAAAGAGCACATTGGTCAGGAAGTAGTTGATATACTTGGAGCTGGTCATGCTTGTGCTCATGCCCTGCGCGCCACGGCCCAGCGCATAGGAGATCGTTTCCTTCCAGGTGAGATAGGTTTCCTCCCCCACATCCTTTTGGATGATCTTGCTGTTCAGGAATTCGCTTATTTTTCCCATTCAAGTCCCTCCTGTATGATTTTAAGTAAGGTAAGTGGATTGCTCAGGATACAGGGGCGCCCACTAGGCTTTGGGTGCTGTGAACGCGCCTTGGGATGCATTCTCCTCCCTTGGTTTCCCTATTAAGCCAATTGAGCCTGTGACGCGGCCAGCGTGCGCTGGAGCACGGCCTGACGGGAATATCCCCCCTGCACACGGGCGGTTCTTTCTATGTAGGGAGCAGACCAACGCCGTATAAGCCCGCTTATGTGAAGGCTTGGCAGGCAGCCAGAAAAGGAGCTCCGCCTGGATCCTCTGCACCAGAGGGCTGAAAAAATGACCGTAAACGTTTGCAAAACGATGCCGGCTTCAATCCTCTCTCCTCATGATGTTATTGTTTATTGTAACACGTTGGATGGCGCAAATCAACGATTTTCCCCGCAGCCTTTTTTAAAAATAGGTTAAAAGGCTGGCTGCGTGTGGGCAGGGAGGGGCGATTCCATCTTATCTCCTGGCGAAAAAAGCCCAAGGGGCAGCCGCCGTGTGGCTGGACCTTGGGCTTTGAGAAGCATTGATGCAGCTTGCCGCTGCGTGCCCGGTACGAGGGCTATTGTATGGCTCTCTGGAAACGCTCAAGCACTCGAGCCGCTACATCGTTGGCAACGCCGCCTTCTGCCGGAGCAGCCTCCGGCCAAACGATACAGGGCGAGCGCCTCCGGGCAGCCGGGAAAAGGGGCAGCTTATGCAGCGGCTTGCTTGCTGCCGGGAGAAAGGACCACGGGACATTTTGATGGCTGGAGATGGGCGGGCCCTGTTTTGCCGCCTCCTGGTTGCAGGATGGTAGACTGGAGAGGAGGCAGCACACGGCGAGAATCGCGGCAAGCACTGCAAAAAAACAAAGAAACGAATGTGACATCCTTTGAAACTCCTTCCCCTCTGGGCTTAACGACTGCGGGAACGCAGCATTTTACGGCTACCGAGGAAGGTGGCGAGGAAGTAGCCGCCATAAATGATCAGAAGAAGCAGCGCCGCTGTGAGGATATTTGGCAGGGCATTGAGTTGGCCAAACTGTGCGATGGCGTTGTTGACCACATAGACACCTACCACCGAATGGATGATAGCAAGCCCCAGGGGCAACATAAAGTAGGCGAGAATCTGCGTGAACAGTGCACGGTCAATCATCTTGTTAGGTGCGCCGAGCCTGCGCAGCAGGCGGTAGCGCTCCAGATTATCGGAGGCCTCTGAAAGCTGCTGCAACGCTAGAATTGCAGCGCAGGTCATCAGAAAGACGATGCCGACATAAAGGACGAAATAGGAGATCATCAGCTTGATGCCGCCGCTCTCCAGATAGAGCTCGTAATGCGAAAATTTATTGGTATAGGGGCGGGGGGCATCGTCCCCCGCGCCGTACAGGGCTGTGATCTCCGCTTGGAAGGCATCGTCTCCCGCCTCGCCCGGAATGGCATAGTTGGCGTTGAAAATGGATAGCATGGGCTCGCAGCCCTTTGCGACCGCATCGGGGACGATCAGTGTGCCGCTTTCCATGGCCATGGAGGCGTTTTGCAGTGAATATGTCTGGATTTCTAAAGCGGACGGGCGCAGCACAAAGCCGTTGACGGTGAGGGGCTGGCCAGCACTTGTGTAGAGCTCCATGAGCTCCCGCAAGTCCTTGAGGTTGCAAATTACTGCATATTCATCGGGGGCAAGCGAGATAGACGGCTCCCCAAGCAGGGCGAGCAGCTGGTTGTAATCCGAAAGAGTGATCAGGGGGATGGTATGCGCGGCGTCCTCATCTGTCAGGAAGGTGTCGCTCACGGAGGAATTCCTTGCAAAAGCATAGAGCGGTTCCCAATTCAGGTTGCCGGTGTTGTAGAGCCAGATCTGCGTGTATGCACGGAATTGCTCTGTAAAGGGAAAGCCGTGCGCCTTTAGGTCTGCCTCGATATCCTGTGGGCCCCTTGTGCTGCTCTGGCTTCTGAGGGTGATATCGTAGGGCGCGTACGTATCCACCTGCTCGGCCATTACGTCCACCGCACCCAGGCCGCAGGAGAAGGTGCCGATTGTAACCAGCAGCATGATGCAGATGATGGCCATGGAGAGAAAGTTGGTGTTGACCTTGCTGTTGAGCTGCCGGAGGACGAACATGTTAAGGCCTTTGTAGTAGAGCCGCCGGTTCCCCTTGGCAAGCCGAAGAAGAAAGCCGGAAAGGGAAAGGAAAAACAGCACCGTCCCGGCTGACCCGAGAATCAGCGAGGCGAAAAACTGATTGTCAAGCATAAACAGACCATTGTCGATTATCAGAGAATAGGCCGCGCCGAGGCAGGCTACAGAGAGCAGAAAGACCACGACACAGACCCAGAGCCGCTTGATGCGCAGCGTTTCATTTTTGCGCCCGCCGTGGAGAAGATCAATGAGCGTGTATTTGGAAACCGTGCGGATGTTAAAGAGCATCACAACCAGAAAGATTACGCCGAAATACAGCACGGTTTTGAGCAGGGATTCCTTGGAAAAGGTGAAGGCAAATGCTTTCAGCGGTACGTTCATCAGCTTCGCCGTCAGGATGCTCATCCCCTGCGAGGCGGCAACGCCTGCCAGCAGGCCAGCGCCAAGGGCAAACAGACCGATGATAAACGTCTCCGCTGTGAGAATGTGGGAGATTTTGCCCCGATCCATGCCGAGCGTCATATAGAGGCCGAGCTCCCGCTTGCGGCGCTTAATAAGGAAGTTGTTGGCATAGAGGATCAGACCTGCCAACACAAAGGAGATAAATACCGAGAGGTACCCGAGCATCGCTGTTCCGGTTTGGAGGATGGTGTGCTGTTGCTCGGAGAGGAGAAGCATTGTCTGCTGATTTTCTACTGCGTTGAAAACGTAAAACAGGCAGACACCAAACGAAAGCGTAATAAAGTAAATCACATAATCGCTCAGGCTTTTTTTGACGTTTTGAAAGGCAAGCTTATAAAACATCGCTGTTGTCACCTCCTAAAAGGGTCACAACCTCAATGATTTTTTCAAAAAAGGCCTTGCGGGGATCCGAGCCGCGCTGCAGCTCGTTAAAAACTTTGCCATCCTTGATAAACAGGATGCGCTTGCAGTAGCTCGCAGTGAAAGCGTCGTGCGTGACCATGAGGATTGTGGCGCCGAGCTCTCGGTTGAGCGTTTCGAAGCTTTCCAGCAGCAGGCGGGCGGATTTGGAATCCAGCGCGCCGGTCGGCTCATCCGCAAGGATGAGGGAGGGGTTTGTAATGATTGCCCGCGCGCTGGCCACGCGCTGTTGCTGACCGCCGGAAAGCTGATAGGGGTATTTCGGAAGAATATCGCCAATCTCCAGCCGCTTTGCAACGCTGTGCACACGCTTCTCAATCTCCCGGGTGGGAGTGCCAATGATGGTTAGCGCTAAAGCGATATTTTCAAAGGCTGTGAGTGTATCCAGTAGATTAAACTCCTGAAAAATGAAGCCAAGCTGCTCCCGGCGAAAACGGGAGAGGTCTTTTGCGCGGAGCTTTGTTACATCCTGCCCACGGATGAAGATGTGACCCGCTGTGGCGGAGTCGATGGTAGAGATGCAGTTTAAGAGCGTTGTCTTGCCGCTGCCGGAAGCGCCCATGATGCCGATATACTCGCCCTGCGTCACAGCAAAGCTGATATCATCCACCGCTTTGGTAATATTCCCCCGGTTCCCGTAATATTTTTCGAGATGCTCCACTTTTAAAATGGATTCCATAGCAAAAACCTCCTGTGCTGCGGCATGAGGGTGCGCCGCTGTTGATGGCTCCATTTTAAACCGGGTAGGAAGCCGATTGCCATCGGAAAACCTTACCGCTGCCGAACAGTTTTGTAAGGTTGCGGGGATACAGCGGCATGATGCATTGGGCGGGGACGCGCGGCGGCTCTGAAACGAAGCTACCTTTGGGGGATACGGCATGTTTCCCCTGCCTGCGCCCGGCGGGAGCACAAAGCGGGCATTTCGGGCTTTTTCGCTTCTTAAAAATCAATCCGCTGCGGGAGAGAAGGGATCTTTTTCAAGGTTATGCAGCGTGCCAAGGGGAAAGGTGAGGCGTACGGCCGTGCCCTTGCCCTGCTGGGAGGAAAGGGAAATGCCCACCCCAAGCTTATCGCACATGCGCCGGCTCAGATACAGGCCGAGCCCGGTGGCCTTAGAGAATTTGCGCCCCGTTTCGCCGGTGAATCCCCGGTCAAACACACGGGGTAGGTCGGCCGGGCTGATGCCGATACCGTTATCCTCCACAAACAGGGAGACGCTGTTTTTCTCCTGACGGGCATAGATGCGGATCACAGGGGATTCGCTGCGGTATTTTACCGCGTTGACAAGGATCTGGCTGAGGATGAAATCTGTCCATTTCATATCCGTCAGCACGGTAAAATCCAACGCCTCCAGCGTGAGCTGGACCCGGTTGGCGATCATATCTCCGGCGTTGCGGCGCACAGCGCTGTTGACCACCTCACGCAGGGAAACCGGGCGGATGAGGTAATCCTTTTCAACACTATTGCTGCGCGCATAAAACAGCGCCTGCTCCAAATGCCCTTCGATACGGCGCAGATCCTCTGACACGCTGGCGGGCACGGTGCCACTGCTATTCTCCAGCGTGAGCTTTGCTGCGGCGAGCGGCGTTTTGACCTCATGCATCCATGCTTCAATGTATTCCCGATATTCCTCCTCCTGGCGGCGATAGTAGGAGATTTCATCGTTCATGGATTTGTTGCACGTTTTCAAAGCCTGATAGAAAATCCGGCCCTCCAGGAAATCAGGCTCCTCCATCACCTCGCACAGCAGGCTTTTGTGATCAAGCGATTCCAGGCTGCGCAGCAGGCGACCGTACCAGGCGCGCTTACGCGCATATTCCACACCGATGGGCAGCAGCACGGCGCCCCCCTCCAAAATAAGGATGGAGACAATTGTGGCGCCCGATTGCCGCAGCGCGCTGAGCAGCGCCCAGGTGAAGAGCATGCAGACGGTGCTCATCACGAAATACAGCAGCTTGGAGCGAAGGAAGAGGGAGATTTTCATAACCAGGCATCCTTTCAGAAACGACGGGTGGATCAAACGGTGTAGCCCTGCCCGCGCTTTGTGACGATATAATCCGGCGCGCCGATCTCTGAGAGCTTTTTGCGCAGCCGGTTGATGTTGACCGTCAGTGTGTTGTCATCCACAAATTCATTGGATTGCCAGAGCTCGTTCATGATGGTATCCCGGCTGACGATAACGCCGTGATTGCGTATGAGCAGGTGCAGGATGCGGGTTTCGTTTTTGCTCAGCTCCGCCTCCTGCCCGCCGCAGCGGGCAATGCTGCGGGAGAGGCTGAGCGCGACCCCGTTCCAGGAAAGCTCGGCCGCCTCCCCCGGGTTGCGGTAGGCGCGCTTGAGAACGGAAGCGATATGCGCGAGCAAAATCTGCGTGTTGTAGGGCTTGGTGATAAAATCATCCGCACCCAGGTTCATGCTCATCAGCTCGTCGGTTTCACTATCCCGGCTGGTGACAATGATGATGGGAACAGAGGAGGCTTTGCGCACTTCCCGGCAGATATAGTAGCCGTCGAACAGCGGCAGATTGATATCGAGCAGGATGAGGTCTGCCCGCGCCTGCAAAATATCCTCTACAATATGGTCAAAAGCGGCAGGCGCGCAGGTATCGTAGCCATACCGCTGCAGGAGCGCGGCGAGCTCCTCCCGGATTTTTGGGTGATCCTCCACGATCATGATTTTCATCAGGCAAGCCCTCCTTTTTTATGGCTCCGGACGAGCGATGCGCGCTTGCGGTTAAATATCCTTTTCGCGGAAGTTGAGCGTCAACTCGTCGTGCAGGCCGGTGAGCTTTGTGTAGGTGACGCCCGCCGCATCAAACATCCGCTTGGAGGCGCGCACGGCGACGGTATCCGCATATTTATCCGAAATATAAATGACCTCCTTAATGCCGCACTGGATAATCGCCTTGGCACACTCGTTGCAGGGGAAAAGCGCCACATAGATTTTGCAGCCGTCGAGCGGGCGGCCTGCGTTGTTGAGGATGGCGTTCAATTCCGCATGGCAGACGTAGGGATATTTTGTGTGGAACTCCTCGCCCTCGCGCTCCCAGGGGAAATCGTCGTCGTCACAGCCGAGCGGCAGGCCATTGTAGCCGACGGACATAATCTTATTCTGTGCATTGACGATGCAGGCGCCGACCTGCGTAGACGGGTCCTTGCTGCGCATGGCGGAGAGCAGTGCAATCCCCATAAAGTATTCGTCCCAGGAAATATAATCGTTGCGTTTCGGCATAGCCGTCACATCCCTTTCAACATAAAGTATGGCTTTTTTGTATCGTATCATAGTTTTTCACCCGAATCAACCAAAAGCCGCCGGGGAAGCGGCAGTGCGCACAGAAAAAACGCTTGAAAATAAAATTGGAATCAGATAAAATACCGTATATAAAATTAAAATGGAGTGATGGTCCTGAATGGACAGTAGCAGTATTATTTTATTGGCCGTCCTAGTTCTTCTGATTTTGATGTCTGGGTATTTTTCTTCTACGGAGACTGCTTTTTCCTGCATCAATAAGATCCGCTTGAAAAATATGGCTGCAGCGGGCAGCAAACGCGCTGCCCAGGTGCTGCGGCTCGCGGAGGAGTATGACCGGCTGTTATCTACCCTGCTGATCGGCAATAATATTGTAAACCTTTCCGCCGCTTCCATCTCCACAGTGCTGTTTACACGCTGGATGGGGGAGAGCGGTGTACCGGTTTCTACCGTTGTGCTGACGGTTGTTGTGCTGATCTTTGGCGAGATTTCGCCCAAGAGCATCGCCAAGGAGCAGCCTGAAAAATTGGCGATGGCGTTTGCGCCGCTGCTGCAATTTTTTATCACCATCCTCAGGCCAGTGAATTTTTTGTTTACTCAGTGGAAAAAGCTGCTGGTACGCATTTTTAAGGGAGGCGGCGAATCGGGAATTACGGAGGAAGAGCTGATGACCATTGTCGGCGAGGCGGAAAACGAGGGTGGCATCGATGCGCACGAGGGGAAACTGATCCGCTCCGTGATCGAATTCCACGATTTGAACGCCGAGGATATCCTGACACCCCGCGTGGATATTGTGGCGGTGGAGGATACCGACAGTGTAGAGGAGATTGCAAAAACGTTTAAAAGCAACCATTTTTCCCGCTTGCCAGTTTACCATGAAAATCTGGATGATATCCGCGGCGTGATTCATGAAAAGGATTTCTATGCCCATTGTTGGGATGAGGGGCTCCCGGTTTCCGGGCAGATGCAAGAGGTTATCTGGGTGCCGGAAAATATGCCGATTTCCCGGCTGCTCAACCAGATGCAGCACGCTGCGACCCACATGGCCGTGGTGGTGGATGAATTTGGCGGAACGGTGGGAATCGTGACGCTGGAGGATATCCTGGAGGAGCTAGTGGGCGAAATCTGGGATGAGCATGATGAGGTCAGCGAGGCATTTTACCAGAATGCGGATGGAAGCTACACCATTGCCTGCAATGCCAATCTGGAGGATATGTTTCAGCTCTTTTCCATTGATGAGGAGCGCGATTATGTCAGTGTTAGCGGCTGGGTGATGGAGGAGCTGGGGCGTATCCCTGTGGAGGGGGATGCGTTTACCTACGGCAGGCTGCATGTGACGGTGACAAAAACAGATGGGCGCCGTGTGATGGAGATTCGCATTGAGCAAACGCCAGAGGCAGAGCAGCAGTGAGTGAAACACCAATAAAATACACAAGAATCTGCTAGATAACACATAAAATTTATGCGTAGCGCTGAAAAAAGGAAAGGCGTATTCTTTGTGGTATTTTTTGATTGACAGCACGCCGCCAGGCGCATATAATGGGAAACATTAAGAGCAAGGGCGCTCAAAAGGGCACCTTTGCTCTTTTTATTATTTTTAAGAAAAGGGGTATTGTCATGGGGAAGTACACAAAGGAAGACATTCTCCGCATCGCCAAAGAACAGGACGTTAAATTCGTCCGGCTCCAATTCACCGATATCGTGGGGCAACTGAAAAATGTGGCGATCACCGTCCGGCAGCTGGAGAAGGCGCTTGATAATCAATGCATGTTTGACGGCTCCTCCATTGAGGGGTTTGTCCGCATTGAGGAATCCGACATGTATTTGCGCCCGGATTATGACTCGTTTGTGATTTTCCCCTGGAGGCCGCAGCTGGGCAAGGTTGCCCGCCTGATCTGCGATGTTTACCGCACAGATGGCCAGCCCTTTGAGGGCGACCCGCGCTATATCCTGAAACGGGCGATTCAGAAAGCGGCGGATATGGGCTACTCCTTCAATGTTGGCCCGGAGTGTGAGTTTTTCCTCTTTCACGTGGATGAAAACGGGAAGCCGACCACCAAGACCAACGATGAGGGAGGATATTTTGACCTGGGGCCTGTAGACCTCGGCGAAAGCTGCCGCCGCGATATCTGCCTCGCGCTCGAGGAGATGGGCTTTGAAATCGAGGCCTCCCATCATGAGGTAGCGGAGGGCCAGCATGAGATCGATTTCAAGTATGATGAGGTTTTACCCACTGCGGACAATGTAATGACGTTTAAATATGTGGTGAAAACCTTTGCGCAGCAGCACGGCCTGCATGCCACATTTATGCCAAAGCCGATTTTTGGCATCAATGGATCCGGCATGCACACGAATATGTCCCTGTTTAAGGATGGAAAGAACGCCTTCTATGACGAGACAGATGTTAACAACCTGAGTGCGACTGCTTACCAGTTTATTGCCGGCATCATGGCGCACATCAAGAGCATGACGGCGATTACAAACCCGCTGGTGAATTCCTACAAGCGGCTGGTGCCAGGCTATGAGGCGCCAGTTTATATCGCTTGGTCTGCGAAGAATCGCAGCCCTCTGATTCGCGTCCCGGCGGCACGCGGCGCGGGCACCCGTGTGGAGCTGCGCAGCGCCGACCCGGCTTGCAATCCCTATTTAGAGATGGCTCTTTGCCTGCTGGCAGGCCTGGACGGTATTGAGAAAGGCATGACGCCTCCCCCCTCGACGGACTCCAACATCTTTCACATGACGCCGGAGGAGCGCGAAGCCGCAGGCATCGAGATGCTGCCCGGCAGCCTAGAGGAGGCGATCATGGCCTTTGAGGGCGATCCGTTTGTGATGGATGCGCTTGGCGAACACGTTTACACCAAGTATCTTGAGGCGAAAAAAGCGGAGTGGGAGGATTACCGCACGAAGATTTCGCAGTGGGAGCTTGATAACTATCTGATTAAATATTAAGAGGAGCAGCAAAGGCTCCTCTGATCTCCCCGGCCGCAATGCTGTGGCCGGGGAATTTTTTACCGGCGCAAACTATGATTCTGCGCATTGCGGCGCTTTTTTCGTCATTCCGCACAGAAATTGAAACAATTCTTTGACTGTCAGAATGACGAAAGCGCGTTGACACGCCCCTTGTTTTTTGGTAAAATAAGAAACAAATATTGATATAGAATAGTGTCTGCATCGTCAAGCGCTTCGGCATAAGCGGGCGAAAGGCCCGCATATGTTTCGACTGTGATAGAACGAGCACTCACTCGAAAAAGGAGGAAGGTACTTTGTTAACAACGACCGACACCAAGACCTTGGCGTACATCAACCTGTTCGGCGTTCTTGGCACGCTGGAAAACCTGTGCGCAATGGATCCCAACGCAAGCGCGCTCCTGACCAATAAAAAGCCTATTTCGATCGGCTTTGAGGTCAAGGGCGGGCCGGCCGCCACGATTACCTTTAAGAATGGGCGCTGCCGGATGGAAGAGGGCATCGGCAAGTGCGATGTAAAGCTGCCCTTCAGCTCCTGTGAGAAGTTTAACGGCCTGATTGACGGCACAACCACACCGCTCCCCTCCAAGGGCTTCACGCACCTGAAATTCCTGCTCAAGAGCTTTGTGCCGCTGACGGATCTGCTCTCAAAGTACCTGCGCCCGGATGCGGAGGACATGAAGGATCCGGAATTCCGCGCGATCAGCACGCGCCTGACGCTCTATACGGCGGCAGTTGCCATCTCCCAGGTGGCGAACCACGATAAGAGCGGCATCTTCAGCACGGGCTTGATCCCCGACGGCGACATTGCGATGAACGTCAATGGGGATATCGGCGTGACCCTGCGTGTGCGCAACCACCACATGGTGACCATTAAGGAGCGCTGCGGCAAGGCACGCGCGGCAATGACGTTTGGCAACCTGGAGATCGCGGGGCAGCTGCTTCGCGGCGAGGTCAGCGCGATGGGCTGCATCTGCGACGGAAGTATCGCTATGTGTGGCATGGTCAACATGATTGATAACGTCAACCGGATTTTGGACCGTGTGGCCCTTTATCTTGCCTAACTGGAGGTGGCATTTATGAGCTTTAAAGTGAATACTTACGAAAAGAGCCGCGCTGCGTTTAACCGCGCGCTGAAAGTGATTCCGTCCGGCATTTATGGCCATCAGGGCCCGTCGGAAGGCTGCTATATCCCGAATGATGCTTTCCCGCTGTATTCCTCCCATGCGAAGGGCTCGCACTTTTGGGATGAGGACGGCAACGATTATATCGATTACATGTGCGGCTATGGCCCCAACGTGCTGGGCTACTGCGATGAGGATGTCGATAAGGCGGCGCTTGCGCAGCTGAAAAAAGAGAACTGCGTGACGATTCCCTCCTCCGTAATGGTTGATTTCGCGGAGCTGCTGGTGGATACTGTCGCCTCTGCGGATTGGGCTTTCTTTGCGAAAAACGGCAACGACGTGACCAGCCTTGCCGTGATGACGGCCCGCGCCGCAACGCACCGCAAGAAGATCGTATTCTTCAATGGCTATTATCACGGCGTTTCCCCTTGGACGCAGAAGCTGGATTATTCCGGCGTGCTGGAAGAAGAGGTCTGCAACAACCTCTATGTGGATTTCAATGACTATCCGGCGCTGGAGCAGCTCTTCTCAGACTATAAGGGTGAAATTGCGGGCCTGATCGCGCAGCCCTATATGCACGGCAACTTTAACGACAATTTCTTCCCGGATGAGGGCTATTGGCAGAAGGTGCGCAAGCTCTGTGACGATCACGGCGTTGTGCTCATCATTGACGATGTGCGGGCAGGCTTCCGTATGGATCTGGCCGGCTCCGACCACTATTTCGGCTTTAAGGCAGACCTGATCTGCTTCTGTAAAGCGCTGGCAAACGGCTATAACGTTTCTGCCCTTTGTGGCCGTGAATCCCTCAAGGATGTCGTCAGCGGCATCACCTTCACGGGCAGCTACTGGATGAGTGCCGTACCGTTCGCAGCCGGTATCGCCTGCATTAATAAGATGAAGAAACTCAACACGCCCAAGCTCTTTGACGAGCTCGGCCGCGAGCTGACGACGGGCCTTGTCAAGGCCGGTCAGGAGCATGGCTTCCATCTGATTGCGTCCGGCATGCCGTCGCTGTTCTACCTGCGTATTGCGGATGATGATTCGCTGATGCTGCATCAGGAGTGGGTTGCCGATATGGTGCGCCGCGGCATCTTCCTGACCTCGCACCACAATCACTTCATTAACGCCGCGCTGACGCATGAGGATATTAACCGCACGATCGAGGTGGCGGAGGAGTGCTTCAAGATCCTTCGCAAAAACCATCCGGAGATCGACTGATGAAACCCTGCATATAACCGCGCGCTGCGCGGCTGATGACCATCAATAAAGGAGGAGTTTCCAAATGCCATTAACAAAGCAGGAGTGGCTTGACCTGGAGGCAAAGGCCAACCAGCTCAGGCACACATGCCTGGATACCACGCTCATGGCGGGCAGCGGCCACATCGGCGGCAGCCTGAGCTCAATGGATATCCTGACGGTGCTCTACTACAAGTACATGAATATCAAGAAGGAGGATCCGAACTGGGAGGATCGCGACCGTTTCATCCTCTCCAAGGGCCACATTGGTATCGGCTATGCCGGCCTTCTGTGCGACCTGGGCTGGAACGATCCGGAGCAGCTGAAAACCTTCAACCTGACAAATTCCAAGATGGGCGTCCATCTGGATTCCAATAAGGTTGTCGGTGTGGATGCTTCCACTGGCTCCCTGGGCCATGGCCTTTCCATCGCGGTCGGCACCGCGCTGGCGGCCCGCGTTCAGAAGAAATCCTACATTACCTACTGCCTGCTGGGCGACGGCGAGTGCGACGAAGGCTCCAACTGGGAGGCTGCCATGTCCGCTGCGCAGTTTAACACCACTAATATGATTGCCTTTGTGGACCGTAACCGCCTGGAGATGGACGGCCCGACAGAGGACGAGATGAAGCTTGAGCCCTTTGCGGACAAGTGGGCATCCTTTGGCTTTGATGTCAAGGAGATCGACGGCCACAACTTCAAGGAGCTGTGCGACGCGATTGATTACGCACTGGCGGCGACGGAGAAGCCGGTTATGATTATCTGCGACACCATCAAGGGCTGCGGCATTGATTTTATGGAGAATGATTTCAAGTGGCATTACGGTGCAATTGACCAGGATATGCACGACAAAGCGGCTAAGAGCCTGGATGCCTATTACAAGAAGCGCATTGAGCGCGTTGAGAAGGAGGCGAAGTAACCATGGCGGGAGGACTCGTTTATACGGCAGTCGGCTCCGAAGCGATGGCGACTGCGGAATATTACGGCAAGGCGATGTGTGATCTCGGCAAAGAGCATCCGGAAATCGTCGCCCTGACGGCGGATCTCGCCGGCTCCACCAAAATCGGCGTATTCCGCAAGGAGTTCCCGGAGCGGTTCTTCAACGTCGGCATTGCGGAGCAAAATATGTTCGGCATTGCGGCAGGTATGGCGAAGGCCGGCTTGGTGCCCTTTGTTTCCACAATGTCCGCATTTGCGACCATGCGCGTTGCCGACCAGATCCATGCGGATATCTGCTACCAGAATGTAAATGTCAAGATCATCGGCAGCCATGCCGGCACATCCTTTGGCCAGGCGGGCTCCACCCACCACGCGATCGTGGATATGGGCTGCCTGCTGACCTTCCCGAACATGACTTATATGTGCCCGGCGGACGGCATGGAGACTGTAAACGCGATCCGTGCCGCCTATGAGACGCCCGGCCCTGTCTACATCCGTATCAACCGCGGCTTTGACCGACTGCTGTATGACAACACGGAATATGGCTTTGAGCTTGGCAAAGCGCATACCGTCCATGAGGGCACGGATCTGACTGTGATCGCCTGCGGCTCTTGCGTGTATCAGGCATTGCAGGCTGCTAAGGCATTGGAAGCCTCTGATGGCCTGAAGATTCGTGTGCTGGATATGCACACGCTCAAGCCCCTCGATGTGGAGGCGGTGCAGAAGGCAATCGTCGACACCCGCCGCATTATCACGGCGGAGGATCACAACGTGATCAACGGCTTGGGCAGCCAGGTTGCGAGCGTCATTGCTGATTTCGGTAAGGGCTGCGCATTTAAGAAGCTGGGCCATCCGGATAAGTTTGCGCCGATCGGCTTGCACGAAGATATTATGTCCATGGTCGGCATTGACGCCAACGGGATCATAGACGCCATCCGCGAAGTCATGCATAAGGACTTTGAAGAGGACGATTCTTGGGATGACGAGGTGTGATGAATGGCAATTACAAAAGATGATTTGTATTCCAGCAAAATCTTTCTGAACGCCGCGTTGCCGCTTGCGAAGGTGATTGCAGGAGACATCCCGAAGCTGGGCGATAAATTTAAAAAGACGCACGCAGTCATTCAGGTCAGCGCCCTGGATCCGGACAGCCCGGAGGGCAAGGTGGGCACGCACTTTGTTATCAACAGCGGCGAGTGGCTTGTGCATGCGGGCAGGCTGACGCGCAACCCGCACATTGAGCTGGAATTTCAGAGTATTCCTGCGTTGAACAAATTCTTCAAGGGGCAGATGGGGCCGGATTGTATCCCGAAATTCCACCTGAAGGTGAAATATGTGCCGGATCTGATCTCCTTTGTAATGGTGCTGCTGAGAATGTCGAAGCTGCTCGGCGCAAGTGAGGCCCCGGAGGATGAGGCGACGAAGAAGCTGATGGTTAAGTGTTTCTTCTACTTGGTGACGAGCGGTATCAGCCAGCTTAACAAGGCTGGGCATGAGGAAATTCATCAGTGGGCGCTTCAAAGCCCGGATCGCGTTTACGCCATCGGGGTGGATGGCCATCCGGATGTTTCCGCTTACATTCGCATCAAAGCGGGCAACTCAAAGGCGGGCCGCGGCATCTATAAGCGTTCTCTGCCGTTTTTCAACATGCGGTTCCCGACGTTTGACGACGCGCTGGGCATCCTGCTCGGCACAGCGGATATGCTGGATTCGCTCAAAGCGGGTAAGCTGATTTTGGACGGCGCTCCGGAATTTGCGGGCCAGATCGGCAACTTTATGTTTGCAGTCGCCGATTACGCTAAGGGCTAAGTGCTCAAAAGGGGGGGCAGTTCCCCCTGAGCGTTTGGGTAAGATATTTTTCATGCCGAAACAGGATCCGCCCGCGCGGTCTTTTCCGTGCGGGCGGGTATTGTTTGGGCAGAGGGGAGTTCCCTCACCGGAGACGGGCCGCGAGGAGGCGGCTTAGGAGATGGAGAAGCAGCCGGCGGTAAATGCGGCAGGAACGGCGCCTGGCGCAGAAATACAGCCGGAAAGGGGAGGTAGGCCGTATGGAGCACGGCAGACAAAAAGAGAGGCAAAACCCATTTGAAACCACTTCGCCCGCGCGCAGGCAGCGCATTTTTGACGCTGCCATCCATGAGTTTGCCACAAAGGGTTTCAATGCGGCCAATATCAACCGGATCGCCCGGGCGGCGGGTGTAAGCATCGGATCGATGTACAGCTATTTTTTATCTAAAGAGGATTTGTTTTTGCAGGTGATGGAACACTGCCTGCAAAGAATGTATCAGCTCCTCTCCAAGGTGAACCGGGAGAAGGGCGCGGTCAACGCATTCCGAGAAATGCTGTGCATTGCAAGGGATGCAGCCAGACAGTTCCCCGAGATGAATCAGATCTATATGGATTGCTCCTCCCAAAGCTTGGTTAACCTTTCGGAGCAGCTTTCGCGCGATGCGGAGGCAATTACGGTGGAGCTATATGCGCAGCTGTTGGTGGAGGATCAGCAGGCTGGGCGTATCCGCCAGGATCTGGATATCTCCACAGCGGCTTTTATGATGGATAACCTAGTGATGATGTATCAATTCTCCTTTGTCTCTAATTATTACATGGAGCGCAAGAAATTGTTTCTTGGCGCCATGTCTTCAGAGAATGAGGAGGAAGTGATTGACGCCATGGTGGATTTTGTAGCAAGGGCGATACAGCGCTAGAGATTCGATTGCAGGGATTGAATACTGGATGTGGTTTTGTTTAGGCTCCTGCCTCTGATGCAGGGGCTTTTTAACATCCAATTTTTAGAATTTACCATCCAGCTTTGTAGAGAATGGTCTTGACCGTTCCCTACATCCCCCTCCGGTAGGATCGGGTCTTGACCCGACCGGAACATGCTATCATTTTCATTTGTGGCGCGGCCAGAAGGTTTCATTTGATTTTTAGTGAGTGCCTGATTTCGCTGTGCGCGACTATCTTCTCTTACTTCTGTAAGAGAAGATAGGAAGAGAAGCAGCCAAGGGGTTTCACCCCTTGACCCCGCGAACGGCCAGCGACGGCACTGATATGTTTTAGAAACTCTTTGATGTGTTCGGCGAGGCGCACAAAAACTCGACCGCTCACGCGGTCTCAAACAGTTTGTGCGCTCGCTTGCCTGCAAGCAGGCAAGTCCCCTCACGAGCCCGCCGGGAATGTGTGGAGCCTGCCGCCGCTGGCCTACTGGTAGAGGGTTCCTCAGAGCAAGACTGAAGGCCTCGGGAAGTTCCTCCCGGAGCCTGTAAGTAATTCAGGGGCTCAAACGTAACGATAGGCCCAGGCGGCAATTGATGCCGCTACCTGTGTGCACGTGAGGGGACTTTTTGGCCCGGAGGGCAAAAAG
>CASDTH010000013.1 GCA_949283655.1 uncultured bacterium
ATCCATAACAACCGGTTATGTGTGTAGAGATAAAAGGCGAAAGGCGCGGAAGTGTCTGGATACAGCGGAGCGCTGCTGTAGTAAAAGCTGGGACGATAGGAGCCTCCCGGCGCCAGGCAAAAAACCAGCGCGCCAAAAAGTGCCGCCAGGTTGCTCAGGCTCGTCGTCGTATCCTTCGTAAAAGGGATAATATGGCGCAGCTCCAACCGGCCGCCGCTACTGTAATACATACCAAGCAGGATACGGCGAAGAACATTCTGCTGCAAAAAAGCATTCGTGCACACATACGGATGCTCCTGCAGGTAGAGCTCTTCGCTGAACGACTGATACAGGGCTTTCTCCACCTCAAACGGCCCTCGAAAGATGCGAACCCCCTCCTCCGGGAGCGAGCGAAAGCCAGCCGGATTCATACCAGCTTGAAAGGTATCAAATCGCCGAATGCTTTCCAGGTGTGTCAGCCTGGAAAGCTGCTCTTTTAAAAACACTCTCCGCCGGTAGGTCCATTCCCCCACGCTGCTGACATAATAGCTGTGCAAAAACTGTGTTTGTTCCTGCGCCGTAAGGGGCAACGCCGCCATCAGCCGTTGGAAATCAGATTGACTGGGGATGCTCTTTTCCCGCAGGTAGCCCACAATCTCTTTCTCCGAAAGGCCAGACCGTGCGGCCAATTCCCGCACATCCCATTGCCCATCCAGCAGCAGCGCTTTCAGGCAATCTCCAAATTCCGTCATTCTATCGTCCCCCCTATTTCGCGAATACTCTCCGCCATTATTGGGCGATTGGCATCAGCTGGCGCAGGATGCGCTCCGATTCCCTCTCTGTGTAAGCCAAGCCGCTCTCCGGCAAACCGGATACAAAATCAAACAGCGATTTTCGTGCTGTTTTCTCCTGTATGAAAACGCTGATGTTTTCCGTGCGCTCCGAGGCGCAGGAGGAGAGCATGCACTCCTGTCTGTGGTTTACTAAGAGAGATAGTCCATCTGGAAAATGGAAGCGGGCGGGGTCCAGCAGAGAAAGGCGGATGCGCCCCGCCCGTGCGAGCTCCAGAACCTGCTCTAGAACATAGGCCCGCGCGGCCTCATCAAGCGGCAAGAGATATTGGTCAGCAAGAGGAAACATAAGCCCTGTTTGTAAAAAGCTGCGCACGCTATCCACCGTTAACAGAATCACAGCCTCCCGCACCACACTCGCCAATTTTCCATAATGCTGGCAAAAGCGCTCAAACGCGCGCATGGCCTGCGGCCTGACGAAATGCCCCACACAGCGCATAAGCTCCGGCGTGCTGCAAAACACAAGGCATGAAAAGCTGCCGGATACCAGATAATATGGCGCCTTGGAGCCATCGCCAAAAAAAGCCCTCGCCATGCGGTAACGCATCTGCGCGGACTCCGCTCGCCGCAGCAGAGGCTCCGCACCGGCCAGCGCACTCCGAAAACAGTGCTCATAGCACGCCAACGCCTCCGGCTCCCGCAGCAGCGCGCCAACCTTCAGATCCTCTGAAAGCAACAAGACACGCTCGCCTGTCATGACATAAGAACAAAATAGAGCCACCGGATCCGCATAGCGGGAAATGTTTTCATAGCAATAAAAGGGTCGATATCCCCGACCAGCAGAAAAGCTGAAAAGCAAAGCGTCAAAAAACATCGCCAGGTTATGCGTTTGATCCTCCACGTTTTTGTAAAGCCGGATCAGATGTATAATCTGCAACCGCCCCGCCTGCTGCAAATAAAGCTGTAAAAGCTGCTGCACAACGTAGGTAGGAGTGGATAGCATATTGGTATACACCATCGGTTTTTCCCGGCTACGCAGTTCATCCAGGAGCAGCTGCCGGATCATGCCTTCCACCGTGTATTCCCCGCGCCCACAGGCCAGCGTATCCACCGGTAGGTGAAGTTTGTCCGCAATCTCCTCTGCGTCAGCTGCGGGCCACGGGCGATAGGATGATACGTCATAAAACCGCTCCAGCCGCTCCTGAATATACCGCCCACGGTGAAAGGCCTCCTCGCCATTTCGCAGGACGTGATAAGTTTGCTCCAACTGCTCTCTCTCCTGCGGCAGCAGGCGCAGTGCTTTTAAAATCTTGTGAAAAAACGCTGTGCTGGGCGTCAACTGCCCTTTCAGCACCCGGTGCAGCGTTGGGCGGTCAACACCCGCCTCCTGCGCAAATCCATAAACAGAATATCCATTGTCACGCATCATTTTCTCTAACAGCATGCTGAACTCGGACATAAGCTCCCACCTCCCACGATTTTTTGAGCCTTATACTGCCCGACTGCTCTGGCGCACACGCTACGAAATTTATTACACCACAGTTCACACCACAGGTTGCTTTTTCTCCCCTCACCAGGTATGATAAACATAACATAAGTAAGGGGGGACTTTCTTTACTTATGGGTATGGCGATACAGGCCATACACCGATAAGTGCCTGCTTAGCTGGCACAAAGAGCCGTTGCGTTGGGGGGCGTTGCGGCTCTCTTTTTGTTTTTACTGAAAAACCGTTTGCTTCGCCCATTGCTTTCCACGGGTGAGGCAAACGGTTTTTTCGCTCAAACGGTCCCAGCGTTCTCTCCTGCGGCCGCATTCGAATCGGACTGTTTGGCTGGAGCCGTACCTGCAAACTGGCTGTTATACAGCTCCGCATAGAAGCCATTCTGTGCCATTAGCTCGTCATGCTGGCCTATCTCCACAATTTCTCCATGATTCATTGCTAGGATGACATCTGCCGTGCGGATAGTGGAAAGCCTATGCGCAATGACGAAACACGTCCGGTTGCGCATCAGCTCCTGCATAGCTTTTTGGATCAGCACTTCGGTGCGAGTATCCACTGAACTGGTCGCCTCATCCAAAATCAAAATCGCCGGGTCGGCCAAAATGGCGCGTGCAATCGTCAGCAGCTGCCGCTGCCCTTGGGAAAGGTTAAGCCCCTCTTCCTCCAAGCGTGTGTCATAGCCCTCCGGCAGCGTGTGGATAAAATGCGTAACGCGGGCCATTTGGGCCGCTGCCTCTACCTCCTGCCGGGTTGCATCCGGGCGGCCATAAGCAATATTTTCATAAATGGAGCCTTCAAACAACCAGGTATCCTGCAGCACCATGCCAAACAGATGGCGCAGGTTTTCCCGGGAAAGCTCCCGGATATCGCAGCCGTCAATCGTAATCCGCCCCGCATTCACATCATAAAAGCGCATCAGTAGGTTAACGAGGGTTGTCTTACCGGCGCCGGTAGGCCCTACAATTGCTACAAGCTGGCCGGGATTTGCCTCCAGGTTTAAATCCCGGATCAACGGCTTCTCCGGTAGGTACTGAAAATCCACGTGCTCAAACCGCACGTCACCCCGCGCCTTTTCAATGGTGTGGCGCACCTGCTCCGGCGGCTCCTCTTCCTCATCCAGCAGGCGGAACACACGCTCCGCCGAGGCAAGCGACGATTGGATATTATTTGCAATGTTGCCCAGATCCGCAATCGGCTGCGTAAACATCTTGGAATACATGATGAAGGAGGTAATATCGCCCAACGAAATCGTGCCGGAGAGCACATAGCTCCCGCCCGCCACACAGATCAGGATATAGCCGATATTGTTGATAAAGCTCAGCAGCGGCATGATCGTGCCGGAGATAAACTGCGCTCTCCGGCTGACAAGGTATAGCTCATCGTTAATATCGTCAAACTCCTCAATCGCGTTTTGCTCATGCCCAAAGACCTTTACGATATTGTGGCCGGTATACATCTCTTCAATGTGGCCGTTCAATTCGCCCATATGATCCCACTGGCGCCGGAAATACCGCCGGGACCGGCGGGACACCAGCAGGGTAACGATCAGGCAGGCGGGCAGCACAGAAACTGCGATGAGCGTCATGCGCCAGCTGACATAAAACATCATCCCCAGCACGGAAAAAAGCATTACAGTAGAGGTCAAAATCTGCGTCAGGTTGTTTTGTAACGTGTTGCTAACGTTATCGATATCGTTCATGATCCGGCTGAGGATATCGCCCTTTGTATGGCCGTCGAAATAGCGCAGCGGCAGTCGCGAAAGCTTGGAATTCACCTGCTCGCGCATGGCGCAAACCACCTTCTGCGTCACGCCAGCCATCGTGTAGGCCTGCACATAGCTTAAGAGTGAACTCATGCCGAACAGACCTGCAAGCATCAGCAAAATCCGCCCGATCTCATCAAAATCCATCACGCCGCCGGCAAGCTTTATCTCAACCTGCTCTTGGATCGCATCCACCGCGTCGCCCAGCAGCATAGGGCCAAACACCGTGACAACCGTGCTCATCATCGCCGTGAATACCACCAGCAGCACCGAGGGCCAGAAGGGCCGAAGCAGCCCTGCCAGGCGTAAAGCCGTACCGCGCAGGTCACGCGGCCTTTCATTGGGAGGGCGGCGGTTCCGGCTGCGATTATAATCCTTTGCGCGTAAGCGCCTGCTGCTTTCTTTACCCTGTCCGGCGGGGCGGTTTTTGCTCATAAAACTTCCTCCTTCGCCATCTGGGATTCCACAATCTCCTGATAGACCCTGCACCGCTCCATCAGCTCCCGATGCGTGCCAATGCCGGCGATCTTCCCCTCATCCAGCACAATAATACGGTCCGCATCCAGAATCGTGCCCACGCGCTGCGCGACAATGATCAGGTTTGCATCTTTATAGTGCTCGCGGATTGCCGCGCGCAGGCGCGCATCCGTGCGGAAATCCAGAGCAGAAAAGCTGTCGTCAAAAATATAGAGCTCCGCATGACGAATCAGCGCGCGCGCAATGGCCAGCCGCTGCTTCTGCCCGCCGGAGAGGTTGGTCCCGCTCTGGGATACCATGTCATAAAGACCGTTTGGCAGCCTCTCCACAAAGGAGCGGGCCTGCGCGACCTCAAGTGTTTGAAGCATCTCCTCCTGCGTTGCATCCTCCTTGCCATAGCGCAGATTATCTGCAACCGTCCCACTGAAGAGGAATGCCTTCTGGGGGACGAGCCCAATCAGACGGTGTAAATCCTTCTGCGCCAGATCACGGACATCGACGCCATCAATCAGCACGCGGCCCTGCGTGACATCATAAAACCGGGGAATCAGGTTAATCAGCGTCGATTTGCCGCAGCCTGTGCCGCCGATGATCGCCGTTACCTCGCCCGCATGCGCCTCAAAGCTGATGTGGCTGAGCACCGGCTCCTTTGCGCCCGGGTAGGCAAAGGAGACATCCTCAAAAACGAGGCTGCCCTTCTCCCCTGCCGGAAGCACCCGGGGCGCGGCAGGCTCCTCAATCATTGGCTCCAAATCCAGCACCTCTTCAATCCGGCGGGCCGAAACCGCTGCGCGGGGCACCATGATAAAGAGGGAGACCGCCATCACCAGTGCGAAAACAATCATGATTAAATAGAGCACAAAGGCCTGCAAATTACCCACTGTGCCGGCAATCTGGGCGGCCTGTGTCGCCGGGTCAAAGGAATCCACCTGCCGGCTGCCAACCCAGACCAGGGTGACAATTGTACCATACAGCAAAAGCATCGCGATTGGGATCAGCGCCGCAAACATCCGATTAATCCGTAGCGCCATGCCGGTCAGCTCCAAATTCGCCTCTCCGAACCTTTCATCTTCATAACTGGAACGGTTAAACGCACGGATGACGCGGATGCCGCTCAATTTTTCCCGCACGATCTGATTCAGGCGGTCGGTCTTTTTCTGCATTTTATCAAACATCGGAAGCACTTTTTTAACCACTACAAGCGCAATAGCCAAAATAATCGGAAGCAGCAGAAAAATAATCATAGACAGCTTTTTATTCATGATAAACGACATCACTACCCCGCCGATCAGCATCAGCGGCGCGCTGATGACATTGCGCAGCACCATTAGCACCATATCCTGAATTTGGCGGATATCGTTTGTAGAGCGGGTAATCAGCGAGGGGGTGCCAATTTTATCAATATCACTCTGCGAAAGGCTCTCTACCTTATAAAATACGGCCTTGCGCAGCTCCCGGCCAAAGCCGGTAGACGCCTTGCTCGAGCAGGCGCTGCCCAATATGCTCACCAAAACGCCAAGGGCGGAAATTGCCAGCATAACGCTGCCTACACGCCAGATGTAACTGACCTCGCCTCGGGAAATCCCCTCATTGATAATATCCGCCATCATGGATGGCAGGATCAGCTGCGTCAGGGAATGCAGCAAAACGAGAAACACCGTCAGGACCGCCGCCACACGGTAAGGCTTGAGGTATTGAAGCACCTTGCGCAAAGAGTCGCCCTCCCCTTTATCATGTCAAAGCCCGCAGCTCGAACCAGCGGGCGCTTCTTTTGGCCGTTTTCATTCCATAGTATACCAAATTCCGCTTTGGAATTCAATCCAAAGCAGAATGAAAAGATGCAGACCGGCACAGCGCCCGAGGAGAGCAAGCGACTTTCTGCCCGTCTTCCTCTGTGCTATTCAAACGGCTGCATCTCCTGCGTCAGCAGCTGTAGGCGCACAATCTCACGCCCGCAGGAGGGCGCGCCCGACGCGGCCTCCAAAGCATCCAGCAGCAGCAGAGGGCTGATATTCGTCTGCGTACCGGCGGGCAGAAGGATACGCAGCATGACCGCCCGCTCTCGCCGCTGCATAGAGCACTGAGCAATCAGCGGCAGCAGGTCAATCTCCTTCATCACCTTTTTATGCCCGGATTTCCCGGGCTTTTGTACAATCATCCGCTCGCCTGCCAACGCTGTGCCCGCCCCCTGCATAAAATGAGCGGCCTGCTCCGGCGACGCAAACGACAATGTGGCGTCATACTCCGCAAACGCAATTGCAGAAGGCTGCAGTACCGGCTCCCGCACCGCCAGAATCGCCAGTCCTTCCGGCATGACGGCACGCAGCCGTGCCTCCACCTCCGCATCCGGCAGTTCCCCCTCCAGGCGGATATCCATGGATTCACACCGGCTGGAAAAGCCCAGCGGCAATGGGAGAGCAAACATCATGTAGGGATGGGGGTTGAACCCTTCGGTATACCACAGCGGCAGGCGGGCGCGGCGCACGGCGCGCGACATACAGCGCATCACATCCAGGTGGGAAATATATTTCGCGCGGCCTTCCTTGGCGAACCAGATTCTAACACAGCGCATCACATTTTCCCCCATTCAAGCGGTTTGTACCACAGCCCGCGCATTGCTCGCGGCAGTTCGGCGTAGTTTCACTCCGGTGCGCCTTTTCATTTTCGCGCATTAAAAACTCCTTGCGGATGCCATAATCCATATGATCCCAGGGAAGCACCTCGTCAAACGAGCGGCGGCGGCTGGTATAAAACAGCGGGTCGATTCCGCACTCGTGGAAAGCTTCCTCCCACAAGTCAAAGCGGAACTGGTCATCCCAGCTGTCAAATTTGCAGCCCTTGCGCCATGCGCACTCCAATACGCTGCAAAGGCGCCTATCGCCGCGCGCGAACACCCCCTCCAAAAAGCTCGTCTGCACATCGTGGCAGCTGACCTTGATCTTGCGGGAGGTGACGCTCCCCTTCAAATGGCGTTGCTTTTGGTAGAGCATCTCCATCGTATCCTGCGGCTCCCACTGGAAGGGCGTGAAGGGCTTGGGCACAAAGGAGGCAACGCTGATGCTCACCTGTACACTTTTGCCCTTGGGCTTATCCGGATTTTGGTAGTAGGCATCCACCACCTTTTGCGCCAGCTGCGCAATACCCGCCACATCATCGAGCGTCTCGGTGGGCAGGCCAAGCATAAAATAGAGCTTGACCGCCGTCCAGCCGCCTGCAAAGGCGCTGCGCACCGTGCGCATGACCTCGCCCTCCGTCACATTTTTATTGATCGCGTCGCGCAGCCGCTGTGTGCCCGCCTCCGGCGCAAAGGTCAGCCCGCTGCGGCGTACCTTTTGAATCTGCTCCATGAGCTCTGGGGAAAAGTTATCCACTCGCAGGGAGGGCAGGGAAATATTCACTCTGTCATCCAGCGTCCATTGAAATAATCTATCCAGCAGGCTCTGAAGCCCTGTATAGTCGCTGGTGCTCAACGAGCAAAGAGAAATTTCGTCATAACCGCTCGTCTCACACAGCCGTTTACAATCCCGGTTGACGATTTCCGCCCGTTTCTCCCGGATCGGGCGGTAGAGAAAGCCGGCCTGGCAGAAACGGCAGCCGCGGATGCAGCCGCGGAAAATCTCGCTGGTAGCCCGGTCATGCACCACTTCGAGGAAGGGGACGACAAACTTCTCCGGGTAAAAAACCTGATCCAGATCGGAGACGATGCGCTTGGTCACTTTCGTCGGCGCTCCGTCATGCGGCGTGATGGCCTGCACGGTGCCATCCTCGTGATACGACACCGTGTAAAGCGACGGGACATAGACGCCCGGTATCTGGGCCGCCGCCCGGAGAAAGGCCTCCTTGCCCTCGCCCCGCGCCTTGTATTCCCGGAAGAGATCGAGAAGCTCATTCATGACCTCCTCTCCCTCGCCGGGCAGGCAGAGATCCACAAACTCCGCAAACGGCTCGGCGTTACACACGCACGGGCCACCCGCGACCACCAGAGGCGTCAGGGCTTTGCGGTCCGCCGCACGCACCGGCAGCCCCGCCAGATCGAGCATATTGAGCAGATTGGTGTAGCTCAGCTCATATTGCATCGTAAAGCCGATGATATCAAAATCCTTTACCGGATCGCCGCTCTCCAGCGCATAAAGGGGCACACAGTGCTCCCGCATCAGCGCTTCCATATCCGCCGCCGGTGCAAACACCCGCTCGCACCAAGCATCCTGCCGTGCATTGATGAGGCTATACAGAATCTTAATTCCCAGGTGAGACATCCCGATCTCATACAGGTCAGGGAAACAAAAGGCGAAGCGGATCGCCACAGCGTCCTTTTCCTTCACAACGCTGTTGAGCTCTCCCCCGGTGTATCGCCCAGGCTTTTGAACCTTTGCCAACAGTTTTTCCACCTCTGCGTTCATCCCATCCGCTCCTTCTCCTTTTGCATTTCAGCCACCTGGCGGTCTTTTTATTATAAGATTTTTCTCCATGTAATGCAATAATCAGACGCCGGAATTCACTGTGTGAACAGTTATTGAATTTCATATGAAAAATCCCCAAATTTTTGACAGAATATCAAAAACTTTGCTGAGAATTATTTACAATCCTCTGGTGGCTGCTATAATAAAAGTAGATGAAAAACCGTTTGCTTTCAGCCTTGGAAGGAGGGCTTCCCATGGGCACACATAACGCGCGCACATCCCTTTCATCGCGCTCGCAGCGGTTCGGTTGAATCGCCCGCAAATGTTTTTTGACATAAGATCGGAGGAAGCTGCTATGATGCAATACAGGCTAAAAAAAGCATTTTTCTTTTTGCTTATCCTGCTTTCTATCCCCCTGCTGCTATGCTGGGTGTTGTATGGCTTGAGCCAGTGTTTTGATCCAGTAGAGCAGCTGCTCCAGAATGCTGATCTGGACTTTTTCCTCTTCCAGGGGGATGGGATCATGTTCCCCGTTCTGTGGAGCTATATCATCCTGCTCCCCGTTCCGCTCCTGCTGCTGATTTTTTACCGCCGTGAGTGCAGCATTTGGCCAAAGCTGATGTTCCTCTTCACGGGCGCGGTCACCGGCAACACTGCGCCCCAAATTGCGGAGGGCCTCTCATGGGATGCATTCCGCTACGGTGGGACAGCCAATGGCGCCATTTTAAAGGCTGTGATGCTGTTTTACGTAGCGGTTGCACTGGCCGCAATGATTTGGGGAATCGCCGCCATGGTGAAATATCCGCTGGCACCGCAAAAAGACGCCCCCATCACCGCATAAACGAGATGCCCAAGGGCGCGTTGCAGAATGAATATCTGCAACGCGCCCCGTCGCATACAGGGAAACCAGGCACTCATTCAAATATCAAATCAAACTTTCTGGCTTCACCACAACCAAAAATTGGATTTTACTCCGCTCAGGCCGCGGGGGCCCCTCCTTTTCCGTTCGGCCGGAAAAGGAGGCAAAAGGGGCCGCCCTGTACGGCCAGCGGCGGCACTGGTATATGAATAGATCTCTTTGATGTGTTCGGCAAAGCACCCAAAAAACTCGGCCACTCACGTGGCCTCAAACATTTTGGGCGTTTGCTTTTTCGCTTTGCGAAAAAGTCCCCTCACGAGCCCGTCGGAAGTTTGCGGAGCCTGCCGCCGCTAGGCCTACTGGTCGAGAGTTCCTCAGAGCAAGACTGAAGGCCCCGGAAGGTTTCTCCCGAGGCCTGTAAGTCGTTCGGAGTGTCAAGCGTGGAGATAGGCCCAGGCGGCAACTACTGACACTCACTGCATGCGCGTGAGGGCACTTTTGGCCCGAAGGGCAAAAAGCGAACCTTCCCGCCTGTTTGAAGCCGCGTGAGCGGCTGAGTTCGGGAAGCGTTCGCCGAACGCGCTGTGGTGTGGCAAATTTATAAACCGCCGCCGCAGTGCCGTTCGCGGGGTCAAGGGGTGGAACCCCTTGGCTGCTTCTCTTCTCGCATCGGTGCACAGGGGGCAACAGCGGTTTTCAGCGCCATGGCCGCGCCACAAGCAAGATTATAGTGGCTATAACAAACATTCGGAAGGCCGCGTTTTGCAACGCGGCCTTTTTGGGTTGTGATTGGAATGCCGCAGTCAGGCAGCGCGTTCATACACGCCATGCGAAACTGCCCTGGCAGAAAAATCAGGCAACCGTCAACGGGTAGGTGTATTCATAGCCCTCCACCCATTCGCTTGTGGAAAAGTTACGTAGCCGCAGGACAACCTGCGTATCATACACCTCCATCTGCCAGCCCATACCGGCATCGACCAGATCGCCATAATTGCATGCTTCGCCGAAACCTGGCACATTGATATAGGTAACGTTGCCTTCCGTCGCCAAGCCGTTTCCGTTTTCATAAATGCCCATGTGCAGGTGGCCGGAGAAATAGAATACCTGCGTGCCGCAGTTCTTCAGAATCTGATCCAGCTGCTCGCCCTGCGGGCCGACGTTTCCAGCAGGCCATTTGTGCTCAAATTTCCCCTCGAGCGGATTGTGATTAAACACAAAGGCAGGCTTCCTTGCTGCCGCTGCCTCAGCCAGCTCGTTTGCCAGCCAATCCAGCTGCTCCTGCGAATGATAGGCTTCCACCTTGCTATCCTGCTCTGTGGCCATAACGATCAGCTGATAGCCGTTGATCTCCTGGCTGAAATACGCATGCTCATGGTCGTAGCCGAAGCAGGCGCGGTTATAATCCATAAAGCGCCGGTAATATTTTTCGTATTCATTTTCCTTGCACAGCTCATGGTTGCCGGGGGCAATCAGCACGTTATCTACCGTCAGATAGCGATTCATCAGCCCATAGAGGAGCATATACTCGATCTCCATACCGTTCATCGTGTTATCGCCCACCATCACCAGCGCATCCACCGGCGTTTCTGCCCGGGACATATCCAGAAACGCACGGCTGTGGTTTTGGAAGCGGCTAAAATTATTGCCCTCCATATGGCCATCGGAAATGATGCTCACATTCAGCCGGAGCTGCTCCGGGTTCTGCGCCGTCATCGGGTGAATCGTCACCCCGATGGGCAAAAAGACAAACAGCGAAACAAACGCGGCGATGATCCGCCGCAGTCAATCCACAAGCATTACCAGCATTTCCCCACACTCCTTTGTTTCTTGGCACAGGCCAAATTTTGCAGCTTTTATTGTAGCACATTTCTTCGCAATTTCAATAGAAATCCCATAAAAAATCCCCATAAAACTGTATCTCCTGATAAATATTTAACCCTCCGCATACATCGGGCTTGTTTCAATCCGGAGCGGGCACGCGCTTTTCGCGCCCCAGCTATCCACCGCATACACCTCAAACACATGCTTCCCTTTTAAATGGGGGATATTTTTTATCTCCAGTGTTACCTGCTTTGCCATTGCATCCAGCCCGTTATAAAAATCGCTAAAAAAGAGCCGCGTCTCCCCGCCGTCGATCACCACCTGATAGGAATGCACAAAGTCATCGTCCTCCCCCGCTGGGAAGGTCAGGCACACGCCGTCCGCCTGAATGGCAGCCACGCCGCCTGTCTCCGGCATGGTGGGCACGGCGTTTCTGGCGGCCCGAGCGGCAAACCCATAGCGGCCGTCATTGCAATAAGGCAGCGGGAAGTGCCAGCGCATGCCCGCCTTTTCCTCATATCCGGCCGCGCCATCCGCAAAATTGATGCGGTGCAGCGTGATGGCATCCTCTGAAAACGCCATGATATACCCCATGGGTGTTTTCTCCGCCTCCGGTGGGATGGTACCGTTCTCCTTACCCGGCTCCAGCTCGGTGTAGGAGAGCGACTGCGTGTTGATTACTGTATAGGCCCCCTGCCAAATCGAGCGCTCATCCAGCAGCGAGTAATGCACATGCCCACTGAAATTGATCACATTGGGGTATTTCGACAAAACAGCATCCAGCGTCGTATCGCCCCAATCTTCGCTGCCGTAACTGGTGTTTATCGGCTGATTATGCGTCAGCACAAAAACCGGCTTCCCAGAGGAATCCTCGCTTGCCTTGCGCAGCTCGGCATCCAGCCATTTCGCAGTGCGGCGGTAGCCCTTCGTCATATGGCCATTATCCGGTGAAGCACCAATAAAATGATACCCGTTCACTGTGTAGTGCGTCCAGGGCGAATGCCCGATGATCTGGCGAAAGGCCCTGCGATGGTTGATCGCCGTGAAGAGGTTTTTGTTCCAATAATCATGGTTGCCCAAAATGGTTTGGAGCAACGGCTTCTCCTCCCCAAACACAGCATCCAGCGCATCCCGATAGGTTTGAAATGCGAAGCGCGTGCCAAGGTCACCAATATCCCCTGCAAAGAGGATCATATCCACTCCGCGGTTTTTTAAAACTGTCAGCGTCTTTTTGAAGTTTTGCAGAAAGCGATCATCCTGCTTCAGCCCTTTCTCGGTGGGCGGGAGCTGTGTATCAGAGATAACCGCCACCTGAAAGCAGGGGCTCCCTGTTTGAAAGGCTTGTATCCTCGTTCTTTTCATAACGGATTTACTCCTTTTTCATGTAGTTTTCGGGGTGACGCCCCACAAATCGCTGTTCGGTCAGTTTTAAGCGCGCGGCGCCTTTTCCGAAATGCAGAGGGCAAACCGGAATGATTGTAGCGCACGCAGCCAAATCAGTCAACGAGACTTGCGGAATCCGTTTCATTCCTTCACAACCATCCACCTTTTTTACGGCACGGTTCCCGCAACCTGGCATAAAAAGGCCGCGATGCAGCTTTTGTGCACCGCAGCCTCTGCTCTTGCCTTATACAATCTGATTACTTGCGCTTGCGGCCAGCACGCGCAAGCTCCTTATCAGCCTTTTTCTGCGCATCTCTGGCGGCAGCCTCAGCCTCTTCCTTCGCCTGCTGCGCATCTGCGCGGGCCTTTGCCTCGTCATACATCGCAGCAATTTCATCATAGTGCTTGTAATTCTCCTCCTGGATGAGAAGCTTTTTCGCATCCAGATACGGCTTTGCAGCGCGGTGGTAAATGGAGTTTGCATTGGTCGCCTCACGGATTTCCGTGCGCACCTTTGCACGCGCCACCTTGGCCTTCTGCACATTCTGCTTGGCAGCCTTGACCGCCTCGCTGTTTTTCTCCTCCTTGGCTTGGAACAAGGCCTTATAGGCATCCTCCAGCTCCTGCTCCAGGCGATCCTCTTTTGCAAACAGTTGATCAAAGATAGAAGCGTCAAACTCCACCAGACCGTTGGGATAATGCTTAAGGATGATCTTTTTGGAATACAGGCGCTGCCGTGCCTTTTCGATAGCAGCCTTGCGGTAGAGCTTCTCCTCCTCTGTGCCCTTGGGCAGCGCTTTCGCTTTGAGGAGGATATCATGCTCTACATTCACTACGTTGGACAGGCCCGCCGCATAAATCTCCTTTGCGACCGCGACCTCTTCCTGCACCTTCAGGGTGTTGAACTTATTCATCTCCTCAATGACGAATTGGGAGATCTCGATCATACGGTTGTGCTCCACAGCCGCCTTATAAGCCTTTTTGGCTGCTTTGACAGCGGCGCGATCCTTCGATTTTTTCGCCGCATGGATGCCATCCCGGCTCTCAGAGACAGGCTCTGCCACCGCATATTCCCGCGCCTCGTTGACCAGGTCGATCGTTTCCACAAGCCCTTTGTCGGATAGGGCGTTGTTGCCGTAATCCTCAAACAGAGCGCGCACCTTCAGCACATTCACCATGCCGCGCTGCTTGGTCTCCGTCAGATCATAGAAGAAATAGGGGATCACATTCATCAGCGCACCGATGACGGACAAGCCCACCAGCAGTGCAAAGGTATCCTCAAAAATATTGCGGTTATAAAGCACATCATAGGCGTTGGTGTAGCCCATGGAGGCCGCGTTCTCCGTTGTGATGCCCAGCGCCTCATACACAGCGGGCAGCACGCCGCTCGTGGCAAGCGTAATGACCTGGCCGATGAGGCCAACTGCGGAAAACATGCCGTCAATCCGCTCACCGGTGACATACTGCTGATAATCGCGGATATCACCCTGGATGCTGGGGTTAAGCACATGCGCAAACGCGCCGACCACGCCATTGCTGAACAGGCAGATGAGCACCAGCCAGATGCACATGCGCGGATCCACCTTGACTACAATCGGATAGATGGAAGCGATAAAAATCACGTTGAGGAAGTTTGTTACCAACAGCACGCGCTTTTTGCCAAAGCGCTTGATGGCCCAGGGCGCCATGAGCATGCCCCAAAGCGCCGCGTTGCCATTAATGGTTTGAATCAGGGCAAACTGCCCCTCTGTGCAGGCGTGCTGATACTGATACAGCCATTGCAGGATGGTGGCATAGGAGCTCTCCAAAAAGCCGAGCCAACCCGCCAGAGAAATGATCCAGAAATATTTATTCTTCGCCACATCGCGGATAGCATCCACAAATTTGACTTGCACTACGTGCGTTTTCGCCTGGATGATCTTCTCCTGCGTGTTGGCATAAACCAGAATAGAGAGCAGGATGCCAAGAATCAGCATCGGCGGATAAGCGATGCGGTAGAGCCGCATATCGGTCATATCACCGTTGGTGATATATTTCGCGGCCATAGGCATGACGATGTTGACAATTGAGGGCGCAAGGGAATAGATGACGGATTTCACCGTTGCAGCATCCGTGCGCTCCTGCGTGTTGGGGGAGAGGACGTAAATCAGGTTTTCATACGCCTCATAGAAGAACATGTAGAAGAACTGGAAGCCAATGTTAAACAGCAGCACCGTGGCCATTTTCATCGGCATGCTCATATGTTCATAGGGCATCCACACGAAGCCGGCTGCGAGGATAATTGTAGGAATACCCATGTAGATCAGATAAGGACGGTATTTCCCTTTTTTGTTCCGCGCGCTGTCGATGATGTTAGCGCGCAGCGCCGTCATCGGGAAGCTGGATAAAATCGCAATGATATAGAGCAAATAAATCTTTGTGGGCTCAATACCGATGGCATTGCCAATGATGAAGTTGCCAACCGATAGTGACAGCGCCTGGCACACCGTGATAATAAAATAGGCACCGATTCCCCCGACACTGTAGGCTGCAATTTCTTTAAATGGCATATAACGCCCGGCCGGCGGTTTGCTCCAGTAATGCTTCACATCCGTCAGCAGGGTTTGAGCCGTTTGCTTGAGCTGCATTTCCTGTCCCCCAAATCTTACAAAAATATTTTGTGCCTAGCAACGTATTCTTATTTATTTTAACTTACTTTTAACAAAATTGCAAGTCCTATCACAGGAAAAGCTCAGCTTCCAATGGTTTCCTGCGTTTAAAAACAAGGAACGTTCCCAATCCGGAAAAAGCGCCTTCCGTTTCACCCCTTCAGGCCAGCGTTATGGAGCGCGTGAACGAGGAGGGAGAAAAAAGGGTGGCGGGGCAGCTGCCCGTTACTCAGCTGCCCCGCCGTACAAGGAAGTGTAAAGGGGAAGTAGGTGGCTCCTCCACCTACTCCTATACAAATTTTTCCTCCCCCAACCCCCGCAGGAGATTCCACAGGATAGGTTGCCACGCCTGTGTACCGTTATCCCCTGCGGGGGGATGGGAGGGTGCGCAAGGAGTGTGAATCCCGCACCAAAGGAAAATAGATATAGGTAAACGTTAGAAAATGCCCTTGCAGATTTTAATAAATCCGCAAGTATTCTGCCGTGTAATGCACCGTCTGATAAATCAGCAGCTTATAGGTGCGCACGGTAAAATAGGCTTTATAATAGCCATCCGGGAAATATCTGGTATAGTCATACTGCAGCGGGTTGCCGGAGCCCATCAGGCCGGGGTCGTCATCCTCATTCATGTAAAAGCCCCATTGGCCGTTTTGGTCGGATTGAATCTCCACCCACACCTTGATGTTGGTCACCAGGCTGCTTTCGCCTTTGCCATACATATAGATATGTACGTTATTACTGGTGCCAACCCGCTTGAAGCCATAGCTGTCTAGTATAAAATACGCGGCACGGCTGTGATCCTCCTGATATTCCGGCCCCTCCTCCTGCACCGCGCCGGCCGTAAGGCCCAGCGGCAGGAGCAGCAGCACACAGCACAGCAGCACTGAGAGCAGCCGCTTCATCCCTTTACCGATTGTTTTCATGATGGAAACCCTCCTATTTTTTCAAATGCGGGTAGGCCTGCGCCCTGGAGCCAGGGCCCGCCCTCTATCACGAAGCATGAGAACATGCTGCGCAACGCGCCCTCATTCCACCGGCCGAACCGATTGCGCCATTTTGATCAGCTCTTCCACCGGCAAATTGCCAACACCCAGCCGGAATATATACCTGCCGTCCGTCCAGACCAGGTCTTTAAACTGACTCCCATCAACCACATAGTAGAGACAGGGGCCGATGCCCTCCACATCGATCTCCATCAGCGTGCCGTCATCCAGGTTAAACATACTCGTGCCGCTGCCCAGATAATCATAATAAAAGGTGATGTATGGGCCCGACCACCAGAGGAAGCCATCGCCCTTACGATACAAATAATATCCGTTTATAGCATTTCGGGCTTCTTCCAGCTCATATCCTTCCGTCACATAGGTGAGCTTATAGTGATAAGGCAGCACATACTCGCCATCCTCCGTCACGACATATTCCTCCGAGGGAGCCTGCACCAGAAAGCCATTCTCATCCACCTCAGGCGACATGGTGGCGAAGTGCGCATCCACATCCAGCTCAAATCCGGCCATGATCTGGATAGAGGTCGGGTCAGAGAAAACGGTTGATATCGCCGTCACAACGATCAGCGCCGCCACAACGCCCACGCGCAGCGCACGCCGCAGCCCTCTCGCATGCGTCACACGCACATAGGGGGTGGTCTCCTCCTGCGCAGGGCGGCCTCCGGCGCGCAGGATCTCCTGCTTGCGCTGCTCATATTCCGCCGTGAAGGTGACGGCATCCAGCTGCTCCTGCGTGGGGAGCTCCAGCTCCTCCTCACAATAGCGAATAAACGCCTGGCGCAGAATCGCATCGTTCTGCCGGGTGATGCTGTCATCCGCCTCGCCCGCCGGGCAAGCCCCCGGGGCTTGCGCCGCAGGCAGCTTCGCCCGCCATGGGAACGCTGCATGCAGCAGCCTGCCCTTTTTTGCTCGATTGCGCGCCATTCCAAAGCCCTCCCCAACTGTGACTGCCATGCCAGCCTGCGCATACAGCCCGCACTGCTCACGGCAGGCTCTGGCCAGCGGATGTGGTTGCTGCGTTCACGAAGAAACACCCTTCGTAAAAAACCCTTTCACTCTATATAACGTAAAAAAGTCGAAATTGTTGCACTTCATCGTGATTATTTAATAATTATTTTATTGTTCGTTCTTATTCTACACTATATTAGCAATTTCATTCTATTTTTATCCCAGAATCACCGCTTTTTGGAGTGCATCTCTTCCGCCTTTTTACCCACCGTCACCGGGCGGGAAGCGCCCCCATGGGCGCATGCCGCAAAGCCGGGCGGGCCGCACCCATCGCTCTCGGTGCAGCCCGCCCGGCTTTCAGATGATTGGATATGGAGGAAAACGCGCAGCTCAGGCCTGGCTATCCAGCCAGGCGCGCAGCTTCTCCGCATTTTGCAGGCCGACGGTGCGCGCCTTCTCCTGCCCGCCGGAGAACAACACCAGCGTGGGGATGCTCATCACGCCGTAGGTCACAGCCAGGTCGCTCGCCTCGTCGATATTGACCTTGCAAAACCGGATTTTGCCCTCATACTCCCCGGCAAGCGATTCCACCACGGGCGCAAGCATCCGGCAGGGGTTGCACCACTCCGCCCAGAAATCCACGAGCACAGGCTCCTTGGCATCCAAAATCTCCGTTTTAAAGTTCCCTAATGTCACAGCTGTAACTGACATTGCCGATCCCCTCTTTCGTGATATCAATGATCCATAGGGAGGCGGGCGGTATCCACCCGCCTCCCCATTGAATTTGCCTAACCGATAGTATCCCCCGCGCCCGCAAGCATATGCGCCAGCCGCTTTGCGCGCAGCAGAGCCGCCTCGCCCAGAGGGGCGCTATCCATCCCCCCGGCAAAAACGCTGCCGTAAAGCTCCGTATTCATCACGGTGAAGGCACGCCGGAGCTGGCTGCGGATCGCCAAAAAACCGCCCCGCTCCCCTGACCCGCAGGAGAGCAGCAGTGCCGCGCGCTTCGGCTTCTCCACCGGCGGGCGAAGGCCCAGGGCAAACCGCGCGCTGAAATAGCGCTGAAAGCGGTCGAGCACCGCCTTGCCCGGCGCAGGGAGTGCATTGTAATAAACGGGCGAGGCAACCACAAAAAAATCCGCTGCCTCAAACGACGCCATAAACGCATCCAGATCGTGCTGGGAGCAGCCCTGCCGCTTGGCGCAGACACCGCAATCCAGACAAGGCAAGGGCCGCTCGCGATAGGCATCATAAACCTGTGGCGCAATCCCCTCGGGCAGCCCCTCCAGAAAAGCTTGCAGCAGCCGCCCCGTGTGGCCCTCCCGGTGTGGCGAGCAGAAAAGCACCAGCAATCGCCTTGGCTCAGATGAGGTTGCGCTCATCGCAATATTGGCAGACAAGCATGCCGCCCCCCTCTCGGAACAGATGCGGCAGATAGGGCTCCGTCTGTGTAATGCAGCGCGGGTTCTGGCAGCAGGCGCGGTGTGTGCTGTGCACCTTTGGCGGCGCCTCGCCAGATTTTTTCTTGAGAATCTCCAGAATCAGCGCCATGCGGGCATACATACCATATTCGCCCTGCTCAAAATATTTTGCGCGCGGGTCGTCATCCACCTCCACCGCGATCTCGTCCACGCGGGGCAGTGGGTGCAGGATGCGCAAATCCGGCTTTGCGCCGCGCAGCTTCGCCTGATCCAACACATAAATTCCCTTTTGCCGCTCATACTCCTCGCGGGAGGCAAACCGCTCTTGCTGGATGCGCGTCATATAGAGCACATCCAGCTCCGGGATTGCATCCTCCAGGCTGTCAAGGCAGGTGTAAGGGCAGCCGCTTGCATGCAGCACATCCCGGATATATTGCGGGATTTGCAGCTGCGGGGTGGAAATCAGCACAAATCGATTGCCCTCATAGCGCGAAAGGCACTTGATCAGGGAGTGCACGGTGCGGCCGTTTTTCATATCGCCGCACAGGCCGATGGTGAGCCCCGTCAACCGCCCCTTTTCATAGGAGAGCGTAACCAAATCTGTCAACGTCTGTGTCGGGTGCAGGTGGCCGCCGTCACCCGCGTTAATCACCGGCACTCTCGAATACATCGAAGCGGCCAACGCCGCGCCCTCGCGCGGGTTGCGCATCACGATCAAATCAGAATAATTGCTGATGATCCGCACCGTATCCTTGAGGCTCTCCCCCTTGGAAACAGAGGAATTGCCGGGATTATCAAATCCGATCACCTTGCCCCCCAGGCGCAGCATCGCCGCCTGAAAGGACATCTGTGTGCGTGTGGACGGCTCATAAAACAGCGTTGCCATAATCCGCCCATGGCAGGCGTCCATATACCATGCAGGGTTTTTGCGGATCTCCCCCGCCAGGGTGATGAGCTCCTGCACCTCCCTGTGCGAAAGCTGGTCAAGATCAATCAGATGGTTTGCTTTCACGATTGCGTTCCTCCCTTCCGCCTTGCTATACAGGCGGATGCCCGGGCCTGCCGGGCTGCATTTATTCTCCTTGATCAACTGGCGCTTTCATTTTATCAGCAAACCGGTCAAATAACAATATCCTGCCAATATTAAAAAAACAATTGTATCCCGGATGCGAATGATGTAGAATACTTGTGAATCATGTCAGGCGGGGAAATGCTTGTAAAGCAAATTTGAATGGGATACCTCGTGCGGTGCGGCTACGCCGGAACGATCGTACTTGCCCTCCCCTGCGGGAAAGGAAGAATCAGGATGGAAGACATTTACAGCTCCAGCAACCGGGACCCCAACCGGAGAAGAGAGGGGGACGGCCGGGATATCAGCTCCTCCAGCAGGCCGCAGCGGCCTGCCCAACCGGCCAGTGGCCGCAGTGCAAATGGCGCGCGGCCCCAGCAGCGGCCCCCACAGCAGAGTCAGCCGCCCAGGCGGCCCTCGCCCGCCCGGCCAATTGACGACACGCAGGATTTCACGCCGGTGCGTCCGCCGGCCCGCAATCCCTATGACCGCCGCCCCCCACAGCCGCAGCAGCGGCCGCAGCAGAGCGCTAGCGCCAACGCAAGCCGCCCTGTGGAGGATGTAAAAAGCGGCAGGCCGAAGCGGCGCAGGAAGCATGTGTTCCTCAAAATATTCCTTGCGCTGATCGCCCTGCTTCTGATTGCAGCGATTGCAGGCGGCAGCTACCTTTACAATCTGATGGGCTCCTTTAACTACAATGAATCCGGGCACAAAACCAATGTTTATGTGGATGAGGATAAGCTTTTCAGCAGCAAAGAGGTAACGAACATCCTCTTTTTGGGTGTTGACCGCCGTAATGCAGACGAGCAATCCCGCTCTGACACAATGATGCTGCTCTCTATCGACCGCGCCAACAAAAAGCTCAAACTCACCTCCTTTTTGCGCGATTCTTGGGTTTATATTCCTGATAATGGCTATGCAAAGCTCAACGCCTCCTGCACCTGGGGTGGCGCACAGCTCGTGATGGATACGCTCGAATATAACTTCAACGTGCAGATCGACCACTATGTCCTTGTCGATTTTGAAATGTTCCAGAATATTGTCAACAAGCTTGGCGGGATCAGCGTAGAGGTCACGGAAAAAGAAGCGAAATATATGCGGGACGACGTGCATCTGGATATTCAGGCCGGCGAAAATGTGCAGCTGGATGGCAATGAGGCGCTTTGGTACTGCCGCATTCGCTACCTGGATTCCGATTTCATGCGCACACAGCGCCAGCGCAAGGTGATCTCCGCCATCATCGACAAAGCGAAGAGCACGCCGCTGCCCACCCTGATTGAGATTGCGCAGGAAATCCTCGCCGATGTGGAAACGGACATCCCCCAAAATGAAATGATGCGCCTGGCCGCAGGGGCAGGGCTCTCCTACATCCGCTACGATGTGGAACAAATGCGTATCCCGGCAGATGATACGTGGACAAACAAGAGCATCAGGGGGCAAGATGTCATCTCGCTCGATATCGAGGAAAATCAGCAGCTGCTGCATGACTTTATCTATGCGAAGGATGTAGAGCCCTCCACTCAGGGCGAAGGCGACTAAACAGTCAGCCGTTTGAGTCGCCCGTTCTACAGAAAATATAAAGGGGCCGCCCCAGATTGTGCCATCCGCACAGTCTGGGGCGGCCCCTTCCATTCAGGTAAGAAGCCTTTTCAAATCTGCCATCACATCAAGTCCGTCCCATGTGGAGCGGATACAGCAAAGCATCGATATCTGGGGTCTTTAGCTATACTAAAATCGGGGTATAAAGGACCATAATCTGTTAAAAAGAAGGATACGCCTGCAATGGTTTTTATAGAACCTTGCAGGCGCATTTTGTATTTTGATATGTAGAAGGATCGCTTTGCAGCATTGCTAACCATTGCAGACGGGCCGTTACATCGCCTCAACGATCGCCTTGGTATCGCGCGCGATCATCAGCTCCTCCTCCGTGGGGATAACGAAAATACGCACCTTGGAAGCGGGCGTCGAAATCTCCGCCTCTACACCGTGCAACGCCTTGGCGTTAATATCGTGATCGATTTCCACCCCGAGGTAGGAGAGATTGCCACAGATATCCTCGCGAATAAACTGGCCGTTTTCGCCAATCCCGCCGGTGAACACAATTGCATCCACTCCATTGAGCGCAGCTACGTAGGAGCCAATGTATTTACGGATTTGATACCACAGCATCCGGCGTGTCAGCTTTGCGCGCTCATTGCCCTCCGCCGCCGCTTTGGCGAGATCGCGATCGTCGCTGGAAATGCCGGAGATGCCAAGCATACCGGATTTTTTGTTGAGAACCTCATCGGTCTGCTTGGGCGTCCATCCCTCTTTCTCCTGCAAATAGGTCACCACGGAGGGATCCAGCCCTCCGCTGCGCGTGCCCATCATAAAGCCGTCGAGCGGCGTCAGGCCCATGCTTGTGTCAATCACCTTTCCATCCTTGATAGCGGTGATGGAGGAGCCGTTGCCCAGGTGGCAGGTGATCATTTTAATCTCCTTGAGTTCCTTGCCCATCAGTTCCGCGCAGCGGGCGCTGACATAACGGTGCGATGTGCCATGGAAGCCATAGCGGCGAATCTTGTATTTCTCATAATATTCATAGGGAATCGCATAGAGATATGCCTCCGGCGGCATCGTGCTATGAAACGCGTTATCAAACACAACAACCTGCGGCACATCTGACCCAAAGACCTCCTGGCAGGCACGGATGCCCTGCAAATGCGCAGCGTTATGCAAAGGCGCCAAATCGCACAGGCGCTCAATGCCTGCAATCACCGTCTCGTCCACCAGCATGCTCTTGTTAAAGGTTGCGCCGCCCTGCACGACCCGATGGCCCACTGCCCGAATTTCATCAAGGCTCTGGATCACAGCGCAGTCGCCCTGTGTTAAAATGGATTCCACCTGCTGGAAAGCCACCGTATGGTTGGGCATCTCCACATCAAAATCATACTTGCGTCCGTCCGCCGTGTTGCCATGCATATGGCCGCCCGCGCCGATGCGCTCACAGATGCCCTTTGCCAACACCTTTTCGCCATCCATATCGATCAATTGATATTTCAGGGAAGAGCTGCCCGCATTGATGACCAGAATTTTCATTACAAAATCCCCCCGCTTGCTCTAAAAGCACTTTCAAATTCCATCTTGCCGTTTTAAAAGGTAGCTGATATATTATAAACGGGATTGCATGATTTTTCAAGGGCTTTCCCGCCTTTTGCCGATATATTAGCGGCCTAAAGTCCCTGTGCTGCAGGAAATCACACCGTTTGGGCACCCTTTCACCATGCTATGCCGATGAAAGGAAACGAGAAAAAATACAGAATTTTATGGCAGGGTCTTTCAACAGCCCTGTATATGGAGCGAATCAGCATGCAGGTTGCAGGAATCATCGCGGAATACAACCCCTTTCATAACGGCCACGCTTACCATATCGCACAGGTGCGCAGGGCAGGCGCCACCCATGTGATAGCCGTTATGAGCGGAAATTTTGTGCAGCGTGGGGAGCCTGCCATACTTGAAAAGCATGCACGGGCGGAGATGGCGCTGTACGGCGGCGCGGATCTCGTGCTGGAGCTGCCTATGCCCTGGTGCTGCGCGCGGGCGCAGGATTTTGCCGGAGCGGGCATCACACTGCTGCAAGCGACAGGCTGCGTGCAGCTGCTGGCCTTCGGCTCGGAGTGTGGCGATACCGGCCGGTTGCTACAAGCTGCTCAGGCCCTGGAGGCGCCGCAGGTAAAGGAATGCCTGCGGGGCCTGTTGGCGCAGGGGCTCCCCCTGCCCGCCGCACGGGAAAGGGCCGCCGCCCAATGCCTGGGGGAAGAGCTTTCCAGCCTTCTGCGCGGCGCAAATGATACGCTTGCGCTGGAATACCTGCGCGCTCTGGAGCGGCTGAACGCCTTCATCCGCCCCCTGGCTATCCGGCGAACCGGCGCAATGCATGACGCTGAGGCCGGAACAGATGGCTTTTGCAGCGCTTCCCGGCTGCGCAGCCTGATACACAAGGGAGCTCCAGCATGGGAGCACGCTATGCCCGCACAGGTAGCCGCTATCCTCCGCCGGGAGATAGCGGCCAGGAAAGCGCCCGTTGATTATTGTGCACTGGAAACGGCTGTGCTAGCGCGGCTGCGGCGCATGCCGCCGGAGGAATGGGCCCTGCTGCCGGATATCAGCGAAGGGCTGGAGCACCGGCTTTACCACGCAACGCACTCAGCCACCTCGCTGGAGGAGCTTCTTACCGCTGCCAAAACAAAGCGTTATACGCTGGCGCGCATCCGGCGGTTGGTGCTGCACGCGTTTCTCGGCATCACGCAGGAAGTGATGCACCTCCCGCCCCCCTATCTGCGTGTGCTGGGCTTCAATGAGCGCGGGCAGGAGCTTCTGCGGCAAATGCGCACAACAGCCACACTGCCCGTCATCCTGCGCGCCTGCGATGTACAGCCCCTCTCACCCGAGGCGCGCTCCATCTACCGCCTGGGGGCGGAAGCAACGGATCTTTTCGCCCTCGCCATGCCGCACAAATACCCCTGTGGACTGGAGCAGACGCAAAACATCGTCCGAGCAAGGCTTTCGCCCTGAAATAAGAACTTGCCCCACAACACATGACGTGCCGTCCCTATCCGCAGGGAGAAGCGAAAAAGGTCGCTTTGCACTCCGCAGCGGCAAAGCGTCCGCGCCTGCCGCCCCGCTCGAGCCATGCGCGATGTGTGACAAAGTCCCTGAAGCAGCGAAGCTAAAATGATATACTAAATACAGACGGGCAGAATATATTAGCTTTTGGAATCTGATTTCGGAAACGGAGGCACATCTATGACGGATCTTATCATTATCGGCGCGGGCTGCGCCGGGCTGACCGCAGCAATCTATGCGCAGCGGGCCGGCCTGCAAACGATCCTGCTGGAGGAGAATTTCTATGGCGGCCAGATCGCTCTGACCAATGAAATTGAAAACTACCCTGCCATTCCCAGTATCACCGGTCCGGAGCTGGCCCAGCAGCTATATGGGCAGGCGGAATCGCTTGGGGCGCAGATCCGTTTTGAAATGGTGACACAGGCGGAGCTGACCTCCCACCCCAAAATAATCACCACCAACGTAGGCCGTTATGAAGCAAAGGCGGTGATCGTTGCAAACGGCGCCAAACGCCGTAAGCTTGGCTGCCCCGGCGAGGCAGAGCTTTCAGGCCGTGGCGTAAGCTATTGCGCTACCTGCGACGGCGCATTCTTCCGAGGCAAGGATGTAGCCATTGTGGGCGGCGGCAACACGGCACTAGAGGATGCGCTCTTTCTCTCCAACGTCTGCCGGACCGTCTTCCTGATTCACAGGCGGGATACCTTCCGGGGGGAAAAATCTCTGGCGGAGCGCGTGCGCCAGCGTGAAAATATTCATCTTCTGTATGACAGCACGGTCACCGAAATCCGTGGGGACGCCGCTGTTTCCGCCGCTGTGATCCAAAACCTCAAGACAGGAGCGCAGCAGGAATTACCGGTAAGCGCCGTATTCATTGCCATTGGCCTGATGCCAGAAAACGGCATTTTCTCCCGCCAGCTTCCGCTTGATGAAAATGGATATTTCCTCGCCGGGGAGGATTGCAAAACCCCGCTCGCAGGCGTTTTTGTGGCAGGGGACTGCCGCACAAAGCCGCTGCGCCAAATTGTCACCGCAGCAGCTGACGGCGCAGTGGCAGGCTATCAAGCCGCCTCTTATATCGGGTAGTCTTGCGCGAAATAAAAGAATCCCGCGCCGCAGAGCAGGCGGCGGTGCCATCCCGAAGGGAATGGCTTGCCTGCCTCTGTAGCGCGGGCGTTTTAATGTGTCAACAGTCAAAACACAGCGTTATCCGGCGATCGCCCGGTAAACCCAGTTGACGAAATTGACCGGGATCAGCTTCACACCAAGCGCCTGCAGCTGGCCGTTCAGCTTCGATTTCACCTGTGTAATATTGCCTACACTGCGCAGTACAAGCGCTTTTTGCAGCTGCTCAGCGGTGACCCCTGCCTGCACCGGGCCATGCACCGTCACCTGCTCACCGGGCAGCAGGTCAAAGAAATTATCCGTCAGATTGCCATCAAAGAGGGGGCTGTCGATAAACAGGCTGCGCGCAAACGCATCAGAGGATACGGTAACGCTCGCCTCGCCATCACACACCGCCACCTCACAGTGGAACCTGCTATCCGGCAGGCGGCAATCGCGCTCCTTCTCAAACAGCAGCGTCTTGCGCGAAACCGGGGTGCCATCTGCCGCATTCAGCTGAGCAACAAATACGCAATCCGCACGCGCGGCGCCCTTGAGGATCGCCTTACGCTCCATGCGCACCACACGCGCAACCCCCGTCGCCGGGGCGGAAACGGTGAAGTACTTTTCAAACACCGGCGTACCGTCAAAGCGAAGCACCCGGCAGGAAAGTGAGCCGGAAAACGGGGCCGTTTTATCGTTGATTACAAAAAGCTTGAGCTCCTTGCGCGTATCTTCAATGGAGACCATTATGGGCTCGTTGAAATGGCGCGCGCCATAATGCAGCGCCTTGAAGCGGCCAAAATAATCCATGCCCGCCCAGGAGCATACCGGCCAACAGTCGTTGAGCTGCCAATACAGCGAGCCGTTGCAGCGGCCACGGTTACGCCGCCAGTGTTCCGTTGCGTCTCGCACGCCCTCCAGCTGGATCATCTGCGTCAGATACAACAGGTCGTCAAACCGCTCTGGCAGGCGATATTGTGAGGCGATATAATAGATCATTTTCCGGTTGCCGCTCGGGCTCTTCTGGTGCGCATTGAACACTGGGCTGGTCAGCGCCTTCTCCTCCGGCTTGGCAAAAAAGTTGACGGTAGAAATGCTTGGCATGGATTCCAGACCGAATTCGCTGCAAAAGCGCGTGAGATGCCTGCGGTAAAAGTTCAGCGGCTGCAGGCCGTGCCAGACCTGCCACAGGTGCGTGTCGCCCGCATTGTCGCTATGGATATCCTGCAAATACCCCGTCCCGCAGGGAGAGCCAGAGATAAAGGGCGTTTGATCATCCAGCGCCTTCACAAAATCGGGCAAAATTTGATAGAAGAAAATTTCCGTCCATTGGTTCAGCTTAATATATGCCTTCCAACCCATGGACATATCCTCAATCTCATTGTTGCCGCACCAGAGTGCTAAGCTCGCATGATGGCGCAGGCGGCGCACATTGCAGGCGATCTCCTGCTTGACACTCTCAAGAAACGCCTCCTCATAAAACGGATACGGCGCGCAAGCGAAGGCAAAATCCTGCCAAACCAGAATCCCGTATTCATCGCAGATGTCATAGAACGAATCCGTCTCATAATAGCCGCCGCCCCAGACACGGATCATATTCATATGCGCAGCTTGGCAATCCTGCAGGAGCTTGCGCTTCTTCGCATCATCTGCGCGCGTGATAAACGAATCCATCGGGATATAGTCGCCGCCCTTGGCAAACAGCGGCACGCCGTTTAACACAAACTGGAAATTATGCCCCCACTGATCCTTTTCCCGGTTGAGCGTAAGCGTGCGCAAGCCGATGCGCTCAAGCGCATCGTCGAGCACCGCTCCCCCCTGCAAAAGCTCCGTTTTCACGGTGTAGAGCGGCTGAATCTCCCTGTCGGAAAGGTCATTGGTCCACCACAGCTGCGGATTCTCCACAGTGAAGGTACACTCCGCCTCTAAGCCCTCCTGCGCCGTGGTATGGCCAAGCGTCTCCCCGCTGGGGGAAAGCAGCGTAAAGCGGATAACCGGCGCTGTCTCCCCCTGCTCTGTAACCCACTCCGCCGTAGCCTTAACCACCACGTCCACCACGCCGTCATGGTGGCTCTGGCGAATACGTGTTTCCGCCAACCGGGCGCACTGGTAGCCGCGCAGGGAAATATCTCGCGTGATGCCGCTGATCGGGATCGTCGGGCCCCAATCCCAGCCAAAATGGCACTGTGCCTTCCGCATATGGGAGGCGCCTGTCACGCTCTGCCCATTGCCGGGCACATGCTCGCGCTTTTCCTCCTCGCGCAGGAATTGCAGCGGCGAGAAAAACACAATATGCACCTCGTTTTTCCCCTCATGCAGCAGCTGCTTGACCGGGAAATCATAGGTCAGGTGCATGTTTTTCCCTTTCCCTATCAGTGTGCCGTTGACCGAAACTTCACAGAGGGTATCGAGCATTTCACAATGCAGCAGGATCTCATCCATGGCAAGTAGCTCCCGCCCCACTGTAAAGGAACGGCGGTATTCCCAATCCTTCTCGGCCACCCACTTGCTCTTTTCTTCATTTTGGCCAATGAAGGGATCCTCTATCGCCCCAATCGCCAGCAGGTCGTTGTAGTTGCAGCCGGGCACCTCCGCCGGCAGCCACTCCTCTTTCCCCGCTTCGCGGAATTGCCAAACGCCGCGTGCGCCGTTTAATGATTGCTCCAGCATAACAAATCCATCCTTTCTACTATTATCGCACTTCGATCAAACCGGTTTCGTTTTTTTGAAAATTTTTCCAGATGCGAACGGCTGTCAGGCTCAGCGCAATCGCCGCCATAGCCAGCGCCATCCACATCACGATCGTGGCATTCCAGGAAAAATGATTGAGCAGATACCCTGTGCCGAAATTGGAAACGCCACAACCGATATAAGCCACACTGTTGAGAAAGCCGGACATAGAGCTTGTGCGCCCATACCGGCTGAAATGCAATGGAATAAACGTGATCATCATCACATTCACCGCAAACATGGAGGTTGTAATCCCTGCCAGGCACACAATGGTCAGCAGCATGCTCCGATCTCCCCAGAAGAGCAGCACTGACAGCAGCCCAAGCGCTGCGGCGAAGAACACACTGGCCGTGGCAGGCTCGCTGCGCATGTAACGGTTCAGCCACTTGGCAAGGTAAGCCCCCGCCACATTGACAACCGGCAGCAGCATCGTCAGCGCGAGGGAAACACTGCTATCCGCCGCAAAAATCTCCACGATATAGGTGGGCACCCACTGTGTCACGCCATCCTTCAGCGTGCCGTGCACCGCAATCGGGAGCAGCAGTAAAATCAGGCCGGAGGCAGCGAACAGCTTCAAAAACGGCTTCAGCGGTAGCTTGCCCGGCCCAGCCTGCGCTTGCAGGGCGGCAGGCGGCGTGACCTTCTCCATTTTCGGCAGAAGCCTCCCCGTGCCAAAAAGCCAGGCAAAGCCTACAACCAGCACAATGGAGCCGCAAACAAAAAACACACCGTTCCATGGCATGAGCTTCAGCGCAAGCAGGCTGACGCCGTAGCTTGCAAGCGTCCCCAGCGGCACAGTGGTGGAAATATCAATACCAAATTTCGCCTTTCCCTTTTCATCATAATACTCCCCGGCAATGCGCAGCAACGGCGACCAGACCATGGACTGCACAAAGCCGTTTAAGCCCCAAAGGAAAATCATCGCGGCATAACTGTGCAGAAAAAAAAGCGCTATATTGCACATGGCCGAAATCATTAGCCCGCCAAACACCATCTGGCGCGGCGCAATCCGGTCGCCCAGAAAGCCGTTGATAAACTGCCCCGCGCCATAAGTGATAAAAAAGCACGAGGAGACGGACGCTATCTGCGACTTGCTGAAAAGCTCAAGCGCGCTCAGCTCCGGCATGACGGCCGAAAAATTCAGCCGGCAGATATAGGTGGCAAAATAAGCCACCCAGCAGAGCTGAAACAGCTTTTTTTCGCGGGCGCCAAAGCCCGCTCGATTGTGACGCATCCTTTTACCCCTTATCCTGAAAAATTGACCGTGATTACTATACCATCCGTGCCCCTGAAAATCAATCGTTTCCCGTCTGCTTTTTTAATCAACCGCCCAGACCGGGGAGCGCATCTCTCCTCCACACGGATTCCCGCTCGCTGCACAAAAAATCCATCTTGCCTTTTACTGTGCATTCGGCTATACTGAGGGCGGTAAAATGCGAAAAACAGAAGGGGGAAATTGCCATGTCGCTGACGCAGAAGCTTACCTGGCACTTTGATACCACACAGTCGGAAAAGGATTACGTACAGGCCGTCCAGGTCAGCGGAATTTTTGAAAACACATGCGCCGCGGCCTATCCGCAAACGGTCACGGCGCGCCTGATGCGCGAGCATTTCACGGATACAGATTGCGGCCGGCGCAAAAAGGCGCTGATCATTGGATTTGACGGTGCGCGTGCGGACGGTATGCTCAACCTTGTCAAATCCCGCGACCCGAAGCTAGCCGTCACAAATGAGGACAGCCGCCTGAGCGCCGTGTGCGCCCTGAAGAAACAGGGCGGGCTTTACCTGACCTATGCGGGCGGCGAGCCGGGCGACCGGGCAACGAGGCAGGAGACCAGCACCGCGCCAGGCTGGGCCTCCATTTTAACCGGCCATTGGGCGCGGGAAAACGGCGTACATGGGATGGACACCTTAAAAGCCGAATATCCCACCGTGCTGCTGGAGCTTGCGCGCCGGGGAATCTCCGCCTGCTTCTATGGCCTGTGGCCCACACACTTCACACACACCTACAAGGGCGAAATGGAAGCGGCGCAAAGGGAGCGTCTTCCGCTTGAGCACCTGCACTGTAAGAATGAAAACGATCTTCACGAGCAGTTGCTTCACGCAATTGATGCGGATGTGGACTGCATTTTTGGCATCTATGAAGGGCCGGACAGCTGCGGCCACGGGATCGCCTTCAGCAATCACAACTATTTTTACACCAAAAGTATCTCCGACTGCGACCGCTGCGCCTATGAGCTGATGGAGCGTGTGCGCGCACGGGAAACCTACGCCCAGGAGGATTGGCTCATCCTCATCACCTCTGACCACGGTGGGCACAAAACCCGGCACGGAACGCAGAAGATACAGGATCGAATGACGTTTTTAGCTAGCAGCAAAAAGCTGGAGTCGCTGTGAACTGGAGTGCGTCGCCTTCGGAAATTGATAAAAGCAAATGGGGTTGTAGAGAAATGATGAAAAAATTGATTTGTGTTTTCCTCGCCTGTGCGGTGTGCCTATGCGCTTTCAGCGGTGCGGCACTGGCTGCTGGGGAGACTGTGCGCAGCACCTATGTAAAAATCACAGGGGATGGGTTTGTGGCGGATACCTTCTGCGGTGTGCCCGCCTATTACAACCTGAGCAGCGACATCCAGTGCAACGAGTATATCATGCGGTTTTACAGGCAGGCATATGGTTTGGAGGTGTATGCCTACTTCGGCATTGGCCTGCAGATGGTGTCGCCGGGCTATGATTTCAAAAAAACCAGCAGCCCGAAGCCGGGCGATGTCTACTACTCTCCCGCAGAAAAGCGCGGCAAATCCTACGATCACTGGGCGATTGTGAAATCCTATGATGCCAGTGCGCGTACGATCACCGTGATCGAGCAAAACTACTCCTACACAAAAAACGGCGCGCCGCACGCCAGCGTCAACCGCGTGGTGCGCTTCCCCTATAGCACCTACGACGTTTACACACCCATCTCCACCACCGGCGGCGCTGTTCCAGCTCTCGATCTGCCGGAGACGACCACAAAGCGCCCCACAACCACAAAGAAGCCTACCACAACGAAAAAGCCTGTGACCACCAAAAAGCCCACCACCCAAAAAGCAACAGCCGCACCCACCACAGCCCCGTCTACTACCGTGACCACGCAACCTGCCACGGAGCTCACCTCAGCTGCATCTACGCTCCCCAATGAAACAACCGCCCGCGCCATGGCAACGCAAGCGGCTGCCGCCAATGCGCAAGCGGAGCGGCCCGCCGGGCGCTCCAAGCTGTTGCTTCCGGTGCTGGGCACTGTGCTAGCGGCGCTGGTCCTCGCGGCTATCGTGCTGCTCGTGCGGCGGAAGAGGCATGAATAAAGGCTGCTAAAATCTGATAAAGGGATGAAAAAGCGGGTTTCCCTGGCTGTTGAGCGAGGGAAACCCGCTTTTTGATTCCCGCTCCCAGCAGGCGCAGCACGGTACGGGAATCCTGCCCGCACCGCAGTCACATCAATTCTATACAAAAAATAAATAAAATCTAACCAATTTGCAACAAACGCTCTTGTGTTTTGCCAAGGCACATGATAAAATAGTATAAAATTAATAGAAAAAGGAGCTATGCAAATGGGGAAGCTGAATCAATTGGATAAAAGCGCCGCAAGCAAAGGCGCGGGAATTAACACCCTGTGGCAGTTCGTGAAGTTTATTGTGGTCAGTCTGGGCGCTTTTGTGATCCAAACCGTTTTGCCTCTTATCATTCAGCTATTTATGTCGGAGGAATTCCTGAGCCGTCCCTACGAGTTTTTTGTATTCCAATCCGAAGGCGGCCTGGATAATGGCTTGGGTATTTTTATCGCTGCTACGGCGAGCAACATCATCGCGCAGATTGTGGCTTTTTTCATTAACCGTGAGAAAACGTTTAATTCCAGCGCGAACATTGCTGTGACGCTGCCAATCTACATTGTTTTTACGATTGCGCTGATCTGCTTCTCCGCATGGCTGACACCAACGCTGCAGGGCTTCCTTGTGAGCAAGGAGCTGAGCACAGAGCTTGCGCTCTTCATCACCAGCGCGACCTGCGGCGCCATTCAATTCTTCCTGTATTTCCCGGTTGATAAGATCCTGTTCCACAAAAAGAAAGAGGAAAAAGCAGAGGAAAAGGAAAACGCCAAGGTTTAATTCCATCGGTTGTTCCTCAAATGGATAGGGATTTGTCTGTTCTATAAAAACCAGCCAGCTTGATGAAAGCAAAAATCAAGCTGGCTGTTATTCCGTTTTACATAAAAGGAGGAAGGAATATGGCGTTAAAATACGCTGATCTCATTGCAAAAATGACGCTAGAGGAGAAGGCGAGCCTCTGCTCCGGCCACGATTTCTGGCACAGCGAAGGGGTAGATCGTGTGGGAATCCCCTCCGTGATGCTCACGGACGGTCCGCATGGCATTCGTAAGCGAGCAGAAAAATCCAGTGAAAAAAGCCATTCTGTGCTCAAGGGCGCGCCCGCGATTTGCTACCCCACCGCATCGGCCACTGCCTGCTCATGGGATACTGAGCTGATCTATGAGATGGGGCAGGCGCTGGGGGATGAGTGCCGCAAGGAAAAGGTTTCCGTGTTGTTAGGGCCGGGCGTCAATATCAAGCGCTCCCCCCTGTGCGGCAGGAACTTTGAATATTTCTCCGAGGACCCTCTGCTTGCCGGCGAGATGGCCGCCGCTTTCATCAACGGCGTGCAGAGCAAGGGCATCGGCACCTCAATCAAGCACTACGCCGCCAACAATCAGGAGACCCGCCGCATGACGGTGAACGCAGTTGTGGATGAGCGAACACTGCGCGAAATTTATCTGACGCCCTTTGAAATTGCCGTCAAAAAGGCGCAGCCGTGGACAGTCATGTGCGCCTACAACCGTTTAAACGGCACCTACTGTGCGGAAAACAAATGGCTGCTGACAGACGTACTGCGTGGGGATTTCGGCTTCAAAGGCCTCGTGGTGACCGACTGGGGCGCAGAAAATGACCGTGTGGAGGGCCTGCTGGCCGGTCAGGAGCTGGAAATGCCCTTCTCCGGCGGTACAAACGATCAGGCGATCGCACAGGCAGTGCGGGATGGAAAAATCTCTGAGGATTTCCTGAATCAGATGGTGGATCACCTGATCGACCTGGCCAAAAAGAGCGAGGAAACGCTCGGAGAATACACCTACAACGCACAGGAGCACCATGCCCTTGCGCGGAAAATTGCCGGCCAGTGCATGGTGCTGCTGAAGAATGACGGTGGCCTTCTGCCGCTGAGCAAGCAGAAGCGGGTCGCCGTCATTGGTGAAATGGCTAAAAAGCCGCGCTATCAGGGCGCGGGCAGCTCGTTAATCAACCCCATCCAGCTTGACTGCGCCTATGATACCATGGTGCAGGAGGGCATCTCTGTGGACTATGCGCCCGGCTACTCCACAGAGAAAAAGAATAAAACCCCGGATGATGCGTTTATCGCTGAGGCCGTGGCAAAGGCTAAGAACGCGCAAGCAGCCATCGTCTTCGTCGGCCTGACAGACGAATATGAAACGGAGGGCTGCGACCGCCGTCACATGCAGCTGCCCCCGCTACACAACCGGCTGGTGGAAGAGGTGGCGAAGGCCAACCCCAACACCATCGTCGTGCTGGCGGGCGGCGCAGCAGTGGAGCTGCCATGGGCAGACCAGGTGCCTGCCATCCTACACAGCCATCTCTGCGGGCAGACGAGTGGCAGCGCCGCAGTCGATATTCTGTTTGGCGACGTCAACCCAAGCGCCAAGCTGGCGGAGACTTACCCCATGGCGCTCTCCGACGTTTCCAGCACAAACTACTTCCCCGGCACTACGGTTTCTGTGGAATACCGCGAGGGCATCTATGTAGGCTACCGGTACTACGACAAGGCAGAGATTCCCGTCCGGTTCCCGTTTGGCTATGGCCTTTCCTACACCACATTCGCCTACAGTGATCTGACCCTTTCTGCCGCCCAAATGCAGGATACCGACACGCTTACCGTCAGCTTCAAGGTGAAAAACACCGGCAATATGGATGGCGCAGAAATTGCACAAATTTATGTGGCCGATGAGGAGAGCACCATCTACCGCGCCCCAAAGGAGCTCAAGGGCTTCCGGAAAATCTTCCTGAAGGCGGGCGAGGAAAAAACTGTTTCGGTCACGCTGGGCAAGCGCGCCTTCGCCTACTATAACACCACGCTGGGCGATTGGCATGTAGAGAGCGGCAAGTTCCGCATTCTGGTCGGCGCTTCAAGCCGCGATATCCGCCTGGAGGGCAGCGTTGAGGTGCAATCCACTGTAGAGGCCAGTATTCCGGATTACAGGGCTAGCGCTCCCTCCTATTATGCGGGCTCCGTCACCCAGGTGACGGATATCGAGTTTGAGGCTGTGCTGGGCCATGAGATTCCGCCTTCGAAGCGGGATGATAGCCAGCCGCTCAACCTCACCAGCACCTTTGAGGATGCGAAAAACGGCAAGTGGGGCGGGCGCCTGAACCGCCTGATGGGTAAGATGATCGATCCGGATTCCATGGCTGCCGGGCTTGTCCTCCAATCCCCCATCAAGCTCTTCATTGCGGACAGCATGGGCGTTCTCAGCCCCGATATGGCGCAGGGCCTGCTGCTGATTTTGGGGGAAGACAAATTTGCCAAGGGCCTGGGCAAAATCCTCAAGGGCGTGCCCGGCGCACTCAAACGATTGCCGAACCTGTTGAAATCGCTGTAAAACCGTGCTTCTTTCAATGCCAAAATTGACGTCTAAAAAAGAAATTCGCCCGGTAGAGACTTCCCTCTACTGGGCGAATTTCTTTTGCATATCAATAGCATCAGTGTACAGGGGGAACATCGCCGCCCGGCGGGCTCAGACAGGTGCTCGCTGCGTTCTCAGGCACGGCAGGGCTTGGTGGGAAAGCAAGGAGGATAACGCAAGCCAGAGGCGCGGCCATGGCGCTGAAAACCGATGTGGGCCCATGTACACTGATACTAACAATTTGGCCAATCCCCTCTATAGCCTAAGGTTACTGCTTCTGTTTCAAATCGTTTTCCCGGATTGCTACCCGGCGGATTTTACCATTGACCGTCTTGGGCAGTTCCTCGACAAATTCGACTACACGCGGATATTTATAAGGGGCGGTCTCGCGTTTGACATGATCCTGAAGCTCTTTTTTCAGCGCCTCGCTCGCCTCAAAGCCCGGGCGCAGCACAATGGTCGCCTTGACGACATTGCCGCGCAGCGGGTCTGGCACGCCTGTGACCGCACACTCCAGCACTGCCGGATGCTCCGCCAGCACACTCTCGATCTCAAACGGCCCGATGCGGTAGCCGGAGGATTTGATCACATCGTCAGTGCGGCCAACATACCAGTAGTAGCCATCCTCATCCATCCACGCCGTGTCGCCCGTGTGATAGAGGCCGTCGTGCATGGCCTCCCGCGTGCGCTTCTCATCCCGGTAATAGCAGTCAAACAGGCCAATGGGCTTGCCGTGGTCAAGCTTAACGACGATCTCGCCCGTGACGCCCGGCTGCACCGGCTCGCCATCCTCATCCGCGATCATCACATCGTACTGCGGGATTGGCTTGCCCATAGAGCCCGGCTTTGGCTCCATGCCCACAAGGTTTGCAATCAGGAGTGTGGTTTCCGTCTGCCCGAAGCCCTCCATAAGCTTGATACCGGTGGCTTCATACCATTTGTTAAACACATCCGGGCTCAGCGCCTCGCCCGCAATGGTGCAGTAGGTAAGCTTGCTCAAATCCCAGCTCTTCACATCCTCCTGTAAAAAGAAACGGAACATTGTCGGCGGGCAGCACAGAGAGGTAACGCCATATTGCGATACCTTATCAAGGATATCCGCCGCATGGAATTTATCAAAATCATAGACGAACACGCAGCTCTCCATGAACATCTGCCCATAGAGCTTGCCCCAAACGGCCTTGCCCCAGCCAGTATCCGCAATGGTGAGGTGAAGGCCCTCCGGATCAACGTTATGCCAGTATTTTGCGGTGGAGAGGTGCCCCAGCGCATAGGTGAAGGGATGCAGCGCCATTTTCGGGTTACCGGTTGTGCCGGAGGAAAAATAGAGAATCATCGGGTCGCTCGCAAGCGTGGGCACGCGGTCGAAGGCTTCCGGCGCCTTCTCCATCTCCGCCATAAAATCTTCCCAGCCCGGGCGCATGCCGTTGACCATGAGCTTGATTTGCCAGGTCGGGCATTCCGGCTCAGCTGCGTCAAAGTGCTCAGCCACATCGCCCTGGCCGGTGCAGATCACCGCCTTGACCGAAGCAGAATTTAGGCGGTAAACAATATCATGCTTTGTCAGCAGAAATGTGGCGGGGATGATCACCGCGCCGAGCTTGTGCAACGCCAGAATTGTAAACCAGAATTGATAGTGCCGCTTGAGCACCACCATGACCATATCGCCCTTGCCAATCCCCTTTGAGCGCAGCATATTGGCGGTTTTATCGCTGTAGCGCTTGAGGTCGCCATAGGTAAAGATGTGCTCCTCCCCTTCCGGGTTGCACCAAACCATTGCGCGGCGCTCCGGCTCAGCTTTCGCAATTTCATCCACCACGTCATAGGCAAAGTTAAAATTCTCCGGGTATTTATATTTGTAATCGACGATATGGCCCTGTGAATCCCAGGTTTCATCGACGTATCTCTCATTGACATGCAGCATTGCAATCTCCTCCATAATTATGATCGTTATGATTTATTTTTTTCATCCTGCACCTTCAGAATGATCGCAAGGAACAGGCAATCCTCGCCGCCCGTTGCAATCATGCCATGGCCATGGGAGGAGTCATAAATCACGCTGTCGCCCTCATGGAGGATCTCCGTATGGTTCTCAAACTGCGCTTTGAGCGAGCCCTTGAGAATGAAGTCGAATTCCTGCCCCTCGTGGGTAGAGAGCTCAATCGGCTTTTCCTGCTCCTCCTCCTTGTAGGGCGCGGTCACCAGGAACGGCTCGCAGAATTTGCCCTTGAGATAGGGGGCCAGATGATAATAGTCAAAGCCGGAGCGGCGCTTGATCGGCAGCCCCTCTCCCTTGCGGACGATGGAATAAAACAGCAGGTGCGGGTTCTCCCCTGTGAGGATCTCAATCATATCCACACCGAATTTATCCGCGCATTTGAATAAAAAGGTGAAGGAGAAGTCCGTCTCGCCGTTTTCCGACGCCACATATTCCGCCTCTGTGCAGCCAATGGTTTCGGCCATCTCCTGTGTAGTAAAGCCCATAATCTCTCGCAGCGTGCGAATTCGCTCGGCGACCTCCGTCAGTTTCAGTTCCATGTTGACACTCACCCTTTCTGTAAAATAAAATCAAAAATCCCGCCCCAAGCAGCCTTGGGGCGGGATTGATAGACAAACCCGCGGTACCACCCAAATTCAGCATTTCCCCGGAAAAGCACCGGTGAAACGCCCTTACAGGGCTCCAACAAGCCCCCGGCCTTAACGCGGCCCAACGGAAGGCGCTTACTCGCCCGCAAGCTTTCAGGCCCCTGCTCAAGAGGGATGCCCCTTACCGCCACTGCCCGCTTTCCACCAGACACGGGCTCTCTGCACAAGTGGGTGTGATAAGAGAAGTCTCTATCCACGCATTTCAGATTGGAATACCATATGCAATTGCGAATGGATGCATTATACCGCTATAAGAAGCTGTTGTCAAGCGCTGCGGCAAATTTTTTTCAAATCCCGGTTTTGCGGAACAAAAACAGGTGGGCAGCTCCGGTAAGCGCAATGCCCGCCGTGAAAAGGTTTCCTCCGGGACCGGAACGCAAGGATGCAGCTCACAGATTCACCCTGCAAGCCGTTCAGAGCCGCAAGCGGAACGAGGAAGCGCTCAAGTAGAGATTGGCTATACCAATCATTTTGACGAAAAGCTTCCCCTTGCATGGTGTCCGCCCGCCAAACGGGCCCGGCTAGGCCGCTCCCCCTGCCTGCGTGCTCTGCGGCAGGGCCGTCGTTTCCTGCTCCGGCTCATACGTAATCGTATTCGTATAGACCTCGGACCCATCCGCCCGGTAAAAGGATACTTCCATCAGCTTCATTTCGATGCCGTCCTTCTTCCCGATCCCTGGCACCGTGATGATAAAATCCCGGCCGGGATACACCTCTTTTTCCAGCGTTGTCTCGACCCCGTTCATTTTCAGGGTGTAGCGGCACAGGCTGATGCGCTCCTCGTTCGCGGAGTAGAGCACGGCGGTTTGTAGCGGTGACTTCTGGTCTTCTTCGTCGCGGGGCGCGAACTGTATGAAGCCCACGCTCACCGGCGCATCGGATTCAGGGAGCCCCTCAGCGGCTTCATAAAGCGCCGTAGGGTCAAACAGCTTGTGAAAGCGCCCCAGCGTCCCTTCCCGGTAAACATAGAGCTCCTGCGGTGCATCCGCATTGCCGTTATTTGCAACCCAGAGGGAATAGCCGGGCAGATCGTCGGACGTATGCTCCACAAACAGAGTCGCCTTCCGGTTGCCCTGCGCGCTGATGCGAGCGCACTCCGCAGGGATCGTTTCCCGCGTGTAGGTGGAACGGAAAAACGAAAAGACAGCTTGCCCGATCGCCAACAACAGGATCGCTGCCACAGCAATGCTTACGATTGCGGTGATTTTCTTTTTGCTTCGTGCTACCATCATCCATTCACCATCCGACTAAAAATTAAATGTTACATAGCTATATAATGACCAGCTCTTGTCTTCAATGCTAGGAGTAATGCTCAAACCAGTACCACTCAATTCAGCATCGACCGAAATGGACAAGCTAAGTTGTTTCCACGTATGTACATAATAGCTGTTAATTTTACGGGTTGCAATACTAAAATCACCATCGCAATACCCATCTAGGGCCACTTCCGTCAACTGTCTCGGACCAAACGGATCATCAACTATCGAATATTGAACCCAATTTTTCCCTCCCGATACCCGTGAATAGTCATCCTGTGCACTTCCATAGCCAGCCGTCCCATATTTCGCTTGACAGCGGTCGCCTACCATCACCATCGCTTGGGGAACAGCCAACAAAATATAATCATCGCCTCCCGCTGGATATTGGCTACCGCTCAGCGCAGAATTTTTCGTCCAATGTGCATAAGTACGGGCAGTATAATCATGGCCGGACATACTATATTTATCCCAAATAGTTGTGTACATAACAAAATAATCTGATTCTTTCGTCCTTTCACTGTCACCTGTTTTAGTGTTCGCGCTCACATGAATCATAAACGGCGCCAACAATAAATCCAAAAGCTTATTCTCTTTTTTCACACGTTCGTAGTGCCCATTTACCTCCACCAATGGAGCCACCGTACACCCAACTGCCCTTAAATTCCCTTCACACTCTAGCATCGACTGGGCAAGTTGTTTTTCTATTTCGGAGTATTCTCCCAAAAACGCTTTCGCCTTTTCTAATTCACGTTTCGCTTGCCGCCTTGACAACCAGCCTCTGCTTTCATCTACCGAAAGTACCATTTGGCCGCTGGAGCACACCGCTACTTCGAGGTCATCGAAATTAATTTGCCAGCGATCTTCTTCATAGGGCGTATCAAATTTTTCTTCTGCAAAGACAGCTATTCCAAGCGATGATATTAGAACAGAAAGCGATATTATCCATAATAATATCTTTTTGATATGTTTCATATTTAAATTCTCCTTTAAATAGATTATAATCATCCTATTTAAAAAACATTGGAATCATCCCCTAATCCAAGTATAACATATCATATATATTTAGTCAATAATTACTAAAACATTTATGTATTTTATTATTAGCTATCCAATATACGATGAATCGTATGTAAATTGAATATTTTGAATTATCAAAAAACAGCTGCCGCGTTGTACGCGGCAGCTGTTTGGCACGCTCTGTCAACAGAAGAAGCCCGCCATCTCATCCATGGCGGGGCCGGCGGCCTGCCTCCAACGGCTTGAGGTAGCGTGAAAGATACTTCTCTGAAACCGCCAGCAGCAGATACAGCACAACAGATACCAGCACGCCCTTGACTGCATTGAGCGCCGTCGCTCCCCCTACCGCAGCCAGCAATGCGGGCGCTGTAAGCTCCGTTTGGAGAAAGTAACGGAAAAACAGCGGCGCAATCACATAGTTTGCCGCCGCGCCAACGATCACTCGAATCAACGTCCCAAGCCCACCCGCGAGCGCTATGCAGGCAATACGGGAACGTATGCGGCCGGAAAAACGGCGGTAGAACAGGGTAAACGGTAAAAGATACGCACAACCCGCCAGCAGATCCATCAGGTTACCAAAGCCCATCTGCGAGCCAAAGCCGCGCACCAGCAGCTCCAGCACATTCTTGATTACCAGTACGACCACACTCGCGCCGGGCGAGAGCAGCGCGCCCGCCAGAGCCGCCGGCACATCGCTGAAATCCAGCTTCAGGTGCTGCAAGCCGGGGATGGCCGCAAAGATAGGGATTTCAAAAATCATCAGCACAAACGCGATGGCGGACAGCAGGCTGATCAGCACCAGCCGAACGGTTTTCTTTTGCATGGGGATCCACTCCTTTTCCGCTGCCAACGAAAAGCGCCCTGTATCAGTAGATACAGGGCGCTCAGACGCAAGGGTAGGTTGCGCCGCTTCTTCCATCCGGACTGTAACCGTCGGCTCCGGGATCGCACCGGAATCGGCCCTCTCAGGCTCGCGGGCTCAGGGCAGACGCCCCATTACCGCCGGTGGGGAATTGCACCCCGCCCCGAAGACAGCATTGATTTTCTTCTATTGTATGCGCATGGCGCCGCTTTGTCAACCATTCGGCACAGAATTTTCTCCGCTGGCCTCCAGCTCCTCCTGCATGGCTTCCCACTGCGCATAAAGCAATTCCTGCCGCTCGTGCAAAGCGGCGAGCCGCTGCGTCAGTTCCAGCACCTTTTCATAGTTGGCCGCAGTCTCCGGCTGCTCCAGCTGGGCGTTCAGGGCGGCGGATTCCGCATCAATCGCATCAATCTCTCGCTCACAGCGTGAGATGCGGCCTGCGAGCTTCCGCCGCTCGCTCTCCCGCTCCTTGCGCAGCTTATAATCATTCTGCCGGGGCTTTTCGGCGGCCGCCCGCTGAGCGGTGGGCTGCTGCTCCAGCGCCTGCACGTAATCATCATATCCGCCGAGATATTCCTTCACGCCGTCGTGCGTCAGGTGCAGCACCCGGTTGGCCAGCTTATTGATAAAATAGCGGTCGTGCGAAACGGCCAGCAGCGTCCCCTCATAATCCGCAAGCGCATCCTCCAGCGCCTCACGTGAGGAGATATCCAGGTGGTTGGTCGGCTCATCAAGCAGCAGCAGGTTCGCGCCGGAGAGCATCAGCTTGAGCAGCGCCGTGCGCGCCTTCTCGCCGCCGCTGAGCTCCCGCACCAGCTTGTATACATCCTCCCCCTGAAAGAGGAAGGCCGCCAGCGCCGAACGCACCTGCGTCTGCGTCATAGCGGGGTAGGTATCCCAAACCTCGTCCAGCACGGTTTTTTCCGGATGCAGCCCGGCCAGGCCCTGATCGAAATACCCCACCTGCACATTTGTCCCAAAGGTAAAGCGGCCGCAATCCGCCGGGGTTTTGCCTAGCAGAACGCGCAGCAGCGTGGTCTTCCCGCAGCCATTCGGCCCGAGGAGAAACGCCCGGTCGCCTCGCCGGATATGCAGCTCCACACCGGCAAACAGACGCTTGCCCGCAAAGGATTTGGCAAGCCCGGAAGCAAGCACCACATCGTTGCCGCTGACCATGCGCGGCTGGAAGGAGAGCCGCACGCTTGCAAGCTCTGCCTCCGGGATTTCCAGCCCGGCCTTCATGCGCTCAAGCATTTTCTCCTTGCTTTCCGCAGTGCGGATATTTTTCTCCCGGTTCCATTGCCGCTGCTGGGCGATGATCCCCTCGATGCGCTTGATCTCCCGCAGGGAGTGCTCATAGTGCTTTTGCTGCACCTCCCGCTCCTGCCGCTTAAATTGCTGGTAGGCGGTGTAGCCGCCTTTAAATTGCTTTAAACGCCCGTGCTCCAGCTCCATGGTGCGGTTGGTTACGCGGTCAAGAAAATAGCGGTCGTGCGAAATAATCAGCGCCGCGCCCGTGAAGTCGCGCAAAAATCCCTCTAACCACTCTACGCTCTCAATATCCAAGTGGTTGGTCGGCTCGTCGAGCAGCAGCAGGTTCGCCCCGGAGAGCAGCAGCTTGCCAAGGCTCAGCTTGGATTTCTGCCCGCCGCTCAGGCTGCCACAGGGGCGGCCGAATTCATTCTCTGGGAAGCCGAGGCCTATCAGCGCCGCACGGGTGCGGCTGCGGTAGGTAAGCCCACCCATGCGCTCAAACTGCTCGTTGAGGGCCTGCTGGCGGTCAATGAGCGCATTCAGATCTCCCTCGCCCGCCTCCAGCCGCCGCGTGGTTTCGCCCAGCTCACGCTCCACCTGCATCACATCCGCGAACACGGTGAGCATCTCGTCGTAAAGGCTGCGATCATCGTCCGCGCAGGCGTGCTGCTCCAGGTAGCCCACGCGCGCCTGCCGGGAGAGAAACAGCTCCCCTGCCGAGGGCTCCATCTCCCCGGTGATCAAGCGAAACAGCGTGGTTTTTCCCGCGCCGTTGACGCCGATGAGTCCAACACGCTCCTGCTCGCCAATCTCAAAGGAGACACCGTCAAACAGCGTTTTTTCTCCGAAGCTGACATTTAAATTGTAAGCATGTAAATATGCCATTGCTAATAACACCATTTCCATTCCAGACTGTCTGTTATCATAGCATGTTTCCGGCTGTGAGGCAAGCTCAGGCATCAGACGTGGACTTACGGGCTTGCCGGAGGCTTGTGGTTTCGTCAGGCCGGAACGGTCAAGACCGTTCCCCACATCCCCCTCCGGTAGGGTCGGGTCTTGACCCAACCGGTGTGAATTCACCCTGCAAGTCGTTCAGGGCCTCAAACGTAACGATAGGCCCAGGCGGCAGCTGCTGCCACCCACTGCGTGCACGTGAGGGGACTTTTGGGCCCGAAGGGCAAAAAGCGAACCTTCCCGCCTGTTTGAAGCCGCGTGAGCGGCTGAGTTCGGGAAGCGTTCGCCGAACGCGCTGTGGTGTGGCTGATTTATAAATCGCCGCCGTTGGCCATACCAAACAGCCCCCTTTGTTTCCTTTTCCGGCCGAACAGAAAAGAAAACGGCCCCTGCGGGCCGCCAAAAGGCGGGCCGCAGGGGCCAGTTGTGCGATGACAGGGCAGCGCTTGCGGGCAAGCGTTATTTCTGCCAATCGTAGTTATAGAAGCGGACCTTCACCGGGTTCGAGGTAACCGTGTTGCCGTAGATATCCTCCACCGTCACCTGAATCCAGCAGGAATGCGCGCCAATCACGCTGTTCTTCGCGCGGATGACCGCAGTCTTGCCGTCCTCTGCGGCCTCGATATCCGCCTCTGGATCGTCCACAGACCAGTTGGCATACTGCCAGGTGATGCTCTTGACCGTCGCGCCGTCGTTAATGGCGACGCCGAGGGTGACAGGCGTGCTGTTCCAGCGCTTCGTCCAGGAAACCTTCTGGTACACAACCTCGCCAACAGCCGCACCGTTTTGCGTGATCGCTACGCTGGAAACCGCTGTGCCAAGGTCAAGCGCACGGAACGCTGCAAGCAGCGCTTCATATGCAGCATTCACATCTACCTGATCAGCGAGCTCAAACGCGGCAAGCCGCTCGGCCTCTGCCAGCTCATCGCTGAGCGCGGCCTGCTGCTCTGCGGTCAGCGCCGTGCCTTTCACAAGGGCAATCGCCTCGTTGAGGGCCGTCTTGTCCGCACGCACACGTACCACGCAGCTGACGGTAAAGCCGCCATCCTCTGTGGTAGCAGTGATCTCGGCATCGCCAGGGCCAACTGCCGTGACAACACCGTTCACCACGGTTGCCACACGTTCATTGGAGGAGCTCCAGGCAGCATTCTTATTCTTCACCGTGAGCGGCTTGAAGCTGAGGTTCAGCGTAAGCTGCTGACCCTGCAGCATCTCAGCAGAGGTACGGTCGATGGAAACATCCGTCACCTTGCCCTGGAAGAACGCCGCCAGGCGCTCAAAGAAGTCGATCAGGCCGCTCGTGCCGATACCGTCGCCCGTGATGAAACCGAAGGACAGGAAATCAAGCACACTGTCAGCCCACTCGGCCAGATTGATAAGATCCTCATTGCCGCTGTTGTAAAGCGTCTCAAAGACCTCGCTCCAGCGCTCGTTGAAATCCTTAATCTCCGTGATGGCGTCGCCGCCAGTCTCATGCGTGGTCTGGAAGATCACATACCCGGCGTGCAGAATCTTGTCAACGCCGTTATCCTCCTTATACATCTCGCTAAACGTATTGAGGATTTTCAGCAGGGTATCTGCCGTTTCCTGATCAAGGCCAGCCTGATTCGCAATCAGATCCGTGATGACCTTCTGGTTCTCCTCATAGAAGATCAGGTCAACAACGTTGCGCATCAGCACCGTGACAAAGTCTGCCTTATCCGTGTTCATGAGCATATAGGTAGGCTCAAGGCCGGATTTGGAATCATACTCCGTGACCGTGCCGACCATGAGCTTGCTCAGATCCGTCAGGAACGGGATCTTGAGGTTCACCTTCTGACCGCCAATCTCGAGATTCGCAAGCAGGTCAACGAGGATCTGCTGCAGGTTGAGGTTCAGGTCAAAGCTGATGTTGTAGATCGGGCGAACTGTATCAAGCATCACGAAAGCCGCCTGCGCCGTGTTCTCCACAGCAGTCTGAAGGCCGCCGCAGTCGATGAAATACAGCAGGTTCGGCAGGATGTCCATAAGCGTGTCGATCGGGCTCTGATAGATCCGGTCGACCAGCTTGAGGATCGGGTCGAGGATGTCGTTGAGCGCGCGGCTCGGATCCTGATTCACCCGTGCGACGTACTCGTCATACGACTGGATGTAGGCCGGGTTGCAGCCCAGATTCTCCAGCAGCGGGACGATACCGTTCTGATATCCGTAGTAGCCGTTGGCCTTAACGGTATCGAGCACGGAAATGTCCTCACCCGTCAGCAGGAAGGAGAGCAACGGCGTCAGCGGCGCAAGCGCCTGAGACAGGCCGGCCGCGAACGTGACGCTGTCACCCGGGACAACGCCCCAGCTGGTGGACTCCGTCACATTGTTCCAGCTGCTCAGATCCACATCCACAAGGTCAAGAATCGGGGCGAGATCGATGCCGATGCCGCCCAGCGCATCACGAATGGTGATCACGAGCGTGTTGATCATCTCGTTGGTGTAAAACTCATCCGCGATGTAGCTGCGGATCATGTCGCCGAGCGTAGGCATGTCGGCGCCGCCGAGGATGGTCATCATGTTGTTGACAAACTCGTCGAGATTGTCCGCAATATATTGTGCCTGATCCTTTGTCCAATCCTCACTGTAGGTAACGGTGTTGATGGGCGACGGGGTGATCGGGTTGCCATCCTCATCGAGGATCGGGTTGCCCTCCTCATCCACAAGGACCGGTACATTCTTGTAAGTATACTCCTTGGAGGCGTACGAATCATACGGCACGAACAGCTCCGTCAGCGCGCAAATCACGCCATCCGGATTGCTGCCAAGACCTTTGAGGATGTCCATGACATCCTCACCGAGATTAATCTCGGAGCCAGTCATTGTGCCGATAAGGTCGAACAAGGCATCCATGAAGTCCTGATCGCCCAGCATCGGCAGAATGTAGCGCAGCACAGCGAGCAGGACTGCGGGCTTATCCGCTGTGTAAAGAATGTTGCCATTTGCGGACTGTTCCAACGTGCCAAGGCTGGCAAGATACGCCTGGTCAATCGTGGGCAGAACCAGAGTCGCTTCCGGGGCGACCATGCCGAGAACCTCGGAGATCAGCACGTTGATGTCGCTGAGTGCGGCGAGGTCAAACGGAAGGCCGAGCGTCGGGGAGGACAGGATACCATACAGGTTGTTGGAACCGAGGGCGTCCGAAATCGTCTTGCCAATGTCAAGCGTGTAAGCGTTTTCGACAAGTCCCCATAATGTTGAAATTCTGAGAGAGCCTACAATTGTAACGCCCTCCAGCTTCTCGGCGATCATGTCAAACTCCATGGCGTATGCCAGCTTGGGCAGCAGCTCAAGGAGCGTACTCACCGGCGCATCCGCCAGTTTCTCAACAAGGCCGAGCAGCGGGTTCAGAACCGGCGGAAGCAGATCCTGTGAATACTGGCCCTGGTTGTACTGGTCAACCGGCGTCAGATTTTCGCAGCCGAGCAACTCCAACAGCGGCAGAACGACATCACCGTACAGGTTCATGGCGTCAATCGTCACATGCGCCTCAGTACCGCTAATGGGTTCAATAGAATTCTGGAACGGCTTGTTCGTCAGGGCAGCCTCCAGAATCTCCTGAAGGCCGCAGAGCGCATAGCTCACCGCTTGGACAAAGCTATCCTGATCGGTAACGTGCCATGTAACAGTTGCGTCATAGTTGTCCCAATTGGTGCCGGCAGCCTGCATGGCGGCGTCAGCTTCCGGATAGAGGGACTCGTTCAGGTAAGAGGCAACCTCATTCGGATAAATTGCAATACCAATTGCCTGAATAACATCAACTAGGCTATCGTATCCGAGCAAATCAAGGACTGTGTAGAGCCAGTCCATATCGCCCAAGAGTTCAGGATCGTTCAGCGTGTCGGCAAGCATCCCATAGACCGTAGTCACGATCGTGTTGACCATTGCATCGGTGTACAGGTTGTCCGCCACGGCGCCCTTGATCAGCTCGGAGATCGTGCCCTCCAGACCGGAAATACCCAAATCGGTCAGCAGCTCGGTCAGCTCCGGATTGCTCATCAGGCTGTCAAGGGACTCAATCACCTGATTCAGCTTCTCGGCAGTGACCTCGTACTCCTCGCCCTCCACGCGGGCGACGTCGCCCGCCATGATCTCGCGGGTGGGATACTCCACCGGGCCCTCCTGCCAGCTGGACAGACCCTTGCTGTTAACAAACTCGGTGTACTGGTTCAGCATGGGAGTCAGGCTGTCATACTTGGCCTGATAGTCCTCGGAGAGGGTGATGACATCAAGAATCTGCTTCTCAATGCCGTCAAAGGCTGCCTTGAACTCCTTGTAGTTCAGAATGGTGATCTGGCCAAACTCCTGATAATTGTTCACAGCCTCATCGATCTGAGCCTCAATCCGAGCGTTCAGAGTCGTGTCAATGGAGGCGATGTAGGCCTCGATGGAAGCAAACCAGCCTTCACCATAGACGGCGTCAAGCGCCTCCGGCTCATAGGCCTTCACTTCCTCAAACTTGGCCCGATCATCCGCGCGCCAGGTAAGCAGCGTGGCCGTATCAATGGTGGTCAAATCGGCCGCCTTGTGTGCTGCAAAATAAGCGCCAAATTCCAAAGATTCATTCAGCAACTCACGGCGCTGGAGCTCTACCTTTAGATTCTGAATCGCATCCGTCACATAGGCGGTGCCATCCGGGAAAACACGGGCGATTGCCCCTGGTGTGCAGTCGTTCACAAGCTCCATCTGCGTTTGCAGCTGGGCATAATCCGCCTGCAGCGCAGTGCCATCCTCAACGGTAGTGAGATCTTCCGGCAGGCTCAGGACGATCTCGTCGATCACAGCTTTATAACCCTCGAGATTGTCCACCTCGATCTCCTCGTTGACAGAGGCGATGTAGGCATTGACTGCATCCCAGGTAAGGCCGGCCTCGGCAAACGCGGCGTTCACCGCATCCTGATTCAGCCCCTGCAGGCTGGTGCGCACACCGACCAGATCGCTCATGAGCGTGAGCAGCACATCGTGCTCCATTGCGGCCGGGTCGTTGGCCATCAGCTCTTGAAGCTTCTGCACATCTTCCCTGGCAAACTGAAGATCGCGCGCTGCTTCCACATTGTTCATGAACGTCTTGATGGCGTCCATATCAAAGAAATGGTCAAGCAGCGTGTAGCCAAGGGCGTTTACCGCAGTATCATACTGCGTTTGGTTATTCGCGGCGAGCGTTGCAAGCTCATCCGCGCTCATGGCATCCAAATCAGAAGCCAGCTTCTCAGCTGAAAAATACTCCCCAAACCCTTTCAGCAAGGCAGGCGTCTGCGTATCCGGCGCAGAAGTCGTCATGCTCCAGGAATTCAGGTAGTTCCAAGCCCAGGAATCTCCCATTCCGAGCCAATTGGTATCCTTCTCTGTTTGGCTCAGATGATTCCACTTGTATTCGATCACCGTATCGATCGAGCTGGGGAGCGTTGCCACGTCCGTCCCTGCGGGATAGGTGCGCATCAAATACTCTGCCACAGGCCGTGTGATCCGAATACCATAATCCCTTGTGCCAGGATTGGTAGCCTCACCGATTCCAAAAGTTACGCTTGCATGATCATAATTGTTATGCACCATATCGCCGACGAACTTCTGCACGGTTGGCCGGGCAGCTGCGATCTCTTCGGCACTCATTAGGCCTCTGTTTTGCAGCCCCTCAAGCACCTGAGCCGCCACCCCTGCGGCAGTGTGGTTGGCATTTTCTGCCTTTGGGTTCCCGGGATTGCCCTTCTGGCCCGGTGCGATATCTTCTGTTGCCACCTTATAAAAAGCAGCAGCAGCAGCTTCCACCGCACCGGTCGTATCCACAACCGTTGCCATGTAGCCCTCGGTGCCGTAAGCGGAAGACGCTGGCAAATCCGGGTTTTTCAGCGCGTCAGCAAGGGCCTGCCAATCGCTATCCGTAGCCGCCAGCGCTGTGAGCCCTACGCTCACGCTGGTGAGGACCATCAAGACGGCCAGCACCACGCTGAGCGCTTTTTTGGTAACTTTCATGCATTTACCTCTTTTCTTTTCACAATTCCTGTGCATCACCTTCCCAATCTGACCAGCCCCTTGCACAGGTGAATCGCAAACGTTTGCGTGAAGCCGGTCTATTTTTTGCTCATTTTGGAAGGAACGCCACCTCCTTTGTGAAAGCCTAATCCTGTAAGCGATCGGGCTGCTTACAGAAGGCTTTTTCTATGTTCATCATATAATAAAAAGCGCATAAAATAATTCTTGCTTTTAATAAAATTGCCGGTTTGAAGATTAAATTTATATAAATCGCCACAGCTCCCTTAATTTATATATAGGGTTTTGTATAATATTCACAGATTTATTTTCTCGCCAAACGTACAAAATTTGACGGTTAATAAACATTCTTTGTGAATTTGACGATTAAAATTTTTCGAATATCTGTTGAATCCGGTTTTATTTGTTCGATTTAACAATATCGCACAGAGTCTCTGCGGCCTGAGCATGAAAACAGAAGTATCCATGAAACAGATTCGGTCAATAGAGGGCCAAGGCCTCGGAACGGTCAAGACCGTTCCCTACGAAAGTTGATTGTAGGGTCGGGTCTTGACCCGACCGCCCGACGGGGCCTTCAGTCTGGTGTAGGGGCAGAGCCTTTCAATAGGCCCAGCGGCGGCAGACTCCACAAACTTCCGGCGGGCTCGTGAGGGGACTTGCCTGCTTGCAGGCAAGCAAACGCCCAAAATGTTTGAGGCCACGTGAGTGGCCGAGTTTTTTGGGTGGCTTGCCGAACACATCAAAGAGTTTCTAAAACATAACAGTGCCGCCGCTGGCCGTTCG